>NZ_CAMFKW010000060.1 GCF_945957345.1 uncultured Allobosea sp. | reverse complement strand
TCGCGGCGGGTTTCGAGCTGTTCGAGGATGTCCTTCATGGCGGCAGGCTCCCGGCGGGAAAAACGCGTCTCCAAGCCGGCTTAAGCGGCAGGGCGCTGCGAGTCCATTACGACATTTGCGGAAGCCGGAACCGCAATCATGCGGAACGCGCTCCGAAGGCGGCCTTCGGCACTAGCCCTTCAGGAGCAGCAGCACGGCCGCATTGAACTCGCGGCGGCGAATGACCCGGCGCTCGGCCGCTTCCTCGTCCTGGCCCCAGATGCCGATCTGATAGTCTTCGTCGAGATGGGCGGCATCCCAGGCGGCGTCGGGATCGATCAGCCCGTTCGCCAGCGCGAGCGTCAGGATGGCCGAGCCGGTCAGAGTCATGACGTTATGGGCGCCGGCGAGAGCGAGGGGGGCGGGGATATTCGCGACCTGTCTGGTGACGGCGGCGAGCGTGCCGGCCGGCTGCTCAGCGAAGACGATGCCCTCCGCCAGCAGGAAGCGGGCGCCGATCAGTGCTTCGACCTCGCCGAGGATCGGCTGCCAGACCTGATTCTGCCGTTCGACCAGCGCTTCGGGCTCGCCGGCGCGGTAGCAGAGCGCATCGGAGCCGGCATACCGGACGATCTCGGCGCGTACGGCCTCCTGCTGATCCTCGACGCCGTCGAGCGCCGAATTGACGAGCCGGGTCAGCGGCATCTGCGCGGGGTCGATCCGTTCGGCCTGCCCCTGCCATTCGACGGCGAGAGCTTCGGCGACGGGGCGGGAGGAAACGGCCAGAGGCTTGCGCGCCGGTGTTCGCGCCGTCTTGCCGTCTAGGGCGACATGGAAGAGTCCGTCGCGCTCCAGGACGCCGGCCTCCTTGTAGAAGCGGGCGGGCAGGGGATTGCGCATCGCCTGCTGGGCGGCAGCGACCGGATCCGGCTGGCGAGTACCGGTGGAGCCGAAACGGGCGAGGAAATCGTCAGTGGACATGGCCCCGCCATAGCGCATTCGCACCCGGCAGGGAAACTGGACTCAAGCGGCGCGGATGCGGCCGAGGAATTGGGCGACCTCGCTGTCGAGATGCGCTGACTGGCGCGACAGCTTGTCGGCGGATTCGGCGACATGGCCTGCGGCTTCGTCGGTTTCCGCTGCTATGCGGCTGACGATGTCGATATGGCCGGCGGCGAAGACGGTCTCGTCGGCGGCTCGACGAATGATCTGAGCGATGCCGGCGGCGGCCGCGTTCTGCTGCTCGACCACGGTCGCGACATTGCTGGAAATCTGGTTGAGCGAGCCGACTGTCGCGTTCATCGCATCGATCGCGCCGATCGCATCGGAGCTGGATTCGCGGATGGCGCCGATCTGGCTCTGGATCTCCTCGGTTGCGCGCCAGGTCTGGTTGGCGAGGGACTTGATCTCCTGCGCGACGATCGTGAAGCCGCCGCCCGAGCGACCGAGGCGGGCGGCCTCGATCGAGGCGTTCAACGCCAGCAGGTTGGTGTGCTTTGCGATCGTCGAGATCGCATCGGTGATGTCCCCGACCTGACCGGCCTTGCGCGACAATTCGCCGACGGTGTCGAGCACGGCCCTGGCCTGCCGCGTCGTCTCCCCGACGACCCGCGTGGTTTCAGCGACCTGGCGATCGACCTCGGCGAAGGAACTCGCCAGTTCCGTCGTGCCTTGCGTGACGGCGACGACGTTCGTGGATGTTTGACGTGAGGATTCCGAGGCCGCACTGGAGCGTTCGGAGACTTCGAGCGCGCCGCTCTTCATCTGCTGCGAGGCGATGCGCAGGGACTGCACGGAGGCGATCACGTCGCGGGCGATGCCGGCGATCTCGCGCTCGAAGTCATCGGCGACGGCGTGCAGGACCTGGCGACGGACCAGCGCGCTTCGTTCGGTGGTCTCCGCAAGATCGCGTCGCGCCTCATCGGCAGTGGCGCGGGCGGCGTCGGCCTTGTCGCGCTCACCCTCCGAAATCTCGAGCGATTGGCGCAGCGACCAGACCAGCCAGCTCAAGGCGATCGATTGTACGGCCACGATCAGGCCATGCAGCAGCACCCGGTCGATCTGGCTGCCGTTGAGGAAGACGCCGCTCGGTTGCAGCAAGCTAAAGGCGAGATGGTGCACGACGATGGCCAGGGAGGCCGGGATGAAGATGCGCCAATCCAGCCAGCCGGCGAGCACGGCCAGCATGGCGAAGAAATACATATGCATGTCGGCCTGATAGGGATGGCCGGCATAGGCATAGACCAGCAGCATGACCTGGCCCATCGTCAAGATGCTCGAAACCTGACGCGTGATCCAGCCGGTACGGTCGATCCGCCAGGCGATCGTCCCGAACCCGGCGAGCGCGATGCCCGCCATTACGAGGGCGGGGCTGTTGAACGGAGAGCCCGCGGGCGTCCCGAATGCGAGGACGGCGGCATTCGCCCACAGGATCGCGATCAGGACGCGGGAGAAGCGTTCGCGAAAGTGTGCGACGTCTTTCATTGGCCGCTCCCTGGAGCGCTTCCGGTGCAGAGCCTGGCCAAGGCGGCATCGATCACGAGCCAGGCGCCCGCTCCGTAGAGCGCCGAGACAAAGCCATCCCGCTCCCCCATGGTGAAGGCCACTGAGGAGACGGAGTCGATCTGCAGGAGGTTGCCGCTCACGCCTGCGACGGCCTGGGCAATATCGAGAGAGGTGGTTCCGGCGGGGAAGAAGGCGGCCACCGGCCGCCCTGGCCTGGGCCAAGCTGCAATCAGGAGCGCGGCGACCGCCATCGCGATACCGCAGACCAGGCCGAAGCCGATCTCTCGCATAGGATCCCCCCGGTTGTCCGATCGTGAGACGGAAACCTAAGCGGGCAGGTTACGCAGGCTGGCTTTATGCTTGGTAAATTGCTTTGCTAACGTTGCGGCATGTTGTCGGTATAGGACTCAGGATCCGAAGCGGTCCTGCCAGGAGGGCCTGGCATCGGGAAAGGGCAGGGCCGTGGCTGCGTGGACGCCGCGCGCGATGGCGCGGGCCAGCACGTCGGCGGCTGTGGCACAGAGTTCCGTCATCGCGAAGGCATCGGAAGGTGCGCCGCTGTAACCAGTCGCCGCGGCGAAGACGATATCGCCGTCGAGCGGGGCATGGGCGGGGCGCAGGGCGCGGGCGAGGCCGTCATGGGCGGCGAGGGCGAGGCGGCGAGCCTGCGGTTTGGTCAATACGGCATCGGTCGCGACGAGGGCGATCGTGGTGTTCTGGCCGGTGCCGCCCTTGAAGCGCAGGGCCGTGTCGCGGGGCGTGATCGCGGCAGGCCAGCCAAGGCCACCAAACTCCCGGTCGCGCTCGTAGGGCGACGCCCAGAAATGCGGGCCATTGCCGATCGTGGCGCTGCCGACGGCATTGACCGCGACGAGCGCGCCGACGATCTGCCCCGTCGCCGCACGCGCGCTCGCCGAGCCGAGGCCGCCTTTCAGATTGGCCGTGGTCGCGCCGAAGCCGGCACCAGCCGTCCCGAGAGCGAATTCGACCGAGGCGGCCGTTGCCGCCTCGGCGCCCAGTCGCGCATAGGGCGTTTCGCCCTCGCCGCGCGCCCAGGGCTTGTCGCCGCCATTCATCAGGTCGAACAGGATCGCCTGCGGCACGATCGGTACGCGCAAGGTGCCGACCGGAAAGCCGCGTCCTTCCTTGGCCAGCCAGCGCATCACGCCGTCGGCCGCGCCGAGCCCCCAGGCCGAGCCGCCGGAGAGCACGATCGCATCGACATGCTCGACGGTCATCTCGGGGTCGAGCAGAGTGGTGTCACGGGTGCCAGGCGCGCCTCCGAGGACGGCGACCGAGGCGATGGTCGGACGCTCGAAGATGGCCGTGGTCACACCTGTTGCCGCCGCTGCGTCATGCGCCTGGCCGACCATCAGGCCGCGGACATCGGTGATGAGATTGCGCATGAGGAAATCCGATGGCGAACCGAATCGCGCCGGAGGCGTTGTCGCTACATTACGATCTTTTCATCCGCTGGCCATTGCCGGGTCAGGCCGCGGAGATCAGGTTCACGCTATCGCCAATCGGCTTCGAGACCCGCTGCGCGACGCTTAGACCGGAATGATTCAAGGGAGACTGCCCGTGAAACCCATTGCCCTCATCGCCGCATCGTCGATCGCGATGCTTGCCGGCAGCTTCGCCCTGGCGCAGCCGCAGCCGGTTCCGCCCGCCGGCGGAGACCAGAAGCAGGAGCGCACCGAAAGCCGCGACCAGCGTCGCGACGAGTGGCGCGAGCGCCGGGCCGAGCGTGCCAAGGCGCGGCTCGACGAGCGCTTGGCGAAGGTGCGGGCCGATCTCAAGCTCAAGCCGGAACAGACGGCGCTGTTCGACAAGGTCGAGGGGCTGATCAAGCAGCGCACCGCCGAGCGTGGCGAGCGCTGGAATGCGATGCGTGAGCGGCGCGAGAACCTACGCCATGCCGACCTGATGGAGCGGCTCGATGCGGCTGCGACCCGGCAGGGCGAGCGCGCCGCGCGCTCCAAGGAACTGGCCGACGCCGTGCGCCCGCTCTGGACCACGCTCAGCGACGAGCAGAAGACCGTGCTGCGCCGCTCGGTGCGCGAGGCGATGGCGGAAGGGCGCGAGCGTTTCCGCGAGATGCGCGGCGGGCGCGGCGGCTGGCACGACGAAGATCGGGGGGATCGCGGCGGACGCCGGTATTGGCAGGATCGCGACAACCAGCGCGACTGAGCGCGGCTTTCGACCCGCTATTTCCTGAACGGCACGAGCCGCGCCCGTGATGACGGGCGCGGCTCGCTGCATTTCGACGGGCGTTCAGCCGCCGACGGCGTCCGAGACGCATTTCTTGGTGAAGCTGGTTTTGGCGGCGCCCGCCAGCTTCTTGTCGGCGGCCTGCTTGTCGCAGGCAGCGCCAGCGTCCTTCTCGCACTTGGTCAGGAAGCTGGTCTTGGCGGCGCCGGCCAGCTTCTTGTCGGAAGCCTGAAGGTTGCAGCTCTGAGCCTGGGCGGCGCCGGCCATGCAGCACACGGCAAAAGCCGTCAGCAGAATCTTCTTCATGCGAATCTCCTCTCCCTCGGGGAAGGTCAGATTACGCTAGGGCGCGGCCGATAGGAATGGGGAGAGGAGGCGCTGCCCTGGTTTCGACCAAAATCCTAACGCACGGAATTCAATGGTGTTTCCGTGGTTTACCATATCCATTCAGGTTGGATTCACGGCTTGCCGTTTACGCTTTGTCAGTGATTGCGGTGAGAGAGGTGAACCATGAAGCAAACATGGTCATGTTGGGCGATGCGGGCCTTCATCGGCTCCGTCTTCGTCATGTGCCTCTTCGGGCCCTACGCGCTGTCGATCCTGATTGGCTGCCTGGGGGTGGGCTGCTACTTCTTCCGCCATGAGGTCGGCTCGCATCTCTGAGCGAACGGGGGGCTCGCCGCGAGGCCATCGAAGGGTGGCTTGCAGTTCCCTGCCTGTTGTCGGAGACCGGTGGCGGGACACCGGACAAGGACCGCGGGCATGAAGCAACTCGTCACGTCATGGCAGCTCTGGGCCTTGCTGTCGGCATTCTTTGCGGCCCTCACCGCGATCTTCGCCAAGATCGGGATCGAGAATGTCGGCTCTGACTTCGCCACCTTCATCCGAACCATCGTCATTCTTCTGGCGCTGGCCGCCATCCTGTCCGCGACGGGCGGCTGGCAAAGCCTTGGTTCCGTATCGGGGCGCTCCGCCGTCTTTCTCGTGCTGTCCGGTCTCGCCACCGGAGCATCGTGGGTTTGCTACTTTCGGGCCCTGAAGCTGGGCGATGCAGCGCGGGTGGCACCGATCGACAAGATGAGCGTCGTGCTGGTGGCGCTGTTCGGCGTGCTCTTCCTTGGTGAACGCCTCGCGCTTCCCAACTGGCTCGGCGTGGCGCTCATCGCGGCCGGTGCCGTGTTGGTGGCCTACAGAGGGTAGGACGCCAGGATTGCGTTACAGGACCTTGCTTAGGCGGGGCGTGGTCATCTGATCCGGCGCAGGTGACAGGTCTTCACCTTGCCGCCGCGTCCATCCGCGCGCCAGACGCAGCCCGATTGAGACGGTGTGCGGTCGTAAAGGTAAATCTCCGCGCGACGTTTCCGGTTGAAGCTCTGATGTGAGAAATCGTGCCCGCCGACGCGCACGTTCCGCCCGAAGCGGACTTCGGCCGAAGTGCCTGACGACAGCGCTGCAGACCATCCCGCTGTCATCGCGAGCAGGAATGCGGTCTTTGCCAATACGTCGAACGTCGTTTTCAAAGCCCTCATGCCATTCTCCCGGTCGCGGTCGGCGGCCACATCATGCCGCCACATCCGCGCATCCCCAGAACGAAAAAGGGGACGGCCCGAAGGCCATCCCCTGATGTCGTCCCGGCCTCGAAAGGCCGAGGGCGTTGCCGCCGATCAGCGCGAGTAGAACTCGATGACCAGGTTCGGCTCCATCTGCACCGCGTAGGGCACGTCCGACAGGGTCGGGGTGCGGGTGTAGGTGGCCGTCGACTTGCTGTGGTCGGCGTCGATGTAATCCGGCACGTCACGCTCGGCGAGAGCGGCCGACTCGATGACGATGGCGAGCTGGCGCGAGCTCTCCTTGACCGCGATCACGTCGCCCGGCTTGACCTGATAGGAGGCGATGTTGACGCGCTTGCCGTTCACGGTGATGTGGCCGTGATTGACGAACTGGCGAGCGGCGAAGACGGTCGGCACGAACTTGGCGCGGTAGATCACCGCGTCGAGACGGCGCTCGAGCAGGCCGACCAGGTTCTCGCCGGAGTCGCCCTTCAGGCGGATCGCCTCGGCGTAGTAGCGGCGGAACTGCTTCTCGGAGATCGAGCCGTAGTAGCCCTTCAGCTTCTGCTTGGCGCGCAGCTGGGTGCCGAAGTCGGACGGCTTGCCCTTGCGGCGCTGGCCGTGCTGGCCGGGGCCGTATTCACGACGGTTGACCGGGGACTTCGGACGGCCCCAGATGTTCTGACCGAGGCGGCGGTCAATCTTGTACTTCGCCTCATGGCGCTTCGACATATCGCGTGTCCTCTCAGGTTCGCGAGTTGAGGACCGCGCCCTCCTGTCCCAGGCAGCTTTCGCAAGCTGCCATTTTCTCTGCATCAGATTTGTCCGAAAAGTGGAAACCACTTTTTGGGTCCGATGCACCGGGGCGACAGATCCAGCTTCCGAAGAAGAGCGGATCACGGGTGCGGAAAAAGCCACGCGGCCCCGTGAGGAGCCGCGCGACGAAAGGGCGTATGACGGAAAGCCGGCTTCGAGTCAATTCCAAGCCGGCCGAAAGCCGCAATCAGCGCCAGTGTCGGTGATGGCGATAGTGGTGGTGGTGGTAATGGTGATGGCGCGGGCGGTGCTTGTACCAGCCGTAGTGATGGCCGCGATTCCAGCCATGATGCCGGCGCGGGCCGTGGCGGTAAACGGCATGGTGCCCATGGCCTCCGTGCCAGCCATGAGGTTTCGCCTGCGCCTCCGTACTCGTGCCGAGGCCGGCGAAGGCTAGGCCGGCGGCAAGCGCCGACAGCAACAGCAGCTTTCTCATGATCCCGCATCCCTCTGCGATGGTTGGTCGTGGCAGGAACGCGCAGGGAAGAACCGGAGTTCCCTCAATTCGCCAATGGCATGGGCTCGATGACGACCTGCGCCAGACCGTAGCCGGCCAGTGCTATCCGCAAGGGACCGGTTAGCCCGGAGCCGTTGGTGAAGACCGCGGTAGCGTCGTGGCAAGCGGGATCGGGCTGCCGCGCGCCCGAGAGGAGATCGGCGACGCGGCGCGCGATCGCGGGGGCTGGATCGATCCACTCGACCGGCCAGGGCGCGAGCCGCTTCATCCGCTCCAGCAGCAAGGGATAATGCGTGCAGGAGAGGGTGACGACATCGGTGCGGCGGCCGTCAGCCTCGACGAAGCAGGGTGCGATCTCGGCAGCGAGAACCGCATCGTCGACGGCCTCGCCCTTCAGCGCCTGCTCGGCGAGGCCGGCGAGGCGTGTCGCGCCGACAAGCGTGACGCGGTGGCTGGCCGCATAGGTCTCGATCAGTTCGCGAGTGTAGTCCCGCGCCACGGTGCCGGGCGTCGCGAGAACCGAGATCATGCCGCTGCGAGTCGCGGCCGCGGCCGGCTTGATCGCGGGCACGGTGCCGACGAAGGGAATGGCAAAGCGGGCCCTCAGTGCCGGCAGGACCAGGGTCGAGGCGGTGTTGCAGGCGATCACCACGAGATCTGGATGGAAGCGTACGACGAGGCGTTCCATCACAGCGAGGACGCGCGAGACGAGTTCATCTTCGCTCAACCGGCCATAGGGAAAGCCGGCATCGTCGGCGGCATAGACGATATGGGCGCCGGGGCAGGCCTGGGTGGTGCGCCCGAGCACGGTAAGGCCGCCGAGACCAGAATCGAAGACGAGGATGGTCGGCTGGGGCCGGGGGATGGTGAAGGGGCGATGGCCCGTACCGGCGAGGAGATCGACTTGCATGGTGTTGCCGAGGAATTTCAAAGCTCGACTCCGCCAGAGACCGGTTAAGGGAGGGTCAACGGCGCGTTGAGCCGCTGTCTCGAAATTTAGTTGACTCAGTCCACTAAATAGATAGCCATTGGGGCGGAGGTCGCCATGGAAACCACCGAGACTGCTGTCGCCGCGATCCGCCGCTTCAACCGCTTCCATACCCGCTGGGTCGGGGCTCTCGGAGGCAGCCTGCATGGTTCGGGCCTCGCACTCGCCGAGGCGCGCGTGCTCTACGAATTAGCGCAGCGCGACGACTGGCAGGCGGCTGAAATGGCCAAGACGCTTGATCTCGACCCGGCCTATCTCTCGCGCATCCTGCAGCGCTTCGTGAAACAAGGCTGGCTCGAACGCAGCCGCTCGGCGATCGATGGCCGGGCCTGGCGGTTGTGCCTGACCGCGCAGGGCAGGGCGGCTTTCCAGCCACTCGACGCAGCATCGAGCGCGGAGGCGGGAGCGATCCTGCAACGCTTGGCGCCCTCGGAACAGGCACGCCTCGTCGATGCGCTCGCCGATACCGAGCGGCTTCTCTCGGGAGATTTAGGCGATCGCGTCATCCCCATCATCCGCGAGCACCGGGCCGGCGACATGGGCTGGGTCATCGGCGCCCATGGACGGCTCTATGCCGAGGAATACGGCTGGGACCTGAGTTTCGAGGCGCTCGTCGCCGAGATCGCCGCGAAATTCCTGCGCGAGTTCAAGCCCGGCCGAGAGCGCTGCTTCATCGCCGAGCTGGATGGCCAGCCGGTTGGCTCAGCCTTCGTCGTCGAGGAAGACGAGGCGACGGCGAAGCTCAGGCTCGTGATCGTCGAGAAGCGGGCGCATGGGCTGGGCCTGGGCAAGCGTCTTGTCCGCGAGGCGGTCAGCTTCGCGCGCGCCTCGGGCTATGAGCGCATGGTGCTCTGGACCAACGACATCCTGCACGCGGCGCGCGGCATTTATGTCGGCGAGGGTTTCCGGTTGGTCGCGGAGGAAAAGCACCATTCCTTCGGTCAGGATCTGGTCGGACAGAACTGGGAGCTGATCCTGCGCCCCAGCGCGGCCTGATACCGTTCAGGCCTTGAGGCGGGCGATCGCTGCCGCCGCAGCTCGCCCGGCAAGTGTCGCGCCGCCGACCGTCATGGCGCCGCCACCTGCCGTCGCCTCGCCGGCGATGAAGAGGCGGTTGCCGATCGGCTGGGCGAGGGCGTCGCGCGCGGTCTCGTGGCCGGGATCGCAGATCGAATAGGAGCCGCGGGCGAAAGGATCGGTCCACCAGGTGGGGAAGGAGACGGCCTTAACTGCTTTGCGGAAGTCCGAGCCGACCATCTTCGCCAAGAGGTCTACGAGGTGCGCACGGGCCTCGTCTATGCCCGCTTCGGAGAGCTTGCGGGCGTAGTCGCCGCCGCAATAGCCGATGACGATGTCCTGTCCGTCCGGGAACATGTCGAGATTCATCAGGCGTTCGGGCGCCGCCGCTTCGAGATAGGTCGCGCCGGGCGTGATGCCGAAGCGGTTGCCCTCGACCTTCAGCGCGATCTTGGTGAGTGCGCCCATATGCAGGCCGGCGAGGGCGTCGCGCGTCGATGCGGGCAGTTCGGGGATGAAGCGGATCGTGCCGGCCTTCAGCACGCCGACCGGGACGGTGACGATGCAGGCCTTGGCCCGCAGCGTCCCGGAACGCGTGGTGACGCTGACGCCGGGCCCGTCGCAGCGGATCGTCTCGACGGGTTCGTTCAGGCGGATGTCGAGCCCGGCGGCCGAGCGCGCGACCAGATTGCCATAGCCCGTGGGTACGATGAGATCGTCGCCCGACCACAGCCGCTGGTAGTCGCGCGCGGAGATGCGACTCGATTCCTCGCCGATCGAAAGCAGCAGGCCGGAGGCTGCGACGGGGGCGAGCTCCGGGCCGAGATCCCCCAGCAATTCGGCGACCGACATGTCGCGCTGGCCCAGATCGACCGTTTCCAGCCGGCGGTCGATCTGACCGAAGGCATCGCGGCGCCGACGACGCTCCGGCTCCGCCATGGGACGGCCGTCGGCGAAGACCTTGAAGCCGCTTCCCCAGGGTTCGTTGGGTGTCGCGATGCCGAGGTCGCGGGCGATCTGGACCCAGGGGTTGCGTTCGGCCCAATGGATGAACATCGCGCCCGCGTCATAGATTGGGCCGAGCGAGGCATCGGTGAAGGCGCGCCCGCCGACACGGCTGCGGGCTTCGAGCACGACAGTCTGCCGCCCGGCGGCGCGCAGGGCCTGGGCGGCAGCGATGCCGGCTGCGCCGGCGCCGATCACGACGACGTCGACATCCGTCGCCGCGGCCGCACGGCCGGCAATGGCGAAGCTCACAGCCATAGCGCCGCCTCCGGTCAGCAGCTTGCGACGATTCAACCCGGAATGACGTGAACTCATGACAGGAGAATGTGCGCGGGCCGTCGCATTGCAATGGCGCGGCGGCAGGTTGCGCGCCGCCAGCGATCACGAGGTCGGGAGCAGAGCTTCGTGGTCGATTGCAGGTTCAGCGTATTTCTAATTTAGAATATTTATTATTTAGAAAGAATCTATTGTTTTCTCTGGGCAATATTCGAAATTGACACGAGTTACTGCGATGAATATCGGTCTCTCTGCCTGGCGTTAATGTATAGGCTCTTCTTTTTACTCTTTTTAAATTGCCGTGCAGGTTTCGGTGCCGGCGGCAAGGACGGGACTCGGGGCTATGGAGACTCTTTCCGGCCAGCTGCGCGGCAGCGTGGCACTTGGGAGCTTGATGCTGGTGCTTCTGGCTGCTCCAGCGGGCGCGCAACAGCAGGGACGTAGGGCAGCGACCGCTCCGGCCGCCAATGACGCGCCAGTCGTCCTCGACCAGATCAACGTGCAGGGCGAGGGGCAGCCCGGTGGAGCGCTGCTCAACGGGCCGACGACGACGCGCGTCACTCGCCAGGAGCTCGACCGCGAGCAGATCACGAGCCTGACCGATCTGTCCAACCGGGTCGAAGCCGGTATCACCTTCAACCGGACGACCAATTCGCTCAACATCCGCGGCCTTGATGGCGCGCGCGTGCTGACGACGATCGACGGCATCCGCCAGCCCTTCCTGGTCGATACGCGCGTTACGCGTGGCGCTCAGAACGCCTTCGACTTCGATTCCCTCTCGACGCTCGACCTGCTGCGCGGCGGCAGCGGCGGCAGCACGCTGGGCAGCGGGGCGCTGGGCGGCGCGCTGGCGGTGCGCACGCTCGACCCCGAGGACCTGATCCGCAATGGGCGCAATTACGGGGTGCTGACCAAGACCGGTTATGACAGCACCGACCGGGCCTGGTTTGGCAGCGCGGCCGTGGCGGCCAAGATGGGCAACACCTCCGTCCTATTCCAGGGCGGTTTCCGCGACGGGCACGAGATCGACAACAAGGGCAACTACAAGGCGATCGGCGCGACGCGTACCGCCCCGAACCCGAGCGATTTCAACCAGTACAACTTCCTAGCCAAGATTTACCAGCAGGTCGGCGATCACCGCTTCGGCATTCAGGGTGAGTTCTTCAAGCGCGCCGACCGCGTGCAGACCCGCACCAGCACGGTTTCGCTGACCGGCAATTTCCGCCCCGGCTCCTACCAGACCGGCGAGGATGTCGAGCGCAACCGCGTCTCGCTGAGCTATGACTATGTCGTGCCGGGCTCGTTCTTCGATGAGGCCCACGCGGTCGCGTATTGGCAGCGCCTGAAGCGTAACGATCTGGCGCGTGCCTATCGCTATACCAGCATCGTCGGCCCCTATATCCGCGACAACGAGAATGAGCAGAATGCGTATGGCTTCAACGGCCATGTCATCAAGAGCTTCCAGACCGGGGCGCTCACGCACCGCCTGACGGCTGGCACCGAGCTGCGCATGTCTTCGCTGGAGCAATATTCGGCGGGTCTCGACAACTGCCCGGCGCGTCCGGCGTCCGGCTCGTTCACCGGCGCGTTCACGACCTGCAACAATCTCTTCACCAACCAGGCGGACCAGCCGAAGGTCGATGGCAAGCTGGTCGGCCTCTATGTCCATGACGAGATCGGCATGCTCGATAATCGCCTGCGCGTGACGCCGGGCGTGCGCTTCGACTGGTACGAGGAAGCGCCGCAGAATACGCCGGCCTACACCAATAGCGGCTCCCGCCCGGTCGGGTTGCCGCCGTCATCGAGCGACAACGCCTGGTCGCCGCGCATCCGGTTCGAATACGACATCCTCAAGAATGCGCCTGTCGTGAAGGACGTCACCGTCTTCGCGCAATGGGCCAAGACCTTCCGGGCGCCGACGGCCGACGAACTCTATGGCCGCTTCGGCGGACCTTCTACGTATCTGCGCGCCGGCAACCCGACGTTGCGGCCTGAAATCGGCAACGGTATCGATGTCGGCCTGCGTTTCGGCGACAAGCAGCTCGGTGGCTCGATCACCTATTTCCACTCGAACTACCGGAACTTCATCGATACCTACCAGTCCCAGGCTCCGGGAGTCGGCGGTCTGTATCCGCAGGGCGGCATCACCACCTTCCGAAATATTCCCAAGGCGGAGATCCAGGGCGTCGAGATCAACGGCCAATATGCCTTCGCGCCGAACTGGCTGGTGCGCGGCTCCTTCGCCTACACCCGCGGCATGAACAAGAGCGACCATACCTTCCTGAACTCGATCCCGCCGATGCAGGGCATCGTCGCCATCGCCTACGGGACGGAGACCTGGGGCGCGGAGGTTTCGACCAAGCTCGCCGGCAAGCGTGACGATGTCGCGGCCACGACCGGCTCGGCCCAAGGCTTCCGGGCGCCGGGTTATGCGATCTTCAACGCTTCGGCCTGGTGGCGTCCGATGCCGCAGATCGCCGATCTTGAATTCCAGGTGGGCGTCTACAATATCTTCGATCGCAAGTATTTCGACGCTGTCAACGTCCCGACCGGCGTTCTGGCCCAGGCCCGCGACTACTACAGCGAGCCCGGCCGCACGGTGAAGGCGACGATGAAGTACCAATTCTGACCGGGCGTTTCGAGACCCCCCGACCAGACAGCCGGCCCTTCGGGGCCGGCTTTTTTATTCGCCGGTTCCGTTGGCCTGATCAGCCTGCCGTGCCAGGAGCTTTGCCTTCTTCGGCCCCTCGACCAGCGACTTGAAGACGCCGCGCAGCGTCCGGGCCTCCTGCTCGGTCATGTCGAGCCGGTGCAGGATGTCGCGCAGGTTCGCCGTCATCACCGGCTTCTTGCCCGCCGGGAAGAAGCCGCAGAGGTCGAGCTCGGCCTCGAGATAGTCGAACATCGACAGGATCATCTCGCGCTTGGCGGGCGGCGAAGGGTTGTTCTCGCGGAAGGGCGGCTCGCCATTGGTCGTCTTGAACCATTCGTAGCCGTTGAGCAGCACGGCCTGGGCGAGGTTCAGCGAGGCGAAGGCGGGGTTGACCGGGAAGGTCAGGATCGCATCGGCAAGGCTGATCTCCTCGTTGGTCAGGCCGATGCGCTCACGCCCGTAGAGGATGCCGACGCGCTCGCCGGAACCGATGCGCCCGGCGACCTCCGGCATCGCTTCAGCTGGGGTCAGCACGCGCTTCATCTGGCCGCGCTCGCGGGCGGTCGTCGCCAGCACATGGTTGAGGTCGGCGATGGCCTCGGCGGCGCTGTCGAAGAGCCGGGCGTTTTCCAGGATATGGGTGGCGCCGGAGGCAGCCGCCGTCGCGCCCTTCTTGAGGCCGCCGCCGGTGGGCCAGCCGTCGCGCGGGGCGACGAGGCGCATCTCGGACAAGCCGAAATTCGCCATGGCGCGGGCGCACATGCCGATATTCTCGGCGAGCTGCGGCTCGACCAGGATGACGATGGGGGCGGGGGCCTGGACGGCCGGGCGGGTGCGGTCGGTGCCGGAACCGGTCATGGGAAATCAGGTCTTGTCTTTGCGATGAGGCTTGCTTGGCGCCCGGGATGGCCGAGCGCGCTGGGCAAGCTCATACGTCATGCTCGCCTTCGTGGCGAGCATCCACGTCTTGAACCCACGCCGGACAAGGAAAGACGTGGATGGTCGGGACGAGCCCGACCATGACGAGTGTGGGCCTTCAGCCCGCCGCCTTCTCGACCGCGCGGAGCACGCGCAGCATGTTGCCGCCGGCGAGCTTGGTCAGGTTCTCCTCCGACCAACCGCGGCGGATCAGTTCGGCGATCACCGACGGGAAGGTCGTGGTGTCCTCGAGTCCGTCCGGATTGACCCAGCCGAAGAAGTCCGAGCCGATGCCGACATGGTCATGGCCGATGCGCTTGGCGAGGTATTCGACATGGTCGCAGTATTCGGGGAGCGTTGCCTTCGGGCGCGGGCCTGACTTGGCGACGATCTCGGCTTCGACCTTCGCATGGTCGACGCCTTCGGGGCTCTTGCCGTACTGGTCCTTGGCGGGGCGATGCCAGTCGCGCGAGGCCTGGCTGATGAAATCAGGCACGAAGGTCGCCATGACGATGCCGCCATTGCCGGCGACGCGGTCGAGCACGTCGTCGGGGACGTTGCGCGGATGGTCGCAGAGCGTGAAGGCGTTGGAATGCGACCAGACCAGCGGGGCGCTGGAAACGTCGAGCGCGTCATGCATCACCTTCGGCGCGACATGGGCGAGGTCGATCACCATGCCGAGCTTGTTCATCCGGCGCAGCACGTCCTTGCCAAAACCGGTGAGACCGTTATGGCGCGGGGCGTCGGTAGCGGAATCGCACCAGTCGGTAGTGTCGTTGTGGCAGAGCGTCATCAGGCGCACGCCGAGATCGAAATAGGCGTCGAGCGCGTCCAGCTCGCCGTCGACCGCGGAACCGTTCTCGATCGTCATGAACAGGGCGATGCGCCCTTCGGCCTTGGCGGCCTCGACATCGGCGGCGGACAGACCGGGACGGAAGACTTTCGCGTGGCGCTTGAGGATATCGCGCATCAGCGCGATCTGGGCGAGCGCGAAGCCGGCGGGATTGGGCTGCTTCGGGGGGACATAGGCCGCGAAGAACTGCGCGGCCATCTTGCCGGCCTGCATGCGCGGGATGTCGGTGTCGCCCTCTTCATGGACCTTGTCGAGGCCGTACGTGGCGACATCGCCCTTCGCCTTGGCGTCCTTGCGGATGACATAGGGCAGGTCGTTATGGCCGTCGATCAGCGGCACGCGGTCGAGCAGCGCGAGTGCGGCGGCGTAGGCATTATCCTGGACGGGCGGTTTGGCGAGGGCCATGGCGAGGTCTCGGTCGGGAATCGGGAGCGGATCGTGGCAGGGAGCGCGCCGGGAGGCGAGGGGGCGGGACGCAGGTCGGTCATCCCGTACGGGCAATGTGTCATCCCGCACGCGCCGCGGCACGCAGTGCTGCTGCGCTGATGCGGGATCGTGTGACCAGAAGGCGCCTTTTCCGGGTGACGGTCCCGTGTCTGCGCAGCAGCGTTTCACGCTGCTGCGCGCACGGGATGACAGGTGGCCCTCAGTCGTTGTCCGAGGCGGTGCCTCAGACGAACCGCGCCGGTGCGAAAGGCGCCGGATCCACGAAGACCTTCTGGCCGGTCACCATTTCCGCGATCATTCGGCCGGTGACGGCGGCGAGTGTCAGGCCGTGATGGGCGTGGCCGAAGGAGAACCACAGGCCCTTGTGCTTCGGCGCCGGGCCGATGATCGGCATCATGTCCGGGGTGCAGGGGCGACGGCCGAGCCAGGGCTCGGCATCGACGCGCTCGCCGAGCGGGAAGAGCTGCTTGGCGATAGGCTCGGCGCGGGCGAGCTGGACCGGGGTCTTCGGCGCGTCGCGATCGGCGAATTCGGCACCGGTGGTCAGGCGGATGCCCTGCAGCATCGGGGCGAGGAAATAGCCGCGCTCGGTGTCGAGCACCGGATGGTTGAGCACGGCATTGCCCTGCGGCTTGTAATGCATGTGGTAGCCGCGCTTGACCGCGAGCGGGAGGCGATAGCCGAGCTTGTTGCTGAGCACGTCCGCCCAGGGGCCGAGCGCGACGACGACATCCTTCGCCTCGGCCGTGGTGCCGTCGGCGAGGGTGACGGTCCAGCCGGCGCCGTTCTGCTGGAGCGTGCCGGCATCGCCTATGGCGAGCTTGCCGCCGAGCTTCTCGAACAGCGCGACATAGGCCTTGGACAGGCCGAGCGGATCGACGACGGTGGTCGGGTCAGTCCAGTGCAGGCCGCCGATCAAGCTGCCATGGTCGAGATGCGGCTCCTCGGCCTTGAGGGTCGCCATGTCGAGCGCGCGGTAGTTCAATCCGAATTCGCGGTTCCAGCGGGCGGCTTCGGCGAGGCGGGTGTCGCGCTCCTTTTCGGTGCGGAACACTTTCATCCAGCCGTCGCGGCGCAGCAGGTTGGTGGCGCCGGCTTCCTGCGCGAGCGCGTCATGCTCGGTGACGCAATGCTCGATCAGCTTGGCGTATTTATGCGCGATCGCCTCGTGCTGGGAGGCGCGCGAATGCATCCAATAGGAGAACAGGAAGGGCGCCAGCTTCGGGATCGCGCTCCAATGGTAGGATGCGTCGATCGTGTTGTTCATCGCATAGCGGAAGAGCGCGCCGAAATCATGCGGGAAGCCGTAGGGGTAGACGCCCTCGCGCTGGATCAGGCCGGCATTGCCGTAGCTGGTTTCCTCGCCCGGCGCGCGACGATCGACGAGCAAGGTGGCGCGCCCGGCCTTCTGGAGATGAAGCGCGACCGAAATGCCGACGACGCCGGCGCCGAGAACGATCGTATCCACCTTCATGACCTGCTCCTGCCAACCCCTTTTCCCTGAAAATACCGGTTTGGACGGGCTTGTCAGCGCCGCGACCGGATTTTGCGCGGAATAGCGCAATCTTTCGCAATTTCTGCGCCAACTCGTCAAAGCACTCAGTCAAGAGCTGCGGTTAGAGCATAGGTGCGCAATTTTATGCCGGCGCAGGACCGCGCTGCTCCGGTAGCAGGTGACGCTGTGCGCGCCTTGGGCCAGTCTGCGTCGGTCTCGAGAGCGATTCCAGAGCCCAAGTCGATGAATCCTGCCGCCTTTATCGCTGCCGCGCTCGCGTGGCTCGGCCGCCATGGCACGCAAGGCTTCGCGCTCTCGATCTTCCTCGGCTTGGCGCTGCCGCAATTCTCGGCGATGGCGCGGCCGGCGCTGCCGATCACGATCTTCTGCTTCACCACGGTCGTGTTCATGCGGCTCGACATGAGCGTGACGCTCGGGCTGTTCCGGCGCCCGGCCAAGCTCGCGGCAAGCTGCGCCTGGCTGATCGCGGGGCCTGTGTTGCTGATCGGCGGGGCGCTGCTGCTGGTCGGGCGCGAGAACCTCGATCCGGGCATCGTGCTCGGGCTCGCCATCATGGGCGCGGCGCCGCCGATCATGTCCTCGCCTGCCGTGGCAATCCTCTACGGCTTCGAGCCCTCGCTGATCATCGCCAGCGTCATCCTGACCACGATCATCAGCCCGATCGTCGCACCGATCCTGGTCGAATTGCTCGCGGGAGCGGCGGTGCCGCTCGACCGCTGGGCGCTGACGCTGCGCCTGCTGATCTTCATCGGCGGCGGCATGGCGGTTGCGACGGCGATCCGGTTCTGGCTCGGCCTGGCGCGCGTCAAGGCGATGAAGGCCAATCTCGATGGCTTCGGCGTACTGATGTATTTCATCTTCGCCATCGCGGCGATGGACGGCGTGACCAAAGCCGCAATCGACAATCCTTGGCTCGTGCTCTTCGTGCTGGGTTGCGTCTTCGCGGTCTCTGCGGCGGGATTGGCGTCGAGCTGGCTGGTACTGCGGCTGCTCCCGGCCTCCGAGCGTTTCATGATCGGCTACGGCACCGGGCAGCGGAACATGGGCCTGCTGGTGGCGGCTCTGGGGGCAGGAGTCTCGCCGACGACCTTCCTCTATTTCGCGTTGGCGCAGTTCCCGATTTACCTGCTGCCCTGGCTGCTCGGCGGCGTCGCCGCCCGAATTCGGCGCCGGGAGGCTGCTGACGGGCGTTGACGCAGGGGCTTGCGAGGCTTTTCCCGTCGCAGGAGAGCCGCGCCATGATCACCCTCTATTCCGGGCCGCTGAGCCTGTTCTCTCGCAAGGTCGAGATCGCGCTGACCGAGAAGGGCCTCGCCTTCCAGCGCATCATGGTGCCGTTCAACCAGACGACCGGCTACGATCCCCGGCATCCGGAAGTGCTGGCGCTCAATCCGAAGCGTCAGGTGCCGGTGCTGACCGACTGCGGGCTCGTGCTCTACGATTCCACCGTGATTAACGAATATCTCGACGAGGCCTATCCCGAGCCGAAGTTGATGCCCGATTCACCTGTCGAGCGGGCGCGCTGCCGGCTGGACGAGCTCTATGGCGACGAGATCCTGTTCCAGGCGCTGAAGCCGCTGATGCACCGGACGGAGCCGCCCTCGCCGGATCGCGATCGCCGTATCGCGCAGGAGGCCGACGCCCTGATCGCCGAGGAGGGGCTGCTACGCCATTACGACGTGCTGGAGCAGAAGCTGGCGGGACGTCCGTTCTTCGGCAGCCGGCTGTCGCTGGCCGATATCGCGCTGTTCATGGGCGTGCTCTTCATCCGCCGGCTGGGCGGCCCGTCGCTCGATGGATATCCGGGGCTGGTGGAGTGGTATGCGCGGCTGAAGCTGCGTCCGGCCTTCGCGCAGGTCGTGGCGGAGATGGCGGAAGCGGACCGCAGGCTGTCCTTTCCGGTGAAACTGCGCTCGGCCTGATTGCGATAAATGGCTGCCGGGGCTAAACCCCCGGCCATGACCAGCCCCATCCGCATCGCCCCCTCGATCCTCTCGGCCGATTTCGCCAAGCTCGGCGAGGAAGTGCGCGCGGTCGACGCTGCCGGCGCCGACTGGATCCATTGCGATGTGATGGACGGGCATTTCGTGCCGAACATCACCTTCGGTCCCGATGTGCTGAAGGCGATCCGCCCGCACACCAAGAAGTTCTTCGACGTGCATCTGATGATCGCGCCGGTCGACCCTTATGTCGAAGCCTTCGCCAAGGCCGGCGCCGACCTGATCTCTTTCCATGTCGAGGCGGGCCCGCATCCGCACCGCACGCTGCAGGCGATCAAGGCGCAAGGCAAGCAGGCCGGCATCGTGCTGAACCCCGGCACGCCGGCGAGCGCGGCCGAGGCGCTGATCGAAGATGTGGATCTCATCCTGCTGATGACGGTCAATCCCGGCTTCGGCGGGCAGAGCTTCATCCGCTCGGTGGTCGAGAAGGTCGCGCAGGTGAAGGCGCTGGTCGGCGATCGGCCGATCTCCATCGAAATCGATGGCGGCGTGACGCCGGAGACCGCGCCGCTGGTCGTCAAGGCCGGCGCCGATACGCTGGTCGCCGGTTCCGCCGTGTTCAAGGGCGGGCCTTCGGCCTATGCCGGCAATATCGAAGCGATCCGTGGGGCGGCCGAAGCCGCGCGCGGGTCGTGGGTTTGAGATTATTGCCGTTTTCGGCGCCGGCCGTCATGGTCGGGCTTGTCCCGACCATCCACGTCTTGGCAGATCGAGGGCGGTGTTCAAGTCGTGGATGCTCGCCACAAGGGCGAGCATGACGGCGGTGCAGAGGCTGAAACGAGCATGATCCCGCGCTATTCCCGCCCCGAGATGGTTGCCATCTGGGAGCCGCAGACCCGCTTCCGCATCTGGTTCGAGATCGAGGCGCATGCGACCGACAAGCTCGCCGAGCTCGGCGTCGTGCCGAAGGAGGCCGCCGCGACGATCTGGGCCAAGGCCAAGGACGCCGTCTTCGACGTCGCCCGCATCGACGAGATCGAACGCGTCACCAAGCATGACGTCATCGCCTTCCTGACGCATCTCGCCGAAATCGTCGGGCCGGAGGCGCGCTTCGTCCACCAGGGCATGACCTCATCGGACATTCTCGACACCACGCTCTCGGTCCAGCTCGCGCGGGCAACCGACCTCCTCATCGCCGATGTCGACGCGCTGCTCGCCGCGATCAAGCGCCGCGCCTTCGAGCACAAGCTCACCCCGACGATCGGCCGCTCGCACGGCATTCATGCCGAGCCGGTGACCTTCGGGCTGAAGCTCGCGCAGGCCTATGCCGAGTTCGACCGCTGCCGCGCCCGCCTCGTCGCGGCCCGCGCGGAAATCGCGACCTGCGCGATCTCCGGCGCTGTCGGCACCTTCGCCAATATCGACCCGCAGGTCGAAGCCTATGTCGCCGAGAAGATGGGGCTGACCGTCGAGCCGGTCTCGACCCAGGTGATCCCGCGCGACCGGCACGCGATGTATTTCGCGACGCTCGGCGTCGTCGCCTCCTGCGTCGAGCGCCTGGCGACCGAGATCCGGCATCTCCAGCGCACCGAGGTCTATGAGGCGGAGGAGTATTTCTCGCCGGGCCAGAAGGGCTCCTCGGCGATGCCGCACAAGCGCAATCCGGTTCTGACCGAGAACCTGACCGGCCTGTCGCGCCTCGTGCGCGGCATGGTCACGCCGGCGCTGGAGAACGTGGCGCTCTGGCACGAGCGCGACATCTCGCACTCGTCCGTCGAGCGCATGATCGGCCCCGATGCCACCGTGACGCTCGATTTCGCACTGGCGCGGCTCACCGGCGTCGTCGATAAGCTGCTGATCTATCCGCAGAACATGCGCAAGAACTTGGACCGGCTCGGCGGCCTGCACAACTCGCAGCGCGTCCTGCTGGCCCTGACCCAGGCCGGCGCCAGCCGCGAGGACAGCTACTCCATGGTCCAGCGCAACGCGATGCGGACCTGGGAGCATGGCGAGGACTTCCTGACCAACCTGATGGCCGACAAGGACGTCGCCGAGAAGCTCTCCGCTTCCGAGCTCAAGGCGATGTTCGACGAGGGCTATCACTTCAAGCATGTCGACACGATCTTCCAGCGGGTGTTCGGGGACGCTTGAAGC
This sequence comes from uncultured Allobosea sp., assembly GCF_945957345.1. Classification (GTDB taxonomy): domain Bacteria; phylum Pseudomonadota; class Alphaproteobacteria; order Rhizobiales; family Beijerinckiaceae; genus Allobosea. Next base: position 3,161 of record NZ_CAMFKW010000060.1, on the reverse strand, counting down.
GATTGATGGGTCAACTTATTTTGGCCCGGTACCCAGTGCGTCATCCGGCATGACGGAAAGGCGCTTCTTCGTAAGACGGTCCCGTGTCTGCGCAGCAGCGTTTCACGCTGCAGCGCGCACGGGAAGACAGCTCTACACTGACCCATCATGAAATCCTCCGACGTCGATATCCTCATCATTCCCGGCTGGTCGGGCTCCGGGCCCGACCATTGGCAGAGCCGCTGGGAGACCCGCCTGAAGACCGCGCGCCGCGTCGAGCAGGCGGATTGGTACAGGCCCTCCCGCCATGTCTGGGCCGATGAGATCGTGAAGGCCGTGCGCAGCGCGACGCGCCCCGTCGTGCTCGTCGGGCACTCGGCAGGTTGCAGCGCGATCGCCTTTGCCGCCGAGCATCTTCACCCCGGCGAGGTCGCCGGCGCCTTCCTGGTCGCGCCGGCTTCCGAGACGGCGAAGGGGGCGGTCCCGGGTATGGGGCCGGATTTCATCGCGCATCGCCGCGAGAAGCTGCCGTTCCCCTCGGTGCTGATCGCCAGCGCGACCGACCCCTATTGCACGCAGGACGAGGCGAAGGAGCTCGCCGAAGCCTGGGGCTCGGAATTCGTCGATGCCGGCGATAGCGGCCATCTCAACACCGAATCCGGGCATGGCCCCTGGCCGGACGGACTTTTGCGTTTCGCAGGCTTTCTCAAGGGCTTGAGCGTGGTTCCGCAGACATTGAGTCAATAAGTCTGCCGACGCCGCGCCGGTGCTGGGAGCGGGGGATCTGCCTCCTCCCGGCGCTTGCCGGAGACATTGTGGCTTGGTGCGGATCGCAGCCATGTCTCCGCAATTTGAATGATGCCGGCCTTGCCGATTTGCGCATCAATGCCGCCCCGGTCCGGGCGGCCCTCGCCGCGGGCGTGTCGTTCGCGGGTGCCCCATGGCTGACATTTCGATCGATGACAGCGTCGGGATCGGCGGTGCCAATCTGCCGGAGGATGTGGCCAAGATCACGGCCGCCTTGCTGGCGATCGGACCGAACCGCGGGGGCCTCGCGGCAGCACCGACGTCGCTCGATGCCCTCGGAAAGGCGATCAAGGCTTTCCAGACCAGGCAGGTCCTGCCGGTTCGTGATGGCCGCGTCGACAAGGTCGGCAATACGATCCGGCGGATCAATCTGCTGCTCGGCGCTCCCGGGCCGTCTCCGAAGCCGACACCGCCCGGCAATACCGGCGAGATCAGGCCGATCCCCGATATCGGCACGCTCAAGCGGGAGATCGAGCAGAATTCCTGGTCGCCGGTGCAGAGCTCGCTCCGCTCCGAGATGCTGTTCGGTTGGACGGGTGTCCGCGGCAAGGGCAAGCTGTTCTATTTCGAATTGGACGAGACGGTCGTCCCGCGCTGGTTCGGCGTGCTGGTGCCCGACGGGGAGGTGGATTTCTCGAAGATCCACGTCTTCTTCCATCCCCTGCCGGGGCAGGCGGGCTATAACGACGCCACGTATCACAACCGTGGGGCATTCTTCGGGATCTTCCGTTACCTCGGCGGCGACCGGATCGATCTGGCCGTGCAGTTCTGCGCCGCGAATACGGGGCGTGTCCTGATCATGCCGCTCTTCACCAATCAGGTCGGTTCCACGTGCGGCGTGCTACCGGCCCGATGGGAGGATCTGTTCGGGCGCATCCTTGCCATGACGAAGAGCGGCGGCGCGGACGGCGCGAATTCTCCGGTGGCGATCACCGACATGATCGTCTCCAGCTTCAGCAACGGCATTTCCTATTCGCATGCCTTCCGGTCGAGAGCCGGATTGCGCGAGAGGCTCGCTGGCGTGATCGATTTCGACGGGGCGATCTCGACCAGCGGCCATCTCTCGGCGCAGATCGTCACGCCGCCCGGCCGGGTCGCCCGGATGCAGCAGATGTTCGCGGTCGAGAAAGCGCTGCCGGACCTCGCTGTGCGCGGCATCTTTCCCCTGCCGTCGCCGCGCTGGCTTTCGGACACGAGCCCATTCAAGACCATCCTGCCCAAGACGCCGCAGGCGGCGCTGCTCGCGGTTCACCCGCTGATCGCGCAGCACATGATGTTCACGGCCTCACGCTATCTCGCCTAGCGCGGCGGATTGGGTTTTGCTTGGCTAGTCGGGGTGTTGGGATCGGTGTCGGCTATCGACCCATTGCGGACTTCGGCGGCATGCGTCGATTTTTCCAGCAGCTAGAACGGGGCCGCATCATGACACAAAAGCGCAGCGAACATTCTGCCAAGTGGGGCGAACATTTTTCTGTCTATTGGGATCATGAGAAAGATTGCCTCATCGTCATGGATTCTACCGTAGCTGCCGCCAATCTTCGAGGCATCGAGATTGCCCGCGAGACCCTATTGAAATGCGGCCTTTTCGGTGCATGTGAGTTCATAGGATCGCGCATCGTGGCAGCAAACCCAGTTCTGCGCGAAATGTTTAGGGGGCAGTTTCCCGGCGATCAGGAGCCATGACGCACAGCGGTGAGCTTCCGCTCCCGACCCCTTGCAGATATCGTTGATCGATGACCTGATGGCCGGCATGGCATACGATCAGTTCCCAAATATCTACAGCGAAGTACCCGGTGGTCCGGAGCTACTACGCTGGTTCGGAGAGACTCCTAGTTTTCACGACGCGGAGATCGTGAGCTTAGATTTGCGTCGCTGGGGTCTGAGTACGCTTCGCGTACACGGATTTATCGCGAATTACCAAGCCGATTTGGGCTGCGACCTCGTGTTCGACAAGCACGCCATCGTCACGTTCGCGATGGAAGACATCATGGACCTTCAACTTGATGGTTTCAGCCACCAGAACGTCATCGGAGGCTTGATCCTCCAACGTGCAACAGACCGTGGTCGAGCGAACTACTACTCGCATCCACAGTCGCCCGAGGACATCGAAATCGAGCTTGAACCTTGTTACGGGTTAGACGGCGTCATTCGTGCCAAGCGCGTATCGATCTCGTTCGAGCCTGGGATACCGGACGGCCCCTCGATCTATCGGGACGGCAGCTAACGACCCTAAGCGGACGTCTTCGAAGCCAGTGCATCAGCTGGCTCCAACGAAAAGCCCGCCCCAGAGGTCCGGGGCGGGCTCTTCATTCGGGAAGCTGGATCAGCCGCCGAGATCAATTCTCGACATAGGTGATCTTGCCGTCGGCACCCTT
>NZ_CAMFKW010000059.1 GCF_945957345.1 uncultured Allobosea sp. | reverse complement strand
GTCGCCATTGCCGCAGTCAAACTCTGGCTACCCTTTGTCCACGAAGCCTAGTTGCTCGGCAATTCGACCTTGTCCAGCGACTGAAAGACGAACGTGAACTCCGGGTCCGCCATCGAACCTCGAATCGTCACGCTCTGCTCTTGGATACAGTCTGCGCCGCCCCGGACGAAGCTGCCGCTAAAGCGAACCAAGTCGCCGTTCTTAAGGCTTCCCATACGCTGGTAGACTGCCGTGTTCGGGCCGATGAGCGAGTCTGCTACCATGTCTGAAAGCTTATTGTTCCAAGTCGTCGCGAGGATTTTGGACCCGACATCAATTCCGAGCACTCCGAGGCCCTCGCTGTTGGTTGTTAGTCGCGATACGCGTCCAATCCAGTTTGAAACTGCGACGCTGCTCAGGGCGCTGCAAATGGCCTGAGACCTTACGGGCCTCGTCGCGCCTCGTTGAAAGTCATTCTCTGCCGCCCTGAACGCTCGTTGCCCTTCTTCGACTATCTTCAGGAATGCCTCTTGCTGAGCGGGCTTCGCGAGGAGGCGTTCGCGTGCTTGTTGACGCTCTTGCGCGAGCCGTTGCGCCGCATCCCATTGTTTACGGCGCTCCTCATTTGCTGCGGCGGCACGTTGGGACTTAATCAAGGTCCATTGCGCGGAATCCGTCACTCCTTCGGCGGTCGCGCTGGATCGATCAGAGGAGCTTTCGAACCCCTTCTTACGAGCCTCGGAGTCCGGGTCGTTCACGATGAAGATCGTGCCGAGGATCACGGCGGCGACGCTTCCGGCTAATCCGAATTTCGCTCGCCTCCGAAATCGCTTGAAAATGAGGCCTATTAGGCTGACGACGAAGATCGCGCAGCCGGCCAACCACATAAGAGGAGCGAGAATTGTCACGTTAAAGCCCTTTGGGTGCCGTCACTTGCCGGTGTTCGTAGTATTTAAGGCGGTAGTTGCGGCCTTCTTCTTCTTGCGATCATTGTGCGAAGCGAGCCCCGACATGATGCATAGAACAAAGGCAACAACGCCCCATACCTTCAGGTCACTAAATTCTTTTCCGCTATTATAAGCAACAAAACCGGCAAGGCCGAATATCACCCACGAGACCATTGGAAGGCCGAGCACAAAGGCACCGCCAAGGACAAACAGGAATGAGGTTGCGAGACCTATAGACGCTTCTTTGCCGAGAGCTTCGTTCCCGATCATTCCACTACCCGCAACGATAGTGCAGGATTGAAGACCTACGCCGACAGCCAAAAACAAGGCGATGATGAGCACGGCGATTTTCATTTAAAAATGTCTCCCCCGGAGAGTTTTGATCAAATATTGTTGATCGGTGCGAATGGATGCGTATCAGTACGCGGCGCAACGATATCAAAATTCGATTGTATTCGATGCCGTAATTTAATTTGCCGGCCAGATTGATCGCCCGCAGGCCTGAAAGGTTTTCTGTCCGATCCGAAACGTGCGGTCATCAATTTTAATCCAAGAGCCCCTAATTCGGGTGGGCTCTCCTTCTGACGCGCAGCCAGCTTGAAATCGCACATTGTCCCCTTGCATGGAGACACTGACGACCTTGCACGACATCTCGTATCCATCCGTCAGGCGGGCGCCGTTAATTTGGCGCACCTGCAAGCTTGTGGCATCGCCGAGCCGATCATTGATCTGCTGAGCATTCAGACGACAGAGTGACGGGTCGGTTACGTAGGTACCATCTGCAAAAGGCAGACGGGCCTGCTTCGATCCAGAGCTTGGTGCAACGCTGCGAGGACATAGAATCGCGAATTGTGCGATCAACGGCGGCATACCTGAGGCGCAAGATTGATCGGAGTCCGAAGGTAACGGAAATTGAGCCTCTCGCGACTTGCCGCGTTCATCGGTAAATCGCAGGCGTCCGGTGGAACAGTTGGCCGTAGCGGAAACGCTCGCGCCAGCGCTCCCGGAAACCATCTCGGTCATGCACTTGGCAATCAGCGCGGACTTGTCTTTTCCGTCGCCGTTGTCATGTGTTCTCTCGCAATACTCCTTGAGATTATCGCGCGTGACGGTGCCAACCATGGATGCGCGGCTTGTGCCCGCGCCCGATATAGAGACGACAGTCCCATTCCAGCTCTTGCAGGATGCTAGAGGAAATTCCTGAATGGTTTGAGAGTACACTAAATGAGAATGCGAAAGGAAGAATATACTCAGGATAGGCAGTATCTTCATCGAAAATGCACCCGCGTCATTCGGAGTTGTCTCAATGTGTCAGTACGGCATCTAAGGCACAATGCCGCAATTTGGCCATATTGTGCAACGGGCTATCTAGCCAGCCGGGCTGGCGGGCCGAGTAGATGGTGCCGCTAGGCCTAGAATGGCCGCGAAGGGTGTCAGCGAGAGTTCAACGGCACCGATTCTCATGATACTCGAATGTCCCATTTTGTTCTTAAAGATGGTTACATATCGTTCGTATCTTGAGCAATGGCCGCCGCGCATTTTGCGCGAATGGAGACCTTCGCTCGAAACCTGAGACGACTTGCAGACGAGCTAGGTGTTTCCAACGCCGAGATAGCTCGCCGGCTTGGGGTAAGCGAGCGCAGGTACGCTCACTATGCACGCGGCGACCGTGAGCCCGACTTGGCCATGGTGGTTCGAATGGCTGCTTTGTTTCAGACCTCAACTGATGAGTTGTTGGGGGTGGCAGAGCCGCTTCAGCTAAGCGAGCGTGAGAAGCTCCAAGCCAGATTGGCTGCTGCAACGAACTGCCTGAACGATAGGGATTTGGCTCTTTTCGTCGCAATGGCCGAGGCCGCCGCTGCGTTCTCGCGAGCAGGAAAGTCAAGCAGCGATTGACAAAAAATTGACAAACAATATTGACGTCTCTAACTGATTGGAAAGACAATTAAATTAAAGGTACTGGTCCGCGAAGCGCTGATTACACTCTTCAAAAGAGTTTCAAGATCGGAGGGTTGGCAGAAATGCCAGCCCTCTTTTTTATTAGCCGCTGCTCGGTGCCGCCGGGGTCAGGCTGCGGTTTCGGGCTCCGCTTCTGGGATGTCCGACGCTGAAGCGACTTGCACCGTATGGGGCATCTCCTGTGCGATCGGCCAAGCTTCTGCTGGCCGGGTTCGGCCAGAGCGCGTCAATACGGTTGAGGGGGGCGGACAGTATAGGGCGGTGGGATCTTCCGAAGGCGGACAGAGACGCTCGTCGATTTCCATTGGCATTTCGCGGTTGCAAAAAGATGGAGAAGGTCGAAGGCCAAGGGTGAGAAGGTCAGGGTTTGCAGTCAGTTACGGAATGGATTAGAGTTTTTCTGGAATGATCGATCATATGCCGGTGAGGTTGGATTAAGACTTGGATGTGACTGCGCGACATCATTAAAAACAGAGGTTTTTAGTGAATTTTAAGCGGGGGCGTCAGCTGCATGTCGAGCAATCGGATCAGTTACCAAAGGACGGTTAGAGCCGCGTCGGTCTTTTTCTGTTTCGCGATACTGATAGGGATCGCGGCTTTTTCTGTTCCCTGGCTCGTGACCATCCTGTTCTTCGCGTTTTGCTGGGCAGTCGCAGCCGTCGCTGGTCTCGTCGTGTTTGGTGGGGTCATCGGTCTGTCCCGTGACGCGATGGAGCTGCGTGGCCAACCCTATTACGCCCAGCGCCCGCGCGAATGCACTGCCGGTGCTCTGGTTCATCTGCGGCGGAAGCTGCTAGGCTTGCTTCCGGGCTCGCCGGCTCGGTTACGGCTCTGGCCGGGCGAGTGGGTGCAGGTCCGCCCCTTCACGGAAATCGCTGCGACGCTCGATCACGAAGGCCGGCTGGACGGCCTGCCGTTCATGCCCGAAATGATCAGCCATTGCGGAAAACGCTTCCGCGTGTTTCGCCGCGTCGAGAAAATCCACCACTATTACGGCCCCACGGCGCCTCATCTGCGACGTTTGCAGGATGCCGTATTGCTGGACGAATTGCGGTGCGATGGGACGGGACATGGCGGTTGCCAGGCCGGCTGCCAGGTCATCTGGAAAGAAGCCTGGCTTGTCCCCAGCAGCGGCGCCGCGGCGGATTCGCCTGCGCCGGAAGCGGCTGATGCTGATGCGTCGCGGTTGAACGCATACGCAAAGGTCAGATCGGCCGATGGCGAGGAGCGGTACGCTTGCCAAATGACCGAGCTGCCGACGGCAACGGCCCGATTGAGTTGGCGCGATCCACGGCATTACTGGCGCGAGTTGCGTTCGGGCAACGTCCGGCCCGGCCCCTTCATCGTGGCCGTCTCACTCGCGCTGTTCAACACCGTGCAGCGCAAGCTGCGCGGCGCGGAGGCGCCCTACCGGGAGCCGACGGACCGCAAGACCAGCCCCAAGGAAGTGCTCGATCTCCAGCCGGGAGAGATCGTGCGCGTTAAGACGCGACGGCAGATCGAAGAGACGTTGAATCACGTGTCGAAGAACCGGGGGCTCTGGTTCGATCGCGAAATGCACCGGTTCTGCGGCGGCGAGTTTCGCGTCGCGTCGGTTGTCCGAACCATCGTCGACGAAGCCAGCGGAAAAGCACTGACGATGGGCAGTGCTTGCATCGTTCTGGCAGGTGTGTCCGCGACCGGAGAATATCTCGGGCTCTGCCCCCAGAATGAACTCATCTTCTGGCACGAGATTTGGCTTGAGCGCGTGACATCGCGTTTTTAGCCGTCTCCGCGCGCCGAAGCGCCCGGATGGACGGGGTCGCGGATTGTGCGGCCAATAGGGGGCCTAGAGCCTGAAGCGCTGATCGCTGTCGGGACTGCCGGTATGCGGAAGGGCAACTCGCAAGAGCCGCCCTTTTCGTATTGGTTGGCAACTTCGCGCCCCATCGGCTGGAGCCTGCCATGACTCGCCCCGTTCTCCTCGTCACCGGCGGCAGCCGTGGCATCGGCGCCGCGACCTGCATCATGGCGGCCGGGCGCGGCTATGACGTCGCTGTGAACTACCAGAGCAACGCGAAGGCGGCGGCCGGGGTCGTCGCGGCCTGCGAAGCGGCGGGCGCGAAGGCTGTGGCGCTGCAGGGCGACATGGCTGATGCCACCGACATCACCCGCGTCTTCGCCAAGGCGAAGGCGGCGCTGGGTCCGCTGACCCATGTCGTCAACAATGCCGGGATCACCGGCAAGTCGGGTCCGCTCGCCGAGGCAGAGATCGCGGTCATCTGCGAATGCATCGACGTGAATGTCACCGGCGCGATCCTGGTTGCGCGCGAGGCCGCCCGCGCGCTCATCGCCAATGGCGGCGGCGAGGGCAGGGCGATCGTCAACATCTCCTCCGTCGCGGCAGAGCTGGGCTCGCCCGGGGAATATGTCTGGTACGCCGCTTCGAAAGGCGCAGTCGATTCCCTCACCATCGGCCTCGCCAAGGAACTCGCCGGCCACGGCATCCGGGTGAACGCGGTCGCGCCCGGCATCACCGAGACCGAAATCCATGCGCTCTCCACGGGCGAGGCCGGTCGCGTTGCGCGGCTCGCGCCGATGATCCCCATGAAACGCGCCGGAACCGCCGATGAGATCGCCGAGGCCGTGCTGTTCCTGCTCTCCGATGCGTCGCGCTACACCACCGGCATCATCATGAAGGTGGCGGGCGGGCGGTAACTCCCAATTCTCCGACCCCAACCGCGCCGTCATCCCGCGGTCGCCCGGGATGACGCGCGGTCGGCACAAGACATATAGTCGTTCCAGTCGACAGCCTGCTCGGAACCCCATGCGCGTCCTCCTCGTCCTGATCGCCTTCGGCATGATCGCGGTGCCCGCCCTGCTGATGCTGGCGCGCGAGGAGCTGCCGCGCGGGCGGCGCATCGGCCGAGCACTGGTTGTTTTCCTCGCGCCGGCCATCGCGCTCGGCTTCATCCATGGCGTGCCGGAGCTCGACGGGCGCGCGCTCAGCAACCCGAATGCCTGGACGATGCTGCGGCTTGTCCTGACCGCGCTCGCCCTGATTCTCCCCTGGTGCCTCTATGTCTGGTTCACCGCGCGCCGCTGACGACCCGAGACGCTCATGACTGAAGCTTCCGACAAGCCGCCGATCGACCATGCTTTTACCGGCGACAGGCGTGGCGGCGCGGCCGACCCGACCTATGCCGGCGCGCTCTCCTTCATGCGCCGCCGCTACGGCAAGGATGTCGCCGGAGCCGATCTGGCGATCTGGGGCGTGCCCTTCGATCTCTCCGTCACCAATCGGCCGGGCACCCGCTTTGGCCCGCAGGCGATCCGCCGCGCCAGCGCGATCTTCGACGGTGACCCGCAATATCCCTCCGGCATCGACCCCTTCGCGCGGTTGTCGGCCGTCGATTACGGCGATTGCGCCCTGCCGCGCGGCGATCTCCAGGGTTGCGCGCGCGCGATTCAAGCAGAAGCGGCCGGTATCCTCGCCTCGGGGGCTCATCTCGTCACGCTCGGCGGCGACCATTTCATCACCCTGCCGTTGCTGCGAGCCCATTTCGCCCGCCACGGCAAGCTGGCGCTGATCCAGTTCGACGCCCATCAGGACACTTGGGACGACGGCCCCGGCGGCATCGGCCATGGCAGCTTCGTGCTGGAGGCGGTGCGCGAGGGGCTAATCGATGTCGAGCGCTCGCTTCAGATTGGCATCCGCACCGTGGCGCCACGCGATTGCGGCATCGCCTTCATCGACGCCTATGAGGCGCAGGAGCTCGGCGTCGCCGGAACGGCCGGCGCATCCGCGAGCGGGTCGGGGAGGGCGCCGCCTATCTCACCTTCGACATTGACGCGCTCGATCCCGCCTTCGCGCCCGGCACCGGCACGCCCGTCTCGGGCGGATTCAGCACCGATCAGGCGCTGCGCATCGTCTGGGCGATCCGCGATCTCGATATCCGCGGCATGGACGTGGTCGAGGTCTCGCCGCCCTATGACCATGCCGACATCACGGCGATCGCCGCCTCGACGATCGTCCAGCATCACATCCAGGCGCTGGCGCTGAAGAAGGCCGGTTGAATCGATTTGCGAAGGAAGGCTGCGAAACGATTCAGGTAAAACGCGTTTTCCGGCCTGTGCTCGTCATGCTCGGGCTCGACCCGAGCATCTCTTGCCGGAGCGGCGCCCTGGGCTCGCTTTCGAGAGATTCTCGGGTCAAGCTCGAGAATGGCGCCCATTCCAAAGCTTCGATTGACACCCGGTCCAAGCGCGAACATATACGGTGCCATGATGATCAGCTTCATCCGACGTCGCCCTGTCCAGGCCGCTCCGGCGCGCCCGCGATGACGCTCGGCTGACGTCCGAACGCCCGCGACCGCGCCATGGAGCGCGGTTTTTTTTATGCCCTTAGCCAACTCGCCTGCCCAGCCACCGGGGTCCCGATGAGCCAGAACCTGAAAACCATCTTCATCGACGGCGAAGCCGGCACCACCGGTCTCGGCATCCGCGAGCGACTGGCCGCGGTGCCGGAGGTCGCGGTCAAGAGCATCGACCCCGACAAGCGCAAGGACCCCGCCGCCCGCAAGGACATGATGGCGAGCGTCGATCTCGTCGTGCTCTGCCTGCCGGACGATGCGGCGAAGGAATCGGTCGTGCTCGCCGATGAGCTCGGTTCCGATGCACCGAAGATCGTCGATGCCGCGACCGCCCACCGTGTTGCGCCGGGCTGGGTCTACGGCTTCGCCGAGCTGGAACCCGGCCATGCTGCGAAGATCGCCAAGGCCGACCGCGTCGCCAATCCCGGCTGCTACCCGACCGGTGCCATCGCGCTCTTGCGTCCGCTCGTCGATGCCGGGCTGATGGCGCACGACCATCCGGTCACCGTCAACGCCGTCTCCGGCTATTCGGGCGGCGGCAAGTCGATGATCGAGGAGTTCGAGACCGGCGTCGCGCCCGCCTTCGAGCTGTACGGCCTTGGGCTCCGCCACAAACACCTGCCGGAGTTGCAGGCCTATGCCCGGCTGACCCGCCGGCCGATCTTCGTGCCCTCCGTCGGCAATTACCGGCAGGGCATGCTGGTTTCGGTGCCGCTGCATCTCGACACGCTGCCTGGACGGCCGGGCGTCGCCGATCTCCATCACGCGCTGGCCGAGCGCTATGCCGGTTCGACTTATGTCAGCGTCCTCCCGCAGGACGGCAAGAACGGCAAGATCGAGCCGGAAGCGCTGAACGACACCAACAAGCTGGAACTCACGGTGTTCGGGCAGGACGATCTCGGCCAGGCGGTGCTGGTCGCGCGGCTCGACAATCTCGGCAAGGGCGCCTCTGGCGCTGCAGTGCAGAACATCCGCCTTATGCTTGGCCTGCCGGAGGGCTGAGGCCGGCCAGGCGCGTGCGTCCAAAGATGCATCTGCTCCTCTCTATTTAGAGGAGACATTTTCGCGTCGCACGCGCTAGACTGGTTGTCCCTTGGGCGAGGGAAGGACGTGGCGGGCAACGAGTTCGAGAATGCGTTGATCGACGGCATTTACGAGGCCGCGATCGTGCCTGAGAGTTGGCCTGTGGTGCTCCGCGACACGGCACGGATCGCCAATTGCCGGGAAGCGCTGCTCGGGACAGTGCTGCACGACGATGTGCGTCTGCTGGCTTCGTCACAGGAATTCCGCGTCGACTACGAGGAAATCCTGCAGCGCATCCCGTTTGCGGTGAACGAGCGGGCGCAGCGGCTGCTCGCGCGCGGCCGGCACGGCTTCATCACCGATGAGGACGTCTTCAGCGATGATGAGATTGCTCAGGAGCCCGTCTACCAGGAGTTCCTGATCCCTTCCGGATATGGCTCGGGAGTCGCGACTGTGATCTCGGCGCCGACCGGCGACACCACGATCGTCCATTGCGAGCGGAGCTTTGCCGAAGGCATCGTCGACGTGCAGGCCATTGCCGCGCTCGATCGATTGCGGCCGCATTTCGCGCGGGCCGGGCTGCTGGGGCGCCGCTTGGCGATGGAGCGTGCGCGGGCCGCGTCGCAAGCTCTCGAAATGATGGGGCTGCCTGCTGCTGTGCTTGGCCTGCGCGGCCATGTCCTTGATGCCAATGGGCTGTTCCAGGACCTGATGCCGGGCGTTTTTCTGGATCGCGCCGCCCGCCTCACCCTAACCTATGGCCCGGCCCACGACATGCTGGCGACCGTGATAGCCGGCTTCGAGCGCGCGGATTTGCCACAGCTGGTGCGCTCCCTGCCGATCCCGGCTTGGCGCGGCACGAGCCCCATGGTGGTGCATATCGCCCCCGTGCGGGGCCGGGCGCGCGACATCTTCTCCTTCGCCGGCGCCATCATCGTTGCGACGCCGGTCGCCGCGGGGGCCGGGCCCGATGCCGGCCTGATCGCCGGGCTGTTCGATCTCACTCCGGCCGAGGCACGGTTGGCCGCCACCATCGCAGCTGGTCATCCGCCGCGTGATGCGGCCGAGCGTCTCGGCGTGACCGAGGCTACCGCGCGCACCACGCTGAAGCGCATCCTCGCCAAGACCGGCACGCGCCGACAGGCCGACCTGGTCGGCTTGTTGAAAAGCGCAGTGGGGCCGAGCTGAAGCTTCCGGTGCGCGGATGGGGTCATTTGGCTCTTCGCTGGCCGGTAACCCCCCATTTGGGGGATGGCAAATCGCCCGGCCGAAGCCAGATTGGGATTTCCAACAAGGTCTCAGGGCCAGCAGGCGAATATAAGCTTGCACTGCCGAAGCCGGGTCAAGCAGCTTCGGCAGTGCCTTTTCGCGTGGCCTCGTTGCGCCAGCCGTGGGTTGGGATCAGCGCAGCAGGCAAAAAATTGGCCTCCGGTTTTCGGATCACCGATGCTGCTGATGCAGGGAAGGACGCGATCCTTGTGCGCGCCAAGGCGCACGGCGAGAGCCCATGCCACTACAATCGTTCCAAGCTCCTCGGCTGAGCAGCCGACCGATGCGGTGGTTCGCAGGCGAACACGATCTTCCAAACAAGAAAACGCCGGCTGGTCGCCGGCGTTTCGCTTTTTGGGGTCTCGTCGAGGGTCGGCGTTGCCGCAGCGCTCAGCCCTTGTAGGGAACGAAGTTCTGCTTCTGCTCGCCGAGGCCCTCGATGCCGAGGGTGACGACCTCGCCGCCCTTCAGGAAGCGCGGCGGCTTGAAGCCGAGCCCGACGCCGGGAGGCGTGCCGGTGGTGATGACGTCGCCCGGATCGAGCCGCATGAACTGGCTGATATAGTGGACCAGATAGGCCGCGCCGAAGATCATCGTCTTGGTCGAGCCGTTCTGGACGCGCTCGCCGTCGACATCGAGCCACATGCCGAGATTCTGGATGTCCTTGATCTCGTCGGTGGTGACGAGCCAGGGGCCGAGCGGCCCGAAGGTCGGGCAGCCCTTGCCCTTGGCCCACTGGCCGCCGCGCTCCTGCTGGAAGGCGCGCTCGGAGACGTCGTTGCAGACGCAGAAGCCGGCGATCGCCGCCATCGCGTCCTTCTCTTCGATATAGGAACCGCCGTCGCCGATCACGATGGCAAGCTCGACCTCCCAGTCGGTCTTCTGCGAGCCCTTCGGGATGATGACGTCGTCATTCGGCCCGACGATGCAGTTCGGCGCCTTGTTGAACAGGATCGGCTCCTTCGGGATCTCGGCGCCGGTCTCGGCAGCGTGATCGGCGAAGTTCAGGCCCACGGCGATGAAGTTGCGGACATCCGCGACGCAGGCGCCGATGCGCGGGGAGCCGGAGACCAGCGGCAGCGATTCCGGCGAGAGCGCCTTGATCTTGGCGAGAGAGGCCGAGGTCAGCGCCTTGCCACCGAGGTCGGGAATGACGCCGGACAGGTCGCGCAACCCGCCTTTGGCATCAAGGAGGGCCGGCTTTTCCTGACCAGGCGCGCCGTAGCGGAGCAGTTTCAAGGTGTTTCCCCCGTTTCAAACCATCTAATTGGGTGGGGGATTCTGATCGGATGCCGGCCCTAAACACAAGCCCATCGTTGCGCATGGGGTATCCGCGGTCAGCAGGCGGCAGGATTGTTGCGCGAATGCAACTGCGCTTCCCAAAGCGACGCCTGCCCCAGCGGGAGCGGGAGGCGTTGCTGCGGTGCGGAAACGTCCAAAAACCGGCAATAGTTCTTATATAAACGATATCTTTCTGAACAATCTTGCCGGCGCAGGCTCGGAAATCGCCGTTTTTGGGCTGTTTTCGAGGGCGCGGGGGTGAAATGAGGAGGCCGTGTGGCGATTTCGGGGCGCTTGAAGCGGGATTGCGGCGAGAAACGGCTCAGGTCATGCTTCGAATCAAACGGGGTGTCTGGCCTCGAAGAACCTAGAACCGGGATGGATTCGATGAAGGGCCTAGTTCGTACCGCCGCTGCCGCCACAGTTTCGCTCGCCGCTCTCCTTGCGGCTGGAGCGGCTTCGGCGAGCTCTTTCGCGATCCGGAGCGGTCAGGGCGCGGAAGGCCTCGGCATGGCCTATGCCGGCTCGGCTTCTGGCGGCGCCGGCATTGCCGGCATGGCGTGGAACCCCGCGATCATCACCATGTTCCCGGGCCGCACCAGCAACTGGAACTTCACCTATCTCAACGCCAACGCCTCCTACAACCCGAATGCGCCGACGCGTCTGGCGGTGCCCGGCCTCCCGCTGAGCCCGATCCAGAACGGCACCGGCAATATCGGCGGGGACGGCGCCTTCATCCCGGCTTCCGCCTCGGCCTGGCAGCTCACCGACCGTTTGTGGATCGGCATGACCAGCGGCGCGCCCTACGGCCTGCGCTCGAAGCCCGATCAGCAGGTCAACGCCGCCCAAGTCTATGGCCGCTCCGCCAAGCTTGCGACCGTGAACGTCTCTCCGACGGTCGGCTATCAGATCAACGACTGGATCTCGGTGGGCGCGGCCCTGCAGATCCAGTATCTTAACGCCTCGCTGAAGCAGGCTTCCGGGATCGCCCCAACAGCCGCCCCGGTCATTCTCGAAGGTGACACGATCGATTTCGGCTACCGTTTCGGTGTCAACCTGACGCCGTTCCAGGGCACCTCGATCGGCATCGCCTATCGTTCCATGATGCACCAGACGCTGGAAGGCACTTTCCGCACGCCGCTGGCCGTCATTCCGGTCAAGGCCAATCTCAATCTGCCCGATTCGGTGGTGTTCGGCGTCTCGCAGGTCATCAACGATCGGTGGCAGGTCCATGCAGGCGTCGAGTGGACGAACTGGAGCCGTTTCCGCAACATCCCGATCGTCGCGCGCGGCATCGGCGTGCCCGTCACGAGCCTGAATTTCCAATATGACGATGCCTGGTTCTTCTCGGTCGGCGCGGAATACAAGTACAGCAACGCCCTGACGCTGCGCGCTGGCGTCGGCTACGAACTATCGGCGGTCAACGACCGCAACCGCACGATCTTCATCGCGGACAACGACCGGCTGTGGCTCTCGGCGGGCTTGAGCTATCAGGTCACGGACAAGCTGAAGCTCGATCTCGGCTACACCTTCATCGACGTGAAGAAGGCGAACGTGAACTACACGGGAACTCACCCGCAGCAGAGCGCCGTGCTCTACTCGGCCGATGCGAAGCCCTATATCAACATCGCCTCGGTTGGCATCACCTATCGCTGGGACGATCCGACCCAGACCATTCCGGCGCAGCCGGTGGTCCGCAAGTACTGATCCTGGATCGATCGATCCGGAAAAGCCGGCCTTCGGGCCGGCTTTTTTGTTGCCGTCTTCTTGCCGGCTTTCCCGCGATGCTGGGGCGGCGCCGCACAGGCCGGCGCCGGAGATCAAGGATGACAATTGCGATCGAGCGGGGCGGAGAGCGGCATCTCGCCGGGTGGGCGAGCCTGCGCGCGGCACTCTGGCCGGATCAGAATGTGGAGCAGCATCGCGGGGAACTGGCCGAGATGCTGGCTGCCGCGAGCGACCGTGATTTTGCGTGTGTGGCCCTGACGGACGAGGGCGGTTGCGCCGGCTTCGCCGAAGCGGCGCTGCGTACCGACTATGTCAACGGTTGCGAAACCTCGCCGGTCGTCTTCCTTGAAGGCATCTTCGTCGCGCCGGCATATCGGCGCTCCGGCATCGCCCGCAAGCTTTGCCGTGCCATCGAGAATTGGGGTCGTTCACGTGGCTGTTTGGAATTCGGCTCGGATGCGGCCATCGACAACGCAGCGAGTCTCGCACTTCACCACGCGCTTGGCTTCCTAGAAACCGAGCGCGTGGTGTTTCCGGAAGGTACTCGCAAGGCGCGATGCCGATGAGAGTTGATCGGAGATAGCTTCTCGGCCGGGCTTCTACGCCTTCGCCTTCACATAAGTTCCGGGCGCGTCGGCGAGCGCCGTGAGTTTGCCGCCCCCCGGTTCGCGGGCGGCGACCTTCTTCGGCGCCTGGCCCTCCAGCCATGCGAACCAGTGCGGCCACCACGAGCCCGGATGTTCCTCGGCCTTGGCCAACCAGTCGGCATAACGGCCCTTGGCCGTCCCGCCGGTCCAGTACTGGTACTTCACCTTGGCCGGCGGGTTGACGACGCCGGCGATATGGCCGGAGCCAGCGACGACATGCTCGACCGGCCCGCCGAAGCATTGCGAGCCGTTGAAGACTGACTGCGCCGGCGCGATATGGTCCTCGCGCGTCGCGAGATTGTAGATCGGGATCGTCACCTGCCTGAGGTCGAGCGTCTTGCCGCCGATGCGCATCTCGCCCTTGGAGAGCTTGTTGTCGAGATAGCAGTTGCGCAGATAGAACGAGTGGTTCGCCGCCGGCATCCGCGTCGAATCCGCATTCCAGTAGAGCAGGTCGAAAGGCGTCGGCGCCTTGCCCTTCAGGTAGTTGTTGACCGCGTAAGACCAAATCAGGTCGTTCGGCCGGAGCATGTTGAAGGCGCCCGCCATCCGCGCGCCGTCGAGGTAGCCGGTCCGCGCCATCTGCTCCTCGATCGCGCGGATCTGCTCCTCGTCGACGAAGACCGAGAGCTCGCCGGCCTGCGAGAAATCGACCTGCGTGGTGAAGAAGGTCGCGCTCTCGATGCGCTTGTCGCGCACCGCCGCCATATAGGCCAGCGTCACGCCGAGCAGCGTGCCGCCGACGCAGTAGCCGATCGCAGAGACCTTCTTTTCGCCCGTGGCCTCCTCGATCGTGTCGAGCGCCGCGAAGATGCCTTCGCGCATGTAGCTCTCGAAATCCTTGGCGGCGTGGCGCGCGTCCGGGTTGACCCAGGAGATGCAGAACACCGTCAGCCCCTGCTCGACACACCAGCGGATGAAGCTCTTCTCCGGATTGAGGTCGAGAATATAGAACTTGTTGATCCAGGGCGGCACGATCAGCAGCGGCCGCTTCAGCACCTGCGGCGTCGCGGGCGCGTACTGGATCAGCTCGATGATCTCGTTGCGGAAGATCACCTTGCCCGGCGTCGTCGCGATATTGACGCCGACCTCAAAGGAACTCGCGTCGGACTGGCGGATCTTCAGCTCGCCGCCGCCGGCCTCGACGTCCTCGGCATACATCTTCATGCCGCGCACGAGGTTCTCGCCGTTCTGCTGCAGCGTCTCGCGCAGCAATTCGGGATTTGTGGCGACGAAATTGGTGGGCGAGAGGGCGCCCGCGATCTGCTTGATGTAGAAACGGGCCTTCTCGCGCGTATGCGGGTCGAGGTCGTCGGCCTTGTCGACCATGGTCTCGGCCCAGCGCGAGCCGATCAGATAGGCCTGCTTGATGAAGTCGAAGGTCGGGTGGTTGCTCCAGTCCGGATCCTTGAAGCGGCCGTCGCGCTTGTCCGGCTCGGCGACGGGCGCGACCTCCTCGCCGCTGGCGCGCTTCAGCGCCGTGCTCCACAGGTTCATGAAGTCGCCGGTGAGGGAAGCCTGCGCCTCGATGATCTTGGAGGGATCGTTGACCCAGCGTTCGGCGACGCGGCCCAGTGTCTTGACCATGTCGCTGGCCTCGTCGGCCTGGCCGGTCTTGGCCTCGCCGCGCTCCAGCGGCTTCAGATAAGCGGCAGTGACCTTGCCGTATTCCTCGACGAGCCGGCCCATATTCTGCGCGAACTGGTCGAAGTCGGGGACGGCGGTCTCGGCCGTGCCGGTGGTCTCCTTCGCCTTGTCGCTGTTCCGGCTCATGCTGTGGTCCTTCCCCCAGTCGTTATAGGCTAGCGCATCGCGCTCCATTTTGGTCCTATTAAGGACGCAGCCGCTGTGCTTTACCAAGCAAAATCGTCGAACAGCCGGAAGTCCTCATGCCGACCGCTCTCTCCTCGAAAAAGCCGCTTCTCCTGTCGGTGGCGCTCATGGCAGGCGCCATCCTGGCGGGTTGCGCGGGCGAGGGCGGCCTGAAAGGGCCGGCCGAAGCCATCGGCATGGCGACGACGCCGCAGGAATCGAAGGCCTTCGTCAGGGAGACCCGCCCTGCCAATGCCGAATATATCCCTGTGGGTTCGTCGATTCCGGTGGCGCAGCTCTGCCAGGGCCCCACGCCTCCGCCGGCCTATGTGCCGAGCGGGCAGGCCGCTCGCTTCGCCACGCCCAAGCCGATCTACGATACCAAGGAGCCCTGCAAGCCGCGGTCGGACTTCAAGTCGATCGAAGGGCGGCTGGATGGGCTGCAAAAGACCAATCAGGCGGCAGGTGAGACGGCCAAGGCGCTTGGCGCATCGACCACTGCGCCGAAGCCGGCGAATATTCCGCCGACGAACTGACGCTCGAAATCAGAGACGTTGCTGGCTGACAGCCCTCTGCCATTGGCGTCGCCCGCTATCTGCGAGCCGTCTATCGCAATATATTGCGTTTTTGTCTCTGTCCTGACGAAAGATGCGATGCTAAGCAGCCTCCACGCAAGGATGTGATCCGCGCCACACCATGACACCGCCGCAGGCGGCCGAGGACCGTTCGAGATGACCGACTTCCACCGTATCAAGCGCCTGCCGCCCTACGTTTTCGAACAGGTCAACAAGATCAAGGCTGCCGAGCGCGCCAAGGGCGTCGACATCATCGATCTTGGCATGGGCAATCCCGACCTGCCGGCGCCGAAGCACGTCATCGAGAAGCTGGTCGAGACCGCCGGCAAGCCGCGCACGGACCGTTATTCGGCCTCAAAGGGCATCGTCGGCCTGCGCCGCGCCCAGGCGAACTATTACGAGCGCCGCTTCGGCGTGAAGCTGAATCCCGATACGCAGGTCGTCGCGACGCTGGGCTCCAAGGAAGGCTTCGCCAACATGGCGCAGGCCATCACCGGGCCGGGCGATGTCGTGCTGGTGCCGAATCCGAGCTATCCGATCCATGCCTTCGGCTTCCTGATGGCGGGCGGCGTGATTCGCTCCGTCCCGGCCGAGCCGACGCCAGCGATGTTCCCGGCGCTGGAGCGGGCGATGATGCATTCGGTGCCGAAGCCGATCGCGCTCGTCACCTGCTACCCGGCCAATCCGACGGCCTATGTCGCCTCGCTCGACTTCTATCGGGACCTCGTCGCCTTCGCGAAAAAGCATGAACTGATCCTGCTTTCCGACCTTGCCTATGCCGAGGTCTATTTCGACGAGAACAACCCGCCGCCATCGATGCTGCAGGTGCCGGGCGCGATCGATGTCGCCGTCGAGTTCACCTCGATGTCGAAGACCTTCTCGATGGCCGGCTGGCGCATGGGCTTCGCCGTCGGCAACGAGCGCCTGCTCGCGGCGCTGGCACGGGTGAAGTCCTATCTCGACTACGGTGCCTATACGCCGATCCAGGTCGCGGCGGCGGCGGCGCTGAACGGCCCGGACGACTGCATCCGCGAGATGCGCGATATCTACCGCAAGCGCCGCGATGCGCTGGTCGAGAGCTTCGGCAAGGCCGGCTGGGAATTCCCGGCGCCGGAGGCCTCGATGTTCGCCTGGGTCGCGATCCCCGAGAAGTTCCGCCATCTCGGCTCGCTCGAATTCTCGAAGCTGCTGATCGAGAAGGCGGAGGTCGCGGTCGCGCCCGGCATCGGCTTCGGCGAGCACGGTGACGACTATGTCCGCATCGCCATCGTCGAGAACGAGCAGCGCATCCGCCAGGCCGCGCGCAATATCAGCCGCTTCCTCAAAGGCGCCGACACGACGCTGCACAACGTCATCCAGATGCCGAAGGCGGGGTAGGTATCTCGGCTGCGGCATCGCAGGCCACTGGACCGCGCCTGCAAAACATGGGAACCGATGCGATGCGGACGGATCGCTCCGCATCGCGCCCGGGGCTCATTTCCATGTCACAAGGCCGCCTGCTCGGCGTCGCTTTCGCCGTCTTCGCGCTGGTCTGCCTCGTTGCGACCTACGATTATTCCAAGGGCCGTATCCCGCAGACGCGTTCGGCCCTGGTTTCGGACGTGCTCGAGGTCACCAACGGTCGCGAATGCGCGCGCGACGCGACCGATATCGTCACCCGTTACATTCCGGTCGGGACCAACCGCGCCGATGCCGAGCGCGTTCTCTCGGAAGTGACGATCGACCCGCCGAAGCCCTGGTTCTGGACGCCCGCGGTCGAGAACAGCACGGTTTCCGAAGGTACGACTATCGAAGCGCTCCACACCATCAAGGCGACGGCCTTCGGCACCAACCTGTTGCGCATCTATCTCGGTTTCGAGGACGGCAAGGTGAAGCGCGTCGCTGCCGAGGTCGTCTGCCATTTCGGCTGAAGCTCCACCAGCCCGAACAAGGCCGTTTCGTGAGGTCGGTCGCTGAGCTATCCTGAAGGAGGGCTGCAACGACAGGTGCTGCCATGGAAGCGACGGACAAGGTCTTCGCCGGCCCCGTTCCGCAGATCTACGACCGGCTGCTCGTACCGCTGATCTTTCAACCTTATGCCGAGGACCTGGCGGTCCGTGTCATGGCGGAACGCCCGGCGCGCATTCTCGAGATCGCGGCAGGGACAGGCGCGCTGACACACGAAATGGCGGCACGCCTCGATGGGGCGAGCATCGTCGCGACCGATCTCAATCCAGCGATGCTCGACATCGCTGCTGCGCGCTTCCCGGGTGACGACAGGCTCGTCTTCCGGCAGGCGGATGCGCTCGATCTGCCTTTCGCGGACGAGAGCTTCGACATCGTCGCCTGCCAGTTCGGGGCGATGTTCTTTCCGGACAAGGCGATGGGCTATGCCGAGGCGCGCCGCGTCCTGAAGCCGGGCGGGCGCTACCTGTTCAATGTCTGGGACACGGTCGAGACCAACGAATTCACCGCGGTGATGCTCGATGCGCTGGCCGAGCTCTTCCCCGCCGATCCGCCGCGCTTCCTCGCGCGTACACCGCATGGCTATCACGACGCCGGCACGATCGAGCTCGACATCATGGCCGGCGGTTTTCCCCGGCCGGAGATTGAGCGGGTCGAGAAACACTCCCGCGCCGATTCCGCTGATGATGTCGCGATCGGCCTCTGCCAGGGCACGCCGATGCGTGGCGAGATCGAGGCGCGCGGCTCACCGGGGCTGGAAGCCGCGACGGAAGCCGTGGCGAAGGCGCTGGTGCACCGGTTCGGCTCCGGCCCGATCGACGGGGCTCTTTCGGCCTTCGTGATTTCCGCCCGGAAAGCCGAGGCTTGAGGCGATTTCGGGGGCGCCCAGTTGTGGCTCTCCGTTGACACTGACCGCGCCTCATGCGACCCCGCGCCAATGACCAGCGCGATCCTTTCGACCCCATCCCAGCCTTTGCGCATCGGCATTGCCGGCCTCGGTACGGTGGGCGCGTCCACGCTGCGCATCCTGCGCCGGCAGGAGAACGCGCTGGCGGCCCGCTGTGGCCGTTCGATCCGGGTCACCGCGGTCTCGGCGCGGGATCGCAATCGCGATCGCGGCATCGATCTCGGCGGGCTCGCCTGGTTCGATGACCCGGTCGCGCTGGCGGCGTCGGGCGAGATCGATTGCTTCGTCGAATTGATCGGCGGCTCCGATGGTCCCGCCAAGGCTGCCGTCGAGGCTGCCCTGTCGGCGGGCAAGCATGTCGTCACCGCCAACAAGGCTTTGCTCGCCGCCCATGGCGTCGCGCTCGCTGACCTTGCCGAGAGCAAGGGCGTCGCACTCGCCTTCGAATCCTCCTCGGCTGGCGGCATCCCCGTGGTGAAGACGCTGCGCGAGGCGCTGGCCGGCAACAATGTCAGCCGCATCTCCGGCATCCTTAACGGCACCTGCAACTACATCCTCTCGCGCATGGAGAGTGAGGGGCTGACCTTCGAGGCCTGCCTCAAGGACGCGCAACGTCTCGGCTATGCCGAAGCGGACCCGACCTTCGATGTCGAGGGCTTCGACACCGCCCATAAGCTCGCGATCCTGACGAGCCTCGCCTTCGGTACGAAGATCGACGCCGAAGCGATTCATGTCGAAGGCATTTCGGCGATCACGCCGCTCGACCTGAAGATGGCCGACGACCTCGGCTATCGCATCAAACTGCTCGGCGTCGCCGAGCGCACCAAGACCGGCATCGAGCAGCGCGTGCACCCGACCATGGTGCCGAAATCCTCCCCGATTGCGCAGGTGATGGGCGTGCTCAACGCCGTCGCGATCGATGCCGACGCGGTCCGCGAGATCACCCTGGTCGGCCCCGGCGCCGGCGGCGATCCGACGGCCTCCGCCGTCGTCGCCGATATCGCCGATGTCGCGCGGGGCACTGCGGGCCTGCCTTTCGGCTTGCCGGTCGCCCGCCTGGAAGAGGCGAAGCGTGCGCCGATGCAGCGCCATGAGGGCGGCTACTATGTCCGCCTCGCTGTTGCCGACCGTCCGGGCGCTGCGGCCGCCATCGCGACCCGCATGGCCGAAGCCGACATCTCCCTGGAGAGCATCGTCCAGCGCCGCTCGCCCGAGGCCGTGACGCGCGATCCCGGCGGCCGTTCGGGCGCGCCGGTCCCGGTCGTGCTCATCACCTATGCCACCAGCGAGACGGCGATCCGCGCGGCGCTCGAAAAGGTCACCGCCGACGGCCATGTCGCGGAACCGCCACAAGTTATCCGGATTGAACGCGAACAGGTCTGACAAGACCTCCTTCCATCTCCCGATTTCAAAGGGGACTACATTTCATGTCCGTCGATCTTCGCATCTCCCCCGACCAGATCATCGAGCGCTATCTCTCGATGGAGCTCGTGCGCGTCACTGAGCGTGCCGCCGTCGCCGCGGCCCGCCTGCGTGGCCACGGCAACGAGAAGGCGGCCGACCAGGCCGCGGTCGACGCGATGCGCCGTGAACTGAACCGCCTGCCGATCGATGGCGAAATCGTCATCGGCGAAGGCGAGCGTGACGAGGCGCCGATGCTCTTCATCGGCGAGAAGGTCGGCAACAAGCAGGGCCCGAAGGTGCATATCGCGGTCGATCCGCTGGAAGGCACGACGCTCTGCGCCAAGGATATGCCCGGCTCGATCGCCGTGATGGCGATGGCCGGTGCCGGCAGCCTGCTCTACGCTCCCGACGTCTACATGGACAAGATCGCTTGCGGCCCGGGCTACGCCAAGGGCGTGATCGATCTCGACGCTTCGCCGGCTGACAACATCAACGCGTTGGCCAAGGCCAAAGGCGTCAAGCCGAACGAGATCTCGACGCTGATCATGGACCGCCCGCGCCATGCCAAGCTGATCGAGGAAGTCCGCAAGACCGGCTGCTCGATCCGCCTGATCACCGATGGCGATGTTGCCGGCGTGATCTTCTGCACCCAGCCCGAGAAGACCGGCATCGACCTCTATCTCGGCATCGGCGGCGCCCCGGAAGGCGTGCTCGCTGCGGCGGCACTCCGCTGCGTCGGCGGCCAGATGCAGGGCCGCCTCATCCTCGACACCGAGGAGAAGCGCGTGCGCGCGGCCGGCATGGGCGTCAAGGACCCCAACAAGAAATACGACATGTCGGAAATGGCCTCGGGCGACGTCATCGTCTGCGCCACCGGCGTCACCGATGGCGGCATGCTCTCGGGCGTGCGTTTCGGCAAGGATTTCATCGAGACCGAGACGCTGGTCTACCGCTCGATCACCGGCACGGTCCGCCGTATCTATGGCGAGCACCGCGAGTTCTCGAAGTTCCAGCTCGACTGAGCTGAATCGAGGCTAAAAGCCGTCATTCTCGGGTCAAGCCCGAGCATGACGGCACTCCGACCATTAGCCTATCCGACAGCGGCTGCCGCCGCTCGCCCGGTAGCACGGCCCGAGAAGATGCAGCCGCCGAGGAAGGTGCCTTCAAGCGCCCGGTAGCCATGCACGCCGCCGCCGCCGAAGCCTGCGGCTTCGCCTGCCGCATAGAGCCCCGGCACCGGCATACCTCCATCGTCCAGCACCCTCGACGACAAGTCGGTCATCAGCCCGCCCAATGATTTCCGGGTCAGGATATTGAGCCGGACCGCGATCAATGGCCCATGCTCTGGATCGAGGATGCGGTGCGGTTTCGCGGTGCGGATCAGCCTGTCGCCGAGATAGTTGCGGGCGCCGCGCAAGGCCGTGACCTGCAGATCCTTGCCGAAGGGATTGGCCAACGTCCGGTCGCGCGCCTCGATCTCTCCGCGCAGATGCGCCTCGTCGATCAGGTGTTCGCCCGCCAGCACATTCATGCGGGCGACGAGGCGGCTGAAATCGCTCTCGACGATGAAATCCGCGCTCTTGTCCATGAAGGCCTGTACTGGCCCCGGTACGCCGCCGCCAGCGCGACCCAACACCTGTTTCCAGCTCTTCCCCGTCAGGTCCGGGTTCTGTTCGGAGCCCGAGAGCGCGAATTCCTTGGCGATGATGCTGCGGTTCAGCACGAACCAGGAATAGTCGTAGCCGGTCTTCATGATGTGCTCGAGCGTGCCGAGCGTATCGAAGCCGGGGAAGAGCGGCACCGGCAGGCGGTTGCCGCGCGCATCGAACCAGAGCGAGGACGGGCCGGGCAGGATGCGGATGCCGTGTCTAGGCCAGATCGACGCCCAGTTGGCGATGCCTTCGACATAGTGCCACATGCGGTCGCCGTTGATCAGGCGCCCGCCCGCCGTCTGCACCACGCCGAGCATGGCGCCGTCGACATGATCCGGCACGCCCGAGAGCAGGCGGGCAGGGGGCTTCCCCAACCGCGCCGGCCAGTTTGCCCGGACGAGATCGTGATTGCCGCCGATGCCGCCTGAGGTGACGATCACGGCCTGCGCCTTCAGGCTGAACGAGCCTGTGATATCGCGCCCGCTCTTCTCGCCGCGTCCGACGCTGCTCGGCTCCAGCACCTCGCCCTCGATGCCGTCGATCGCTCCGCCGCTCCTGCTGATCCCGGTTACGCGATGCCGGAAGCGCAAGGACAGCAGCCCTTTCGCCTCTGCCTCATTTGCCCGGCGCAGGAACGGTTCCAGCACGCCCGGTCCCGTGCCCCAGGTCACATGGAAGCGCGGCACCGAATTGCCATGGCCGGTGGCGAGATAGCCGCCGCGCTCGGCCCAGCCGACGACCGGGAACCAGCGCATGCCCATCGCATGCAGCCAGCTTCGCTTCTCGCCCGCCGCGAAATCGAGATAGGCCTCGGCCCAGCGCCGCGGCCACTCATCTTCCGGCCGGTCGAAACCCGCCGAGCCGAACCAGTCATCCGCCGCCAGCGCGCGCGAATCCCGGATACGCAAACGCCGCTGCTCGGGCGTGTCGATCATGAACAGCCCGCCCAGCGACCAGAAGGCCTGCCCGCCCAGCGATTGCTCCGGCTCCTGCTCGACCAGGATCACCTTGCGGCCGGCATCGGCGATCTCGCAGGCGGCGACCAGCCCAGAAAGCCCCGCGCCGACGATGACGATATCGCAATCCCTCTCCATGGCCTGCCTTTTCCACTGTTTGCGGCGAGTATGGCGAACGCTTGCAGTCCGGCAAGTTCGACACAGGTTGACCTCGCCCGCCGCTTGCGCGACGCCGGATGCATCATGAGTCTGATGCCACCCCGTGCTTTCCTCGGCGTGACCCGTTCGGCGCTCGGCCGCCCCTGGCGCGACCGGCTCGATATCGCCGGACTCGGCCGGGCCGAGGCGCTGAGCCAGCAGCAGGGCCTGCCCGACATTCTCGCCCGCCTGCTTGCCGCGCGCGGCGTCGAGCCTGCTGAGGCGGCCCGCTTCCTTGAGCCGAAGCTGCGCGACGTCCTGCCGGACCCGAGCGTTCTCACCGACATGGAAGCCGCCGCCGCCCGGCTGGCGCAGGCCGGCATCAAAGGCGAGCGCGTGGCGATCTTCGGCGACTACGATGTCGACGGCGCCTGTTCCTCCGCTCTGCTCGCCGGTTTCCTGACCCAGGCCGGTGCTCGCCCGCGTATCCATATCCCCGACCGATTGATCGAAGGCTACGGCCCCAATAGCGAGGCGATCCGCATGCTGGCGGCCGAGGGCGCGACCCTGCTCGTTACGGTCGACTGCGGCACCACCAGCGAGGAGCCTTTGGCGGAGGCGCGCCGGCTCGGCCTCGATGTCGTCGTCCTCGACCACCATCAGGCACCGGAGCGGCTGCCGGCGGTCGAGGCGCTGGTCAATCCGAACCGGCAGGACGATCTCTCCGGCCTCGGCCATCTCTGCGCCGCTGGCGTCGTTTTCCTCGCGCTGGTCGCGACCAGCCGGACCTTGCGCCGGCAGGGGCATTGGGCGGCCCGCGGCGGCGAGCCTGACCTGCTGGCGGCGCTCGATCTCGTCGCGCTGGCGACGGTCGCCGATGTCGTGCCCTTGCAAGGCCTCAACCGCGCCTTCGTGCGGCAGGGGCTCGCGATGATGCGCAGCCGCACGCGACCGGGCCTCGCCGCTCTGATGGACGTCTCCGGCCTCGACGGACCGATCCAGCCCTGGCATCTCGGCTTCCTGCTCGGCCCGCGCATTAATGCCGGCGGCCGCATCGGCGATGCCGCGCTCGGCGCGCGCCTGCTCCTGACCGATGACGAAGTCGAGGCCCGCACCATCGCGACCGAGCTCAACCGCCTCAACCAGGAGCGCCAGGAGATCGAGCGGCAAGCGGTGCTGGAAGCGGTCTCGCAGGCCGAGCATGAACTCGCCGGCATGGCCGAAATGCCGGTCCTGCTCGCCGGCAGCGCCGACTGGCATCCGGGCATCGTCGGCCTTGTTGCGGCGCGATTGAAGGAGCGCTTCCGCCGCCCGGCCTTTGCGCTGGCGCTGAACGGGGAGGGCGGTGCGACCGGCTCCGGCCGGTCGGTGGCAGGCGTCGATCTCGGCCGCGCCGTGCGTGCCGCCGTCGAGGCCGGGCACGCGGTCAAGGGCGGTGGACATGCCATGGCGGCGGGCGTGACGCTGGCAGCGAACCAGGCCAGCGGTTTCCACGCCTTCCTCAACGATTACCTCTCGCGCGAGGTCGCCGCTGTCGATGAGGCCGAGGCCCTTCTGATCGATGCCGCGCTGAGCGCCGGTGGCGCCAGCCCTCGGCTTCTCGCCGAGATCGACAAGGCGGGCCCCTTCGGCTCGGGCAGTCCCGAGCCCGTCTTCGTTTTTCCGTCCCATCGCCTGACCGATGCCGTCGAGATCGGCTCCGGCGGCCATGTCCGCATCAAGCTGCGCGCGGGCGACGGGGCCAGCATCGGCGGCATCGCCTTTCGGGCGGCGCAGGAGCCTCTTGGCCAAGCCCTGTTCGCCGCGCGCGGCGAACAGGTGCACCTGGCCGCGACGCTCTCGCTCAATCGCTGGGGCGGCCGGGAAACGGCGGAATTGCGCATCCTCGACGTCGCTCGAGCGGTCTAAGGCGCTGCCGGCTATTTTCTTGTGAACAGGTGCTTGCGGAGCGGCAGGCCTGCCACTATACCTCGCCCCGCTTCGGCACGAACCCCAGCGGTTCGCGGCAAAGCGGTCTTCGTCTATCGGTTAGGACACCAGCCTTTCACGCTGGGAAGACGGGTTCGATTCCCGTAGACCGCGCCAAGCCATTGATTTTACTCAATAATTTCTCATTTTTAGGA
>NZ_CAMFKW010000058.1 GCF_945957345.1 uncultured Allobosea sp. | reverse complement strand
GCTTGTGGTTGCAGGCGATCGACAGGTCCGGCGGCGCGCCCTTGCCGTAGAGCCGCGCGATATCGGCGACGATGCGGTTGCCCGACAGCGCCGCCATGCCGCGCAGCAGGTCGTGGAAGGCCTCTTGAGGCGGTTCGGGCGTCATGGGTCGGTCATCATCCGGGAAAGGCGGCGGACCATAGACATGCGCGGCCGCAAAAAACCAGCCATCGGGGCAAGATCAGCCCTTGTCGGGCACCTCGCCCCGCTCCTGCACCACCTCGGCCGCCGCAGTCACCTCGCCACCCGCCACCACGGGCACCGGCACGGCAACATCCTCGCGCTTGCGGCGGGCGATTTCCGGCGCGCTGGCGAAGCCATAGGCGGTCAGCGGTTTCTCGCGCCCCTTGATCGCGATCTTCAAGGGCGTCGTGCCTGCATAGCTGCGCACGCTCGCCCGGATCGTGTCCTCGGAGACCACGATATCGGCCAGCACCCGCCGCGTCGCCGATTCGAGCTGGCTTGCGACCATCACGGTCTCGCCGACCGTGATCTCGCGCCGGCCGAGATTGTCGTTCTCGACCGCACCGGTGATGGCGTCACCGGTATGGATGCCGATGCCGATCCTGAGCGGCAGCGGCAGCGCGGCGCCATATTCGCGGTTGAGGGCGTCGACCGCGCGGACGATATCGCCGGCGGCCGCGATCGCCGCCTGCGCCCCCCGGGCCGGTGCCCCCTCCAGGCCGAACACGGCCATGAAACCGTCACCGTAGAAGGCGTCGATCCGGCCTTCATGGGCCGTAATCGCCTGCCCCATCTCGTCGAAGAAGCGGTTGAGCAGGCCGATCAACTCGCGCGGCAATTGCCGCGCCGACAAGGCAGAGAAAGCCCGGAGATCGGCCACCACCACGGTCAGGCCGCGCTTGCCGGCGGCATCGTCGAGATCGAGCGATCGCGCCGAACCGGCATTGAGCCGCGAGGCCAGCAGGATCTGCACCTGCAAGTCGTCGCGCGGCCGGATCTGGCAGGCGAGCCGGACGCCTTCCGGCGCCGATATCCGTCGCAGCAGCTTGGCTTCGTTCGGACCGGGCTTCGGCAGCTTGTCGTTGCCGTCCATCACCAGCACGCGGCAGGTGGCGCAGCGCGCCCGCCCGCCGCAGAGCGCGGCATGGGGAATGTTGAAGCGCCGGAACATCTCCAGCACCGTCGGCCCCGGCGCCAGCCGGCGCGTGCCATGTCCGACGAAGCGCACCGTGATCTGGCGCGTCGTGCGGACCCTGACCTCCCGAATGCCGACGAAGAGCAGGAAGGAGGCGACCAGCCCGTAGAAGGCGCCCTTGCCCCACATCACGTCGCGGGCGAACATTGCAGCCTGCGCGTCGCTGACCAGCTCGGCCGGCATCGCCAGCCGCTCTGCCTCGCGCGCGCCGACCGAAAAGCCGATCAGCGCCAGAACCGGGATCAGGATCGCCGCCAGCAGGAACGGGTCGCGCCAGTAACGATAGCTGTCGCGGGCGCGCAGCATGAAATGGATGCCGATGATGCCATGCGTCCAGACCAGCAGCAGCAGCAGCGACTGCGTTAGCGCCAAACTCGGCCAGAGGCGGCGCAGCACCGAGCGATAGCTCTCGTCGACGCCGAAATAGATGCCCATGATCCGCGTGCTGATGATGTGGTCGACCAGCAGAAGCGGGATGGCGAGGCCGAGCGCGATCTGCAGCATCTCGCGCAGCGGCATCTTGAAGGTGCGCCGCTGCACCACCCGCAGCAGCGCAAAAAGTGGATGGACGATCAGTGCGCCATAGAGCGCGACCGTGCCCGGCCAGGAATGCCAGAAGCCGTAGCGCCAGTCCTGCACCTTCTCCATGGCCTCGACGCCGAGAATGCCGACCGCATGGTTGAGAAAATGCGTCGTCGCGAAGGCGAGCAGGATCAGGCCGGAGCCGAACCGGATATCCCGGCTCCAGGACGAAACCTGGTCCATGCCTGCGCTCATTCCGCTGCGGTGCGTGCCTGCAGCTTTCGGCCGGTTCATGCGCTGATCGACCTCGTCAAACGGTTTCGTGCTCTTGCAGCAGCACGGAGGCGAGACGGTGCACCCGCCCGGCCAGATCGCGGCAGACCGCGAGGCTGAATTCCGGCACGGTCTGGAGCAGCTCGAAGAACAGATCCTTGGGAATCCGTAGCGCCAGCACCCGCGACTTCGCGCTGACGGTCGCGATGAACGGCTTGTCGCTCAGCAACGAGACATCGCCGGT
This sequence comes from uncultured Allobosea sp., assembly GCF_945957345.1. Taxonomy (GTDB): domain Bacteria; phylum Pseudomonadota; class Alphaproteobacteria; order Rhizobiales; family Beijerinckiaceae; genus Allobosea. Next base: position 22,924 of record NZ_CAMFKW010000058.1, on the reverse strand, counting down.
GATGCTGCCGGTATCCTTGACGAAGCGCCGCTCGTCGCCGTTCTCGCGCGGCTGCGAAATCTCGACCTCGCCTTCCATGATGACGTAGACGCCCGCGAGTCGCTCCTGGGGGCTGATCAGGACAGCGCCGGGCTCGAACTGCAAACGCTCGCCCATCAGGGCGACGAGCTTGAGCCGCGATGCCGGCATGTCCTGAAACAGCGGCAGGCCGCGCAGGCAGCCGATATCGTTTTCCAGACTCATGACCGCGCCTCCATACGCCCTGTGTTCTCGCGCCCGGTGTCCTCGAAGCGAGACGCCCGGTCGTTGGCCGCCTCGGGCGTGCCGCTCGCCTCGGCTGTCCCGGTCGCTCCGTGGAACACCACGCGCAGCGGAACTTCTCCCGCAAGATTAGCATCTCCGACCAGAAGAAACAGCGTCATGCCCGCGCAAGAGCTGCGCAACCGGGCGACGATGTCCTCGGGATCATCCGAGATCGCGAGCAGGGCAGATATGTCGAGCACCGCGATCTGCGGCGCCTTGACCAGCGCCTGAACCAGCGGGATCGCCTGGCGCAGCCTGACCGGCAGAAAGCGCCCGCGGATGCCACTCTCGGTATCGAGGCCGAGCCGGTAGAGCGCCTCTCCGAGCCCGGACCGGGACAACGCCTGCAGCACGATCTCGCCCACCTTGCGGACGGCGTCGGGCACGCCGTAGCCGATGCGCCCGAACATCAGGTTGTCGCGCACGCTGGCGCCGACCATCACCTTGTCGGGATCGTAGAAATCGACATCGTCGACCGCATCGGCCGGCAGATGCTTGCGGAAGCTCTCCCGCGCCCGCAGGATGCGCCGCTCCAGGCGGGTATCGATCAGGTTCAGCCTGTGCTTCGGCTCGATATAGCCGAGCGCCAGCGCGACGAGATCGCACTCCGTCTCCTGGTCGAGCGGATTGCGCATGTCATGCTTGGCGAGCAGGTCCGCAAGCTCGTTCAGGCGCTCGAACTCGAAATGCGCGCCGAATGAATAGCGCTCGAACAGCGCATGCCCTGATGGCAGGCCCGCGAAGATTTCGACCACGGTCGCGACGATACGCCCGCCCATCTCGGCCAGCGGCTCGATCAAGGCTTCCGCCTTCAGGATCGAATGGGCATAGGGTTCGAACAGCAGGGTCGTGCTGTCGAAACGCGTCGTGGTCCGCGTCCCGAAGATCAGGTTCTCGATGATCGGTGCATTGCGATTGTAGCGATCGAGCACGAAGGGCTCGATCAGGTCGCCCTGCTTGATCCGCGCGAGCTCGGCCGCAACCACACGGCGCGCCGCGATGATGCGCTCGACCGCCTGCGGGCTGACGGGGCGCATCACCTTGCCGCCGAGGCCGAGCTCGTAGACCTCCTGCGTGCAGCCGAACACATCGAGCAATTCGTGGATGCGCTGGGCGAGCTCGGCCGCATCGGTGACGCCGACCCCGGCATAATCGGTCCAGTCCGCCTCGAACGGAAAAGGCGAATTGCCCGAGCGGATCGCCTCGACGAAGCGGCGATGTTCCGGGGCGGATACCGCGCCGCCACCCTTCAGGTCGGGGCGCCTACGCCTGAGCGGAAGCAGGATATTGTCGCGCATCGAGCCGGCGATGATCTCCGGCTCATCGCCGGAATAACCGATGATATGGCTTGCCCGTTCGACGGACATGCCGGCCAGCGGCTCACCGTCGATCATCACCCGGCCGGTATAGCTCGTTACCTGGCGCCCCAGTATCCGCCCGAGCACGTCCTTGCCGCCACCCTGCGGGCCGATGACCGCGACCAAGCCCGGCCGCGGCACGCTGAACGAGAGCGGCGTCAAGAGCGGCTGACCGCGATTGTCCAGCATCTGCACGGATTCGAGCCTGATTTCGCCCTTCTCCGGCAAGGCCGTGACCCCGTTCTCCTCCTCGAGGACCAGTGTCTCGTCGCTGTTGAACTGCTGGATCACCTGGTCGTACTTGATCGTCACGTCGTTGCGCTGCTGATCCCAGTCGATCAGTTCCTTGATCGGCGGCGGCAGGTCGCGATAGGCGGCGATCACCGCGACGAGCTGGCCGATGTCGAGCCGCCCCTGCAGCGCGAAGAAACCGCCGATCGCGTAGAAGAAGAACGGCGTGATCTGGGCCAGCAGGTTGTTCAGGAACTTGACCGCGAATTTCCGCTTGTAGAGCGCGTAGCGGATGTCGAAGAGCCGGCCGAGCCGCCCGGCGATGTCGGACTGGACATAGGCCGTTGCGCCATGCCCCTGGATCATCGGCCCGGCATCGACGATCTCGCCGATCCGGCCCGCGAGCTGGCGCGAGGCGATCTGGCGTTCGCGGCCCAGCCTGAGCTGCTCGCGCCTGAGAATCGGGATGATGATCGCCTGCGCCAGCACGATCAGCAGCGCGATCGAGCCCAGCCAGAAGCTCTGCGCCATGATGAAGACGAGCGCCGTCAGCGCCTGGCTGAGCAGGAAGACCGGCTGGATGAAGGCATCGCCGACGAAGCCGCCGACCGGCTCGACCTCGTCCTTGATCATGCTGGCGATCTCGGCCGGCTTGACCGCGCGGATCTCCTCCGGCCGGAAGCGCATCAACTGGCTGAACAGGTCGTAGCGCATGCGCCGGAGCATCCGCTCGCCAAGAATGCCCTTGCGCACGTTGATGACGTATTTGAAGGCGCCGTTGATCAGCACCAGCAGCAGGAAATAGACGCTCAGCCCGATGAGCAGTCCGTATTGGCCGACCTGGAAGCCCTCCGACAGCTTGTAGCTGGCACCGCCGAGCCAGGACGGCATGTGGAGGGTGAAGTCCATCAGCGTGGCGGTGGTCTTGCCGTTCTTGAAGGCGCCGCCCTGGATTGCATCGTTGACGATGCGCTTGGGCACGTCGAAGGAAGCCCAGTTGAAGGGGATCGAGACAAGGATGATCAGCAGGACGATGACCTGCTCGGCCCGGCTCTTCTGCCAGATGTAACGGAAGAGATTCGACTCCAAAGGGCAACCCTGTACCGAAGCGCTCGCAGCGCGAGCTCGACCGGGTCCGGCGGGCCCGAAGCGACCATATGTGGTGAGGTTGCAGCCGAGTGCAATGCGCGCCACGCTGCGGCCATGCCCGCGTGGCAAACGGGGGATCGGACATTGTCGGGGGAAGCGTGAAGAGGGTTGTCGCGTCGGGAGCGCTCTGCTGCGTGGTAGCCCTCGGTCTGGCCGGCGCACCGGCTGCCCCCGCGGGCGCCGAGGCCGGCACCGACGCTGCTCGACGCATCCTGCACGACGGTTTCGATCAGGGGAGCTTCGCCCAGGAAGGGGGGCTTTTCTACAAGAACAACCCCGAACAGCGGGCCGGACGCGTGATTTTCGGCAATGCCGTGCCCTATCACGGCATCGGCATCCTGACCTTGATCGCAATGCCCTCCTGTCTGCCGCAATCTGTCGAATGCAGCGAGCGGGCGGAGGTCTGGGAACGCCCCGAGGTGCTTGCCCCCTATGACAGCACCGTGTGGTACGGCTTTGCCCTGCGCCTCAACGACCCGCTCCCCCAGGACGATCGCAGATATGTGATCGCGCAATGGAAGCGCGAGATCATCCCGGGCGCCGCCGGCGACTATTCGCCCTTCCTGGCGCTACGCCTTTATCGCGGCCGCCTCGGCATCACCGTCGAGACCGATCGGATTCGTTCCTATCCGATCGGCGGAGATGCGCGCCCCGGAGGGTGCCTTCCGGGCGAGGCCCTCGTGCTGGACAGGCCCGACACGCGCCAGACCCGCGCGCTCGTCGCCACGGAAGGCGGCACGACCCGCGAGAACTATCCGAGCTATTTCAATGCCTGCGCGCCCGGAATCCAGGTCACGGCCCATGCCGACCTGCCTTCGGCGCAGAAGGGCTGGATCGATTTCGTCATCCGCTCGCAGCCCGGTCCCAATGGCGACGGTCATATCGAGGTCATCGCAGACGGCATCCGCATCGTGACCGTGCAGGGCCATATCGGGCACAGCGGCCCGGGCCTCGACGACAACCAGTATTTCAAGATGGGTCCCTATCGCGCGCCGGCTTCCCTGCCCTGGAGCATCAGCTACGGCGATTTCCGGCGCGGGCCGCGTTGCAGCGATGTCATCCGCCTCGGGCAATGCCCGCCGGACGTGTCGAAAGCGATTGGCAAGCCAGCGCTTTCGACGTCTAGTGACGCGAAGAAAGGTGAGGAGCCCTAGAAGCTCCGGGGACGTACCATTTCGGACCATGGATATCCTACGTATCAGCGACCTGCGTATCGGCTTCACGATCCACGGCCTCGCCCGCGACGTCGTGAAGGGCGTGAGCCTGCGCGTCCCCGCGGGCAAGACCGTCGCCCTCGTCGGCGAATCCGGTTCCGGCAAATCGGTCATCTCCCAGGCCATCATGGGGCTCCTGCCCCGCGCCGGCAGCGTCACCGGCGGCGAGATCCTGTTCCGCGACCCGCAGGCCCCTGAGACGATCGTCGACATCGCGACGCTGCCTGCCGAGGGCGAAGGCATCCGCGATTTGCGCGGCGGGCGGATCGGCATGATCTTCCAGGAGCCGATGTCCTCGCTCTCGCCGGTCCATACGATCGGCAACCAGATCGAGGAGGCGCTGCTCCTGCATCGCCCGATGCCGAAGGCCCAGGCCCGCGAGCTGATCGAGGCGATGCTGAAGCGCGTCGGCTTCAAGAACCCGAAGCGCGCCTACGGCCTCTACTCCTTCGAGCTCTCCGGCGGCCTGCGCCAGCGCGCCATGCTCGCCATGGCACTGATCTGCCAGCCGGCGCTGCTGATCGCCGACGAGCCGACGACCGCGCTCGACGTCACCATCCAGGCCCAGGTGCTCGACCTGATGCGCGATCTCCAGGCCGAGATGGGCATGGCGATCCTGCTCATCACCCATGATCTCGGCGTCGTCGCCAACATGGCCGACGAGGTGGTTGTGATCTTCCACGGCGAGATCATGGAACGCGGCCCGGTCGAGGACATCTTCCGCCGCCCGCGTCACCCCTATCTCAAGGCCCTGCTCGACGCTTCCCCACATTTCGACATGCAGGACGGCGAGCGGCTGGTCGCCCTGCGCGAGGCGCGCCCGCGCCCGGTCGTGACCACGCCCCCGCCGACACCCTCGGCGGATGCAGCCCCGTTGCTCCGTGTCCGCGGCCTGCACAAGACCTATGTCACGGGCTCGCGCAGCTTCTTCGGCAAGGGCAGCCAGACCAGCGTGAAGGCCGTCGACGATGTCGGCTTCGACATCAGGCGCGGCGAATGCCTCGGTCTCGTCGGCGAGAGCGGCTGCGGCAAGACCACGGTCAGCAAGATCGTCATGCGCGCCGTCACGCCCGATTCCGGCGAGGTGATCTTCGACGACGGGCACGAGCGGGTCGACGTGCTCAAGCTGCGCGGCGAGGATCTCCGCCGTTTCCGCCCGCGCGTCCAGATGATCTTCCAGGACCCGGTCTCGTCGCTGTCGCCGCGCATGACCGTGATGAACATCCTGCGCGAGCCATTGGTCATCCACGGCCGGGGCGATGCAGACGAGCAGGACGAGCGTGTGCGCACGCTGATGCAGGATGTCGGACTCGATACCCGCTTCCTCAACCGCTACCCGCATTCCTTCTCCGGCGGCCAGCGCCAGCGCATCGGCATCGCCCGTGCGCTCGCGCTCGATCCGGAGCTGATCATCTGCGACGAGCCGGTCTCGGCGCTCGACGTCTCCGTGCAGGCGCAGATCCTCAACCTGCTCAAGGACCTGCAGGCCGAGCGCCACCTGACCTTCCTGTTCATCTCCCACAATCTCGCGGTGGTGAACTACATGGCGGACCGCATCGCGGTCATGGCCAATGGCCGGATCGTCGAGCTCGCGCCGCGCCACGTGCTCTTCACCCGCCCCGCTCATCCCTACACCAGGGCGCTGCTGCGCTCGGTGCCCTTCGCCGATCTCGACCGCCGGCTCGACTTCAAGCTGGCCGCGCCCGGCGGCGCCTCCGACGACAGCCACTGGGACAAGGCCTTCAAAGCAGGGCCGGACGAGGCGGCCCTGGCCCATCTCCCGCTCGGCGACGGCCATTACGTGCTTGCGCGGCCCAATGCGGATATCCGGGAGCTGGTGCCATGACGCAGCGCCGCCCGCATCCGACCCGCCGCACCGCGCTGCTGCTCGGCTCCGCCGCCGTCGCGGGCCTGAGCCTGCCGCGCCTGTCGCAGGCCGCGCCCTTCACGGGCACCGCGATCGACAGCCCGTTCTTCGCGGACAGGCTCACGGCCGGGACCTTGCCGCCACTCGCTGAGCGCCTGCCTGCCAATCCGCGCGTCATCGACCTGGAAGCCCTCGAGCGGCAATCCGGCCGCCATGGCGGCAATATCCGCATGCTGATGGGCGACCAGCGCGACATCCGCATGATGACGCTCTACGGCTACACCCGGCTGATGGTCTACGACCTCAAGCTGGATCTCGTGCCTGACGTGCTCGATAGCTGCGATGTCGAGGAAGGCCGCATCTTCACGCTGAGATTGCGCCAGGGCCATCGCTGGTCGGATGGGTCCCCCTTCACGTCGGAGGATTTCCGCTACTGGTGGGAGGACGTCGCCAACAACAAGCGGCTCTCGCCCGGTGGTCCGCCCCAGGCCCTGTTCTCGGCCAACGAACTGCCCATCTTCGAGGTGCTGAGCGAAACGGAGATCCGCTATAGCTGGAAGACGCCGAATCCGATCTTCCTGCCGGCGCTGGCAGGCGCGCAGCCGACCTATATCTTCATGCCCTCGGGCTATCTCAGGCAGTTCCACGAGAAGCACGCACCCAAGCCGGAATTGGCCCAGCGGGTGAAGGAGAACCGGGTACGCGACTGGGGCGCTCTGCACGAGCGGCTGTCGCGCATGTACCGGCCGGAAAACCCCAAGCTGCCGACGCTGGAGCCCTGGCGCAACACCACGGCTTTGCCGGCGGAGCAGTTCGTCTTCGAGCGCAATCCCTTCTTCCACCGTGTCGACGGCCAGGGCCGCCAACTCCCCTATGCCGACCAGGTGACGCTGACGATCGGCACCAGCTCGCTCGTCCCCGCCAAGGCAGCGGCCGGCGAGGCCGACCTCCAGGCTCGCTACATCCGCTTCGACAACTACACCTTCCTGAAGGAAGCCTCGAAGCGGATGAATTTTGACGTCAAGCTGTGGCGGCGGGCGGAAGGCGCCTATTTCGCGCTGATGCCGAACCTCAACGCCATCGACCCGGTCTGGCGCGACCTCAATCGCGATGTGCGCTATCGCCGCGCGATCTCGGTCGCGATCAACCGCAAGGACGTCAACAAGGTCATCTTCTTCGGGCTCGCCAAGGAAAGCGGTAACACCGCCCTGCCGGAAAGCCCGCTCTACGATGCCAAGCTCGCACAGCTCTGGACCCAGCACGATCCGGCCCTGGCCAACCGATTGCTCGACGAAATCGGTCTGACGAAGCGCGACGATGACGGCATCCGCCTGCTCCCCGACGGGCGCAGGCTGGAATTCACCATCGAGACGGCCGGCGAGAACACCGAGGAGACCGACATCCTCGACCTGCTCAAGCAGGATTTCATCGATGTCGGCATCAAGATCTACCCGCGGTCGAGCCAGCGCGACGTCTTCCGCCGCCGCATCGTCGCCGGCCAGACGGTGATGTCGGCCTGGGCCGGCATGGACAACGCGCTCGTCACCTCGGACATGGAGCCGGACGCCCTGGCGCCGACCTCCTCGGCGCAGTTCCAGTGGCCGCGCTGGGGACAGTTCATCGAGACCAGCGGCCGCGAGGGCGAGCGGCCGGCCCTGCCGGAGGTCGTCGAGCTCGTGCGGCTCTATGAGGAATGGCGGGTGAGCTCGACCCGCGACCAGCGCCGCGCCATCTGGCACAAGATGCTGGCGATCAATGCCGATGAGCTCTTCACCATCGGCGTGATCAACAGCACGTTGCAGCCGATCGTCGTCTCCAAGGATATGCGCAACGTCCCCGATGTGGGCCTCTACAGCTTCGAGCCCGGCGCCTTCATCGGCCGTTACATGCCCGACACCTTCTGGTTCGACCGGCCGAAGACCGATCAGCAAGAAAACAAGGCCTGATCCGTGCTGATCCGCTATATCCTCAAGCGCATCCTGCTCATGATCCCGACGCTGCTGGTCACCAGCGCGCTGATCTTCACCGTGATCAATCTGCCCGAAGGCGATTATTTCGAGACGCTCGCCGCCGAGATGCAGGCCCAGGGCGAGAAGGCGGACATGAGCCGCATCGAGTTCCTCAAGAAGGAATACGGTTTCGACAAGCCCCCGGTGGAACGCTACGTCTACTGGGTCGCTGGCCTGCTCCAGGGCGACATGGGCTATTCCTTCGAGTACCAGCGGCCGGTCCGGGAGATCGTCGGCGATCGCCTGCTGCTGACCATGATGGTGTCCTTCGCCACCATCATCTTCACCTGGATCGTCGCCTTCCCGATCGGCATCTATTCGGCCACGCACCAGTACAGCTGGGGCGATTACGGGCTGACCTTCCTCGGCCTTGTCGGGCTCGCCATCCCGCATTTCCTGCTGGCGCTGGTGTTCATGTATTTCGCCAATATCTGGTTCGGGACCTCGATCGGCGGCCTCGTCGACCCCGCCTATCTCAACCAGCCGATGAGCTGGGCCAAGCTCAAATCGGTGCTCGAGCATCTCTGGATTCCCGTCATCATCATCGGCGCCGGCGGCACCGCCGGCATGATCCGCGCGCTGCGCGCGAACCTGCTCGACGAGTTGCAGAAGCAGTATTACGTCACCGCCCGCGCCAAGGGCCTGCCACCCGGCAAGGCGCTGCGGAAATACCCATTGCGCCTCTCGCTCAACTTCTTCATCTCGGATATCGGCGATATCCTGCCCTCGATCGTCTCGGGCGCCGAGGTCGTCGCCATCGTGTTGTCGCTGCAGACCACCGGCCCGCTCCTGATCCGCGCCCTGCAGAGCCAGGACATGTATCTCGCCGGCTCCTTCCTGATGTTCCTCTCCTTCCTGACCGTGATCGGCGTGCTGATCTCGGATATCGCGCTGGCCATCCTCGATCCGCGCATCCGTCTCCAGGGAGCCGCGACCAAGTGAAGGCGACCACGCTCTGCCATCTACCGCCCGACGACGTCCCCCTGCCGCACGAGGTCTCGACGGCGCCGTTCGAGCCCTATGCCACCGAGGCGATGACGCCCGAGCAGGAGCGGGTCTATCTCGCATCGCAATGGCAGCTGATGTGGTGGAAATTCCGCAAGCACCGACTCGCGGTCATCTCCGCCATGGTGATCTTCGCGATCTACGCCATGGCGGCCTTCGCCGAATTCCTCGCGCCCTATCACTACACGACGCGCAATACCGACTTCATCCGGGCGCCCAGCCAGAGCATCCATCTCTTCCACGAGGGCCAATTCGTCGGCCCCTTCGTCTACCCCTATACGATGCGCCTCAACATGGAGAACCTGAAGCGCGAGTACGAGGTCGACACCACGCGCCCTGAAAAGCTGCGCTTCTTCTGCAAGGGCGACGACTACACGTTCTGGGGCCTGATCCCCGGCAACACGCATCTCGTCTGCCCGCCCGAGGGCGGCACCTTCTTCTTCCTCGGCTCGGACCGGCTCGGCCGCGACATGCTCTCGCGCATTCTCTATGGCGGGCGCATCTCGCTCTCGATCGGCCTGCTCGGCGTCTCCGTCTCCTTCGTGCTCGGCGTCATCATCGGCGGCATCGCCGGCTATTATGGCGGCCGTGTCGACCTCATCATTCAGCGCATCATCGAGATCGTGCAGTCGCTGCCGCATATCCCGCTCTGGCTGGCGTTGGCTTCGATCCTGCCGCCGTCCTGGAGCCCGCTGCTGGTCTATTTCGGCATCACGGTGATCCTCGGCCTGATGGATTGGACCGGGCTTGCGCGTTCGGTTCGGTCCAAGCTGCTCGCGCTGCGCGAGGAGGACTATGTCGTCGCCGCCCAGCTCATGGGGGCGAAGCCGCGCCGCATCATCGCCCTGCATCTGGTGCCCGGCTTCATGAGCCATCTCATCGCCTCGGCCACGATCACCATTCCCCGGACGATCCTCGGCGAGACCGCGCTATCCTTCCTCGGACTGGGTTTGAGACCTCCGATCACCAGCTGGGGCGTGATGCTCAACGAAGCCCAGAACATCAATGTTGTGGCGCTTTACCCCTGGCTGCTCTATCCGGTCGTGCCCGTGATCGTGATCATCCTCGCCTTCAATTTCCTTGGCGATGGCCTGCGCGACGCGGCCGACCCCTATCGCTGACGTAAAACAGGCATCGCCACCCCTACGAAGCTCCCTTGCGTATCGCGTTCCACACCCCGCTCAATCCGGTCGACGACGGCGGCGTCTCCGGCGACCGCCGCATGGCGCGCCAGTTGATCGCCGCGCTCGAAAGCCTCGGCCATGTCGTCGAGCCCGTCGTGGCACTGAAGACCTATTTTCGCGAAGCCGATCCCGAGCGCTTCGCCCGCTACGTGGACGATTCCGCGCGCCTGCGCGGCGCTCTGCTCGCCGGATACGAGAAGGGGCAGCCGCGCCCGGATCTCTGGTTCACCTACCATAACTACTATCGCTCTCCGGACTTCCTCGGCCCGGAGATTGCGGCAGAGCTCGGCATTCCCTATGTCACCGCCGAATCGAGCGATTCGAGGCGGCGTGCGACCGGGCCATGGGCCGCGCAGACGGAAGTCGTGCGGCATGGGCTCGCGGCCGGCGACGTCCATTTCTTCTTCACCGACCGCGACCGGCAAGGCCTCGAACCCTGGCGGAACGCGGGAACGGCCCTGCTCCCCCTGCCCCCCTTCGTTGAGCTCGGCCCGGATCACTCCGTGCGCGCCGACCAAGCCGGCCCTCCGCGTCTGGTCACCGTCGCCATGATGCGCGCCGGCGCCAAGCTCAGTAGCTATCTCGCGCTCGCACGTATCCTCGATCGCTGCCGGGACGAGGACTGGACTCTGAGCATCATCGGCGACGGGCCTTGCCGCGCCGAGATCGAAGCCGCTTTCGCCCACCTGCCCGAAGGCCGCATCACCTGGCATGGCCAGCGCGAACGCGAGGCGACACAGGCCGAACTCGCCCAGAGCGACATCTTCATCTGGCCCGGCATCGGCGAGGCTTATGGCCTGGTCTATCTCGAAGCCCAGGCCGCAGGCCTGCCGGTCGTCGCCTTCGACAGCGGCGGGGTCGCCGAGACAGTCAGGACCGGCGAAACCGCCCTCCTCGTACCCGAACACGACGAGGAAGCCCTGGCCGCTGCGCTGACCAGCCTGCTGCGCGACAGAACCCTGCGCGAAAGCATGGGCACAGCCGCACGCCGCTTCATCCGCAGCGAGCGAACGACGGAGCGCGCAGCCGAAAGACTGGCCGAGGGCCTCGCCGTCGCCGTTCGAAACCGCAGCGCCAAGCCGCGCGGGAAAGCCTCATCATGAACGCCGCACCCTGGCAGGCTCTCACACTCGAACTCGACCGCTGGAGCGCAGACAGCCGAACTATCGGCCTCTGGCTGCGCGACGACGATGCCGTCGCGCCGAGCCCGGCGCTCGACCGCCTCTCCGGCCTTGCCGAACGTTTCGCGGCCCCCATCCTGCTCGCGGTCATTCCCCTGCTGGCCGAGCCTGCGCTGGTGGCCGCACTGCGCGGCAAACCGTTGCTGCGCCCCTGCCAGCATGGCGTCATCCATCGCAATCACGCTCCTGCCGGCAGCAAGAAATCGGAATTCGGCCCAGAACGCGCCGCAGCCGATGTCGATGCGGAGATCGCGCAAGGCTGGCAGCGCCTGTGCGATCTCCTCGGCGACGAGGCCTTGCCGATCTTCGTGCCGCCTTGGAACCGCATCGGGCAGGATCACGCAGCACGGCTCGGCACGCTCGGCTTCGCCGGGCTGTCCTGTTTCCGCGACTATCGCCATGGCCCGAGAGGAGGTCCGCGCCTGCTCAACACCCATGTCGACATCATGGATTGGCACGGCGGCCGCATCGGGCGTGCTGCCGCGGATATCCTGACCGAATTCACCGCCCTGCTCGCGGAGAAGCGGCAAGGCGACACCGGTGACGTCACCATGGGTCTGCTGCTGCATCATCGTGACCACGACGAGACTGCCTGGTCGGTCCTCTCGGACTTCCTGCGCGCGGCCGATCATCCAGCCGTCCGGGTCATCGATCCCGGCACGCTCATCCAGCCGCCTGCAGCCGCTCTACAAGACGTTCCCCGCTTACGATGACGTGATCCGCACCCCGCGGATTATCGCGACAGACAGCCATGCGACGGGCTTGGATCGTCCAAGGTGACTCGCTATAACCGCTCAAGAGTTTTTCCAACTGCGTTCGTCCTCGCCAAGAGGTCGTCTGGCCTTTTCCGGAGGGCGACGTTCCGATGCCTTCAAACGTCGTCGATCTCGCCGGCGCCGAGCGCGCGCCGCGCAGTCCGCATGCGCCGCGCGTCCTGATCTACAGCCACGACACTTTCGGGCTCGGTCATATCCGTCGCTGCCGCGCCATCGCCAATGCGCTCATCGCGAGCTTCCCGCATATCTCGGTGATCATCGTCTCCGGCTCGTCGGTGATCTCGAGCTTCCAGTTCGGTGACGGTGTCGACTATGTCCGCATCCCCGGCGTCGAGAAGCAGAGCGACGGCAGCTACGAGCCGCACCATCTCAATCTCGACCTCGGCGACACCATCCGCCTGCGCGCCGATATCATCAAGCAGACCGTGCTGTCCTTCGATCCCGACGTGGTCATCGTCGACAAGGAGCCCGTCGGCCTGCGCGGCGAACTGAAGCCTTCGCTCGACATCCTGCGCCGGCGCGGCGCGCGCATCGTGCTCGGCCTGCGCGACGTGCTGGACGAACCCGGCGCGGTGCTGGAGGAGTGGAGCCGCAACGGCGCGCTGGAAGCGCTGGACACCGTCTATGACGATATCTTCGTCTACGGGCTGGAGAACGTCTACCAGCCCCTGACCGGCCTGCCGGGCCAGCAGCGCTTCGCCGACAAGGTCCGCTACATGGGCTATCTCAAGCGCGCGGTGCCGAGCCCGATGCCGCCGAACCGCTATCCGCGCATCACCAAGCAGCCCTTCGTCCTGGTCACGCCGGGCGGCGGCGGCGACGGCGCCGGCGTGATCGACTGGGTGATCTCGGCCTATGAGGCCGACCCGACGATCGAATTGCCCGCCCTCATCGTCTTCGGCCCTTTCATGTCGCGCGAGAAGCGCAAGGAATTCGCCGAGCGCATCGCCCGCAATCCCAAGCTCGAGGGGCTCGGCTTCGAGCCGCGCCTCGAACTGCTGATGAACCGGGCGCATTGCGTCGTCGCCATGGGCGGCTACAACACCTTCTGCGAGATCCTGTCCTTCGATAAGCCGGCCCTGATCGTCCCACGCGTCAAGCCACGCCTCGAACAGGCGATCCGGGCCGGCCGCGCCGACGAGCTCAAACTGGTCGATACCCTTTACGACCCCTCCCAGACCGGCGAAGGCGAGCGCGATCCCCTCGTGATGGCCGCAGCACTCCACGCCTTGCCGCGACGCCCGCCCCCGTCGCAGGCCTTTATGCCGGACCTGCTCGACGGCTTGCCCGCGATCAGCCGGGCGCTCGCCAACGACCTATCGCTGCCTGTCCGCGGCCGTGCGCTCGCCCAGACGGCTGCGACGAGCTGACCCACGGTTCAATCCGCGCATAGGCCATCAGAGCGCTGGCCAACGCCCTCCCCCCACCTTAAGCCTGTCTCCCATGACGTTTTCGAACACCCTCGTGTCCGTCGCGGTCGGCGCCGTCGCCATCGTGCTCCTGCTCGGGCTCATCAACATGCTGCGCGGCGGCAGCGCCAACACCTCGCAGCGGCTGATGCGGCTGCGCGTCATCCTGCAATTCCTCGCGATCGTCCTGATTGTCATCGTCCTGTGGTGGCGCAACGGCTAAAAGCCGCAGCATTTCGCGCAAGCCATTGAAATTGCGTGATAGCCTGACTGCTCTCGCTGTGGACGAAGGCTCGGCTTGCCGGGCTTCGCCACATTCCGAACACGAGTATGTGTGTTTCACTAACGCCTGCTCACACATGTATTGCCGAAGGCCCATGGTCCGCGTCGCGTTGCTGCCTCTTGCCGTCTGCCTGGTCGTTTCTGCCGCCTCCGCGCAGACCCGGTCCTTCTCCGGCAGTGTCTCCAGCTACGCTCCCGCCACCGAGGCGCCCGCCCCTGCCTGGGAAGCGCGCGTCGGCGCTGGCCTCGCCAACCCCGGCGGGCGCGAGAGCGGTCTGCCGAACCTGAGTGCGGACCTGCTGTCCCCCCGTCTCATTCCCCTCAGCGACCGGATCGCCGCAGCCTTCATCCCCCGCTTCAACATGGGCGCCAGCGTCAACCTCAACGGCACCCGCTATGCCTATGCCGGCGCGACCTGGTCCTTCGACGTGACCCGCGACATCTTCGTCGAAGCCAGCCTCGGCGCCGCGCTGAACGATGGCAAGACCGGCCTCGTCGTTCCCGAGAACCGCCTCGCGGTCGGTTGCAACACCGGCACGCGCGAAGCTGCCGCCCTCGGCTTCCGGCTGTCGGACCGCTGGAGCCTCGTCACGACGCTCGAGCATTTCAGCGCGACCGGCTGCTCCGACAAGCCGGGCACGACCAGCCGTGGTCCCGCCAATTTCGGCGCGAAACTCGGTTACACTTTCTGACGTAGGTCCGCGGCGGAAACGCGCTTCCGTCCTGCTCGGGCCGCGCTATAAGCGTGGCATGGTCAAGCTCAACCGCATCTACACGCGCACCGGCGACAACGGCACGACCGGGCTGACAAGTGGCCCACGCCGGCCCAAATTCGACCTGCGCGTCGCCGCCTACGGTACCGTCGACGAGACCAATGCCTGCATCGGCCTCGCCCGCCTGCACGCGGCGACGGAAGACGCTCGGGTCGATGCCATGCTCGGCCGCATCAGCAACGATCTCTTCGACCTCGGCGCGGATCTCTCGACGCCCGAGACCGATAAGCCCCTCGCCTTCGAGCCGTTGCGGATCGTCCAGGCGCAGGTCGACCGGATCGAGGCCGAGATCGACGAGCTGAATGCAACGCTTAGCCCGCTGCGCTCCTTCGTGCTGCCCGGCGGCACGCCGGCCGCGACCCATCTCCACCTCGCCCGCACCGTCAGCCGCCGGGCGGAGCGCCTGATGACCGAGCTTGCCGCGACCGAAGGCGAGGCGGTCGCCGCACCCGCGCTGAAATACATCAACCGTCTCTCGGACTTCCTGTTCGTCGCCTCCCGCTATCTCAATGCCAAGGCATCCGGCGACGTGCTCTGGGTGCCCGGCCAGAACCGCTGAGATCAGCCATGTTCGTCCCCTTGCATGACGGCGTGCCGCTGCGCTTCATGCGAACGCCTTACATCACCTACGGACTGATCGGCGCCTGCATCGCCTTGCAGATCGCGCTGCAATTCTGGCCGAGCCAGGAAGCGGAACTGGCGATCATGGCCGGCTTCGGCATGATTCCCTCGGTGCTGTTCGGCACGGCGCAACTGCCGGAGGGCCTCGCCCATGTCCCGGCCTGGCTCACCCTGTTCACCAACGTGCTGCTGCACGCCAATGTCGCCCATCTCGTCGGGAATATGCTGTTCCTCTGGGTCTTCGGCGACAATGTCGAGGATGCGATGGGCCATGCCCGCTTCCTCGCCTTCTTTTTCCTCTGCGGGCTCGGCGGATCGCTCTTCCACGCCGGCATTTATCCCGATTCGGAGCAGCCCCTTATCGGCGCGTCTGGCGCCATCTCCGGCGTCATCGCCTCCTATCTGATGATCTATCCGCAGGTCCGCATCTGGGGCCTCGCCTTCAACTGGATTCCGATTCACATCCCCGCCTTCTATGCGCTCGGCGGCTGGATCCTGCTGCAGGCCGCGTCCGCCCTGTTCGGCACCGACGGCAATGTCGGCTGGTGGGCGCATCTTGGCGGGCTGGCGACGGGCGCCGCGCTGACCCCGCTCTTCGTGCACCGCAGCATCGCCCTGTTCGGGCGCAAGGCCAGCCATGGCTGAAGCCGCGCTGTTTTGCCTCCGAGCCGGGCCTGGACGGACGTTGACAAGCGCAAACGGGCGTCGTTACGGTCCCAACGCATTCCAGCCGAGGGCCGCGATGCCGCTGTCCTGCCGTCAGGGACGGTGCGGCGCGAGGCTCATCTCTTCTGAACGGTGATCTGGCGATGAAGATCTTGGTGCCCGTCAAGCGGGTGGTTGATTACAACGTGAAGATCCGCGTGAAAGCGGACGGTTCTGGCGTCGAGCTCGCCAACGTCAAGATGTCGATGAACCCGTTCGACGAGATCGCGGTCGAAGAAGCGCTACGCTTGAAGGAAGCCGGCAAGGCGACCGAGGTGGTCGTGGTTTCGATCGGCCCGGCGCAGGCAGCCGAGACGATCCGCACCGGCCTCGCCATGGGCGCCGATCGCGGCATCCTCGTGAAGGTCGATGGCATCGTCGAGCCGCTCGCCGTCGCCAAACTGCTGAAGAAGGTCGTCGAGCAGGAGGCCCCGGGGCTTGTCATCCTCGGCAAGCAGGCGATCGACGACGATTGCAACCAGACCGGCCAGATGCTCGCAGCCCTGCTCGGCTGGGGCCAGGGCACCTTCGCTTCGAAGGTCGAGCTTGGCACCGACAGCGTCGACGTCACCCGCGAGGTCGATGGCGGCCTGCAGACGGTCTCGCTCAAGCTGCCGGCGATCGTCACCACGGATCTCCGCCTCAACGAGCCGCGCTATGCCTCGCTGCCGAACATCATGAAGGCGAAGAAGAAGCCGCTCGACGAGACCACGGCCGAGACGCTCGGCGTCGATGTCTCGCCGCGCCTGAAAGTTCTGAAGACGGTCGAGCCCGCTGGCCGCTCGGCCGGCGTCAAGGTGGCGAACGCCGCCGAACTCGTCTCCAAGCTCAAGACCGCCGGGGTGATCTGATGACCACGCTGCTGATCGCCGAACACGACAACGCCTCCATCAAGGATGCCACGACCAAGGCGCTGACCGCCGCCGCCAAGCTCGGCGCCCCCGTCCATGTCCTCGTCGCCGGCCAGGGCGCCAAGGGCGCGGCCGATGCCGCCGCCAAGCTTGCGGGCGTCGAGAAGGTGCTGCTCGCCGATGACGCGGCCTACAGCCACGCGCTGGCCGAGCCGCTCGCGGCGCTGATCGTCAAGCTCGCTGGCAATTACGACGCTATCGTCGCGCCCTCGACCACGACCGGCAAGAATGTGCTGCCGCGCGTCGCGGCCCTGCTCGACGTGATGCAGGTCTCGGATGTCAGCGCGATCGTCTCGCCCGACACCTTCGAGCGCCCGGTCTACGCCGGCAACGCGATCCAGACCGTGCAGTCGACCGACGCGAAGAAGCTCCTGACCATCCGCACCGCCTCCTTCGCGGCGGCGGGCGAAGGCGGCTCGGCCGCGGTCGAGAGCGTCTCGGCGGGTGAAAACCCCGGCAATTCGTCCTTCAAGGGCGAGGAGGTCGCGAAGTCCGATCGTCCGGAGCTGGCCTCGGCCAAGATCATCATCTCCGGCGGCCGCGCGCTGGCCTCGGCCGAGAATTTCGGCAAAGTGATCGAGCCGGTCGCCGACAAGCTCGGTGCCGCGATGGGCGCCTCGCGCGCCGCGGTCGATGCCGGCTACGCCCCGAACGACTGGCAGGTCGGCCAGACCGGCAAGGTCGTCGCTCCCGAGCTCTATATCGCCGTCGGCATCTCCGGCGCGATCCAGCATCTCGCCGGCATGAAGGATTCCAAGGTCATCGTCGCCATCAACAAGGACGAGGAGGCCCCGATCTTCCAAATCGCCGATTACGGCCTCGTCGGCGACCTGTTCACGGTCCTGCCCGAGCTCGACGCCGAACTCGCCAAAGCCGGCAAGTAGGGCCGGCGCACCCTTCCGGGCCGCCTTCGGGCGGCCCGCTCCGCTCCTGCGGGAGCCTGAACGTTTCATCCGGGATCAAACCATGTCGGACCACGCGATCAAGACGATCGGCATCATCGGGGCAGGCCAGATGGGCAATGGCATCGCCCATGTCGCGGCGGCCGCCGGCTTCGACATCCGGCTGCATGACATCGCCGAGGATCGGATCAACGCCGCGCTCGCGACGATCGACGGCAACATGGCTCGTCAGGTCTCGAAGGGCGCCCTCGCGGAGGACGAGCGCCGCGCCGCGATCGCCCGCATCCAGCCCGCCATCGGCCTGGCCGATCTCGGCGATTGCGATCTCGTGATCGAGGCCGCGACCGAAAACGAGGAGATCAAGCGCAAGATCTTCACCGCGGTCTGCCCGCATCTGCGCCCCGACGCGATCCTCGCCTCGAACACCTCCTCGATCTCGATCACGCGCCTTGCCGCGGCGACCGATCGCCCCGAGCATTTCATCGGCATCCATTTCATGAACCCGGTGCCGTTGATGCAGCTCGTCGAGCTGATCCGCGGCATCGCCACCGATGACGGCACCTTCGAGCGCGCCAAGAGCCTCGTCGGCAGCCTGCACAAGACCGTCTCGGTCTCCGAGGATTTCCCGGCCTTCATCGTCAACCGCATCCTGCTGCCGATGATCAACGAGGCCGTCTACACGCTTTACGAGGGCGTCGGCTCGGTCGATGCGATCGACACCGCCATGCGGCTCGGCGCCAACCATCCGATGGGCCCGCTCCAGCTCGCCGATTTCATCGGCCTCGATACCTGCCTTTCGGTGATGCAGGTGCTCCATGACGGGCTGGCCGATTCGAAATATCGTCCCTGCCCGCTCCTCGTGAAATATGTCGAAGCCGGCTGGCTCGGCCGCAAGACCAAGCGCGGTTTCTACGACTATCGCGGCGAGAAGCCCGTCCCGACCCGCTGACGAATCGGGCCGGCGGCGCGAAAACGCCGGGAAACCGGCCGCATTTCATCACAATCGACCATTTCACTGCCGCGGATGAGGCTTATCCTCGCCCGCACGCAGATGCCTGTTGCAAGCGCAACAAGTTCCTTCACATTCCTGTCGTCTCGCGCTTACATTGATCACAGGGCGGGATTCGTCCCGCTTGGCGAAGCGGAGGTGCGACGGGTTTGACGGCGCATGTGATGCATCCGATGGCGTCGCCGGACGGTTGTCCGGCACTGGTCCTGAACGCCGATTTCCGGCCGCTCAGCTACTATCCCTTGTCTCTTTGGAGTTGGCAGGACGCGATCAAGGCGGTCTTCATGGATCGCGTCAACATCGTCTCCGAATATGACACCGTCGTCCGCAGTCCGAGCTTCGACATGCGGCTGCCTTCGGTGGTTTCGCTCAAGAGCTATATCAAGCCCTCGCGTACCCCGGCATTCACCCGTTTCAACGTCTTCCTGCGCGATCGCTTCGCCTGCCAGTACTGCAATACCCGTGAGGAACTGACCTTCGACCATGTCATCCCGCGCTCGAAGGGTGGCCTGACGACCTGGGAGAACGTCGTCGCCGCCTGCTCGCCCTGCAACCTGCGCAAGGGCGACAAGATGCCGGCCGCGGTCGAGATGTTCCCGGCCCAGAAACCCTATGCGCCGACGGTCAACGACCTCCACCGCAACGGCAAGCTCTTCCCGCCGAATTATCTGCACGAGAGCTGGCTCGACTATCTCTACTGGGATTCGGAGCTGGAGCCGTAAGGCTTGGCGCCGACGCGTTCCGCGTCATAGCGCATGCCGAGGATGGCCTGCCTCCGAGCGGAGGACGCGAGGGCAGAGCCATGCCCAAACGGCCTGCTCGCGGGCCGTAAAGATCATCGAACAGACCGGACACCGCTGTTATTCTGCATTCGAAAGAATGATTATTTAATTTATCGGCGCTATTGAGCCACTGCGGTTACTGAGGGTCTTTCTTGCATGGCTTCGCTTTCGCCGGATGAATTCAGGTCGTCGATCGACCTCGA
The DNA here is from genome assembly GCF_945957345.1 of uncultured Allobosea sp. Taxonomy (GTDB): domain Bacteria; phylum Pseudomonadota; class Alphaproteobacteria; order Rhizobiales; family Beijerinckiaceae; genus Allobosea. Next base: position 3,050 of record NZ_CAMFKW010000058.1, on the reverse strand, counting down.
AAGCCGCAAATTCCATATGAAATCCTATTTCGAGAGCAGCTTTTACCGGCAGTACCGTTCAGCCAACATGGTGCTGAACAGTCTGGGACGCAGCCCTCGCATCCTTTCCTTGGGAGCCGGCGGCGCTTTCGTCGAGGAAATCGCCCAGAAGCGCCTCGATGCTTCAGTTTTCGTTGTCGATTTCGCGGAAACGCTGAAGATCGAAAGCGCACTTTACGGAAATTTCGCCGGCATGTTCGCGGGCGATATCTCGGCGCCGGATTGGGTCTCGCCCCTCGACGAGGTCGATGCGGTCTTCTGGTTCGACAATATCGAGCATCTGCGCATCGACCCGACCAAAATCCTGCGGAAATTGCGCTCGGCGCTGTCGGAAAACGGCCAGGTCTTCATCACGACGGATAATTTCGCGCGGCTGAGGAACATCCTGAAGCTGATCTTCAACCGCTCGATCGTCGCGTTGCCGCAAGACCTGTTCGCCGACGTCGATTTCGAGCACGAATATGTCCATCGGCGCGAATACACCCGGCCCGAGCTGGAAGCCTGCCTGGCCAATGCCGGGTTGAAGCTCGTCGAGGTCGAGATGCTCTGGCAGAGCCCGTCCGAAAGCCTGAAGAAGCTGCCGTTCCGGACCTTCGAATATCTGTTCCCGCGCTTCCGCCCGCATATGCTGATCCGGGCGCGGAAGGCATAGGCCGCCGCCCGCGAACTACGCGGCGCCAGTACGCCCGCGCAGCAGCCCGAACACCGCCAGCAGGAAAAGCCCCGCCGAAACCAGCGCATTCCAGCCAGCGAGCGACAGGCCGAGGAAGCGCCAGGCGGCTTCCGAACAGGCGACGATCCGCGTCGTCTGCAACTGCTTCATGAAATCCTGCATCCCGCTCGCAGCCGCAGCCGCGCCGCCGCAATCGTTCGGCCCCATGAACCAGCCCCATTCGACGCCGGCATGATAGAAGCCGAGGCTGGTGCTCCAGGCCATCAGCGCGGCCAAGCCCAGCAGGACGAGCCATTGCAAGCGCGGCGAGCGTGCCAGGACGAGTCCGGCCAGCGCCAGCCCGATCGCAGCGTAATGCGGCATGCGCTGCTCGAGGCAGAGCTTGCAGGGCCTCAGGTGCAGAACCAGCTCGAAGAACCAGGCCCCGGCGATCAGCGCCAGGCTCACGACGCCAATGAGGGTGATCAGTTGCCGCGAACTGGGCAGACGACGCGAAGCGGGAGCAGCGGTGAGGGAAGCGGTCATGGCGGGCTCAGCAGGAGAGAAACTGGCCCGACCCTGCGACGAGCTTGAGGCCGAAATAAAGCAGGATCAGCACGGCAGCGCCCAGCACGGCGATCACTTTCAGGCGACGTTCGATGAAATGGCGGATCGTGTCGCCATAGCGTCGAAGCAGGAAGGCGAGCGCGAAAAAGCGCGCACCGCGGGCCAGCACGCAGGAGATGACGAAGAAGGTCAGGCCGATATGGACGGCGCCGGCCAGGATCGTCACCACCTTGATCGGCGGTAGATGGGCAAGGCCGGAGGTGGTCAACAGGATCAGCGTCGTGTCCGGTCCCGCACAGGCCTTGAGCGTCTCGAAGGCGCCGAGCTTGCCGTAGAAGGCCAGAACCGGCTTGGCCAGGGCCTCGAAAGCATAATAGCCGATCACATAGCCCAGGATGCCGCCCAGCACCGAGAACAGCGTCGCGATGAAGGCCAGGCGATAGGCCCGCTGTGGCCGGGCGAGCGCCATCGGCACGAACAGCACATCGGCCGGGATCAGGAAGAACGAGCTCTCGACGAAGGCGACGACCGCCAGCCAGAGCTCCGCCCGGGGCCGGGCGGCGAGCGACATCGTCCATTCATAGAGGCGCTTGAGCATGGCGCGCTCTAGAGCATGCGGCCGCCGGTGACGCAACGGCTTCGACGGCCGCGGGTGGCACCTCGTCGTGTGGTCGCCGCCCGGTTTGGCCTCGACGACCAAATACCTTGGCGCTCACGCGTCGAAACCTGCTGGAATGCCGCTCGCGCCGATTGACCAGCATCGACCGATCGCTATAGTCCGCCCGCCTGAAAGGGCCCCTGTGGCGGAATTGGTAGACGCGCTCGACTCAAAATCGAGTTCCGCAAGGAGTGCTGGTTCGATCCCGGCCAGGGGCACCATTTCCCTCATCTCGTACGAACACGCTGCGCTCATCGTTCCGGTGAGCGGCGCGACCGGGCTGCACACGGCCGCCCGCGCGGGATTCGGCCCTTCGCAATGAAGCGCATCGAATGAAGGCGCTCCCGGCCGTGACTGCTTGGCCGCGGCGCCCCGCAGGCACCGCCGAATTCCTATAAAATTCCTATTCTGCGGCGTCCTGGGCCGTCTCGAACGGCTATGCCGCCAGCACGATAATCCACGCCATGGTCGATCCGCTTGCGCCCTCACTTCCCGCAGGGAGGCAAATGCGCGCGCCTCGACCCATCGGTAACGCCCGGTCGAAAGGACCACGGCAATGGATATCGCCATGCTCGCGCTCGGTCTCGGCTTCTTCGCGGCAGCCCTCGCCTATGTCTCGGCCTGCAACGCGCTCTGAAGGAGCCTCCCATGTTCGTCGATTATCTCCTCGGCGGCGCGGTGACTGCGGTCCTGCTCGTCTACCTCACCTATGCGCTGCTGCGCCCCGAGCGCTTCTGAGCGCCGGCGCGAGCTGAGAAAGCCATCCCATGACACTCCCTGGCTGGATCCAGATCCTCATCTTCTGCGCGATCGTGCTCGCTTTGGTGAAGCCGCTCGGCAGCTACATGACGCGCGTCTTCAAGGGCGAGCGGACATTCCTCTCCCCCGTGCTCGCCCCGGTCGAGCGTGGGCTTTATGCGCTCGCCGGCACGCATGAGCGCGAAGAGCAGCACTCGAGCGCCTATGCCGCCGCGCTGCTGCTGTTCAACCTTGCCGGCCTGCTACTGCTCTACGCGCTGCAGCGCTTTCAGGGTCTGCTGCCGCTGAACCCGGACGGCATGAGTGCGGTCGCGCCCGATCTCGCCTTCAACACGGCGGTGAGCTTCGTCACCAACACCAACTGGCAGGGCTATG
>NZ_CAMFKW010000057.1 GCF_945957345.1 uncultured Allobosea sp. | reverse complement strand
AGTGGCCTGCTTTTACTCCGCCACGATGGCCTGGAATCCGACCGCCGTTGACACGAGGAATTGACGGCCAGGATTCAGACGATCAACGGGCAGGTCGCTGCGATCGACCAGGTGATCGCGATCTATGATCCCGCCTACGCATCGCAGGGATCAGCGCCCACAAAGCCGCGGCGACCCAAGGTATCCCAGCAGCTCCCGCCGGAATTTGCCCGGATCAACAAGAGTGAGGCATCCCTCGCGGCGTTGCGCGATGCCGGCCGTCCCATTTCGACGGCGGATTGCGCCAGCGCGGTTGCTGAGCGTCACGGCCTTCCCGGGAACGGCCCGGCCATGTCGTTGTTCGTGACACACGTTTCGGCCGCGCTGAACATCCTCTCGAAGCGCAACCGCGTCCGCCGGGTGGGAACAGTCGACGGCCGAAAGCACCTCTGGGAGATCGCGGCCTAGGCCTAGACCTAGACCTACGAGAAGGCTCCTATCTACCCAACCGTGGCAAATCCACGCCCAGAGAGATCAGCTCGCCCCGAAGATCGCGAATGGGTTCTTCTCGACCCAGGAGGGCTTCGAGAGTACCCGGCTCGGCGTACAACTCGAGCGTATCGACATCAACATCGACGTCCGCTCCATCTGCCACGGCCCTAGCCAGCACAGCCTCGGCAAGCGTCTTACGTTCCGTCTCTTCGGGCGCGGCAGCATGGAAAGCGATGCTGCCATCCTCCGCTGGAGCGGTCTTGATGACGGGTCGGCGACTCATCGTCTGAACGTGTTCGGAGACTCGGCCGCGAAGCGCCAATAGAGCAGCCTCGATATGCCGAAGGTCCTGCTTGTCCTTGTCCCGGCTTCCTTGCTTCGTCATTCGAAGGCCTTCGAGATCAAGAACGTTGATGTCGAGGCCCGCATGACGCACCCGCCTCACGTTGGGCCGGAGATCCTCGAAGGTGAGGCCGCATGCCTTGGGCATGACGTCGACGATGAATTCGTCCGCCACCCTGATGACCCCTGGTTCGTCATCGTAAACATCGGTACCCGCTACGGAGAACGGATCGTCGGCATCCTGCATCAACTCCGCGGCCGCGCCATCGGGAAGCTCGGAGAGTGCGGCAATCCAGCGCCGATTGTTTTCGGGGCTGTTGACGACAAGGATATCGACGTCGCCAGTCTGACGGACGAGGCCATTGAAGCTCAGCGCGTACCCGCCGACCAGGACGTATTCGGCACGATGCTTTTCCAGCAGCCCGAGGAGGTGGAATACGTCCTTCCAATCGGCCGGGCGAACCATCTCGACATCGGAATCTTCGGTCCGAGGGGCGGCTGCACCTGGGTCAGCGTGGCCCGCGAGCCAATTCCAGAGATCTTTCCACCATGCCATCGACGGTCCATCGCTCCATATCGGCGTTCGCCTCCTCATGCGAGCGATAGCGATACACGCCCTTGCGAATAACCCGTGGTGCGCGGCGCGAGTTGTCGACGCTGGCTTCGATCTCGGCCTCGGTGGGGCCTCTCATGCCAATTTCAGGTACTCGTCGCTTTCCGATTACACGCATTTTGGCCTCCGCAGCCATCCCGAGAATGGCGTCAGGCATGGCATAGGACAAGACGATCCTAACCAGCTTGTCAAACACGGCGTTCGTGAGACCTAAAGGCAGCGATCACGCCGCGGCCCTCTCTTCCCAGACCAGCTCGGGCGGCTTGTTGCCCTGCCAGTAGCCGCACAGGTATCGCGACGTCGGCCGCTTCAGCGCCTGCCCCAGCAGGGAACGCGTCAGCCCGCCATTGCTCATTCGTCGCATGTCCTCGCGCCAGGCGATGTCGGCCGCGTACCAGTCGAGATATCGCGTCGAGAAGCGGTGGTGGATGCCGACATAGGCCCGCTGGATTCGGCTGAAGAAGCTCTCGATCGTGTTGGTGTTCGTGCCATCCGCCGAGGAATACGCCTCGGAATGGTTGACCCGTCCCATGCGGTTCAGGCCGACGACGTCGTTGTAGCTGCCGTGCTCGTCGGCGAAGACCTTCGCGTTCCGGGAAACGTGATCCCGGACGGCGGCCCAGGCGGCATCGCCATCCTCCTCGCGGACGACCCGGGTGAAGGTCCGCCCGAACATGCCGCGCTGTCGGATCGCCAGGACGCAGAGGCGGTCAGGGTTGCGGTTCTCTTTCAGTCGCCGATCAACGCGATCCTCGGCCTTGTTCTTGGGGCGGACATGACCGCCGGCGTACTTGCCGTCGATCTCGACTTCCCCGTCGAGCACCATCTCGTCGCGGCGTGAGGCCACGGTCTCCCGCAGCTTCATCAGGAGCACCCAGGCCGTCTTGTACTGGACGCCGAGCTCCCGGGAGAGATGAAGGGCGGCCTTGCCCTTGACGGAGTTGGCGACGAACCAGATCGCGAAGAGCATCTTCTTGAACGGCAGCTTGCGCCAGGCGAAGGCCGTCCCGGACGTCACCGTGAAGACGGAGCCGCATTCCTTGGCGGAGCACTTGAAGCGGCTCCTGGTCATCTCGTAGCAGCGCAGGTTGCCGCAATGCGGGCAGCAGGCCTCGCCGCCCGTCTCAGGCCAGCGGGCCTGCCGGAACCACCTGTAGGCCGTCCTCTCCTGGATCTGGGAGAGCTCGGTGATCGTCAGGTCGCGGACCTTGGGCGAAAGCAGGAAGTGCTGGCCGGGTCTCTCCATGGCTCAGCGCTCCCCTCGAGGCGAGGGAGAGCGGTATTTCCCAGCCCCCGGCGAAGGCAGGGACCGCGGACACCATGGCGTTGATCATCGAGAAGGGCATGTTCGGATTCCGGTGCGGCAGCAGCGATGGCCGCCATGGCGGCGGCCGTAATCGGTCGGGCTGTCATATGTACCGGGTCATGTCGGCGCCTATGCCAGGAGGCGGCGCCGGAGTCGATCGGTCGAAATGATTGAGGTTAACCGGCCTTGACCAACACTTGGGGGAACCAAACCATTGTCTCTTGGCTTCCTGCCAATTGGAGACTCTCGTGAGAGACGATGCTGCCGCGATTGCGTACGAGAACAGGCTGAACAGCGACCCCCATTTTGCGGCACGAAACAAAAACAGGAGGCCCAAAAATGAATTGCCATGCATTATTCGGCGCGTCGAACGCGCGATTGTATATTTCGACCGGATATCCGACCTGATTTGGTATCTTGGGCAACCCGGCGGGTTCTTTGGCGTAGCTCCTCGAATGTCCGTGAATGGTCGTCTGCTGGGATTTTGGTGGATATTCAACGGAAGCGCTTATTCAGACGCTGATTTGCCAAGATACAGCATTAAATCTCTTGTTGGGAGGGGAGTGGAGTACAACCGCGCAAGGGATGAAGCTCAAACCATAAGAGCGTGCAGCCATGCTCCGGATAATTTTGTCGGACATTACTCTTGTGAGCCGGATGGATTCTCAGAACGGTTCGCGGCCGTAATAGCAAGATATCAGAGCTCATCGAATTCGAGCCCTTCGACAAGCTGAAGGTGCTTGTCGACGTCTCGATCGTTCGATTCGACTAAAACCCTTTCATATCAATCAATTATATGAATTTCAGTGGTTTTTGCTACCTAATGCCGCTTAATAGCGGGGCAGCTATTATCAATTGTACCTCTGTGACGAGCTACCATGGCTCCCAGGAGCTGCTCGATTATAGCTCGACCAAAGGAGCGATCGCTTCATTCACCCGTGCGCTTTCCCAAAACTTGATTGGCAAAGGCATCCGCGTCAATGCGGTCGCGCCCGGACCGATCTGGACGCCGCTCAATCCTATGGGTGGAGCCAGCAAGGAGAAGCTGCGGCATTTCGGCGAAGGTACGCCGATGAAGCGACCCGGCCAGCCCAACGAGGTCGCGCCGAGCTTTCTGTTCTTGGCGTGCGACGATTCCAGCTACATGTCCGGCCAGGTACTCCACCCGAATGGCGGCACGGTCGTGAACGGATAAATCAAGCACGCACCCGGCGGCTTCGACCGTGGGGCGGGCCTAAGAGACCACCACGATCGCGCCGTCCGGCTCTTTCGTCGTCTGGAATTGCGCTTGGCGCGTCAGGTCTTCAGCTTTTCCCAGCGGCACCTTTCAATGCGCCTTCACGGAGGGAGGGTGGACGAAGATCAGACGATGCCGGGCTCGATATGGCGAACCGGCTGGGTCGATGGAAGCGGGCCAGAAACCGGCGCCGCCTCCTTAGTTCGTTTGCGACTCCTTCGCATGTGGACCTGCGGGAGGGGTGTCCTGGTCCTTCGCTCGTTGCTTCTGATTGCCCTCGGAGATGACCTTAGGTCCCTTCATCGCATCGTCAGCAGTGTCTTCGCGCTTTTCGGGCGGCCGCTGGTTCGGCTCCGTGGGGCCGTTAGTGCTGCCGTTTCGGTCGATCATCGCATGCCCTTTCTGAAAGTGCTGCTGGAGCAACGCGGCCGTGCTCCGATCGTTTCGGCTGATAAAAAAATGCCCGGCTCCAGACGGAACCGGGCTTGCGCGGGCGCGATGGATCAAAGTGTAGGATCGACCCGCAGGTTCTCGTCGCGATGCTCGCCACCGAGGGTTGCTGCCCAAGCAGCTGCAGCCGCCCCCACCAGCAAGGCGGCAGCGGTCAGGAAGGCGGTCAGGACCGCAATCTTGCGCGCACGTTCCGCCGCTTGCTTGGCGGTTTCTTTGGCCTGCGAGAGCCGGGCATAAGCGTCGTCGATGCGCTTCTGCGCATCCTGCTCGCTGATGCCGGACCGCGCGGCGAGCCGCGATGCGAGATAGTCCCGGTCGCCCTGCTCGACCTTGCCGTTCTTGAGCGCGTTGACGAAAATCCGGGAGGCTTCGTCACGCTCCTGTGCGGTCGGCGGCTGCTGACCATTTGCGCGCATGACATTGTCGAGCGCCATAGCGAGCGGATCGACATTCTGCGAAACCAGCGAAGCCATACCCGAGCTCGCGCTGGCGACACCGCTGGCCGCGGTCTTGGCCGCGCCGAACAGCGACGACGTCGCGACGATGGTGATCAGCAGCGCGCCCGTCGCCCACACAAGGAGGCCATGGGTCGCGTCCCGCACCTTGCGCTCCTCGCCATTGGCGTCGAAGCTCGGCTGGCGCATGCGCCCTGCGAGGTAACCTCCGGCCATGGTCGCCGAGGCCATGACCCAAAGTGCCCAGAGAGCACCTGCGATCGCCAGGGCGGTGGCGCTGGAACTCTTCTCGAAATCGGCGGAGACCATCGACAGGCCGATGGCCGAGCCGAAGACAGTCATGATGGTGGAGATGGCGGTCGCGATCACCGCGCCGCCGATGATCGGGCCCCATTGCACATAGGAGCGGTTCTCCTTGCTAACGGTGACCGGGGCGACGACGACGTCCGTTCCAGACATGGACATGGCAAACTCCTATCGAAGACCGAGGAACGACAAGATGGCCATGATGACCACTACGAGACCGACGAGATAAATGATGCTGTCCATGAGCCCCTCCTGCTGGCGAGCGAGTGTGAGGGCGAAACGGCTGGCATCGCGGATAGGTTCCTAGAGCGCAGGCTCCCGACCCGCCGCAGCCTCTCAAAGGCGCTCCTGTTGGCTTGAAAGACTGGCAAGCGGAGTTGTCGCCTCCCGACTATGGCCGAGGCGTTTGCAAGAATGTTCCGATCGCCGGGCAGATTATCTTACGGAGCTACGAGTTCCGTGCTCTCGTGATCGCACTGATGATGGCTGACGGGCTGTAGGGCTTGGAGACCAGCACCTCGCGGGTGACGTCGATCTCCGAAGTGTCACCCGTCGCGAACACCACGCAAAGCGAGCCGTTCCGCTCTCTCGCCTGCCGCACGAGTTCGACGCCCGAAGCGCCTGGCAGCTTCACATCGGTGACAAGCACATCGATCGGCAGATCCTGCAGGATCGATAATGCCTCCTCGGCGCTGCCTGCTTCTACGATGGAGAATCCCGCATCTTCGAGGATATCGCAGGTGTTCATGCGGATCAGGGCATCATCCTCGACAATGAGGATGGTAGCTGGCTGGGGTGTGGCCGGTTCGGAGCCCTTAGCCTCTGCCGGTATCTGTTCCGCCTTCCGAGGGGAGCGAGTCTTCTGCGTCGCAAGCACCAGCCGGAGCTTTCGCGCCAGGGCCTCCCGCGTATAGGGCTTGGACAGGAGTTCGACGCCCGCATCCAGGCGGCCCCCGTGAACGATCGAGTTTTCGGTGTAGCCCGAGGTGAAGAGCACGGCGAGGTGCGGCAAGCGCTCGCGTGCGATGCGAGCAAGCTCGGGACTCTTCAATTGCCCGGGCATCACCACGTCGGTGAACAACAGGTCGATGGCGACTCCACTTTCGATGACGTGAAGTGCGCTTGTCGCATCGCTCGCCCGCAGAACGCGATAGCCGAGATCGGTCAGAAGCTCGATCACCGTGCCGCGGACTTGCTCGTCGTCCTCGACGACCAGGATCGTTTCGGTCCCACCCGCGATCGGGCTGTTGTCGACGGCCGTCTCGACGGCCTCCTTCTGGAAGGAGCGGGGCAGATAAAGCCTCACCGTGGTTCCGTGGTCGAGCTCCGAGTAGATCTTGACGTGACCGCCTGACTGCTTGACGAAACCGTAGACCATGGACAGGCCAAGTCCGGTGCCTTTTCCCTCCGGCTTTGTCGAGAAAAACGGATCGAAGGCCTTTGCCAGCACCTCGGGCGACATGCCGGAGCCCGTATCGCTGACCGCAAGCATGACATATTGCCCCGCCGCGACATCGCTATGTCTGGCAGCATAGCTGTCGTCGAGATGGGCATTGGCCAAGTCGATCGTCAGCTTGCCCGATCCGTTCATGGCATCGCGCGCATTGATAGCCAGATTGAGCAGCGCATTCTCGACTTGTGTCGGGTCGATCTGGGAGTTCCAGAGCCCGCCGCCCACGACCGTCTCGATCTCGATGCCCTCACCGAGCGTGCGGCTTAGCATGTCGTCCATGCCACGAACCAGGCGGCCGAGATTGACGACCTTCGGCTCCAGCGGTTGTCGCCGGCCGAAAGCGAGCAGTTGCGAAGCGAGCTTCGAGCCGCGGGCGACGCCGGTCATGGCATTGGCGATGCGGCGCTCGGCCTTCTCGTCTCCAGCGACATCCTTGGCCAGGAGCTGCAAATTGCCCGAGATCACCTGCAATAGGTTGTTGAAGTCATGCGCGACGCCACCAGTCAGCTGACCGATGGCCTCCATCTTCTGGCTGTGGCGCAAAGCCTCTTCCGCGGCGAGCAGCTTTTGAGTGCGTTCCGCCACGATCTGCTCGAGTGTCTCATTCAGCTTGGCCAAGGCGAGCTCGGCCTGGCGGCGTGCCGTAATATCCTGGAACAGGACCGCGACCTGCCGCTTGCTCGCGGGCTCGATGCGGATGGCAGCCAGTTCCAGGAAGCGGCCGGTGGCGACGAGCTCCTGTTGGAAGCGGATGGGCATACCCGTACGGAGCACGGCACCATAGCGCTCCACCCATGAATCGGCCTCGGCTCCGACCATCTCGCGAAGCTTCTGGCCAACGACATTCGGGATTCCGGCATGCCGGGCGTAGGCGGCATTGGCCTCGATATGGATGTAATCGCTGTCTGCGCCGTGCGGCCCGTCGAAGAACTCGATAATGCAGAAGCCTTCGTCGATCGCGTCGAACAATCCTTTGTAGAGAGCGGTGCTCTCGGACAGTCGCCGTTCGGCCAGGCTCCGCTCGGTGGTATCGCTTCCCTGCACGAAGATGCCGGTCACTCTGCCCTGCGGATCGATGAGCGGTTGGTAGACGAAATCAAGGAATCGCTCGGAGATTGGACCTTCGGACTGCCCCTGTATGGCAAACCGCGCGCCCCACGCCGTATAGGCTTTGCCGGACTGGTAGACTTCATCGAGAATCCGGACAAAGCCTTGCGCATCCGCTTCGGGAAGCGCTTCAGCGACGGTCTTTCCAATGACGTTGCGGCCATCCACCAGCTTCAGATAGCTCGGATTCGCCAGCTGGAAGCGATGCTCTGGGCCTTGCAAAAGCGCCATGAAAGTCGGCGCTTGGTCGAACATCTCGGAGAGGATCGAGGCGATATTGACGTCGCTGGCGGGCAAGGCCGTTTTCCTGAAAACGCAGAGTGGTTGGTCGGTCGTACGGTATCGGCAAGCCAAGGCAAAGCGGCTCACCAAAAAAGGCTTAGTGCCGGAACGTCCGCTGCTGCACGCGGGCGAGGTCCGCGACGAAGCGGGCGTATTCGCGAGCGCGCGCCTCCTCGTCCGGCAGGCGAAGCAGGAACGAGGGATGGACGGTGGCCACCAGTGGCGTGCCATCTTCAAGCGCCAGCTCACGATCGCGCGCACTGGCCAACGCGCCGGCATGCCCCGTCAGCGATCGCAGGGCGCTGGCGCCAAGGGCCACGACAAGCCGGGGCTTCACGAACTGCAGTTCGAGATCGAGCCAGAAGCGACAGGCCTTGATCTCTCCGACATTGGGCTTTTCGTGGATACGCCGCTTACCGCGGAGTTGAAATTTGAAGTGCTTCACCGCATTGGTGACATAGGCGCGCGCACGATCGAGACCGGCCTCTTTCATCGCCCGATCGAAGACCTGCCCTGCCGGCCCAACGAACGGCCGGCCGGCAAGGTCTTCCTGGTCTCCGGGCTGCTCGCCGACGAACAGAATAGGGGCATCCAGCGGGCCTTCTCCGAATACCGTTTGCGTGGCGTGGCAATGAAGCTCGCAGCGGCGGCAGCGTTGCGCCGCGGCGGCCGCATCCTGCCAGGACGTGATCGCGGGATCGTCGGCAGACGCCTCGGGCCGATGCCGAAGCTGCCTGACATGTCGTTCGGGTGGCTGCGTCGGGGCGCGCATCACCATATCCTCTGCTCGCCGGGCGGCGCTTGCGATCAGAGGCACAATCAATTCGGCCTCGGGTAGGTTCCGCCAGTATTTCACTGGCATCTCACTTTTCATCGCCTTCGGCTTCAGGCGGGCCGGATTGAAGATGTTGGCGTAGTAGGTGAGCCAATAGGCTTCCATGGCATCGGTGTCCGGCGCGTCGGCCTTGCTGGCGGCGGGGCCGAGCTGGAGCGTCGCGCCGTCCCAGTGCAGCGAACCCTGCGGCGTCATGATCGACCAGATCATCCCGGCGAAGCGCCCCGTGAAGAAGATCGCGGCGCGTTCGAGGATGAAATGCTCCGGCTCGAACCAGGCGATGAAAGGGCCGTTCTCGTCCGCGCCCGACACCGCCCGGAAGCGAACGAAGGCGGTCATCTTGTGCAGGTCGCGGCGGACCGAGCGGGCCATCGCCTCGGCGCGTGCGATGTCGAAATCAGCCGCATTGTCGAGCAGGCGCGGCTCGTCCTGCAAGCGCAGCAGCAGGCGATGCAGCAGGACGAAACGCCCGGCATCCCGATGACAGACGACATTTTCGGCAAGATCGATGAAACGACGGGACACGGTCAGGGCGGGGCCTTCGCCCTCGGCCGGGGCGGTGCTATCCGTCGCGAACAATCCGGCATCGTCCTCCCCCGTCAGCCAGGCGACGTTCTCGGGCTGGACGCGGGCAAGCGCCAGCCGGCGGGCCTCGCGGCGCCAGCCGGCAAAATCGGCAGGCCCGTTGAGCCGGGCCGCAATCATGGGAACAGCGTCAATTGTCGCGGTTGCGGCTTGAGCCGGGCCCGCAGGTTGCGGGCGTCGAGTCCGTGGCCCGGCCGCCAACCTTCCGCCAGAATGAAATGCCGGATCGTCGCGACCGAGCGCGTCAATCGACCGATATCTTCCAGCCTGAGCCGCCGGAACCGCCGCGAGGCCAGGATGCGATCGACGCTGCGGGTGCCCAGACCCGGCACCCGCAACAGGGTCTCGCGATCGGCCCGGTTCACGTCGACGGGAAAACGCCCGCGCTCGCGCAGCGCCCAGGCGAGCTTGGGGTCGATATCGAGATCGAGCATCTCGCCAGTCCCGAGGATTTCCTCTGTCTCGAATCCATAGAAACGCGTCAGCCAGTCGGCCTGATAAAGCCGGTGCTCGCGCATCAGCGGCGGCGGCTGAAGCGGCAACTGGCGCGAGGCATCGGGGATCGGGCTGAACGCCGAGTAATAGACCCGCTTCAGGCCGAAGCTGCCATAGAGCCAGGCGCTACGCTTCAGGATCGCGGAATCGCTCGCGCCATCGGCACCGACGATCATCTGCGTGCTCTGCCCCGCCGGCGAGAAGGCCGGGGCCTTCGCGCTCTTCTCCCGTTCCTCGCGCGCTGCCTCGATCTTCAGCTTGAGGCCACCCATTGCGCTCTTGATCTCGCCCGCCTGCTTCTCGGGAGCGAAGCGCGCGAGCGCCGCCTCGCTCGGCAATTCTACATTGATCGACACCCGGTCCGCGAAAAGCCCGGCGCGCTCGATCAGGTCGCGGCTCGCGCCGGGGATCAGCTTGAGATGGATATAGCCGCGGAACCCGTGCTGCCGACGCAGCGTTTCGGCGACGCGTACAAGCTCCGCCATCGTGTAGTCCGCCGAGCGGATGATTCCCGAGGACAGAAAAAGGCCTTCGATATAGTTGCGACGGTAGAAATTCAGGGTCAGCGCAACGACCTCCTCGACCGAGAAGCGGGCGCGGCGGACATTGCTCGACGAGCGATTGATGCAGAAGACGCAGTCGAAACTGCAGAAATTCGTGAGCAGGATCTTGAGCAGCGAGATGCAGCGGCCGTCGGGCGCATAGGAATGGCAGATGCCGGCGCCCGTCGTGGAGCCCAGACCTTTTCCGTCACGCGAATCTCGCTTCGTGGTGCTGCTCGACGCGCAGGAGGCGTCGTATTTCGCAGCGTCGCTGAGGATTTCGAGCTTCTCCATGACCGAGAGCTGTGCCATCACCCTTCCTTTTGTTCCCTATATGTTCTTATTCCGATGTTGGATCGAGTTCAAGCCAATCCGTTGGGCCAGAATGCTGGGCGGGTCACAGCGGGAGGACAATCTGCAATGAAAACAGCGACTATTCCGTCGATATCGGGTTATAGCGATGCTGATGCGGAAAGATTCTGGATGCCGACGGAATGATTGAGATCAGAAGTTTCCTTCGCGACGAGACGAACGAGCTTCATCGCGAGCTGGACGCCATCGTCGGCGTTTTTTCGAACCGCGCCGAATACGTCCGCTTCCTGCAGGGCACGTTCCGTCATCGCGCCCCGGTCGAGGCCGCGTTGCTGAACGCCGATGCCGCCCGCATTGCCTCTTGGCAGCCACGCCAACTTCTGCCGGAGTTGGAGACCGACCTCGCCGACCTGGCGCTCCCATTGCCCGCGGCCGAGCCATTCCATCTGTCAAATGACATGGCTTCGTACCTGGGGGCTGCCTATGTTCTCGAAGGCTCTGCCCTGGGGGCTCGCGTGCTGGTGAAGGGAGTGGACGCTCTGGGTTTCGGGTCTGAATGCGGAGCGCGCTACCTCTCGGCGCAAGCTGGCTCGCTTGAAAGCTGGCGCGCGATCCTGGTCGCGCTGGACGGGCTCGACCGGCTGGCGTGGGAAGCCGCGGCCCGGGCGGCCAGGGCGGTCTTCCTGCATGCCATCCAGGCCTTCACTTCGGAAGAACTCTCTCCTGCATGACGACGGTTGATCTGACGAACTGCGATCGCGAGCCGATCCATATCCCCGGCAGCGTCCAGTCCCATGGCTGCTTGATCGTGTGCGATGCCGAGGCGGTGACGATCCGGCGCCATTCCAGCAATGCCAGCGCCTTCCTTGGTCTGGGGGAGTTCGAGCTCGTCGGTCGCCGGCTCGAAGAGGTTCTCGGCGGGCCGGTCGTGCATGAGATGCGCAATGCGCTCGCACGTTCTGGCGTGCCCTCCCGTGCGGGCTTGATGCCCCGCTATCGCCTGCCGGCGCTGGATCGCGATTTCGACATCTCGATCCATGCCTTCAAGGGCAACGCCATCATCGAGTTCGAGGAGAGTGTCCCGGCCGGGCCTAGCTCACCGCTCGAATTCGCCCGGACGCTGGTAGGCCGCCTCTCGGACGTGACGACGCCGGGCCAGCTGATCAAGAACGCGGCGCGCCTGCTCCGGGCCGTGCTCCAGTACGACCGGGTGATGATCTACCAGTTCGCGCCCGACGGTTCCGGCAAAGTGGTGAGCGAGGCCAAACGCCCCGACCTCGAAAGCTTCATGGGGCAGCATTTCCCGGCCAGCGACATCCCGCAGCAAGCACGACAGCTCTATCTCCTCAATCCGATCCGCGTGGTTTCGGATTCGAGCGGGGAGCGCTTCCCGATCACCCCCGTGCTCGATGCAGCGGGCGAGCCGCTCGACCTGTCCTATGCGCATCTGCGTAGCGTTTCGCCAATCCATTGCGAGTACCTGCGCAACATGGGGGTCTCGGCCTCGATGTCGGTCTCGATCATCGTCGACGGCGCGCTCTGGGGGCTGATCGCCTGCCACCATTACAGCCCGCGCTCGCTCCCGATGAATCGCCGGATCGCAGCGGAGATCTTCGGCGAGTTCTTCGCGCTCCAACTTGGTGCCCTGACACAGAAGCAGATGCTGCTCGCAGCGGAGAAGGCGCGGGATTTTCTCAACGGCCTGCTGTCGTCTGCCGCGCATGTCACCGACGCCTCGAGCTTCCTCGGCCAGCACCTCGCCGAGTTCCGCAACCTCGTCGAAAGTGACGGCGTCGGCGTCTGGGTGAATGGCGAGTGGCGGTCGGAAGGTAGCGCGCCGCCGGCCGAGTTCGCTGAAGAACTGGCCGCTTTCGCTGGCTCGGTCTGCGAAGGGCGGATCTGGGCGACGACGGCGCTGGCCGAGGCGCTGCCGTCGGCGCGCATTTACGCCGATGCATTCGCCGGCATGCTGGCCATCCCGCTATCCCAGATTCCGCGCGACTACCTCTTCTTCTTTCGGAAGGAACTGGTCCACACGATCGAATGGGGCGGCGACCCCAACAAGACCTACACGACCGGTCCCCATGGCGACCGCCTCACGCCGCGGCAGAGTTTCGCCGTCTGGAAGGAGACCGTGGCCGGCCATTCCAAGATCTGGACGCCGGTCGAGCGCGAACTCGCCGAATCCGCGCGCCGGACCCTGATCGAGGTCGTCCTGCGCCAGAGCGAACTCTTGGCCGACGAGCGAAACAAGGCCGAAATCCGCCAGAAGATGCTCAATCAGGAGCTCAATCACCGGGTCAAGAACATCCTCGCCCTGATCAAGTCGATCGTTGCTCATCCGCTCGCGGAAGGCGCTACGATCGAGGCCTATGTCACCTCGCTGAAAGGGCGGATCGAGGCGCTCGCGATCGCCCATGACCAGGCGATGCGGGCGAGCGGCGGCGGTCTGCTGCTCGATCTCGTCAACGCGGAAGCCTCGCCCTATCGGACGAGCGGCGGCACGATCGCGGTTCGCGGCCCCGCCGTCTCGCTCGATGCCCGTGCCTTCTCGGTTGTCGCCCTGGTGATTCACGAATTGATCACCAACGCCGCCAAGTACGGAGCGCTATCCGTCAAGACCGGCGAACTCATTGTCGACTGGTCCGCGAATGCCGCCGGCGATTGCGAAATAGTCTGGCAGGAGCGGGGCGGCCCATCGGTCAGGCCCCCGTCGCGGCCGGGGTTCGGCAGCATCCTGATCGATCGCAGCATTCCCTACGATCTTGGCGGCCGGAGCGATCTGGCCTTCGAGCCCGAGGGCATCACGGCCAAGCTCCGCATCCCCGCCAAATTCGTTCGCTGGACGGAGGATGCCGCGTCTCCCGAAGAGGCCCCCGTGCCGGTCAAGGGCAAGCCCGGCCGGCCATTGGAAGGCAGGCGCGTGCTGCTGGTCGAGGACCAGTTCATCATCGCGATGGATTGCGAGGACATGCTGGCGACCCTGGGCGCAAGCCAGGTCGAAGTCTGCGCGAATGTGTCCGAGGCCCTGTCGTTCCTGGGCCGGACGGCGCCGGATCTCGCGATCCTCGACGTCAATCTCGGCTCCGAAACCTCGGAGCCGATAGGCAACCGCCTGCGCGAGCTCGGCGTGCCCTTCCTCTTCGCGACAGGCTACGACGATCTTGCGATCCTCGGCGTCGCCGAGGCGACGACGCTGCGCAAGCCCTACAATCTCGCTTCGCTGGAGGCGGCGCTGCGCAGGCTTCCGGGCATCGCGTAGATCATCGGCGTCCGGCGCGGTTCAGGCCGCTTCGGTCGCTGGAGGTGCCAGGCCGGCGAGCGAGAGCTCCATGACGGCCTGTGTGCCGCGTCCGCCCGTGTCCGCATAGCGCAATTCGGTGGCGAGGCTCCTCGCCATCGCGCGTACGATCTTGCTGCCGAGACCGGTGCCCCTGATCGTGCCGGTTCCGCCCCAGCCGATCCCGTCGTCGGCGACCTTGAGTGTGACGGTGTCGCCATCACGGGAAAGGCTGACCCTGACTTCGCCCAGGCCGTTCGGATAGGCGTATTTCAGCGCGTTGGTGACCAGTTCCGTCGCGATCAGCCCGATCGAGATCGCTTTGTCGGTTTTCGCCAGCACGGATTCCGCCTCGAAGCGGATCTCCGGCATCTGGCCGGAGCCGGTGAGCGACTGGGCGAACTCGTCAAGCAGCGAGCGGAGATAGCCGGCGAGATCGACGGCACGGACATCGTCCGAGGTGTAGAGGCTGCGATGCAGGTTGCCGATCGCCGTGATGCGCGCTTGCGTCTCGGCAAGCGCCGCCTTGGCGCCGGGGTCCTCGACCGAATTGGCCTGCATCCGAACGAGCGAGCCGACCAGCGACAGGCTGTTGGCGACGCGGTGGTTCACTTCCGCCAACAGCGTCACGGCCCGGTCGCGGGCCTCCCGGACCTCCTGCTCGGCCTGTTCGCGGGCACGGGTCAGGCGCGTCTTGACGACGGCATGTTCCAGCGCGGCCCGCAGCAAGACCTCGAAATCCTCGCCGACCGTCTTGACGACATAGTCCATGGCGCCTGCCTTCAGCGCCGTCACCGCGATCGACAGCTCCGAGGAAGCAGTCACGTAGATGACTGCGGGAGAAGCCGCGTCCGTGGACAGCGCAGCCAGAACGTCGAGTCCCGAAGCTGTCCCCAGATCGTGGTCGAGGATGATAACGTCCGTACCGCCCGTTGCCGCGCGCGCGAGGCCGGCCTCGGCGGTCTCGACATGCTCCACGAGATAATTATGGCGCGCGAGCATGCGCTGCACGAGGCGCCCGAGCGTGGCGTCGTCGTCGATATAGAGGACGTTGATGGGCCGGTTCGGCATCAGCGGCGGCCGCGCAAGCCGTTCATGGCGTTTCCGGAACCTGGATGACGGAGAAGAACAGCCCGAGCTGTCGGATCGCATTGGCGAAGCCGTCATAGTCCACGGGCTTGGTGATGTAGACATTGGCGCCGAGATCGTAGCAGCGCTGGATTTCGCGGCTGTCGTCGGTCGTGGTCAGCACGACGACCGGCGAGCGCTTGGTATGCACGTTCGCCTTCACCTTCTCGAGGATGTCGACGCCGCCCATGTCGGGCAGGTTGAGGTCGAGCAGGATGAGGAGCTGGCGGCCGGCGCTGACGGCGCCGGAGCCGTCTGCGCCGAACAGGTAGCTCAGTGCATCCGTGCCGTTCGCGAATGGGATGATCTCATTGCTGACCCCGGCGCGGCGGATGTTCTTCTCGATGAGGCGGGCATGGCCTTCATCGTCCTCGATCATAATGATCGAGACGGGCTTTCCATTGGTCACGCTTCGGCACTCCGTCTGTAGGCCGTGAGGTCGGGGGGCAGGGTCACGGTAAAGGTCGTGCCCTTTCCAAGGTCTGAGCGCACGGCAATGTCGCCGCCGAGATTGCGCACCATCGTGCGGACATGGGCGAGGCCGATGCCTTCGCCCGCCGTATTCTGCGAGCCAGAGCGTCGGAACAGCTCGAAGATGCGCTCGTGATCCGTCGCCGCGATACCGCGGCCATTGTCCTCGATCTCGATCTTGATCCAGCCGCGGCGCTCCCGGCGCGTGCGTACGGCGATCCGGATCGGGCGATCCGGCGCCCGGTACTTGATGGCGTTGTCGAGGAGATTCCCCATGACTTGGTCGAGCGACAGGCGATCGCTCGTGATGCGGGGAACCTGCGCGTCGATCTCGATCCCGCCGCCTTCCTCCGCGCTGGCCTGATGGTGGACCGCCGCTGCTGCCGCCTCGATAAGCCCGGTCAGATCGACGCTCTCGGCCCGCAATTCGCGCCGGCCCTCGCGGGAGATCTTGAGGATCGCATTGATGAGCCCGTCCATCTTGCGCGTCGACGAGCGGATGAAGCCGATCGCCTCGGCGACATCGATCCGCAACGCCTCTTCCGCTGCAGCCTTCTGATCGAGGGTAGCAGTTGCGCCGGCACCGACATAGGCCTCGATCGGCTTGAACATCGCCTCCAACTCGCTGGTGAAGCCCATGATGTTCACCAGCGGGGCGCGCAGATCATGCGTCACGATATAGGCGAAACGCTGGACCTCCTCGTTCGCCTTGACGAGCGCATCCGTGCGCTCGCGCACGCGTTCTTCCAGCCCGGCATTGAGCCTTTCGACCTCGCGTCGGGCCGCGACCAGTTCGCGCGTGTAGCGGATGATCGTCCAGCTCGCCGCTCCGGCCATGGCGAGGATCAGGATCGCGCCGATGATCGTGGTCCAGCGCAACCTCGCCGAG
The DNA here is from genome assembly GCF_945957345.1 of uncultured Allobosea sp. Lineage (GTDB taxonomy): Bacteria > Pseudomonadota > Alphaproteobacteria > Rhizobiales > Beijerinckiaceae > Allobosea. Next base: position 10,897 of record NZ_CAMFKW010000057.1, on the reverse strand, counting down.
GCCGTGACCTGGGCTTCGATCGCCTCCCGCAGCTCTTTTTCCGAGATAGTGAGAATAGCGCTCAGGTCGCTGCGCAATTCGTCCATCAGGCGCTTTCCGGTGCCGTTGCGGACAAGGTTCAGCGCCGCCTCGGTATCACCCTTGCGCGTGGCTTCGACGGTCGCGGCAAGCTCGGACATCTTCCGGTCGAGCTCGCTATTGACCCGCTGCAGGATGGGAGTGATCTCGGGCAGCGTTGCTGCGGCACGTTCGAGCCGGAGGCGTTGGTCGGCAAGCCTGGAAGATGCCGCATCGTACGGAGCAAGATAGCTTTCGTCCCGCGTCAGCAGAAAGCCGCGTTGGCCCGTCTCGGCGTCCTGCACGAGCGACAGCAGGTCAGCGGTCGCGCTTCGAACGGCGCGGGCTGCAGTCACCTCTCCGAAATAGCGTTCGTTTGCCGCCGTCAGCAAGAGAGATGTAGCAACGATAACGATCAGCACGGCGATGCCGACGGCCAGAAGCAGGGCGTTCGAGCGTTGGAAGAACGCCTGAGAGATAGGCATGCAGAGAACCAGCGGGTGAGGAACCTCTCTTTGCGCCGATCAGAGCTTCAAGAGCAACATCAAATGACATTGCAGGGAGCGCGCCTACGTGCATCGCGCATAAAAAGTGGCTCGCCGCCTCATCACTAGGCGGTCCGGGCTGGGCGGGACCCGGCCCAAGGCGTCTCCCTCAACGTTCTTCGTTCGGCTTTAGTGCGGGAAGGACGTCGAGGCGTAGATTAGCTACGTAGATTCTCGCTCCATGGGCGTCCTGCACCATGACTGAGCCGACAGATGCGACGAAGTGGCCCTGATTCAATGGCGACAAACTCGCCGTGACAACCTTGCATAGCGAGGACGACATCTGGCTCGACCGGGTTCGTGACGGCGACTTCGCCGCGGTCCCGCACGAGCTGTCCTGGTTGCAATCGGCCCGGCTCGCCCATCTCATCAACGGCTACGACACCTCTCGTGCGCTCGGCCTCGGTGACCTTCATGCCTGGGCAAATGCGCGCGCGGACGAAGCTGCCCGGATCGATTCATGGCGCGATCGAACTCTGGCTCTGCCTGTTCTACGAGCATCGGCGCTGGCGGCATTTCGGCTGCCAGCCGGAGGACCAGGAGTGCGACCTCCTCGATCGGCTGAGCCAGCAGCTTCGTCAGTGGCTTGGGACGGCCAGCAAGCATGAGCGCGGCATCTTGGTGCGGCAGATCGCGGGCAACCCAGCCGGAGCAGAAGCCTGTTCCGTCGAATTCCAAATCGCCAGTACCCAAGCTGCTAGCTAAGCTCTTAGTACTGGGCAGCTTTTTAGGGAGGATTTCCAGAGTGCCTTTCTTACGCTTCCATTGTCGGAGCCCAGTCCGATTCTGGAAGCATAAGCGTCCCGGTTGATCGCAACATCGCCGAGCGGTGACGGCGAGCTAGCGCCGATATCGGACTCTAGAGTTCCGGCCGAAAGCCGACAGTCAGGCCAGGTGCCGAAGCCAGTTCGCCAGGCTGCCATCGCCTGCTTCGAGCGATGGCGACAGGCGCAGATGCGCGGCGTCGCGCGGTGCGATGCCGAACTGGGCCTTGAAGGCGCGCGAGAAGGCATCGTCGCTCGAAAAGCCGAACTGACGCGCGATCTTCCCGATGCCGCCCCTTCCACGCGCCGAGGCATTGAGCGCCAGCCGGGCTCGTGCCAGCCGGCGCTGGCGAATATAGTCGGAGACGCCGCCGATCGGCGCAAAAAGGCGGTAAAGCGCCGAGCGCGACAGGCCGAATGCACTGCAGAGCATTCTGGCATCCAGATCGGGATCGCCGATCCGGCGGTCAATGAAGCGGCAGATCATCGCCACGCTCGCCGCCAGCGTCGCAGGGGCCTCGCTGTCGCGCATCAGCGCTGGCGACAGACAGGCCGAAAGCAGTTGCGCGCTGGCCTTGGCGATATCGGGAGCTGCAACCGGCTCAAGCGTGGGCGCTGCCTTCAGCAGGCTGCGCAGATGGTCGCCCGCCAGCGAGCCGAGCGGGCTTGCCCCGGGCAGAACGGTGCCATGCACACGGTCCAGACTACCGGCATCGAGCGCGAGCAGACTGCGCGGCAACACCAGGTTGACCGCCCGCATGTCGGTGGCATGCGACCGGATCGGGCGCGACAGGTCGAAAACCAGGACGTCGCCCGCGCCGGCATGGATTTCCTCGCCATCCAGGTCGAGCGTCGTATGACCGGCCTCGTACCGCTGGATCAGCAGGTGGTCGACGCCGACCGCGCCAATCAGACTTTCGGATCGTTCATAGTGCTGGGCGCTCGTCGCCACCTGCCCGACCAGTGCCGTGCTCAGATGGTGCCGATCGAGTTCGGCATGGAAACCGGCATCCCAATCGCAAGTGAGCGGCCGGACATCGAAGATCGGTGCAATGGTCTCCCGCCAGCTCCCGAAAAGCTCGCGCGCGTCATCGCCTCCCCTGCCCATCGCCCAGCCTGCCCCCTCTCGCAGCCCCGCCCCGTTACCAGGCATCGGCGAGGTTTTTCTAGACGAGAGAGAGCTGCGATAACGTAAAGAGCCCACCGGAGAGTGCTGATACGCCGCCACGGATGATTGGGACGCAGCGTCGCCTCTCCGCCGTCTCCCCAGTTTTCATTCCATGTTACGCGCCGATCAACCAGCCCACGCCTGCTGGACGACGTTGACGAGCCTTGCCTATGCCGACCATCGCCACGCGCCGCATCTTTCTTCGCTCCGCCTTTCTCGGCGCAACCGCCGCGTCGCTCCTTGCCGCTTTCATGCCGGTCGTCGCTTCGGCATCGGATACACCCTCGCTGCCGGACGCATTCTTCGGCCGTCCCGCCCGCTATCTCCCGCGTGCCGCCACGGCGATGGCGCCCGCATATTTCGCGACGCCCGAATACAACGCCAATTATGGTCTCGCGCAGATCAATGCCGCCGACGCCTATGCGCTCGGGCTCAGCGGAAAGGGCGTGCTGGTGGCGGTGGTCGGTAGCGGCATCGACCCGACGCATTCCGAATTTGCCGGCAGGCTCTCGCCGCTGTCCCGCAATTTCGGCTTCGACCTGCCCGATCCCGCCGATATCCTCGATCGGGACAGGACATCGCACGGAACCCATGTGGCCGGGACGATCGCCGCCGCGAAAGACGGCAACGGCATGCGTGGCGTCGCCTACAACGCCGAGATCCTGGCCTTGCGCGCGATCGTTCCGAGCGGCGGGGACGTTGCGGCCGCCATCCGCTATGCGAGCGAGCATGGCGCGAAGGTCCTGAACGGCAGCTACGGCCCGTCCTATCCCTCGCCGACCCTGCCGGACGGCAGCCACAACCCGGATTACGTGGTCGTCCCGATCCAGCCCTATCATATCGACGGCACTTCTGCCGAAGTGTCAGCCATTCGGCAGGCCGGCGCTTCGGACACGGTCATGGTCTTCGCCGCGGGCAACGAGCGCGAAGACCAGCCGGTGATCGCGCGAAACCCGACGGGAGCGGCCTTCTACCCCGCGATCCGCCCGGAGAACGCCGGCAAGAACCTCTATGTCTTCCTCGACGGCGATGACAACCAGATCAACGCGAGCCGCCTCGATTATTCGGATCTCCAGCCCTACACGATCGCCGTCGTCGCGGTGGATCGCGATCGCAAGATCGCGTCGTTCAGCAACTATTGCGGCATAGCCGCGGCCTGGTGCCTTGCGGCGCCCGGTGTCGGCATCCTCTCGACCGTGACCGCGGCCAATGGCAGCTCTCCGACCGAGCCGTATAACCTGTCCAGCGGAACCTCGATGGCCGCTCCGCATGTGGCGGGGGCAGCGGCTCTCGTCCGCGAAGCGGGCTTCGTCACCCCGCAGATCGAGGTGGCCGGCTCCTATGACGGCGACCTGCGCCTGGGCGCCACGACCCACCGCTTCTCCTTCCAGGCGATCACCCGCTGGTAGACCGACCGGAGATGCCCATGCTGCCCCCCATCGGACGACGCCTGCTGGGTGCCGGCCTGCCCGCCCTCCTTCTCGCCTGCATTCTCGGGACAATGCTGTGGCACCAGCATCGCAGCGTCGAGCAGGTCGCATCCCGCAGCCGAGAGGAGCAGATGCGGCTGGTCGGGACCTTGCTCGGTTCGAGCTTCGATCAGGCCGCCAGGTTCTCGCTCTCGCTCGCCGAATCCTTCGCGCGCAATGCCGAGATTCGCGACGCTCTCGCCGCTGAAGATCGCACGCGGCTGCAAGCCCTGTCCCAGGACGCCTACCAGTATCTCAGCCGGCAGGCGAACGTGCAGATCTTCGGCTTTCACGACAAGGAGCTGCGTTACCTGCTGCGCATGCATCGCCCCGATCAGTATGGTGACGACATATCCGCCTTTCGGGCCATGATCGTCGCAGCCAACCGGTTGCAGCGCGCCCAGACGGGAATCGAGATCGGCATCGCCGGCATCGGCATCCGCGGTGTCGCGCTCGTCCAGCGCGGTGCTGAATTCTTCGGGACGATGGAGGTCGGGTTCGACCTTCGGCCGTTGATCGAGCTCGTCAAGACGGCGACGAACAGCGAAATCGCGATCGTGGCTGCGGCCTCCCTCACCGGCGTCGCGCTCGATCCGAAACTGCCTGCGGCCGGCGGCCTCAGCATCATGGCCTCAACCGACGACCAGCTTTTCCTGGACCTGCTGCGTGCCAGGGGAACGCAGCCGCAACGAGATATCGAGTTCGGCCGCAGGCAGATCGGCGAGCGCAGCTACGGCTTCATGAGCCAGCCATTGGTCGACTTCTCGGGCAAGCTGGTCGGCACTATCCTGATGCTCAAGGAAGAGCCCCGGTCCGACTGGCGCCGCCTGAACACCGAGCTATGGGTCGTCGCGCTTTGCGGCGGCATTCTCGCCTTTGTCGGCTTTCTCGTATTGTCGCGCCCTCGGCGGGCCGTTTCATGATCGGCCGCCTGCTTTTCCTTCTCGTGATCTTCTTCGGCCTCGTTCAAGGCGCATGGGGCGAGGAAAGGTCGGGCAGCGGCAAGGCCGCGCTGCCGGAGGCCACCGGCCTGCCCGTTCGGGTGCATGTCGCGCTGCGTGTGCTGAATATCCTCGAGGTCAAAGAGGTCTCCGGGCAGGGGCGACTGCATCTCGAGTTGACGCAACGCTGGCAGGATCCGCGCCTTGCCTTCGACGCGGTCGCGCGCGGCCTTGCCCGCGAGGATCGGGTCGGCGAGGAGGCCGACGAGCATCTCAAGGCCATCTGGTCGCCCGGCCTCGCGCTCGACAACCAGATTGGTGACAAGGACGCCCGCATCGTCGCCCTTTCCGTGCATGCCGATGGCGAGGTGGTGCTGATCGAGCGCTTCGAAAGCGATTTCCGCTTTCGGATGAACATGGACGCCTTTCCCTTCGATCGGCAGAACCTGACGATCGGGCTCTCGCTTCCGCGTTACGCGCAACAGGAGACGGTCGTCCTGACGACGGAGGCCGACCGCCCCTTCTCCGGCGTCGAGGATAGGCTCTCGGTCGTCGACTGGCGGCCGGTCGGCCTGCGCTTCACCAACGATCTCGCGATCGGCTGGAATGCACGCTCCTATTCGCGCCTCAACGCGACCGTGACGATCGCACGCTATGCGGAGCGCTATCACCTGCGCATCTTCGTCCCCATCATCGCGGTTCTCGCGGTCTCGCTGTTCGTGCTGTGGTCACCGGGTTTGAAGGAGCAGGACAAGGGAGGCCTGATCTTCTCGTCGCTGCTGGCTCTGGCCGCGATCAGCTTCACCTTCGAATCCTCGTTTCCCGGCTCGATCTCCCTCAATACCCCGGTCGCCGAGATGATATCGCTCGGATATCTCTACCTCGTCACGGTGCTGATGTTCGAGATCGCGCTGTCGGTCGCGGTCGCCCACCCCAGCTTCCGCTGGCGCGACCAGGCCGCCGATTTACGCTGGCATCTGCGCTGGGCGGTGCCGGCGACGATGTTGATCATCTGCATCGGGGCAGCGGTCCGCGCCCTGCCAGGATAATTCCGCTCTCCCACGATCGGATTTTCGGAGCTTGTTCGAAGAGCGAGCGATCCGGGAGGTTATCCGAAATCATGTGATCGCCCCCACCGCATGGCCTGGCGACCAAGGTAGTTTGCCCTCGTTTGCCGAAGCGCGCCCCCCACCTGACTCAAGGCTTCGGCGGCGTCAGTCCCTGCAGCTCGATCGTCCCGAAGGATGGCATGGTGCCAAGCTGCTTCTCCAGCGCCATTGGATCGAGCGTCGCCGGCTTTTCCAGCCAATAGGTCACCATCTGCGGGAAGGCGATCATCAGTGCGACCAGGATGAGTTGCAACACGATCCAGGGGATCGAGCCGAGATAGATGTCGCGGCTCTTCACCGTCGGCGGGGCGATGCCGCGCAGATAGAACAGCGCGAACCCAAAGGGCGGGTGCATGAACGAGGTCTGGATGTTGGCGCAGATCAGGAGCGCAAACCAGATCAGGTTGATGTCCAGCTTCTCCGCCGCCGGCGCCAGCATCGGGATGATGATGAAGGCGATCTCGAAAAAATCGAGGAAGAAGGCGATGAAGAAGATGAAGACCATCGTGAAGGTCAGGAAGCCGACCTGACCGCCGGGCAGGCCGGTCAGCATGTGCTCGATCCACAAGCCGCCGCCGACGCCCTGGAAGACCAGGCTGAACACGCGCGAACCGATCAGGATCATCGTCACCATCGCGGTGATGCGCATGGTCGAGGACATCGCCTGATAGGTCAGCTTCCAGGTGAGCGTGCGATACATCGCGGCCAGCCCGATCGCGCCGACCGCACCCATGGCGCCGGCTTCGGTCGGAGTTGCCAGGCCCATGAAGATCGTGCCGAGCACGAGGAAGATCAGCGCCGCCGAAGGCACGATGCCACGGATGCACTTCTTGACCAGGGCCCAGCCCTTCAGCGTGCGGGCCTCCGGCGGCAGGGCCGGAACGGCTTCCGGCCGGATGATCGAGAGGATGACCACCCAGATGCAGAACAGCGCGACCTGCACGATGCTGGGGCCGATGGCGCCGGCATACATGTCGCCGACCGAGCGGCCCATCACGTCTGCCAGCACCACCAGCACCAGCGAGGGCGGTATCAGTTGCGTGATCGTGCCGGACGCCGCGATGACGCCGGTGGCGTGGCGCATGTTGTAGCCGTAGCGCATCATCACCGGCAGCGAGATCACGCCCATGGCGATGACCGAGGCCGCGACCGTGCCGGTGATGGCGCCGAGGATCGCGCCGACGAAGATCACAGCATAGGACAGGCCGCCGCGCACGCTGCCGAAGAGCTGGCCGATCGAATCGAGCAGGTCCTCCGCCAGGCCGCAGCGCTCTAGGATCGCGCCCATGAAGGTGAAGAACGGGATAGAGAGCAGCAGGTCGTTCGAGATGATCCCGAACAGCTGGAAGGTCAGGTTGCCCATGTAGTTGGGCGTGATCACCCCCATCTCGATGGCGATGAAGCTGAAGAACAGCCCGACCGCGGCGAGCGAGAAGGCCGCGGGATAGCCGATGAGCAGGAAGAGGATCAGCCCCCCGAACATCATGGGGCCGAGATTGGAGCGGATCGCGTCGATCATTGCAGCGGCTTCTCGTAGGCGTATTCGTGCTGGTGGAAGCCACGCAGCGCCGCGGCACGCTTGATCATCTCGGAGATGCCCTGCACCAGGATCAGGACGAAGCCGACCGGCAGGAGCAGGATGACGGGCCAGCGGATCAGGCCGCCAGCATTGTTCGAGGCCTCGTTCAGCGTCCAGGACTGGACGAACCAGGGCCAGGTGAACCAGATCATCACGATGCACATCGGCAGCAGGAAGACCGCGCCGCCGAGCAGGTCGATCCAGTGTCGCGTCCGGTCGGAGACCATGCCGTAGAACAGGTCGACCCGGACATGCTCGTTGACCTTCAGCGTATAGGCCGAGCCGAGCAGCACCATGCCGGCGAACATGTACCACTGCAGTTCGAGCCAGGCATTCGAGCTGTAAGAGAAGATGTAGCGGATCGTGGCGTTGCCGGCGCTGACGACGCAGGCCAGCAGGACGAGCCAGCTCGCCACGACGCCCAGCGCGCCGCCGACCCGGTCTATGGCCCGGGAAAGCGGCATCAGTTCGCGGCAGAAGACCCACGCGATCAGGACGGTCCCAGCCATGCAGCCGACCGTGGCCAAAGCCAACCAAAGCTTGAACATGCGCTCCCCGTCCCGCGGTTATCCGCTTATTCCAGGGAGTCGCAGCTACCAGCTAGGCGCTTATCTGTTCCATTGCGGGAGACGGGCTATCGCATAGCTCCGGCATAACCGATTGCGTCGAGCTGCTCCTGCGTCCGCAGGCGATAGCCGACAGCGAGCTCGGTGACGATATAGATCGGCTGCGCCGGATCGAGCTCGATCCGATTGCGCAGCTTCTTCATCAGGATACGCAGGTATTGCACATCCTCCACAGGTTCCTGAGGCCAGAGCTCGCGCATCAATTGCCGATGCGTCAGCACATGGCCGTGATGGACCGCGAGGACCCGCAGCAACGCGAACTGCTTGGGCGAAAGTATGACGGCACTGCCGTCCCGGCTGACGAGCCGGCGGGCGATGTCGATCGAGAGCGCGCCGACGCGCACGATAGGCTCCGCCGTCTCCTGCTTCACGCTCCGGCGCAGCACGACGCGCGCACGGGCCAGAAGCTCTGCCATCCCGAACGGCTTGACGATGTAGTCGTCGGCACCGCCTTCCAGCAGCCTGACCTTCTCGGCTTCCGACTTGCGCACCGAGAGCACGATCACCGGCACCTGCGACCAACTGCGCAGCCCTTCCAGGACGGCCGCGCCGTCGGAGTCGGGCAGGCCGAGATCAAGCACGACGAGATCGGGCTGGCGCATCACGGCGAGTTCCGTCGCCTGCCGCGCGGTCTCGGCCTCGATCACCCGAAAGCCATGCATTTCGAGCCCTGTCCGCAGGAAGCGGCGGATGGCGAGATCGTCATCGACGACGAGCACGAGCGGCGCGGAAGAGGTTTCAGCGGTCATGGTCGTCCCCGCCGGCCGTCTCTTCCGCGATGGGCAAATGGATGCGCATGGCGGTGCCCCGGTTCGGCCCTTCGCTCGACGCGATGATGCGTCCGCCATTGGCTTCGACGAAAATCCGCGCGATCGTCAAGCCCAGCCCGCTGCCGCCGGCGATGTCGGCATGCCGCTCGCCGCGATGGAAGCGCTCGAAGATGTCCTCCGCTTCGCGCGCGTCGAGGCCGGCTCCGTCATCCGATACCGTGACGACGCAGCCTGCTTCCTCCTGCTCCACGACGATGCGGATCGACGCGCCGTCCTGCGTATATTTCGCGGCGTTCTCTATAACGTTGACGAGTGCCTGGGCGAGCAGAACAGGATCGACGCGAATGAGCGGAAGCGGCTCGTGGAAGGACCGTTTGATGATCCGCCCGCGCAGGCGGTCGGCTGCGGTGCCGAGCGCATCGTTGACGATATCGGCCGGGTCGACAGTGTCGAGGCGCGGCTGCAGAGCTCCCGCCCGGATGCGGCCAAGGTCGAGCACATCCTGGATCAGCCGGTCGAGCCGGCGCGCTTCCAGCTCGATGCCGGTGGCGAGGCTGCCCAGAGGGGGGCGGGCCGCCAGATCCGGCAGCGCGGCGAGAACGCTGGCAGAGCCCATGATGCCGGCCAGCGGGGTTCGCAGTTCATGCGAAACCGACTCGACGAGAATGTCGCGCAACTCGTCGGCGCGCTGGCGCAGCTTTCGCTCGGCCAGCGCCTGCGACAGGCCGAGCCGCTCCAGCGAGCGGGCGCTTTCGGCGAGCAGCGCCGGTATCCGTGCGATCGCCTCGTCATGATCCTGCGTGTCCGCCGCGTTCAGGCGCAGGGCCAGGGCGGCCGGCCGCTCCTGCCCGCTGGTGATGCGGCAGAGGAGCCAGCGATGGCCGAGGATCGTCACCGGGAGCGTGCCGGGGCCTCCGGCTGTCGCGAGAAATGCAGGCACCGTCGATTGCAGGGCGGCGGTATCGCTTTCGGAAAGGGAGGTTCGGGCAGTCCGCAGGGCACCGCGATCCTGCGGGACGAAAAGGACGACCGGCTGCCCGAGCGCCTCGGAAACATGGTCCGCGACCGCATCATAGACCGACTCCACATCATTCGCCGCGAGGATGGCGCTGCTGAGTTCATAGACCTGGCGGATCGTGCGCTCGTTCTGTTTCGCCCGCAGCATCTCGGTGCGCATCCGCCCCGCCAATGTGCCAACTGTCAGGGCAACGACCAGAGAGGTGGCAAGGTCGATCATCTGGGCCGGCTCGAACACGAGCGGGCTGAACAATGGCGGATAGAACAGCGAGGTCATGAAGGCGCCAAGCAGCGCCGCGGCGATCGCCGGCCCGGTTCCCCATCTTATCGCCGAAACCAGGATGGGCAGCATGTAGATGGCGGACACGCTGTCCAGCGGCGCGAACCAGACTACGACCACGGCCACCATCGTGGCGATCGCCATGAGCGCGACAGTCTTGAGATAGGGACTGAGAAGGCGAAGCGCGGGCATTTTACCTTGAACAATACCAATGGGCCGTTGGGTCTATGAATGCCTCAAGTGCATTGCAGTTGGGGTAGGCCGGATTCTGCATCTTAAGGCAACGGCTCCTCCAGCCGGCAAGCTTGCTCGCAGCCTTCGCAAACTCTCCCGGGCGGCAACACCTTTGCCCCGGGGCAGACAACCCTTTCTCTTCTACTTTCCCTCAATCCGCGCCATTTCCGGACATCGAGCACTCGCCCGCAGGCGGGCATCCTGAACCGAGCGCTGGCCTGATTAACATCCTATTGGTGACCTGCTCGGCACCTTTCCAGAGAGGGCAGCAATTAATCTTCAACGGCTTCCTGCTGGCGCGAAATGGCAAGCAGCCTCTTTGCCGGAAGGGCTAGTCC
>NZ_CAMFKW010000056.1 GCF_945957345.1 uncultured Allobosea sp. | reverse complement strand
CCATGAGCGATACGGTCGAAGTCTGGACGGACGGCGCCTGCTCGGGCAATCCCGGCCCCGGCGGCTGGGGCGCGATCCTGACCTTCAACGGCGTCGAGAAGGAACTTTCCGGCGGCGAGGCGCAGACCACCAACAACCGCATGGAGCTGATGGCGGCGATCGCGGCACTGGAGGCGTTGAAGCGGCCCGTCACGGTCGCGCTCCACACCGACAGCCAATATCTGCGGCAGGGCATCACCGGCTGGATCCATGGCTGGAAGAAGAACGGCTGGAAGACGGCCGACCGCAAGCCGGTCAAGAACGCCGAGCTGTGGCAGCGCCTCGAAGCCGCGCTCGGCCGCCACAAGATCGAGTGGAAATGGGTCAAGGGCCATGCCGGCGACGAGATGAACGAGCGCGCCGACGCTCTGGCGCGGGCCGGCATGGCGCCATTCAAGCCGCTGAGGTAACGGCTCCCCCACATGACGAGGGGGAACCGTGGAGCACCTTAGCGCCAGCCCAGTGCGGGCGCGACATGCTTCAGGATCGCTTCGATCACATGGGCGTTGTAGTCGACGCCGAGCTGGTTCGGTACCGTCAGCAGCAGCGTGTCCGCCTCGGCGATCGCCTCGTCCCGCCGGAGTTCCTCGACGAGCTTGTCCGGCTCGGCCGCATAGCTGCGCCCGAAGATGGCGCGGGTATTCTCGTCGATATAGCCGATCTGGTCGTCGCCTTTTTCGCCCCGGCCGAAATAGGCGCGGTCTCGGTCATCCACCAGGGCAAAAATGCTGCGGCTGACGGAGACCCGAGGCTCGCGGGCATGCCCCGCCTCCTTCCAGGCCTCACGATAGGCGCGGATCTGCTTTGCCTGCTGGATATGGAAGGGCTCGCCCGTCTCGTCGTTCTTCAGGGTCGAACTCTGCAGGTTCATGCCGAGCTTGGCCGCCCAGATGGCGGTCGCATCCGAGGCCGCGCCCCACCAGATGCGCTCGCGCAAGCCCTCGGAATGCGGCTCCAGCCTGAGCAGGCCCGGCGGATTCGGGAACATCGGCCGCGGGTTCGGCGGGGCGAAGCCCTCGCCGCGCAGCACGTCGAGGAAGACCTCGGCATGGCGCCGCCCCATATCGGCGTCGCTCTGCCCCTCCGCCGGCTGATAGCCGAAATGGCGGAAACCATCGATGACCTGCTCAGGCGAGCCGCGGCTGATGCCGAGCTGGAGGCGCCCGCCGGCGATGAGATCGGCGGCGCCGGCATCCTCGGCCATGTAGAGCGGGTTCTCGTAGCGCATGTCGATCACGGCCGTGCCGAGTTCGATGTGGCTGGTTTTGGCCCCTGCCGCCGCCAGCAGCGGGAAGGGCGAGGCGAGCTGGCGCGCGAAATGGTGGACGCGGAAATAGGCGCCGTCCGCACCGAGCTCTTCGGCCGCGACGGCGAGATCGATCGACTGTAGCAGCGCGTCGCCCGCCGAGCGGGTGCCGGATTGCTGCGAAGGCGACCAGTGGCCGAAGGAGAGAAAGCCGATCTTCTTCATGATGCGCCTCTCGCAGCTTGCGCGCTGGATGCGCGCGCCCAAAGGATGGTTCGGCACGGCTGCGAAGCAACCTGCCGGAGCAGTCCTGATATAGGTGCTGGCGGCGTCATTGCGATTGCACGGATGCACGAACGAAGCTGCATCCATGCCGTCGATCGTGCGTCAGGGCGTTCTCGCTCCGTGCTAGGCTGTCAGCCGAGCGGCTGGCGGTAGACGATGAAGCCCGACTTGTCGGCGACCTTGTCGTAGAGCGCCTGTCCCTGAAGGTTGGATTCATGCGTCTGCCAGTAGACGCGGAAGCAGTTCTTGGCGCGCGCCATCTGGTTCACGGCCTCGATCAACTTGCGGCCGATGCCGGTGCCGCGCGATTCCGGCACGGTGAACAGGTCCTGGAGGTAGCAGATCGGCTTCTCGCTCCAGGTCGTGCGGTGGATCACCCAGTTGACCATGCCGAGCGGCTTGTCGCCCTGAAAGGCGAGGAAGCCGCCCATCGGCTCCTCGCCGCCGGTCAGGCGTCCGAAGGTGATTGCGTCGATCTCCGGCGGCAGCGTCGCCTTGTAGAAGGTCAGGTAGCCATGCCAGAGCGGCGTCCAGGCCTCCCGGTCGGTCGCGGCAAGCGGGCGAATGGTAATCTCGGCCATCGGTGTTCTCCTCCGGCCGGGAAACTAGCCGGGGCTTCGCGGCTTGTCTCATGACAAGCGCAGATCGGATCGATCAACCGGGTTGGTCCGATGCGAGGAAGCGCTCGACAGCGCTGGCGCTCAGAGCCTGAGCGGGATCTTCCCTCCAAAGATCGAGAATGATAGCCGCCAGGCGAGCTCTCGCCCGCCTCTGCTGCTGGCCTCCGACGGTGTTGACGCTGTTCACCGCCATCCAGGCTGCGTCGAAAGCGCCAGCCAATTTTGCCAGATCCGCAGGTTCGACAACGAAGCCCTGAAACGGCATGTCCTCACCTATGCGCCAAAGAGGTGGAGCACCTTAAGGGGTGGCGTACTCCTCGCAATGTCAAAAGCTGGGTCCGCTCCCGACCCGTTGCGGATATTGCCGTTCATCGTTCGGTAGGCGCAGCAAGTTACGTTGCGCAGATGCGCTAGGAGGGGGATTTGTTCGAATCGACTATGCGCTTCTTCGCTCGCCTGATTTGGTTCTCGCTAACCCAATTGCTCGGCTACTGGACCGGTCGCGCGATAATCCAAGGCTTATCGCTCGGCAGTTTGGATGTCAGCGATTACGGATACCACAATCAAAAGCCCTTCAAGATACTCTGGCGCCGCGGGGAGCAGCCAATCGTTTCATACTTAGCGGCTATCGCGTTGGGGCAATTCCTATGGTTCGGGGCCATCTTCGGCGCCCTAGTTTATCTTTCGCGCGGTTAGGCGAACGAGTCCGCCCCCGACCGTTTGCAGACATTTGCCCTATCCGGCCAGCCAACAAAAAGCCCGCGCAGCGGCTGCGCGGGCTCAAATCTCTCTCCGTGCCTCTGGCTCAGAGCTTGGCGAGCATCGCCTCGGCGCCGGAGGCTTCCGCCTTGCCGGCGGCTTCCTCGACATTGAGCACCCTCACCACGCCGTCCTCGACCAGCATCGAATAGCGCTGCGAGCGGGTGCCGAGGCCGAATCCCGAGCCGTCCATCGAGAGGCCGATCTCTTTGGCGAAATCGGCATTGCCGTCCGAGATGAACTCGATCACGCCGGCGCCGCCGGTCGCCTTCGACCAGGCATCCATGACGAAGACGTCGTTGACGCCGGTCACCATGATGGCATCGACGCCCTTCGCCTTGATCTCGGCCGCCTTCTCCAGGAAGCCGGGCAGATGGTTGCGATGGCAGGTCGGGGTGAAGGCGCCGGGAACGGCGAAGAGCACCACCTTCTTGCCGGCGAACAGGTCGTCGGTCGTGCGCGCGGCCGGGCCGTCGGCGGTCATGACGCGGAACGTCGCCTGTGGAAGCTTGTCACCCACCTTGATGGTCATCAGCCTGTTTCTCCGTGAAGCCCGCGGCCGAAGGGGCCGCCCGGCCTCACCGATTACGGCTTGCCGGCGGGGATGTCGAGTTCCAGCCGCGTCTCGACCGGCCGCGGCGTGCCGCGCACGGTGAAGATCAGTGGGATCGGGCCGGCCGTGCCCTTCGGGCGCTCGTCGATCCTGATCTGGGCGAGCACCGTGCCGTCCGCCTGCGGCGTCAGCCTGGACTTGCCGAAGGACCACATGCCGGAGCCTTCGATGAAGACATCCTCGATCCGGCCGTCCGGCGGCGGCTGAAGCACGAGTCGCAAGCCCGGGTCGACCACGCTCTCGTCCGGTCCGGCTTCGACGATCGCAATCTTCTCCTTGTGGGGACCGGGCTTGGTGGAGACCGGCACGCGCGCCTCGAAGCTTTCGAGCCGGGGCGAGGTCACGGTCGTCACGCCGGGCTCGAGCCACAGGCTCGCCTCGCCCTTGGCGGGGATGCAGATCTTCTCGCAGACGGCATAGTCGAGCTTCAGCACGACGAGGACGGGTCGCGACGGATCGACCGGCTGGACCGAGATCGGAATGACGACCTCGCCGACATAGCCGATGGAATAGCCCGCCGAATCCTGGAAGCGCTCGGGCACCGGCCAGCGCACGTCGAGCCCGCCGATATTGGTCGAGCCCGACCAGTCGAAGGCCGGCGGCACGCCGAACTGTCCGGGGCTGCGCCAATAGGTCTTGTAGCCCGGCGACATCACGATCTCGACGCCGACTCGCTGCTTGCCGGTCGCGGTCGTCGGACCGGCGATCAGGCGCAGCTTCGCATGCTCGCTCGCCGACCAGGGCGAGGTGGCGGCTTCCGTCGTCGCCTCCTGGGCGCGGGCAGCGGGGCCAAGCGCCAGCAGGATCATGGCCAGCAGGGGAAGAATACGGTTCACGGGCCCAGCCTTTAACGGTTGCGAGCCTGAAAAGCGAACAAAACCTGTCTTCCTTCGCCCGTCCTCGCGCGTGCGACACCCCGGCAATCTTGCGCAGGATTGGGGCGCAATCGGGGTATCCATGCGGCTACGCACATGCGTTGCGCTAGGGCACGCGAACGTGATCCGGGGTGCGGCGCCGACACGACAGATACGCTTTCGACATTGGTCGGCTCAAGCCAAGCCTTGCCGATCCTCCCCGACAGCCTCTAGCATGTACCCTATGAAGCTTGGCTCACAATCGCGCGCCGCCGGCCGCTCCTATCTCGACGGACAATGCCTGATCGCGATGCCGGGCATGGCCGATACACGCTTCAGCCGCAGCGTCGTCTATGTCTGCGCCCATTCCGAGGACGGGGCGATGGGCATCATCGTCAACAAGCCGGCGGGCGATACGAAATTCCCGGAACTGCTGGTCCAGCTCGACGTGATCCCCTCCGAGGAGGTGATCCGCCTGCCGAGCCGGGCCGAGCGCATGCAGGTGCTGCGCGGCGGCCCGGTCGAGACCAAGCGCGGCTTCGTCCTGCACACCGCCGATTTCTTCCTGGAATCGGCGACCCTGCCGATCGACGAGGGCATCTGCCTGACGGCGACGCTGGACATCCTGCGCGCCATCGCCTCTGGCGAGGGGCCTGAGAGCGCCGTGCTGGCGTTGGGCTATGCCGGATGGGCAGCGGGCCAACTGGAGGCCGAAATCCAGTCCAATGGCTGGCTGCATTGTCCGGCCGATCCCGAACTGCTCTTCGACGAGAGCGTCGAGACCAAGTACCAGCGCGCGCTCGGCAAGATCGGCATCGATCCGGCCTTCCTGTCGCGCGAGGCGGGGCACGCGTGAATCCTTCTCCCCTCGGGGGAGAAGGTGTCTGCGAAGCAGACGGATGAGGGAAGGGTCGCGCAAGCGGCCCTTCATTCTTTCTGCGATGTGGCGTAGCCCTCATCCGTCGGCGCTTCGCGCTGCCACCTTCTCCCCCGAGGGGAGAAGGATTTTTAAGCCGCCTCTGTCGCCGCCGCAGCCGCCGCACCCATCAGGCGCCGCGCCTCCGCCGCCGTCATTGGCTGCCCGAAGATGTAGCCCTGCGCGTATTGGCAGCCGAGCTGGTAGAGCTCGATCGCATCCGACTCGCTCTCCGCGCCCTCGGCGACGACGTCCATATGGAGATCGGCGGCGAGCTGCACGATCGAGCGCAGGATCACCGGCGGGCGGCCATTGCCCATCTGGCGCACGAAGCTCTGGTCGATCTTGATCGTGTCGAAGGGGAAGCGCTGCAGATAGGACAGCGAGGAATAGCCCGTGCCGAAATCGTCGAGCGAGAGGCCGGCGCCGAGATCGCGGATGCGCTGCAGCATCTGCGCGGCATATTCCGGGTTCTCCATCACGAGGCTCTCGGTGATCTCGAGTTTCAGCGTGCCCGGCAGCACGCGCCGGCGCCCGAGCACGGTCTTCACATCATGCAGCAGGTCGTGGCGCAGCAATTGCCGGCTGGAGACGTTGACGCTGGCGAAGATCGGCGGATCGACCTCCAGCGCCGCCTGCCAGGCTTCCAGCTCGCGCGCGGTCTTGTCCATGACATAGACGCCGAGATCGACGATCAGCCCGGTCTCCTCGGCGATGGCGAGGAAATCCTGCGGCATCAATCTGCCTTCGCGCGGATGGTCCCAGCGCACCAGCGCCTCGAAGCCGGCGATGGTGCGGTCCTCCAGCCGGACGATCGGCTGGTACATGACCTGGATCTCGTTGCGTTCGATCGCCCGGCGCAGGTCGCTTTCCAGGGCGAGGCGGTCGTTGCGGTCCGTCCGCATCGCCGGCACGAAGACCTCGATCTTGTTGCCGCCCTGGCGCTTGGCATGGGCCATGGCGAGCTCGGCATTCTTCAGCGCGTCTTCCTTGCGCGAGGCCGGTGCCGGATCGAACAGGGCGAGCCCGATCGAGGGCGTCAGCACGATCTCGCGCTCGGCATAGGTGATCGGCGTGGAGACGGCGCGGCGCACCAGCTCGGCCAGGGCCAGGATGCGCTCGGGGTCGCGCTCCGAGACGAGGATCATCGCGAAGGTGTCGCCGCCGATGCGGGCGAGCGTGTCCTGCGCCCGGAGCAGGCGGCCGAGGCGGCGCGCCAGCGTCAGCAGGATCGAATCGCCGGCCGAGAAGCCGACGGATTCGTTGACCTGCTTGAAGCGGTCGACATCGATGACGAGCACGGTCGGGCGGATATTGTCGTCGGCGCGGGTGAAGCCGAAGATCGCGCCGAGCCTGTCCTGGAACAGCTTGCGGTTGGGCAGGCCGGTCAGGTTGTCATGGACGGCATCGTGCAGCAGGCGCTCCTGCGCAGTGCGCTGCTCGGTGACATCCGCGAGCGTGCCGATGACGCGGATGACCTCGCCGTCCGAGCCGATCACCGGCCGTGCCTTGACGTTCACCCAGTGATAGGCGCCGTTCGCGGCACGCAGGCGCAGGTCGAGATTGAGCTTGCCGCGGCGCTGCTCCAGCACGGCGTCGAGCGTGACGCGGTAGCGGTCGCGATCGGCGACATGCATGTGCTCCAGCCAGCGTGCGGCCGAGCCTTCGAGCGAACCCTTGGGCAGGCCGAGCAGCGTCTCGATCTGCGGGGAAACAAAGACCTTGTCGGAGCTGACATCCCAGTCGAAGACGAGATCGCCTGAGCCTGACAGCGCAAGCGCTCGCCGTTCGGTATCCGAGACCAGCCCTTGCGAGATCGCGCCGCCTGCGAAGGCGTGCTGGATCACGGTGAAGCCGATCAGCAGCACGATCAGGACGAGGCCGCCCAACAAGGCAGGTGCGACCAAATCACGTTGAAATTGCCCGGTCACGGTGAAGCTCGCGGCCGTCACCCAGACGGCGAGCAGGAACCAGGTCGGGATCAGCATCACCGCCCGCTCGTAGCCATGCGTCGCCAGATGCACGACGAGGATGAAGCCGATCGCTGCCACGGCCGCGATGGAGATGCGCGCGATGCCCGACGCCATCGGCGCGTCGAAGACGGCAAGCCCGATCAAGCCGGCGAGACCGAGAATCCAGAGCAGCGTGACATGGCCGTAGCGCACATGCCAGCGCGACAGGTTGAGATAGGCGAAGAGGAAGACGAGCAGCGTCGCCGCCAGAACGACCTCGGCACCGGCGCGATAGATTCGCTCGATCGCAGGTGTGAGCGGGAACAGCCGCTGGAAGAAGCCGAAATCGAGGCCGGCATAGGCCAGCACTGCCCAGGCGAGCGCAGCGGCAGCCGGGAAGATCACCGCGCCCTTGACCACGAAGATGATGGTCAGGAACAGCGCGAGCAGGCCGGCGATCCCGATGATGATGCCCTTGTAGAGCGTCAGGCCGTTGGTCTTCTGCCGATAGGCCTCGGCCTCGTAGAGATAGAGCTGTGGCAGGTTGGGCGACTTGAGCTCGGCGACGAAGGTCACGGTCGTGCCGGGGTCGAGCGTGATCAGGAAGACGTCGGCATCGGGGCTCGGCTCGCGGTCGGGCGAGAGGCCCTGGCTTGCCGTCACCGCCTCGATGCGCTTGTCGCCGAGATCGGGCCAGATCACGCCGGAGCCGATCAGGCGGTGGAACGGCGCGACCAGCAACCGGTCGATCTGCTCGTCGGAATCATTGGTGAGCGCGAAGACGATCCAGTCCGGGCGTGCGCCGGCCTCGCGCGCCTTGACGGCGATGCGCCGGACGATGCCGTCCGGCCCCGGTGCGGTCGAGATCTGGATGACGTCGCCGTCGGATTTGTTGCGCTCGACGACATTGGTCAGGTCGATCACGGGGGCGTCGACGGGAACGCGAACCGCCTCGACGGCCTGGGCCGGCAGAACGGCCGCGCAGAACCACAGGACAAGGCCGGCCAAGGCGAGGCCGGCCCGGAAGATGCGCGCAGAAATGGACAAGCTGTGCTCGGCTATCAGGCGGGAAGCGATCATTCGCAATTTAACGAAAAGCCCTATCGGCCGCTCATGGCAAGGGCAAGGCGAAGCGGGCCTGTGGTCAACCGCCGCAATCACGGCCTGCTTCCGGGCAAGGGATCGGTGGAAAGCACGGCGTAGAGCAGGTGATCGGCCCAGTTGCCGTTGATCTTGAGATAGGCCCGCGCCAGCCCTTCATGCTGGAAGCCGACGCGTTCCAGCAGGCGCCGTGACGGCTCGTTATTGGGCAGGCAGGCGGCCTCGACGCGGTGCAGGGCGAGATCGGAGAAGGCGAAGCGCACCGCGCCGCGCACGGCTTCCGTCATATGTCCTTTCCCGGCATGGCGCCGCCCCATCCAGTAACCGAGCGTGCAGGCTTGGGCGACGCCGCGCCGGATCAGCCCCAGCGTCAGCCCGCCGATCAGGGTTTCCGTGCCCGTCTCGAAGATGAAGAGCGAATAGGCCTCGTCGGTCGAAATCTCGCGTGCGGCGCGCTTGGCGCGCAGGCGGAACGAGGCGCGGGTCAGGTCGTCTTCGTTCCAGGTTGGTTCCCAGGGCGTCAGAAACTCCCGGCTTTCCATGCGCAGCATGGCCCAGGCCGCGTGGTCGGTGGCCTGGGGCGCACGCAGATAGAGGTTCGGCGTCCGGATCAGCGGGCGGCTCGGCGGCTCGCTCGGGAAACGGAAGAGCGCCATCGCCGGTCAGTCCGCTGCCCGGGCCGCGTGGCGCAGGCGCTTGGCAGGCGGCAGGCCTTGGGTCGGGCCGACGGCTGCGATCGTCGGCTGGTGCCCCAGCAAGGAGCGGCCGGCGGCGCGCACGTCCTCGAGCGTCACCGCATCGAGTCGGGCGGCAAGTTCCTCACGCGGGATCGCCCGGCCGAAGAGCAGCACCTGCCGCGCCATCTGCTCCAGTTTGCCGCCGGGGCTTTCGAGCGAGGCCAGCAAGCCGACTTTCATCTGGGCACGGGCGCGGGCGACTTCCGCTTCGCTGACGTCTTCCGCCGCCTGACGCAGGCAGCCGAGTGCGACCTCGATCAATTCGCCTGCATCTTCCGGCGCCGTCCCGGCCCCGATGCCGAAGACGCCGCAATCGGAGAAGGGCCAGTGGAACGCATCGATCGCATAGGCGAGGCCGCGCTGCTCGCGCACCTCCTGGAACAGCCGCGACGACAGGCCTCCGCCGAGCACCGAGGCGAATATCTGCAGCGGATAATGCAGGCCGCCCTTGAAGGGTAGGCCGGGCAGGCCGAGCACGAGATGGACCTGCTCTTCGTCGCTGCCGATGCGGGCTTCGCCGCCGCGATACTCTCCGGCTTCGCGGGTGAGGGGCGTGGCCGGAGCTGCTGGCAGTTGCGACAGGTGCTCCTTGGCGAGCGCCACGAGCGTGTCATGATCGACTGCACCGGAGGCGGCGAGCACCATGTTGCCGGCATGGTAGTTGCGGGCGAGATAGGCGCGGATCGCGTCGGGCGTGAAGCCCTTCACCGTCTTGGCAGTACCGAGGATCGGCCGGCCGATCGGCTGGTCCGGGAAGGCTGCCTGCAGAAAGCGGTCATAGACGAGATCGTCGGGCGTATCTTGCACGGCCGAAATCTCTTGCAGGATCACGCCTTTCTCGCGCTTCAATTCCTCCTCGGTCAGGGACGGCGAGGTGATGATGTCGGCGAGGATGTCGACGGCGAGACCGAGATCCGAGCCGAGCACGCGGGCGGTGTAGCAGGTGTATTCGACGGAGGTCGCGGCGTTGAGATCGCCGCCGACGCTTTCGATCTCCTCGGCAATCTCCAGGGCGCTGCGGCGCGCCGTGCCCTTGAACGCCATATGCTCGAGCAGATGGGCAAGGCCATGCTCGTTCGGCAGTTCGTCGCGCGAGCCGGCCCCGATCCAGATGCCGAGCGAGACGGTCGCGGCATGGTCCATGCGCTGCGAAACGATGCGCAGGCCGGAGGGCAGGGTGGTCAGCGCGACATCGGGATCGTGCTGCCCCTCGGGCCGCGCGGGGGCGGCCAGTTCGGCTTCCTCGATCGGCGGGGTCGCGCTCACGCCGCCGCCCCGCGCACGGCCCGCGCATGCTCGCGCACGAAGGCCTCGATCTTCCCGAGATCGTTCGGGAGCAGCGTCACGCGCTCCTTGCGCTCCATCAGGTCGGCGAGATGCGCCGGAAGCGCCGGCTCGACGCCGCTCGCAGCTTTCACCGCCGCCGGGAACTTGGCGGGATGGGCCGTGCCGAGCACGATCATCGGCGTCGCGGAATCGCGCTTCACGGCCTGCCGGGCCGCGCCGACGCCGATCGCGGTATGCGGGTCGAGCAGATAGCCAGCCTCGGTCCAGCTCTTCTTGATTTCGGCGGCGATCTCGTCCTCGCTCTGCGAAGCGGCGTCGAACTCGCTGCGAATGCGCTGAAGCGCCTCGCCGGCGATCTCGAAGCGGCCGGATTGCTGCAGCGACTGCATCAACCTGCGCACGGCGGCGCCGTCGCGGCCATGGGCCTCGAACAGAAGCCGCTCGAAATTCGAGGAGATCTGGATGTCCATCGAAGGCGAGGTCGTCGCCTGGACGCCGCGCATCTCATAGGCGCCGGTCTCGAGCGTGCGCGCCAGAATGTCGTTGCTGTTGGTCGCGATGCCCAGCCGCTCGATCGGCAGGCCCATCTGCTTGGCGACCCAGCCGGCGAGGATATCGCCGAAATTGCCGGTCGGAACCGTGAAGGAGACTTTGCGGCCCGGCCCGCCGAGCGAGACGGCGGCCGTGAAGTAATAGACCACCTGCGCCGCGATGCGCGCCCAGTTGATCGAGTTGACGCCGGAGAGCCCGATCTCGTCGCGGAAGGCATGATGGTTGAACATCGCCTTCACGAGGTTCTGGCAGTCGTCGAAGGTGCCTTCGACCGCAATCGCATGAACGTTGTCGGCATCGACCGTGGTCATCTGCCGGCGCTGCACATCCGAGACGCGGCCCTGCGGATAGAGGATGAAGACGTCGACGCTCTTCAGCCCCTTGAAGGCGTCGATGGCCGCGCCGCCCGTGTCGCCCGAGGTGGCGCCGACGATGGTGGCACGCTGGCCGCGCTGGCCCAGCACGTGGTCCATCAGGCGCCCGAGCAACTGCATCGCCACGTCCTTGAAGGCCAGCGTCGGGCCGTGGAACAGTTCCAGCACGAAGAGGTTGTCGCCGATCTGCGTCAGCGGGCAGACGGCCGGGTGGCGGAAGCCGGCATAGGCCTCGCGGATCATGCCGGAGAGCGCGCCGCTTTCGATATCGCCGTCGCTCAGCGCGCCGAGCACGCGCTCGGCCACAGCGGTGTAGGGCTTCCCGGCGAAACCCGCGATCTCCGTGGCGGAGAGCGCCGGCCAGCTCTGCGGCAGGTACAATCCGCCGTCGCGGGCGAGCCCGGTCAGCAATGCGTCGGAAAAGCTGAGCGCCGGGGCTTCACCCCGGGTGGAAACATGCAGCACGATGTTGGCCTCGGTGATCTCAGCCTGATGCTATAGGCCGGTCCGGCGCTTTGGGCAAAATCGTTGAGCGCTCAGTTTGCCGCGGAACTCTTTCGCGTCTGCAGAACCCAGGCAGCGAACACGCCGAGCAACGTCAGCGCCAGTCCGAACCAGGTCAGCGCATATTGCAGGTGGTTGTCCGGAATGCGTTCGATCAGTTCACGGACATCGACGCCAGCGGGGGGCGTCATACCGTCGCCTTCACGGGCGGCTTCCAGATAGAACGGCGCGGGCGGCTGGCCGAGGGAGGCCGCGATGGCGGCAGGATCGCGCGTGTAGAATTCGCGGATCGCCGGCAGGTCCGCGGGGGTGAAGCTGTTGCGGGTCTCCGGCGCCCGCAGGAAACCGGTGACGGTGTCGGGGCCGCGTGCCGGGCCGACCTGACCGAGGCGGCTCTCTGGCACGAAGCCGCGATTGACCAGGATGACGCCGCCATCCTCCAGCTTGAAGGCCTGGAAGATCCAGCGACCGAAACCCGAAAGCTGCCGGCTGCCAGGTGGGCCGGCGGCAATGGTGGTACGAACGCCGGCGATGCGGTCGTCGACATAGCTGCCCTTGGCAACGACATGGGTCAGGTCGAGCGCGATGGGGTCTAGCTTTGTCCAATCGGCGCTTGGTGGCATCGACGCCGCCGCACCCGCCGCCTGCTGCTGGAGGCGGTCGAGATAGGCGTGCTTCTCGCTCATGCGCTGAAGCTGCCAGATGCCGAGCGTGCACAGCACCAGCGTGCCGATGACGGTCAGGAATGCCGGCAGCAACAATCCGGGTTTGCGGGAAGCGGGGGGCGTCACGGCGGTCACGATTCGCGCCTGCCTTCCTCGGCCTTGTGGGCGTATTGCAGGGCGACGGCGAGCCCCTTCATCGGCCTGAGCAGTCCGAGGCAGAGCACGATGGCCAGCGGCAGCCATAGCAGCATGTGCAGCCAGATCGGCGGCTCATAGGCGATTTCGACATAGAGCGCGGCGCCGAGCACGATGAAGCCTGCAATCAGCATGATGAACACGGCCGGTCCATCCGCCGAGTCGGCGAATTTGTAGTCGAGGCCGCAGGCGCTGCAGCGCGGCTTCAGCTTGAGGAAGCCGTCGAACAGCGCGCCTTCGCCGCAGCGCGGACAGCGCCCCGCGAGGCCTGTCGAATAGGGGGAGGGTGGTGTCGGTTCAGGAGCGGCCATCGGAGTCTCCGAAACAGGAAAGGCGGCCTCGCGGCCGCCTTTCGTCAGACGATGACCGCGAGGCGCGGTTCAGGCGTAGTGGTCAGTGCCCGGCGGCTGGTACGCCGGCGCCCCAGACATAGATCGCGGCGAACAGGAACAGCCAGACCACGTCGACGAAGTGCCAGTACCAGGCGGCGAACTCGAAGCCCAGATGCTGGTCCGGCTTGAAGTGGCCGAGATAGGCCCGGTAGAGGCAGATCGCCAGGAAGATCGTGCCGATGATGACGTGGAAGCCGTGGAAGCCCGTCGCCATGAAGAAGGTGGCGCCGTAGATGTTGCCCTTGAAGGCGAACGTGGCGTGCGAATACTCGTAGGCTTGGCACAGCGTGAACAGGGTGCCGAGGATGACGGTCAGCCACAGCGCCTGCTTCAGGCCGGCGCGATCATTGTTGATCAGCGCGTAATGTGCCCAGGTCACGGTCGTGCCCGAGGTCAGCAGGATCAGCGTGTTGAGCAGCGGCAGATGCCAGGGATCGAAGGTCTCGATGCCCTTCGGCGGCCAGTGCCCGCCGGTGAAATCGTAGCGCAGATAGTTGATCTGCTCGCCCGAGAAGAGGCTGGCGTCGAAATAGGCCCAGAACCAGGCGACGAAGAACATCACCTCGGAGGCGATGAACATGATCATGCCGTAGCGGTGATGGATCTGGACGACGCGGGTGTGATGGCCCTCGCGCTCGGCCTCGCGGATGACGTCCATCCACCAGGAGAGCATGGTGTAGAGCACGCCGAGCAGACCGGCGCCGAAGACCAGCGGGCCGAGATGCATGCCGCCGACCGGCAGCGCCTTCATCCACATCACCGCGCCGATCGCCATGATCGTCGCGCTGGCGGCGCCGACGAGCGGCCACGGGCTCGGATCGACGAGGTGGTAATCGTGGTGCTTCGTATGGGCCCCGGCCATCGTATTCAGTCTCCGCGTACGGCTTTTGTCCGCGCTTTTGCTCTAGCGTGGTTCTACAGTTTCGAATTGCCCGCGTCACCCTTGACGGAGCCGGCCTTGTCTTCCGCGACGGGCTGGCCCGACTTGGAGGCGAAATAGGTATAGGACAGCGTGATGGCGTGGACCCCGTCGAGCTCGCGATTATCAGCGATTTCGGGGTCGATATAGAACACGACCGGCGCTTCGAAGCTCTCGCCCGGTTTCAGCGTGTGCTCGGTGAAGCAGAAGCACTGGATCTTGACGAAATAGGCCGCGCCCTTCTCGGGCGCGATATTGTAGGTCGCGATGCCCGTGACCGTGCGGTCCGAGCGATTCGTCATCTTGTAGAACACGGTCTGGGTCGCGCCGACCTTGACCTTGATCTCGGGGCTCTCCGCCTCGAATTTCCAGCCCAACCCCGGCGCGACATTGGCGTCGAAGCGCACCGACATCGTCCGGTCGAGGATCTTGCCGGCGCCGGCCGTGCCGACCATGGGCGTGCCGCCGAAGCCGGTGACCTTGCAGAACAGGTCGTAGAGCGGCACAGCGGCGAAGGAGGCGCCGAGCATGCCGAAGGCGACGCCGGTGCAGATCAGCGCGGTGCGCGCCGGATTGCCTTTGCGTGGCTGAGGGACGGGGTTCGTCATCACAGCGGCCGGTTCAGGATCGCGGGGCCGGTCTTCACCAGCGTCACCACGAAGAAGAAGATCGCGAGGCCGGCGAGCACCAGTGCCAGCGCAATCGAGCGGCGGCGGCGGCGCGCCATGTCCTCGGGGGAGAATGGGGCAGGTGTGTTCTGCTTTGGGCGCTGATCGCTCATCCCAGCACCTTCGGCAGGGCCCACATCAGCCCGAAGCCGTTCTCGACGAGCAGCACGGCAAACAGCAGGAACAGGTAGATGATCGAGAAGCCGAACAGCGACCAGCACGCCTTGGTCGCTGCGGCGCCTTCGGTCCGCAGCCAGACCTGGATCGACAGCGCGATCATGACGAGGCCGGTCGAGACCGAGACGGCGAGGTAGAGCATGCCACCGAAGCCCATCAGCGCGGGCAGGACGGCGACAGGCGCCATGACCAGCGAATAGAGCACGATCTGCCGGCGGGTCGCTGCAGGGCCGGCGACGTTCGGCATCATCGGGATGCCGGCGCGCGCATAATCGCCGGACTTGACCAGGGCTAGAGCCCAGAAATGCGGCGGCGTCCACAGGAAGATGATCGCGAACAGAACCAGCGAATGCCAGCCGAGATTGCCGGTCACGACGGCCTCGCCGATCATCGGCGGGAAGGCGCCGGCAGCGCCGCCGATCACGATATTCTGCGGCGTCCAGCGCTTCAGCCACATTGAATAGACGACGGCATAGAAGAAGATGGTGAAGGCGAGCATCGCCGCCGCCAGCACATTGGCAATGAGCCCGAGGACCAGGACCGAGCCGACCGACAGCGTCAACCCGAAGGCCAGTGCCTCGGAAGGCAAAATCCGGCCCGACGGAATCGGCCGCTTGGCGGTGCGGCTCATCAGCGCGTCGATATCGGCGTCGTACCACATGTTGAGGCAGCCCGAGGCGCCGGCGCCGACCGCGATCGCGAGCAGCGCGGCGAGAGCAAGCACGGGATGCACCGTGCCCGGCGCCGTGGCCATGCCGGTCAGCGCCGTCACGATGACCAGCGACATCACGCGCGGCTTCAGCAGCGCGAAGAAATCGCGGGCTTCGCCGGTGGAGGCGGTCAGGCTCTCGGTGCGGGTCTCGAACGCAGCAGACATCAGTCCAATCGTCTTCGTACTCTTGTGAACGGCGCCTGAGGGCGCTGGGGTCTTCGCGGCGTGAGGGCCGCCCTTCTCCGGAACGCCTCTCGAGGGCGCTCGGGGGAAGGGCGGCGGCGGGCCGGTGAGGCCCGCCGCCTCGAACATCGGACCGAAAAGTGGATCCCACTTTTCGGAAAAATCGGATGCTCCGGCAATCGGCGGGATCATCGCGCGTCCATCGACGCGCGATGATCGAAGTCTCAGTGGTCCGAGCCGGTGATGCGCGGCAGCGTCTCGAACTGGTGGAACGGCGGCGGCGAGGACAGGGTCCACTCCAGCGTCGTGGCGCCTTCGCCCCACGGATTGTCACCGGCCGGCTGCTTCTTCGTGAAGGCGACGATCACGCCATAGAAGAACACCAGCAGGCCGAAGGCGAAGATGTAGGAGCCGATCGACGACCAGAAGTGCCAGTGCGCGAAGGCATCGGGATAGTCGACATAGTGACGCGGCATGCCGGCGAGGCCAAGGAAGTGCTGCGGGAAGAACAGCAGGTTCGCGCCGACGAAGGCGATCCAGAAATGCAGCTTGCCGATCCAGTCCGGGATCACGTAGCCGCTCATCTTCGGGAACCAGTAGTAGAAGCCCGCGAAGATGCCGAACACGGCGCCGAGCGACAGCACGTAGTGGAAGTGAGCCACCACGTAATAGGTCGCGTGCAGCGAGCGGTCGACGCCGGCATTGGCCAGCACGACACCGGTCACGCCGCCGACGGTGAACAGGAAGATGAAGCCGATCGCCCAGACCATCGGTGCGGTGAAGCGGATCGAGCCGCCCCACATCGTCGCGATCCAGGAGAAGATCTTGATGCCGGTCGGCACCGCGATGACCATCGTCGCGAACACGAAATAGCGCTGCGTGTTGAGCGACAGGCCGGCGGTGTACATGTGGTGCGCCCACACGATGAAGCCGACGACGCCGATCGCGACCATGGCATAGGCCATGCCGAGATAGCCGAAGATCGGCTTCTTCGAGAAGGTCGAGATGATGTGGCTGACGATGCCGAAGGCCGGCAGGATCATGATGTACACTTCGGGGTGGCCGAAGAACCAGAACAGGTGCTGGTACAGGATCGGGTCGCCGCCGCCGGCCGGATCATAGAAGGTCGTGCCGAAATTGCGGTCCGTCAGCAGCATGGTGATCGCGCCGGCCAGGACCGGGAGCGCCAGCAGCAGCAGGAAGGCAGTGACCAGCACGCCCCAGGCGAACAGCGGCATGCGGTGCATGGTCATGCCCGGCGCGCGCATGTTCAGGATCGTGGTGATGAAGTTGATCGCGCCCAGGATCGAGGCCGCGCCTGAGAGATGGATCGAGAGGATGACGAAATCGACCGCCGGGCCGGGCTGACCAGTGGCGGCCGAGAATGGCGGATAGAGTGTCCAGCCGCCGCCATGGCCGGCGGTGCCCGGCGCGCCCTCGACGAAGAGCGAGCAGAGGAAGAGCACGAAGGACGCGGCCAGCAGCCAGAACGAGATGTTGTTCATGCGCGGGAAGGCCATGTCCGGCGCGCCGATCATCAGCGGCACGAACCAGTTGCCGAAGCCGCCGATGACCGCGGGCATGACCATGAAGAAGATCATGATCAGACCGTGGCCGGTCACGAAGACATTGTAGCTCTGGCCGTTGGCGAAGATCTGCATGCCCGGATACATGAGCTCGATGCGCATCATGATCGAGAGGAAGCCGCCGACGAGGCCCGCGATGATCGAGAAGATCAGGTAGAGCGTGCCGATGTCCTTGTGGTTGGTGGACAGGAGCCACCGGCGCCATCCGGTCGGGTGGTCGTGATGAGCCTCATCATGACCGTGGCCCTGAGCGTGCTGAGCCGCTGTTGCCATCGTTCTTCTCCTCAGGCGACTTACTTGGACGCGGCAGCGAACTTGCTGCCGGCGTCTTCTGCATTGGCGAATTTCTGCTTCGCTTCCGCGAGCCAGGCGGCATAGCGCTCCTGGCTGACGACGCGGAAAGCGATCGGCATATAGGCGTGGTTCTGGCCGCAGATGAACGAGCACTGGCCGTAATAGATGCCTTCGCGCTCGGCCTTGAACCAGGTTTCGTTCAGGCGGCCCGGGATGGCGTCGATCTTGATGCCGAAGGACGGAACCGTGAACTTGTGGATGACGTCGGAGGCGGTGACCTGGACGCGGACGATCTTGCCGACCGGCACGACCGCCTCGTTGTCGACGGCGAGCAGGCGGGGAGCCTCGGCTTCGGCGATCTTCTTGCTGGCGATTGCCTTGGCGCGCTCTTCCTCGCTCAGCATCAGCGAATCGAAGGTGAAGCCGCCGCTCTCCTTCGGGTACTCGTAGGTCCAGCGCCACTGGTTGCCGGTGACCTTCAGGGTCATGTCGGCCTGCGGCACCTCGAGCTGCAGCTTGAGCAGGCGGAAGGAGGGAATCGCGATGACGACGAGGATGAGGACCGGAATCACGGTCCAGCACACTTCGAGCAGGGCGTTGTGGGTGGTCTTGGAGGGGACCGGGTTCGCCTTCTCGTTGAAGCGGAAGACGACATAGATCAACAGCGCCAGCACGAAGAGCGTGACGATGGCGATGATGACGTTCAGCCAGTCATGGAACCAGTGGATATATTCGGCGACCGGGGTGACCGCGCCCTGCAGGTTCATCTGCCAGTCTGTGGGCATGCCGGTGCCGGCGATCGCCGGGACGGTCGCCAACGCGGCGACGGCAAGGGCCGTGGCGGCCGCTGTTGCAAAGGTCCTGCTCAGAAATCGCATCGATCCCACATGCTCCTCAATCGACCTGCATGGGAGCCGACCGGCTTTGCCCCACGCATGAAGGGGCGACCGCGAAGTCGCCTCATTCTTCGAGATTGCGATAAATCAAAGATCACGCTTGCGCCAGAGGGGCAATGAAGACTGCCCCCAGCGACCGTGCGGCATAATCGCACGAGGCCTTGACGTGAGCGCGGAGCCGCCATCTCGCCTTGACAGGACCCAGCCTGCATGGTCCGAACGCGTTTTATGTTGAGAGGTGGCGGGATTCTCTGGCGCGGTCGGCGTTTTGCCTGAATTCTGCGCTCCTGCTGCGGTTCAAGGTCCGGTTTCGAAAGGGATGGCAGGGATGATGAGGATCATCGGAGTGCTGGGCGCCCTGGCGCTGGCGCTCATGGGGACGAGCCTCGCCGCCGGCTCCGCTTTCGCGCAGGGCGCGGTGCGCTCCACACATGGCGACTGGCAGATGCGCTGCGAGGTGCCGCCGGGCGCCAAGGCTGAGCAATGTGCGCTCGTCCAGAACGTCGCGGCCGAGGATCGGCCGAATCTGACGCTTCTCGTCATCGTGCTGAAGACGGCGGACCAGAAGAGCCGGCTGCTGCGCGTCGTCGCGCCGCTCGGTGTGCTGCTGCCTTCGGGCCTCGGTCTCAAGATCGACGACAAGGACATCGGCCGCGCCGGCTTCGTGCGCTGCCTGACAACCGGCTGCGTGGCCGAGGTCGTCATGGACGATACCCTGCTCGGCCAGCTCAAGAGCGGCAAGAGCGCGACTTTCATCGTATTCCAGACGCCGGAAGAGGGGGTGGGCGTGCCCGTTTCCCTCAATGGCTTCGGCCCGGGCGTGGAGGCGCTGCCGTGATCGATCATACTCTTCGCCAGGCTCGCTGGCTCGCCCTGCCGCTGCTGTGCCTCGGCCTTGCCGGCTGCAATTCGTCCTCGTCGTCCTCTGCCGGCAATTCCGCGCTCAACGTCTTCATGTTCCAGTCGACGAAGCCGCCGCCGGCGGATCAATTGCCGAAGGACGATGACCAGAACGATCAGCTGGTCTGCCCGGAGGTGATCATTTCCGATGGCGGCGCCGCGATCCGCGCCCAGTCCGGCCAGGATTCGAGCGGCCTGCGCTATCAGGTCTCGATCACCAATGTCGCGCGCGAATGCACGGGGACGGGTAAGGGCACCTTCCGCCTCAAGGTCGGCGTCGAAGGGCGCGTGCTCCTCGGCATGGCCGGCAGCCCGGGTACTTATGGTGCCACGCTGACGACGACTGTGATGCGTGGGACCACCGTCATCGGCAAACGCAGCGCGCATGTCGGTGCGACGGTTCCGTCCGGGCAGGGCGGTGCCGATTTCACCCATGTCGAAGACGGCATCATGGTGCCGGCCGGCAGCGGCGACGTCGATATCTTCGTCAGCCTCGGCGGCGGCGGGGCTGCTGCGCCGGCGCGCAAGCGCCGCCGGTAAAGCCGGTTTGCCGTGAAAAGACGCAGACGCGCCGATTGACTCAATCGGCGCGTCTTGTATCTGTGCCCGAGCCGCATATCCCCGCGGGAGAGACCGGGCTTCGAGCCCGGCGCCGAAGGCGCAACCGCCCCGGAAACGCTCAGGCAAAAGGGCCGCTGGGGATTTGGCGCTCTGGAAAGCGGCGGGCAGTGATGCCCGCCCACCGACGGGTGTAACTCGTCCGGCCTTGTGGGTCGGGTGGGGAAATCTCTCAGGTGCCGAGACAGAGGGGGCGCGTTCCGGACACTATCGTCCGGGGCTTGCGCTTGACTCTGGGAGGGGCACGCCATGGCTGCCGAGGCCAATACCGACACTGCCGGCGCGAGCGCGCCGCTGAAGACCCCGCTGCATGCGCGCCATGTCGCGCTCGGCGCCCGCATGGTGCCCTTCGCCGGCTACGACATGCCGGTGCAGTACCCTGCCGGCATCCTGACCGAGCATAACTGGACCCGCGAGAAAGCCGGGCTCTTCGACGTCTCGCATATGGGCCAGTGCTTCCTGATCGGCCCCGATCACGAGACTACGGCGAAGGCGCTGGAAGCGCTGATTCCCGCCGATATCGTCAATCTCGCCCCCGGCAAGCAGCGCTATTCGCAGCTCCTCAACGAGGAAGGCGGCATCCTCGACGACCTGATGGTCACGCGCTCGATCGATCCCGACGAGGACGGCGCGCTCTATCTCGTCGTCAACGCCGCCTGCAAGGACGCCGACTACGCCCATATCGAGGCGCGCCTGCCGGCCAATGTGAAGCTGGTCAAGGCCGAGCATCGCGGCCTGATCGCGCTGCAGGGCCCAGGCGCCGAGGCGGCGCTGGCGAAGATCGCGCCGGAAGCGGCCGAGATGGGCTTCATGTCCTCGCGCACCATGAAGGTCGCCGGCATCAAGGCCAATATCAGCCGCTCCGGTTATACCGGCGAGGACGGCTACGAGATCTCCGCCGCCGCCAACAAGATCGGCGAGATCTGGGACACGCTGCTGCTCGACGGGACCGTCAAGCCGATCGGCCTCGGTGCCCGCGATTCGCTGCGGCTCGAAGCCGGCCTGTGCCTCTACGGCCATGACATCGACACCACGACCTCGCCGATCGAGGCCGCGCTGAACTGGTCGATCCAGAAGCGCCGTCGCGAGGAGGGCGGTTTCCCCGGCGCAGCGCGCGTCCAGCGTGAGCTTGCCGAGGGCGTCTCGCGCATCCGCGTCGGCCTGAAGCCGGAAGGCCGCGCTCCCGCCCGCGAGGGCACCGAGATCGCGACGCCCGGGGGCGAGGTGATCGGCGTCGTGACCTCGGGTGGCTTCGGCCCGACGCTCAACGGCCCCTGTGCCATGGGCTATGTCGCCAAGGCCCATTCCGCGCCGGGCACGCAGCTCAACCTGATCGTGCGCGGCAAGCCGCTGCCGGCCGTCGTGGCGACGATGCCCTTCGTGCCTAACGGCTACAAGCGCTGAACCTTTTCCCAGACAACTGACGCCAGGAGGAAACCATGGCCGAGACCCGTTATACCAAGGACCACGAATACATCCGCATCGAGGGTGACACCGGCACGGTCGGCATCTCCGACTACGCGCAGGGCCAGCTCGGTGATGTCGTCTTCGTCGAGCTTCCGACTGTGGGCAAGGCCCTGGCCAAGGGCGGCGAAGCTGCCGTGGTCGAGAGCGTCAAGGCCGCGTCCGAGGTCTACGCGCCGGTCTCCGGCGAGGTCGTCGAGGTCAATGGCGAGCTCGAAGCCGCGCCCGGCACCGTCAACGAGGACCCGGCCGGCAAGGGATGGTTCCTGAAGATCAGGATCAAGGATGCGGCTGAGCTCGACGCCCTGATGGGCGAGGCCGAGTACCAGGACTACGTGAAGTCGCTCTGACCAGGCGTCATCCCGCACGCGCTGCGGCATGCAATGCCGCTGCGCAGATGCGGAACCGTCTTCCGAAGAGGCGCCTTCTCGTCGCACGATCCCGCGTCTGCGCCGCATCGCTTTAGCGCTGCGGCGCGTGCGGGATGACACCCCGAAACGGAATCCCCTCATGCGCTATCTCCCGCTCACCGATACCGACCGCGAGGACATGCTCGCGCGGATCGGCGTCTCCGATGTCGACGCGCTGTTCAGCGACGTGCCGGCCGGCAAGCTGCTCAAGTCCCCGGTCGATCTGCCCCGCGCCAAGGGCGAGCTCGAGGTCGAGCGCATCCTCGGCAGGATGGCCGGCAAGAACACCGCCGCCTCGGCCGTGCCCTTCTTCGTCGGCGCTGGCGCCTACAAGCACCATGTCCCGGCGACGGTGGATCACCTGATCCAGCGCTCGGAGTTCCTGACGAGCTACACGCCCTACCAGCCCGAGATCGCGCAGGGCACGCTGCAATACCTCTTCGAGTTCCAGACCCAGGTCGCGGCGCTGACCGGCATGGAGGTCGCCAACGCCTCGATGTATGACGGCTCGACCGGCACCGGCGAGGCCGTGCTGATGGCGCATCGCGTCACCAAGCGCCGCAAGGCGGTGCTCTCCGGCGGTCTGCATCCGCATTACACCGCGGTCGTCGAGACCCTCTCCGAGATGGCCAATGACGAGGTCGTGGCGCTGAAGCCCGACGTTTCGGCCCAAGAGGACATCCTCTCCCAGATCGACGACAGCACCTCCTGCGTCGTCGTCCAGTCGCCGGACGTGTTCGGCAACCTGCGCGACCTCAAGCCGATCGCCGAGAAGGCCCATGCCCATGGTGCCCTGCTGATCGCGGTCTTCACCGAGGTTGTCTCGCTCGGCGCCGTCGTGCCGCCCGGTGCGCAGGACGCCGATATCGTCGTCGGCGAAGGCCAGTCGATCGGCAACGCCCTGAATTTCGGCGGCCCCTATGTCGGCCTCTTCGCCGCCAAGTCCAAATATATCCGCCAGATGCCGGGCCGGCTCTGCGGCGAGACGGTCGATTCGACCGGCCAGCGCGGCTTCGTGCTGACGCTCTCGACCCGCGAGCAGCATATCCGCCGCGACAAGGCGACCTCGAACATCTGCACCAATTCCGGCCTCTGCGTGCTGGCCTTCACCATCCATATGACGCTGCTGGGCCAGACCGGCCTCGCCCGTCTCGCCGAGGTGAATCACGCCAATGCCGTGAAGCTCGCCGACGCGCTTGCGGGCGTCGAAGGCGTGACCGTACTCAACGACAGCTTCTTCAACGAGTTCACGGTGAAGCTGAAGAAGCCCGCCGCCGAGGTCGTCGAGGTGCTCGCCGCCAAGGGCATCCTGGCCGGCGTTCCCGTCTCGCGGCTCCTGCCCAAGGCCGGGCTCGACGACCTGCTGATCATCGCCTCGACCGAGGTGAATACCGATGAAGACCGGGCGGCCCTCGTGGCGGCGCTCGTGGAGGTGCTGTGATGTTGAACCGTCAGGGACGTCCCACCCAGGCCGGCGAGGCCTCGCATGAAGAGCACCTCACCTTCACCGGCAACAAGGCTCTCCAGCAGATCGAGCCGCTGATCTTCGAGATCGGCCATCACGAGGCGACCGGCGTCGACATCGACAAGCCGGCGCCGTTCAAGTCGCGGCTGGGCAAGCATGCCCGCCAGGGCGAGATCGGCCTGCCCGGGCTCTCCGAGCCCGAGACGATGCGCCACTATGTGCGCCTCAGCCAGAAGAACTACGGCATCGATACCGGGCTCTTCCCGCTCGGCTCCTGCACGATGAAGCACAATGCCCGCCTCAACGAGAAGATGGCGCGCCTGCCGGGCTTCTCCGACGTGCATCCGCTCCAGCCGCTTTCGAGCGTGCCCGGCGCGCTCGACCTGATGCTGGAGCTCGCCCGCTACCTGATGACGCTGACCGGCATGCCGGCGGTGGCCCTCTCGCCGAAGGCCGGCGCCCATGGCGAGGCCTGCGGCATGATGGCGATCAAGGCCGCGATCGCCGCCAAGGGCGAGGGAGCGACCCGCAATGTCGTGCTCGTCCCCGAATCGGCCCACGGGACCAACCCGGCCACCGCAGCCCTGATCGGCTTCTCGGTGAAGGCGGTTCCGGCCCGTCCGGATGGCACCGTCGCGGTGGAGGACGTCAAGGCCCTGCTCGGGCCGGACATCGCCGCGATCATGCTGACGAACCCGAACACCTGCGGCATCTTCGAGCCTCAGATCGTCGAGATCGCCGCGGCGATGCATGAGGCCGGCGCCTATTTCTACTGCGACGGCGCCAACTTCAATGCCATCGTCGGCAAGGCCCGCCCGGGGGATCTCGGCGTCGACGCGATGCACATCAACCTGCACAAGACCTTCTCGACGCCCCATGGCGGCGGTGGTCCCGGTGCCGGCCCGGTCGTGCTCTCCGAGCGACTGGCGCCATTCGCGCCGGTGCCCTTCATCCATGTCGAGAACGGCAAGCCGCATCTGATCGAGACGCGCGGGGAAGCCCCAGCGGGCAACCAGCCCTTCGGCCGCATGACCGCCTTCCATGGCCAGATGGGCATGTATGTCCGTGCGCTCGCCTATATGCTGAGCCACGGCTCGGACGGCATGCGCCAGGCTTCGGAAGACGCTGTGCTGAACGCCAACTACATCCGCGCCGGCCTCGCCGACCTGATGTCGCTGCCCTTCCCGGATCACCCGTCGATGCACGAGGTGCTGTTCGACGACGAATGGCTGAAGGGCTCGGGCGTCTCGACGCTCGATTTCGCCAAGGCGATGATCGACGAGGGCTACCATCCGATGACGGTGTATTTCCCGCTCGTCGTGCACGGTGCCATGCTGATCGAGCCGACCGAGTCGGAATCGAAGGCGGCGCTCGACCTCTTCATCGCGACGCTGCGCGACCTCGCCATCGCGGCCAAGGGCAATGACAAGGAGCGCTTCACCAGCGCCCCGCATCACGCCCCGATCCGTCGCCTCGACGAGACCCGCGCCGCCCGTTCGCCGGTCCTGAAATGGGAAAAGCCGGCTCCGGCCAAGGCCGCGGAGTAAGAGGCTGCCGCCCATGCTGACGGCGTTCGTCAGCATGGTGAAGGGCGGCGAGCGCTTCTTAAGCCTTCCTTGACTATGTCGCGGAATGATCCCCCGGTGCCGCTCTATGCGGCCCGGGGGTTTTCATGTCTGCTCGTCCCTCCATCCTCGCCATTGCGGCCGCTGCTCTGCTGGCCTCGACGGCGCTCGTGCGTGCCAACGAACCGAGCTACGGCCCGAACACCTATGACCGCACGCTCGAGGCCCTGATGGCCCATGAGGATGTCGCCAATCGTGGCGGCTGGCCGAAGGTGCCGGCGAGCGCGGCGTCCCTGAAGCCGGATTCGCAGGGGCCGGATGTCGTGGCGCTGAAGCAGCGCCTGCTCGCCAGCGGCGATATCGCGCCCGATGCCATGGCTGGCGATGTCTATGATGCCAATGTGACCGAGGGCGTGAAACGCTTCCAGCGTCGCCACGGCCTGTCGGATCTCGGCACGGTCGGACGCCTGACCCTCAAGGCGATGAACACACCGGTCGAATCGCGCCTGAACCAACTTACCGCGACGCTGGAGCGCCTCAAGGGCAACGGCTTCAACTTCGCCAATCGCTATGTCGTGGTGAACATCCCCGGCGCCAGCGTCGAGGCTGTCGAGAACGGCACGGTCGCCCAGCGCCATCTCGCCATCGTCGGCCGCCCGGACCGGCCCTCGCCCGTGATCCAGGCCAATATCTCCTCGGTCAACCTGAACCCGTATTGGACGGTTCCGATGTCGATCGTGAAGGCCGACATCATCCCGCATATGCGCAAGGACCCGAGCTTCATCGCCAAGTCGAACATGAAGCTGCTCGGCGCAGAGAACAAGGAAATCGACCCGGCCAGCGTCAACTGGGCGGCGCTGAAGAGCCCCTATTTCTATGTGCGCCAGGAGCCGGGGCCGACCAATTCCCTCGGCCAGCTCAAGATCGACATGCCCAACAGCGACGCGGTCTACATGCACGACACGCCGAAGAAGACGCTGTTCCGCAACGATGTGCGCTTTAACTCCTCCGGCTGCGCCCGCATCGAGGGTGTCCGCGATCTCGCCGCCTGGCTGCTGGAGGGTTCGGAATGGACCCGTCAGAGCATTGAGGACGAGATCGCCAAGGGCGAGCGCAAGAACATCACGCTGAAGAAACAGGTGCCGGTCGCCTGGGTCTACCTGACCGGCTGGCAGGGCGCCGACGGACAGGTCCAGTTCCGCGACGACATCTACGGGCTCGACACGCCGCAGGGCATCGTGACCTCGACGATCCAGGCCCGCAAGCCGAAGCCCAAGGCGACGGCCGCCGTTCCCCCGGCGCGGCCGGCTGCCGCGCCCAAAACCGCCGCGGGCAATCCGCCGGCCGCACCAGCGACTGCCAGCAACTGAGTCTTATCGAACGCCGCCCTTGTCATTCCGGGGCGCGCCGCAGGCGCGAACCCGGAACCCACGACCGGGTGAGACATTCGATGCTTCGTTGCGGGCCGTTCGCCCGGTCGTGGGTTCCGGGTTCTTCGCTATGCGAAGCCCCGGAATGACAAGGGTGGTTGCCCAGGGGAGCGATCCTGCGATCGTTGCCGCAGCCTAAGGCCGCTTCAGGATCGCCATCACCGCGTCGATGGCCTCGGCGCGGGCCTTCGGGTCGCTGCCGATCGTGACCAGGCCGTCGGGCCGCTGCGAGTAGGCCGCCTTGCGTTCGCGCAACGGCAGGCTCGGATGGTCGAAATCATGATAGGCGCCGGGGAAGCCGACGAAACGCGCCCCGCCGCTGCGCGCCAACTCCTCGCAAGGCGCTGCCGGCGTCCAGTCGTCGGCCAGGCCCTGGAAGATCGCGGTATCGGTCTGTGCCTGCCAGCCGCGCTTCAGGATGACGCGGCAGCCGGGATAGAAGGCGATGACATGGCGCAGGCGTTTAGCCTCGGACGCGCCCGCGACGCGTAACGCCGTCGAGCTGCCATTCGACCAGCCGATCAGGGCGATGCGCTGTTTCGCGGCGAAGCTCTGCTTGTCCAGCCAGTCGATGGCGGCGAAGGCATCGCGCGCGCGGCCGGCCGGCGTCAGCGAACGCTCGCGCTCGTTGCACAACGCCTGGATGCCGCGCGGCCCGAAGCTGTCAACGAGGAGCACGGCATAGCCCGCGCTGGTCAAGCGCTCCGACCAATCGCTCTCGCGGGCGCCGACCGCGCCCGAGCGCGCATAGAGCCCGGCGCAGCCATGCAGGCCGATCACGACCGGGAAGGGGCCTGCGCCTGCCGGCCGGGCCAGCCAGCCCACGAGATCGCCAGCATCGCGCGACGGGAAGCTCACCTTCTCGAAGGCGTTCGCAAAGTTCGTAGCCGCTGCGAGTGACAGAAGCGCGATCGCGAGCATACGGACAAGGGGACTGATCATCCCGAAACTCCCTAGTTTCCAGCCATGCGGTGGGCGAGCGCGATCACCCTACCCCAGCCGGGGACTTCGGCGGGAGAAGGGCAAAGAAAAACGCCGCGTCCTTGCGGGCGCGGCGTCATCATATCGGGAGATCGGCTAAAGGCTCAGTTGAGCTTGGCCTTGACCTCGCCAAGCCCGGCGGCGAAGGCGGCTTCACCGGCCTTGCCGGCCATCTGGCCGCGCAGGATGGTCTCGGCGGCCTTGGTGGCGGCTTCCGCAGCCGCAGCGCGAACCTCGGCCTCGGCCTGGCTCTCGGCCTGGGCAATCTTCTCCTCGGCCGCCTTGGTCCGGCGGGCGACGAAATCGGCGAGCTTCGCCTCGGCTTCCGCCGCGAGGCGCTTGGCCTCGTCATTGGCGGAGGAGACGATCTCGGCTGCCTCGGCCTCGGCGGCCTTGCGCTTGGCATCGTACTCGGCGAGCAGCTTCTCGGCCTCCTGACGCAGGCGGCGGGCTTCCGCCAGCTCCTGCGCGACCTTCTCGCCGCGGCTGTCGAGCGCCTTCACGATCAGGCCCGGCACGCCGAACTTGACCAGGATGGCGAGGAAGATGACGAGCGCGACGCCGACCCAGAAAGTATCCATCTGAACTCTCCTCAGCCGCGCGTCAGGGCCTGGTCGATGGCAGCCGACGCCTCGGTGGCGCTGGGAGCCTGACCGGTCAGCTTGGTGACGATGGCGGCGGCGATGTCGCTGCCGAGATCGCGCACATTGCCCATCGCGTCGGTCTTGGTCTTGGCGATGGTGGCCTCGGCCTGCGCCATCTTGGCGGCAAGCTCGGCTTCGGTCGCGTGACGCTGGGCGTCGCTGGCCTTGGCGCCGGTCTCGCGCGCCGTCTGGGCGATACCCTGGGCGTTCTTGCGGGCCTCAGCCAGAGCCTTCTCATAGGCCTGGGCCATGTCTTCGGCCTTGGCCTGCATCTGCGTGGCCTGATCGAGATCCCGGCCGATCGTCTCGGCGCGCTCTTCCAGGATGGAGCCGAGGCGCGGCAGGGCAACCTTGGACATCAGCCAGTAGAGAGCCGCGAAGGTGATCGCGAGCCAGAACAGGTTGCTTGCGAAATGGGCGGGGTCGAAGGGCGGGAAGGAAGCCTTCTCGCCGCTCAGGCCGTGCTTCTGCTCGGCAGCCTGCGCCGCTCCCGCCACCAGAGTGGCGAACGAGCCGACAGCCAGAAGCCATCCTTGTCGCGCGAACCCTGAAGATCGAACCGGCATAGCGTGCCTTTCAGCGCTTAAGACAGGAAACCGTCGCGCGTCGGCCGGAGTGGCCTGAACGCGCGACGAGAAAGCGGTCGACGAAAACGTCAGACCACGAAGAGCAGAACGAGCGCGACGACGAACGCGAAGATGCCCAGACCTTCGGCGAGCGCCGCGCCGA
>NZ_CAMFKW010000055.1 GCF_945957345.1 uncultured Allobosea sp. | reverse complement strand
GATGGATCAAACCTCCACAAACACCTTGCCTGTCGGGCCGTTCCACATATGAGCCGGAGCCGGTTATCATGCTCGCTTAGGCTGGATCGGCTGCCGCTACTCCGCCGCCTCCGCCGCAGGCGTGAACATGGAGCCGGGTGGTGCCTCGCCTGCGGTCCGTACCTGGCTTGGCGCCAGGCCGGTGATGCGCTTGAAGGCGCGGCTGAAGGAGGCTTCCGACTCGTAACCGAGGCGCTGCGCCACCACCGCGATCCGCAACTTGTCGCGCGCCAGCCATTGCCTTGCCTGATGCATCCGCACCTGCGCGACATAGCGGGCCGGCGTCTCGCCGACGACCTCGGCGAAGCGCTCGGCAAAGCCGGAGCGCGATGCACCCATCAGTTCGGCGAGGCTCTCGACCGTCCAGTCGCTTTCGGGATGGGCGTGGATCGCCGCCAGGACCTTGCCGATCGTCGGGCAGCGCGCCGCCGCGACCCAGCCCTTGGCGGCGCCGCAGCCGCCCTCGACCCAGGCGCGGATGATCGCAGCCGCCAGCACATCGGCGAGACGCGCCAGCATGCCGCCGGCGCCGACCCGGTCCATCGCGACCTCGCGGCCCATCGCGTCCAGCAGATGCGGGATGCCGGGCTCATAGGCCATGAAATCGCTCATCCGCATCAGGTCCGGCATCAAGCGCAGGAGCGGGTGGTCGAGATCGACATTGAAGGTCATGCGGCCGGTGAAGACGAGCATATGCGCGCCCGCGCCGCCGCCCTCGACATCGAAGACATTGCCATAGGCCTCGCGCACCCGGCAGTCGCAGGGCGGGGAGGCGATGACGTCCGGCGAGCTCGCCAGCACATGGCCGCCGCCGCGCGGCAGCAGCACGGCATCGCCATCGGCGAGCTCCAGCCATTCGCCGGCCGGCGTCTTCAGCCAGCAGCCGCCGCGCGAGATGAAATGGAAATAGGCCTCATGGGTCGGCGGGAAGGCGACGCCCCAGGGGGCAGCCAACTGGCAGCGGCTGTAGTCGACACCGTCGAGCCTCAGGCCACGCAGCATCTCGGTCAGATGGTCGGCGGAAGCGGTCATGGCATTCCTGGACGAACGGTCATGAGATGCGGATGATATAGCATGGAAACTCCATGGGGCCACGCCCATCTTCCGGCAACCTCATGGAGACACCCATGTCAGATTCCCTTTCTGCCACCGCTCTTGAATTCGACGACAGTACCGAGGAGGCTCGCGACAAGCCGGCCTGGGCTGCCGTCACGTCGCTGACCTTCGGCGTCTTCGGCCTCGTCACGGCCGAGTTCCTGCCGGCCAGCCTGCTCACCCCGATGGCCGCCGATATCGGCGTCTCCGTCGGCGCCGCCGGGCAAGCCGTGACCGCGACCGCCGTCGTCGGCGCCATCGCCGGGCTTGCCGCGGCCATCGTGACCCGCGGTATCGACCGACGCATCGTGATCTGGTCGCTGACCGGCCTGCTGATCGTCTCCAGCGTCATCGCGGCGATCGCCACCAACCTGCCGATGCTGCTTTTTGCGCGCGTGCTGCTCGGCATCGGGCTCGGCGCCTTCTGGTCGATGGTCGCGGCGACCGCAATGCGACTGGTGCCGCCCAGCGCCTTGCCCAAGGCGATGTCGCTGATCTTCGCCGGCGTCTCCCTCGCCACCGTCAGCGCCGCGCCGATCGGTGCCTATCTCGGCAACGTGATGGGCTGGCGGTTTGTGTTCTGGCTCTCGGCGCTCGTTGGCGTCGCGGCGCTCGTCATCCAGATGGCGGTGCTCCCGCGTCTGCCGGCGCGCGGCTCGCCCGATATCCGCACGCTGTTCCGCCTGCTCGGCCAGCCCAGCATTGCGCTCGTGCTCGCCGGCATCGTCGTGGTGATCTCCGGCCATTTCGCTGGATTCACCTATGTGCGCCCGTTCCTGGAGCAGATCCCCAAGCTCTCGGTCGAGGCGATCTCGCTTGTCCTGCTGGCCTATGGCGTTGGCGGCTTCTTCGGCAATTTTGCGGGCGGGGCGATCACGGCGCGCAGTGCCAAGGCCTCGGTGATCTTCGGCGCCTTCTTGATCGCGCTGGTGAGCGTCAGCCTGCTCTTCATCGGCACATCGCCGATCGCTTCTGCGGTCGCAGTCGGGCTCTGGGGCTTTGCCTTTGGTGCGCTTCCGGTCGGCTTCCAGACCTGGCTGGTGCGCGTCGCGCCGGAGGACGAGGCCGAGTCGGCGGGCGGCCTGATCGTCGCCGCCTTCCAGATCGCGATCGCGAGCGGCGCGGTCTTCGGCGGTCTTCTCGTCGATGGCTTCGGCACGCTCGGCGTCATCGCCTATGCCATGGTCGCGACGCTGGTCGGCGGGCTCGGCGTGCTGCTGCTGGGGTCCAGGAGTCCCGAGCGGGTGGGCGCTGGCGCGGCTGCACACGCGCTTTGAGCCCCCATCTTTGGATGGCAAAACCGATCGGGCGCGTGATGCGCCCGATCACTTTTCTTCAAGACAGTATGGCAGGCTTCTGCGCTATCTTTGGGCATGCAGTCGATCTCGCAGGAACAGGCCTTGCTGGAGACCCCGCTCAGGGCGGGGGAGAGCGCGCATCTGTTCGCTGCGCGCCGCTTCGACGGGCTCGAGTTCCTCGCCGCGACCTT
Source organism: uncultured Allobosea sp. (assembly GCF_945957345.1). Classification (GTDB taxonomy): domain Bacteria; phylum Pseudomonadota; class Alphaproteobacteria; order Rhizobiales; family Beijerinckiaceae; genus Allobosea. The sequence goes on along the minus strand of NZ_CAMFKW010000055.1, from coordinate 26,178 downwards.
CCGCACTCATGCCTATGCCCCGCATGCCCATGACACCTATGCGATCGGCACGATCGAGATGGGCTGCGAAGTCTGGCATGCGCGCGGGCAGAAGCTCTATGCCGGCCCCGGCGACATCGTGCTGAACCACCCGCTCGACGTTCATGACGGCGCGCCGAGCGAGGGCGGCTATCGCTACCGGATGAGCTACCCTTCGGTCGAACTGATGCAGGAGATCACGGCCTCCCTGACCGGAAACGAGGCGGTCGGCACGCCGTTCTTCCGTGATCCGGTGGTGCAGGACCCCGCCGGTGCCGCGCTGTTCAGCGCCGCGCATCGTCTGCTGGAAGAAGGCACCGACGCATTGGCAGGCGAGGAGGCACTCCTGCGCGCCTATGCCCATATGCTGGCGCGCCATGCCGACCTGCACGTGCAGGCGGTCGGGCGCGAGGATGGGCCGGTCGCCCGCACGCGGCGCGCGATCGAGGCGCGCTACGAGGAAGACCTGTTGCTGGCTGATCTTGCCGCGCTTGCCGGTTTGCCGCGCCATCATCTGATCCGGGCCTTCCGACGCGAAACTGGGCTGACGCCGCATGCCTATCTCATCGATGTCAGGGTGCGGCGGGCGCGCGAGCGATTGCGTCGCGGCGAGAGCCTGGGGGAGGTCGCGGCGGCGACGGGCTTCTGCGACCAGCCGCATCTGACGAGGGCCTTCAAGGCTCGGCTCGGGGTCACGCCCGGCGTCTTCCGCGCGGCTCATGCCGGCTGAAACAGCTTTCAAGAGAAACAGAACTCCATGTCCACGATGCGTGACGATATCAGGCGCGGCCTGAACGATATCTGGCCGGCTGCCGTGGCCGCGGCGCCGATCGGCCTGCTCTTTGGCGCGGTGGCGGCCAGCAAGGGCCTCTCGCCCCTGGAAGTCTTCCTGATGAGCATCATGGTCTTCGCCGGTGGGGCGCAGTTCGCCGCGATCGAGCTCTGGGCCAACCCCGCGCCGGTCGCGGCGCTGGTGTTCTCGACGCTGCTGATCAATGCGCGTCACGTCCTGATGGGGGCGTCGCTGGCGCCGAAGCTCCAGGGCTTCAGCCGCTGGCAGAAATTCCTCGGCCTTTACTACATGGCGGACGAGAACTGGGCTCTGGCCGAGAAGCGCGCCCGCACGCACCGCCTGACGCCGGCCTACTGGTTCGCGATGGTGATCCCCTTCGTCGCAGGCTGGCTGATCAATTCGACGCTCGGCGCGATGATCGGTGCGGTGCTGGGCGATCCCAAGCGGCTCGGCGCCGATTTCGCCTTCACGGCTCTGTTCATCGCGCTCGTCGCGGCCTTCTGGAAGGGCAGGGTGACGTTCTGGACGGTGGCGGCCGCCGGCATCGCCTCGGCCGTGACCTATCGTCTGGTCGGGCAGCCCTGGCATGTCGCGGCGGGGGCCCTGTGTGGATTGCTTGCGGCCTGGCTTGCGGCGGGCAGCGAGGAGCAGCCGGTGACCGAGGAGGCCAAGGCGTGAGCGTCGATCCGATCAATCTCCTCGCCTTCCTCGGCATGGCGATCGTGACCTATTTCACGCGCGTCGCCGGGCTTGCGCTGGCCGGGCGGCTCAGCCTCTCGCCGCGCGCGCAGGCTGCCTTCGATGCGATCCCGCCGGCCGTGCTGATCGCGGTGATCGCGCCGAGCGCACTTGCGACCGGCTGGGCCGAGACGGCCGCGGCGGCGATCACGGCGCTCGCCGCGACGCGGTTGCCGCTGTTGGGCGTGGTGGCGGTCGGGGTGGTCGCGGTCGTTGGGTTCAGGATGGTGTTCTAGCGCTCCGTCATGCTCGCCCTCGTGGCGAGTATCCACGTCTTGAATGCAGCCCTTGCCCGAAGGAAGACGTGGATGGTCGGGACAAGCCCGACCATGACGCGGAACTTCAAAGCGCCCCGCACGCCTGCTCCAACCACAGCTTCGCCTCACCTTCGACCAGCGGCGAGAGCTTCTCCCAGACCTGAGCGTGATAGGCGTCGATCCAGGCGATCTCGCCGGCATCGAGCATGCTCTTCTCGATCAGGGGGCGCTCGTAGGGGCACCAGGTGATCGTCTCGAAGCCGTAGATCACCCGCTCGGCGCCGGGGATCCGGCGCTCCTCGACCACGATCAGGTTCTCGATGCGGATGCCGTATTCGCCCTGCTTGTAGTAGCCGGGTTCGTTGGAGAGGATCATGCCCGGCTCCAGCGGCGTGGTGCCGAGCTTGGAGAGCCGCTGCGGCCCCTCATGCACCGAGAGATAGCTGCCGACGCCATGGCCGGTGCCGTGGTCGAAATCGAAGCCGCCCTGCCAGAGCGGCAGCCGCGCGAAGGCATCGAGCTGCGCGCCCGAGGTACCCTTGACGAAGACCAGCCGCGAGATCGCGACATGGCCCTTGAGCACGCGGGTATAGCGGTCGCGCATCTCGGCCGTGGGCGTGCCGATCACCATGGTGCGGGTGATGTCGGTGGTGCCGTCCTCGTACTGGCCCCCCGAATCGACCAGGAATATGCCGGGCTCCAGCTTGCGGTTGCTCGCCTCGCTGACGCGGTAATGCGGCAGCGCCGCATTGGGGCCGGCGCCGGCGATGGTGGTGAAGGAGACGTCCTTGAGCAGGCCGGTCTTCAACCGCTCGGCCTCGAGCGCGGCCACCGCATCGATCTCGGTCAGGCTGCCCTTCGGCGCCTCGCGCGCCAGCCAGGAGAGGTAGCGCACCATGACGGCACCGTCGCGCAGATGGGCGTTGCGGGCGCCATCCAGCTCGGCCGCGTTCTTGCGCGCTTTCATCAGGGCGATCGGGTCGGCGCCGGCATCGGGCGTGCCGCCGGCTTCGCGGATCAGGGTCGCCAGCGCCGAGGCAGCGGTCGCGGCATCGAGCCGGACCTTGGCCTTGGCTGCGCCGAGTTTGGCGATCTGCCTGTCGAGATCGGCCGGAGGGGCGATCTCGCCGACCGCGCCGATCGCATCGCCGGCCTCGTTGGTGACCTTCTCCGGTGCGAGGAAGACGGTCGGCCGGCCCTCGCGCGGGACGATGGAATAGCCGAGCGGCAGCGGCGTGTGCTCGACATCGCCGCCGCGGATATTGAAGACCCAGGCCAAGGCGTGGGGATCGGAGACGACGAGCGCGTCGACCTTGGCCTCGGCCAGTGCCTTCTGGATGCGGGCGAGCTTCGAGACGCTGTCCTCGCCGGCAAAGGCCGTCGGATGCGCCTTGACCGGCGCCGTGGGCGGGGCAGGGCGGTCGCTCCAGAGCGCGTCGATCGGGTTGGCCCTGACGGCGACGAGGCTGCCGCCGGCCGCTGCCGCTGCCTTTTCGAGGCGGGCGAGGCCATCGACCGTATGCAGCCAGGGATCGTAGCCGAGCTTGCCGCCAGCCGGCAGGTTCTGCTCGACCCAGCGTTCCAGCGGCGTCTCCTCCATGCGGACGGGCGTGACGACTTGGGTGTCGGTCTGTTCGGCCGACTGGATCGTGTAGCGGCCGTCGACGATCAGCGCCGCCTTGTCCGCCAGCACGACGGCATTGCCGGCCGAGCCGGTGAAGCCGGTCAGCCAGGCGAGGCGGGCCATATGGGCCGGGACGTACTCGCCCTGATGCTCGTCGGCGCGCGGGATCACGAAGCCGTCCAGCCCTTGCGCGGCGAGTGCCTTGCGCAGGGCGGTGACGCGGCCGGCAACCAGCCTGGGGTCGCTCGGCTCGGAGAAGGACTGGAAACGGCAGGTCGGCAGGGTCGAATCGGTCATGGCGGGGTCCGGCTTAGGTCGGACCATCGTCGCCTCGCGCCGGGGAAAGCGCCAGCGTAAATGCATCGGCGGGGTGCTGCCCGTTCCGTGGGAAGGCGCTGCCTGTCGAGGTCGCATTGTGCCGTTTGGTTATGCAATCTACGCAAACATTAACGGATATGGACGGATTGCATGCGTTTTCTGCATATCTCGCATATGCGAACATATCTTCTCGCAAGTGCGAAATGATCCCACTTTGGTCGCATAAGAGAACGAGGAAGCGACCGGGACTGTCCTTCGTCTTTCGGAGATAGACCCATGACCTATGTCTTGAACAATGCCGACGTGCTGCCCGTTCCGGTCCAGGCCGGTGCCAAGACACGCGCGGACAAGCCGAGCCTGATGCAGCGCTTCTATGCCGCGCTCGTCGTGAGCCGCGCACGTTCTGCAGCCCGCGAACTGCGCGCCCGCAACCTCCTCGTCAACGAGGCCGAGATCGTGCTGGGCGGCTTCCCGTCCGCGACGCTGTCGAGCGACGTCTCGCTGCCTTTCAGCCGCTGAATTCACGCTGCCGTGGCCTCGGGCCGCGCGGCCGACAACCCTTGAGGACCTCCACCATGATCGCCATCATCAAGCACGTCTACGAACAGATCGCGGATGCCGCGAAGTTCGCTGCCGCCGTCTGGCACGATGCCCGCAGCCTGCAGGCCGATGCCGAGAAGAAGTACGGCTATATCGCCTTCTGACCCGTAACGAGTAACGGCCTCGCGCTTCCTCCGGGAGCGCCGGAGGTCAGGCAAGGCGGCGCGGCCTCGGGGCTGCGCCGCCTTTTTTCATGATCAGCGTCGCCCAGCCCTCGCGCAGCGAATGGCTCGCGAGATAGACGCCCTGGTGCCGGTAGGCCGAGACGACGCCCGCGACATCCATCGCCAGCAGGCCCGACAGGATCAGCGTGCCGTTCGACGAGAGCACACGCGCGATCGACGGGGCGAGGCGCTTCAGCGGGCCGGCCAGGATATTGGCGAAGACGAAATCGAAATGGCCGGGGCGCCAGGCCTTGGCATGGCGCAGGCCAGGCGCGACATAGAGATCGAGTGCGTTCGGCGCATGATTGAGCCGGGCGTTATGGGCGGAGACCTCGATCGCGACCGCATCGATATCGCCGGCGACGACCTTGCGCTTGATCTGCTTGGCGAGCGCCAGCCCGAGGATGCCGGTGCCGGTGCCGATATCGATGCCGTGGCGCGGGCGGCGCTTCTTCAATTCGGCATCGAGCGCGAGCAGGCAGCCGGCTGTCGTACCGTGATGGCCGGTGCCGAAGGCGAGCGCCGCCTCGATCTCGATGGCGACATCGTTGGTGCGGACAACGTGGCGGTCATGCGCGCCATGGACGAGGACGCGGCCGGCGCGGACGGGCTTCAGCCCGTCCAGGCTGTTCGCGACCCAGTCCTTGGTGTTGACAGTGGTGAAGGGCGTGTTGTCGACGAGTTCGCCCACGATTGGGCGCAGCAGGTCGCGCACCGCTTCCTCGTCAGGTGGGTTGGCGAAATAGATCTCGACCTTCCACGGAATGTTCATCGAGAGCGTGGTGATCCCATCCTCGATCTCGAAGGCGGAGATCGCCGTCTCGGTGGGATCGAAGATCTCACCGAGCAATTCGGTGAGGGCCCGGGCCTGTTCGCCCGAGGTGGAGAGTTCGAGGACGGTCGCGACCGTCGCTGGCAGGAGGCCTTCGCGCATGCGGTGGCCTTAGCAGCGCGCGGGGGTGTTGTCATGCGATCGCTGCGCTTCCGGGCCGTGCGTCTTGCGGTAGGGTGCGAGACATTCCCGAGCTGCCAAAGCTGGAAGCAGGAGGCCCCGCATGTTCTCCCATATCAGCGTCGGAACGAATGCCTTCGAGCGAGCAGAGGCTTTCTATGGCGCGCTTTGCGGCGCATTGGGGTTGAAGCTGCGCTTTCGTGATCCGGAAGCCGCAGCTGCCGCATGGCAGCCGACAGCTTCCGACCGACCCCTGCTGTTCCTGACCCGTCCGTTCGATGGGCAGGCCGCCACGCCCGGGAACGGCCACATGGTGGCCTTCCTGGCCGAAAGCCGTGCGACCGTCGACGTCTGTCACGCGATAGCGCTGGCCCATGGTGGGAGTTGCGAAGGGCCCCCGGGCCTGCGGCCGCATTATCACGCACATTATTACGGGGCCTATTTCCGCGACCCCGATGGCAACAAGGTCTGCGTCTGCTGCCATCGGGCGGAGTAATACTCTCCTTCGTCAACCGTGCTGTGCGTTGAGCCCGGCAAAGACCTGCGCAAAGCTGCCGCTGATTTCGGCGAAGCGCAGCGGCTTGCAGCGCTCGACGATGACCTCCGTGGCTTCAGGCTGCGTTTCGAGGGTCGTCATCACCTCATTGGTGAAATCGGCGAGCGGCATCGCGGCCGGATCGACCGCCTGATGCGGGCCCATCAACTCGGTCTGCACATAGGGCGGGGCGATCTCGATGACCTCGACCGATGTGTGCTTGAGCTGCTCGCGCAGGCCGATCGACCAGGAATGGATCGCGGCCTTGGTCGCGCTATAGGTCGGTGCGATCGCGAGCGGTACGAAGGCGAGACCGGACGAGACGGTCAGGACGGTCGCCTGCGGCTGTTTAAGGAGATGTGGCAGCAGCGCGGTGGTCAGGCGGATCGGGCCGAGCAGGTTGGTCGCGATCGTCTCCTCGGCGATGGCGAGATTGTCGGCGGCCGGCAGGTTCTCCGGCTTCATGATGCCGGCATTGTTGATGACGGCGTTCAGGCTCGGGAAGCGCTCGACGGCCTGACGGGCGAAACCTGCGATATCGGCCTCGTCCTGGATGTCGAGCAGCATCGATTCCATGCCGGGATTGGCGGCGGTGACCGCGTCGAGCACGGCTTCGCGGCGCCCGGCGATGACGACCTTGTTGCCCTTGGCGTGCAGAGCCTCGGCCAGTGCCCGGCCAATGCCCGAGCCGCCGCCGGTGATGAGGATGGTGTTTCCGGAAATCTTCATGGCAAGGCCCTCTCGTGGTTGCGTGAGACGAGATGGCGCCCATACTCTTCATTGGAAAGAAGGCGCTCGGAAGTGCCATACGCACCAAAAGGAGAGTGTCGGATGCAGGCGATCCGGACCGCCATGGCAGCGATGCATCAGCGCAGCGAGGCGATCCCTCCGGTCAGCCCGGCGGTGGAGTCGCTGGTACGGCAGGTCATCGCGCAGGTCGCCGACAAATGGACGATGCTGGTGCTGGAGGCGTTGGAGGAGCACGGCACGCTGCGCTTCACCGAGGTTGGCCGCATCGTCGGCGGCATCAGCCAGAAGATGCTGACCAAGACGCTGCGCGAGATGGAGCGCGACGGGCTGGTCGTCCGCACCGTCCATCCGGTGATCCCGCCGCATGTCGACTACACGCTGACGGAACTGGGGCGAGAGCTCAGCGCCGCCTTCTGCGGAGTCTGGACCTGGGCTGAGACGTACTACGCCGAGGTTTCGGCGGCGCGAAAGGCGTTCCGAGAGCGGGAAGGCGGCGCGTGAACGCTCAGAGGTCCTTGGTCAGGTAGATCCGGGTCGCGCCCGGTGGCTTCGGCGTGATCTCGCCAAAAACCTGCCAGCCGAGCTTAATCATCGGGACGGTAAGGATGAAGCGCTTCTACTCCGCCGCCGGCTGCAACGATAGGCTGGGGGCCGGGATCAGGGCGATGGCATGCGTGGCCATATCCGCAGAGGTCTCGGGATCGCTGCGCAATTCGCTGGGAGTACGGGCACGGGGCGCGGGGCCGCCTTGGGCTTCGATCCAGAGTGCAATTGCCTCGGGAGCGTTGAGCAGGGCCTCATCCAGCATATCGCCGGCCGCGAAGCAGCCGGGTAGATCGGGAAACCAGACGCCGACGGCATGGTCGGGGCCTGCATCCTCGATGATGGCGACGTAATAGGTCATGTCAGTCGCGCGGCCAGCCTGCCTGCTTGTAAATCTTCAACACGAGACCGGGTCCGAAACTCTTCTTCGGATGCGGTACCACGATAGTGTCACGGACGCCGGGCTTTTTGAAGACGTGATGCGAACCGGCGACGCGCACGCACTCCCAGCCCTCGCGTGCGAGGCGGCGAATGATGTCGGCGCTGTTGTTGAGCATTGGACCAAGGCCTCAGTTTAGACCTCGATCGTATAGCTGCCAAAAGGTTGCGATCAACAATCGCTGGATTGGAGTTACTTGCGCACTCTGCCGTAGCCCTAGAATGGATCAAGCACTCAGCCAGCCTTCTGCACGAAGCTATCCAGCACCATCTTCCGGCCGGCCTTGTCGAAATCGACGGTGAGCTTGTTGCCGTCCACGCTCGCCACCGAGCCGGGGCCGAACTTGACGTGGAAGACGCGGGCGCCCTCGCCATAAGCGGATTCGCCTGATGATTTGGCAGTGAGTTCGCCCTCGATCAGCAGCGGGCCGCGCGGACGTGAGCCTCCTCCCGAGCCGAAGCCTCGCCCGCTTTCCGAGAAGCCGCTGCCGCCGCTGTTCTTCGCGCGGTTCTCCTGCGCGCGCTGCCAGCCCGGTGTGTTATAGCTGGAGCCGAAGCTCTCCATCCGGTCGAAGCGCGAGGCGCCGTAGCCGCCTTGGCTATAGCTGGACGCGGCTTGCTCGACCTCGACATGCTCCTCCGGCAATTCGTCGATGAAGCGCGAGGGCAGGCTGGTCTGCCAGAGGCCGTGGATGCGCCGGTTCGAGGCGAAATAGAGCTTCAGCTTCTTGCGGGCGCGGGTGAGGCCGACATGAGCGAGGCGACGCTCCTCCTCCAGCCCGGCGCGGCCGCTCTCGTCGAGCGCGCGCTGGTTCGGGAACAGGCCTTCCTCCCAGCCGGGCAGGAAGACCGTGTCGAATTCCAGACCCTTGGCGGCGTGCAGCGTCATGATCGAGACGCGGGCCTCGGCCTCGCCATCGGCGACGTCCATGACCAGCGAGACGTGTTCGAGGAAGGCTGGCAGGTCGGGGAACTCGTCGAGCGAGCGGACGAGCTCCTTGAGGTTTTCGAGACGCCCGGCGGCATCGGCCGAACGGTCCTTCTTCCACATCTCGGTATAGCCGGATTCCTCCAGCACGAGCTCGGCGAGCTCGCCCTGCGGCATGTGCTCGGCGCGTTTCGACCAGCGGCCGAAAGCATCGACCAGCTCGCGCAGCGCCGTACGGGCCTTTGGCTTCAGTTCGTCGCTCTCGACGGCTGCGCGGGCCGATTGCATCAGCGAGAAGCCCGTGGCGCGGGCGTGGTTGTGCAGGAGCTGGACCGTAGCGTCGCCGAGGCCGCGCTTGGGCACGTTGACGATGCGCTCGAAGGCGAGGTCGTCGGTGGGCGAGACCACGCAGCGCAGATAGGCGAGGGCATCGCGGATTTCGGCACGCTCGTAGAAGCGCGGGCCGCCGATGACGCGATAGGGCACGCCGGCCTGGACGAAGCGCTCTTCGATCTCGCGCATCTGGGCGGAGATGCGGACGAGCACCGCGACCTCGGCGAGGTTGTACTTCTTGGCCTGCATCGCCTCGATCTCGTCTGAGATCAGGCGAGCTTCCTCCTGGCTGTCCCAAGCGCCGGTGATGGTGACCTTCTCGCCGAGCGCGTCTTCGGTGCGCAGCGTCTTGCCGAGGCGGCCTTCGTTGCGAGCGATCAGCTTCGAGGCGGTGGCGAGGATATGGCCGGTCGAGCGGTAGTTGCGCTCCAGCCGGATCACGGTCGCGCCCGGAAAATCGTGCTCGAAGCGCAGGATGTTGTCGACCTCGGCGCCGCGCCAGCCATAGATCGACTGGTCGTCGTCGCCGACGCAGCAGATATTGCGGCGACCCTGGGCCAGCAGACGCAGCCAGAGATACTGCGCCGTGTTGGTGTCCTGGTACTCGTCGACGAGGATGTAGCGGAAGCGGTCGTGATAGGTCTGGAGCACGTCCGGATAGTCGCGGAACAGCGTCAGGCAATGCAGCAGCAGGTCGCCGAAATCGACGGCGTTCAGCGCTTTCAGGCGCTCCTGATAGGCGGCGTAGAGCTTGCCGCCCTTGCCGTTGGCGAAGACGGCGGCCTCGCCATGGGGCACGTCCTTGGGCGCCAGCCCGCGATTCTTCCAGCTATCGATGAAGCCCGCCAGCATGCGGCCGGGCCAGCGCTTCTCGTCGATGCCCTCGGCCTGGATCACCTGCTTCATCAGGCGGATCTGGTCGTCGGTGTCGAGGATGGTGAAGTCGCTGCGCAGGTCGAGCAATTCGGCATGCCGGCGCAGGAGTTTGGCCGAGATCGAGTGAAAGGTGCCGAGCCAGGGCATGCCCTCGGCGACCGGGCCGACGAGATGGGCGACGCGCTCCTTCATCTCGCGCGCCGCCTTGTTGGTGAAGGTCACGGCGAGGATCTGCGAGGGGTAGGCGCGGCTGGTCGAGATCAGGTGGCCGATGCGGGTGGTGAGCACGCGGGTCTTGCCGGTGCCGGCGCCGGCCAGCACCAGAACCGGGCCTTCCGTCGCCTCGACCGCCTGACGCTGCTCCGGGTTCAGCCCTGCGAGATAGCCGGCCGCCGGCTGCGCGGCAGCGCGCGCGGCGAGGCCGCCAGGGCGCGGCGGCGGAGCTGAAAAGGGGTCTGTATCGGACAAGGGTGTGCGCTGCTCGTGCGTGATTCGTTCTCCGGCGAATATAGGGCGTCGATGTCAGGATTGCGCCCCTCGTTCGTGCATTTTCCATTGGATCAAGCGGGTCGCGACCGTCATGCTCGGGCTTGTCCCGAGCATCCACGTCTTGAACACTGTCCTGGGGGCATGAAGGCGTGGATGGTCGGGACAAGCCCGACCATGACGGCAAGGCAGGATGCAGCAATGACAAGCGGTGTCTGGCAGGTCGCCAACCAGGTGCCGGTGCTGGCCGGCTACGACGCCTTCGCCGCCGATCCCGTGCTGCCGGAGATCGTCTCGGTCTTCGGTGCCGCCTGGGCGCGCGAGCAGCTGCATGAGGCGGGGAGGACGGTCGGCTCGGCGCGCGTGCAGGAATTGGCTTATCTCGCCAATCGCTACACGCCCGAATTGAAGGCATTCGACCGCTTCGGTAACCGCATCGACGAGATCGCCTTCCATCCGGCCTGGCATGAGTTGATGGGCCTCGCTATCGGGCAGGAGGCGCATGCGCTGGCCTGGACCAGGCCGGAGCCCGGCGCGCAAGTGGCCCGCGCCGCGCTGCAATACCTCTGGTACGGCGCAGAAAGCGGCATCTGCTGTCCGATCAGCATGACCTATGCCGCCGTGCCGGTGTTGCGGCAGGACGCAGCGCTGTGGGAGCGATGGGGCTCTCTCGTGATGTCGAACCGCTACGATCCGCGGCAGGGACCGGCGGACCTGAAGTTCGGCGCGACTGTCGGCACGGCGATGACCGAGATGCAGGGCGGCTCGGACCTGAGGCAAACCCAGACGGTGGCCGAGGATAATCGCGACGGCACATGGTCGCTGCACGGGCGAAAGTGGTTCTTCTCGGTGCCGCATTCCGACGTTTTCCTGACACTGGCGCGGACGGGCGAGAGCATCTCCTGCTTCGTCGTGCCGGGCTGGCTGCCGGACGGAGCGCGTAACGGCATCGCGATCCAGCGCTTGAAAGACAAGGTCGGCAATCGCTCGAATGCCTCGTCGGAAGTCGAGTTCAGGGGGGCGATCGGCCATCTGCTCGGTGAGAAGGGGCGGGGCATCCGGACCGGCTTGTCGATGAACCATAATTCGCGGCTCGATATCGCGGCGGCTTCATCCGGGCTGATGCGGATGGCGGTGTCGTTGGCGGCGCATCATGCCCAGCATCGCCGCGCCTTCCAGAAGGCCTTGATCGACCAGCCGATCATGCAGAACGTGCTGGCCGATATCGCGATCGAAGCGGAGGCGGCCGCCTGGCTCGCCTTCAGGCTGTTCGCGGCACTCGACCGGCAGGAGGCTTCCGAAGGCGAGCGTCTGCTGGCGCGGGTCGGGGCACCGATCGCGAAATACTGGATCACGCGCCGTGCGCCCGCCGTCGTCACCGAGGCGCTGGAATGCCATGGCGGCAACGGCTTCATCGAGGAGAACCCGATGGCGCGGCTCTACCGGGAGGCGCCGCTCAACGGGATCTGGGAAGGCTCGGGCAATGTCATCTGCCTCGACGTATTGCGCTCGCTGGCACGCGAGCAGGGGGCGGTCGACGTGTTGCGGGCGGAATTGATGGCCGCTGCCGGGGCCGATCGACGCTATGATCAGGCGCTGAAGCGGCTGGAGGGCGAATTGCCGGAGATGATGCGCAACGAGGGGCAGGCGCGGCTGCTGACGGAGCGGCTGGCGTTGATGCTGCAGGGCTCGCTGCTGTTGCGTTTCGCGCCGGCAACTGTGGCCGATGCGTTCATTGCGACGCGGCTGGGCGGTGGCTGGTTGGGGCAGTTCGGCGATCTGCCGCCTGCCGTCGATGCAGCGGCGCTGGCGCGGCGGGCCATGCCGGCTGTCGCTTAGAGCACTCCGTCATGCTCGCCCTTGTGGCGAGCATCCACGTCTTGAACACCGCATTGTAGGAACGAGGACGTGGATGGTCGGGACAAGCCTGACCATGACGTCGGTGCGAGCTGCTAGGCTTCCGGTTCGAAGGTCATCGCCTCGCCGTTGATGCAGTAGCGCAGGCCGGTCGGCGGTGGGCCGTCGGGGAAGACGTGGCCGAGATGGCCGCCGCAATTGGCGCAATGGACCTCGACGCGGAGCATCCCGTAGCTGCGATCTTCCGTCGTGCCGACCGAGCCGTCCAGCGGCTGGTCGAAGCTCGGCCAGCCGGTGCCGCTCTCGAACTTCTTGCCCGATTTGAACAGCTTCTGGCCGCAGCCGGCGCAGGAGAAAGTGCCCGCACGCTTCTCGTAGTTCAGCGCACAGGAGCCGGCCCGTTCGGTGCCGTGCCCGCGCAGGATGCGATATTGCTCCGGCGTCAGGCGCGCGCGCCATTCGGCGTCCGTGAGCTGGAAGGGGAAGGTTTCGTCCTGCTTCTTCGGCTCGCCAAACATGCTCATCAGACCCATTGCGATCTCCTTCCTGGCGGGGCGCCTCATCGGCTCTCGTGCCGCCAATATGGGATTTTGCGCGTGAAATTTCAGCCCCACTCAGCGCGCCCGCTTTCACGAAGCCGTGCCGGCCGTCACCGGACCGTCACGCGACTCCTCTAGCTGCCCGGCACCCGCAAAGGGAGGAAAACCAGTGACGGAACAGGCGACGCAAACCGCACGCGCGGCCCGCCGCATGACGAGCTCGGGCCTGGGACAGGCCGTCCGGCGCAGCAAGACGCTCTCCAGGGCCGGCATGCTGGAATGGCTGTTCGCCCGCGCTTTCTCGGGACTGGTCTATCCGCAGATCTGGGAGGACCCGGTCGTCGACATGGCGGCGCTGCAGCTCAAGGCCGGCGACCACGTCGTGGCGATCGCGTCCGGCTCCTGCAACATCCTGTCCTATCTGACGGCGGCGCCGATCAAGGTGAGCGCGGTCGATCTCAACGCCACCCATATCGCGCTGGGCCGCCTCAAGCTCGCTGCGCTGGCACGCATGGAGAAGCAGGAGGATTTTCTGCGCTTCTTCGGCCGGGCGAATGATGACGCCAATGTCGCGCTCTACGACCGCGAGATCGCCGATCATCTCGACGCCGTCTCGCGCGGCTATTGGGAGGGGCGGGGACTGAACGGGCGGCGCCGGATCAATCTCTTCGCCAAGGGCTTCCATCGCTACGGCCTGCTCGGGCGCTTCATCGGTACCGGCCATGTGCTGGCGCGGCTGCTTGGCGGCAATCCCAAGGCGATGCTGGCGGCGCGCGACATGGCCGAGCAGCGGGCGCTCTATGACAGGCATCTCGCGCCGGTCTTCGAGCGCAAGCTGGTGCGCTGGCTGGTGCGCCAGCCGGCATCGCTCTACGGGCTCGGCATCCCGCCCGCGCAGTACAAGGCGCTGGCCGCCGATGGCGAGGACGGCATTCTGGGCGCGCTGAAACTCAGGCTTGAGCGCCTGGCTTGCGATTTCGACCTGAAGGACAATTATTTCGCCCAACAGGCTTTCGGCCGGCGCTATGGCGAGGGGCCGGATGCGGCCCTCCCGCCCTATCTCCAGCCGCAGCATTTCGCGGCGGTGAAGGAGCGTGCTCCCGGTGTTTCCTATCGCCAGAGCGCGGTCACGGCCTTTCTGGAGGACCAACCTGCCGAGAGCTGCGATGCCTATGTGCTGCTCGATGCGCAGGACTGGATGAACGATGCCGACCTCGCGGCCTTGTGGTCGCAGATCACGCGGACGGCCAAGCCGGGGGCTCGGGTGATCTTCCGCACTGCGGCGGATGAGCGTTTACTGCCGGGACGCGTACCGGCAGCGATCCTCGATCAGTGGCATTACGAGGAGGAGACGAGTCGCAAGCTCTGCCGGCAGGACCGTTCGGCGATCTATGGCGGCTTCCACCTCTATGTGCTCAAGGGGCTCGGCCGGTGAGCGCGGCGGAGGCGTCGGCAGGTTCTGCTGCCGGGCTGATGGACCGGATCTACCGGCACCAGCGCCACATCTACGACGCCAGCCGGAAGTTCTACCTGCTCGGCCGCGACCAGCTCATCGACGGCTTGCAGCCGCCCGCGGGCGGGAGCGTGCTGGAGATCGGCTGCGGCACCGGGCGCAACCTGATCCGGATCGCCAAACGCTATCCGGATTGCGCCTGCTACGGGCTCGACGTTTCCAGCGCGATGCTCGCGACGGCACAAGGCTCGGTCGCGAAGGCGGGGCTGGAGCAGCGGATCGGGCTCGCGCAGGCGGATGCCACCGGTTTCGATCCGCAGGCGCTGTTCGGGCTCTCGGGCTTCGACCGGATCGTGATTTCCTATGCGTTGTCGATGATCCCGCCCTGGCAGGGCGTCGTGGCCGAGGCGCTGCGCCGGCTTTCTCCCGAAGGCTCGCTGCATGTGGTCGATTTCGGCGATCAGGAGCGCTTGCCGGTGCCATTCAAGGCGGTGCTGCTGCGCTGGCTGGCGCTGTTCCATGTCACGCCGCGCGAGGATTTGCCTGCGGTCGTGCGAGCCTTGGCTGAAGCTGCCGGGGCCGATTGCCGGATCGGCGCACCCTATCGCGGCTATGCGGTTCACGCCGTGGCGCGCAAACGGCCGGTATGATGGCATAAAGCCGTCAATGCCGGGTCTCGACCTCGGTCTCGCGTTCGTCCGCGGCCTCGTCGATCCGGATCGCCGATTTCCGGGGCATGCCGATGATGCGGCCGATCGTGGCCGGTAGCGGCATCATGCTGTGGGCGGCCTTCATCAGGGCGACGTTGGCGAGGATATCGGCCGGGAAGGGCGTCACCTTGCGATTGATCATGTCGACATGCAGCGACAGGTTCTCGCTGGTCGCCGCGAGCCAGCCCTCGTTGGCGTGCCGCATCTCCAAGTAGTAGTGCAGGCGCTTGTCGTCGAAGGCGATGAGCTGCGCGGTGACGCGGACGAGATCGCCCTCGGTCAGTTCGCGCTTGTAGAGGATGTGGCACTCCGCGGCGAAGGTGGAGGCATGACGCGTCTCGACATAGTCGCGGGTAAGCCCGACCAGCGAGAAGACCTCGTCGACCGCGCGGTCGAACAGCACATGGTAATAGGCCATGTTGAGATGGCCGTTATAGTCGATCCATTGCGGCTCGACCCGCATCGCCGATGAGACGAAGGGTGCGAAGAACAGCGCCGGGGCGCGCGTATCGTGTTTCATGTTCGCCTCCCTGACAGGCGCCTCGTTCAAGGGCCGGCGGCATTATTGCCGCTGCCCATTTCCTCGTCGCATGATCTAGTATGCATCGCTCGCAGGCGACGTCAGCATCTTGGGCCGGCCAGTATGGCAGGACCATGTCGAAGCGTAACCAATTGCGAAACCGATCTGTTCCAAGTCTAAGCGCCAGAACCGGATGTTGACAATGAGCCTGCCTGCCGCCGCCCCTCATGACAGCCCTGCCTCCGCCGCAGTGCTGCCGCCCTCGCCGGAGGCTGTCGCTGCGGTGACGCAGGCGCTGGCTGCAAGCTTCGGCAACCGGCTCGTCACCAGCCTCGCCGTGCGCCAGCAGCACGGCCACACGCTGACCTGGATCCCGAACCAGCCGCCGGATGCGGTGGTGTTCCCGCAGAGCACGGGCGAGGTCTCGGAGATCGTGAAGCTCTGCGCGGCGCATGGCGTGCCGGTCATCGCTTTCGGCACGGGCACCTCGCTGGAAGGTCACGTCAACGCGGCCTTCGGCGGGGTCTGCATCGACATGTCGCAGATGAAGCGGATCATTGCGGTCCATGGCGAGGATCTCGATGTCGTCGTCGAGGCCGGCGTTACCCGCAAGGAGCTCAACGAGCATCTGCGCGACCAGGGCCTGATGTTCCCGATCGACCCCGGCGCCGACGCCTCGATCGGCGGCATGGCGGCGACGCGTGCCTCGGGCACCAATGCCGTCCGCTACGGCACGATGAAAGACAATGTCCTGGCGCTGACCGCGGTGATGGCTGATGGTTCGATCGTCAAGACCTCGACCCGGGCCCGCAAGACCTCGGCCGGCTATGACCTCACCCGCCTGCTCGTCGGCTCGGAAGGCACGCTCGGCATCATCACCGAGGTGACGCTGAAGCTGCACGGCATCCCGGAGGCGGTTTCCGCCGGCGTCTGCCCGTTCCCCTCGGTCAAGGCTGCCTGCGACGCGACGATCCTGACGATCCAGACCGGCCTGCCGGTGGCGCGCATCGAACTGCTCGACGACGTGATGATCCGCGGCGTCAACCTGCATGCCAAGCTCGGCCTGCCGGAGACGACGATGCTTTTCGTCGAATTCCACGGCACGGAAGCCGGCGTGAAGGAGCAGTCCGAGCGCTTCGGCGAGATCGCGGCCGAATTCGGCGGCGGCCCGTTCGAATGGGCGACCAAGGCCGAGGATCGCTCCAAGCTCTGGCAGGCGCGCCATGACGCCTATTGGGCGGCCAAGGCGCTGCGCCCCGGCTTCGACTCGGTCGCGACCGATGTCTGCGTGCCGATCTCGCGCCTCGCCGAATGCGTCGAGGAGACCAAGCGCGACATCGAGGCTTCCGGCCTGATCGCCCCGATTGCCGGCCATGTCGGCGACGGCAATTTCCATACGCAGCCGTTGGTTGACCTCGCTGACAAGGCCGAGGTCGAGCGGGCGCAGGCCTTCATCGACCGGCTGGTGAAGCGGGCGCTCGCCATGGGCGGCACCTGCACTGGCGAGCACGGCGTCGGCCAGAAGAAGATGAAGTACCTGGAGCAGGAGCACGGGGCCGAGGCGCTCGCGGTGATGCGCACGCTCAAGCGCGCGCTCGACCCCCGCAACATCCTCAATCCCGGAAAAATCGTTGCCCTGTGACGCCGTTGCGGCTTGCGCTGCCTGCCGGGTCGCGGAAATGTCGTGATCCCGCCGCTACTTGCGGGCAGGATGGAAGAGGCGCCGGCACCGGCCGTCATTGTGTTCGCAATGACGTTCGAGGCCGGCACCCTTCCACCATGGCGACAGGGGCAGGCAGCGGAATTTGCGTGAGAGTCTGACAGTTCTGGCCGGCCTGCTGGTTCTGGCGCTGCTGGCGGCCCTGATCGGCCCCGGCTTCGTCGACTGGCGCAGCTATCGCCCGCAGATCGAGACCCGATTGAGCGAGGCGCTCGGCGTCGAGACGCAGATCGGCGGCGGGATCGGCCTGCGTTTGCTGCCGTCGCCGCGCATCGCGCTGGAGGATGTGCGGATCGGTCCGGGGGACGGGTCGGCAAGCTCCGTCAGAGCAGAGCATGCGACCGTGGAGCTGGCGCTGGCGGCGCTGGCGCGTGGCGAGTTCCGTTTCTCCGAAGCACGTCTCGATGGCGCTGCGATTTCCCTGTCATTGGACGAGGCTGGCGTGATCCGCCTGCCCGCGCGCAGTGGCGGGGGCATCCCCGCCGAGGCGCGGCTCGACCGCCTGACGATCAGCCGCTCGGCCGTGATCTGGCGCGAGGCAGGCAAGCCTGCCGTTACGCTGTCGCCGATCGCCGCCGAGATGTCGGCGGTCAGCATCGCCGGTCCTTGGCGCTTCGAGGGTGAGGTCGCCGGTGCCTCGCTCCGCGTCACCACCGGCGAGGTGGAGGCCGATGGCAGGCTGCGGACGAAGGCCTATCTCACCGGCGAGGACCTGCAACTCGGCTTCGACGGCTCTCTGGTCTTTCCGAAGGGGACCGAGGGCTTCGGGGCCGAACTCGATGGCGCCTTCAACCTCTCGCCGGGGGGCGCCGTCTCGCTGACCGGGCGGGTCAAGGGCGGCAGCCGCCAGCTCGATCTGTCCGGGCTTTTGCTCGATCTCGCGGGCGGCGCGGCGCGGCTGGAAGGCGAGGGGCAGTATCTCCCCGGCACGGGCAACGGTTCGCTGGCCTTGCGGGCGCGCCGGCTCGATGCCGACGCGTTGATGACGGCGCTGGCCGAAAGGCAGGGTTTCGAGCGCGCCTTGCAGGGTTTGCCGGGCGCCTTCGATGTCAGCCTCGATCTCGACCAGCTGATCTGGCGCGGCGAGGATTTCTCGACGCTCGCCCTGCGCGGGCATCTGCATGACGGGGGCTTGAGCGATGCGTCGGCTTCCGTACGCGTGGCGGGGGCGCTGCTGGGTGCGAGCGGCAATCTCAACGCCGAGGGCGCTTCGGGCCGGGTCAACCTCAAGGCCGATGATGCCAGGCGCGTCGGGCTGGTGCTGTCGCGCGCAGGGCTCGATCCGGCACTGGCGGATTTCATCGCGCGGCTCGGACGGATCGATGCCGATATCGTCGGCGCCTGGGCGGGCACCGGCGGGCGGTTCCAACGCCTGCTGGTCGCGGGCTCGTCGGGGCTGCGGCTCGATGCCTCCGGCGAGATCGCGCCGAACCGCATCGCCGCGAAGGCGGCGGTGAACGGGCTCTCGCTCGATAGCTTGCCGCCGGGCACGAGTCTGTCCGGTCTGCTGCGGCAGCGCGATGTGGCTCTGGAGCTTGCGCTGACCAATGTCCGTTTCCGCAATGCGCCGCCGGGTTCTGCCAATCTCGACCTCAAGCGCGAGGGCGATGTCTGGCGCCTGAGCCGGCTGTCGGTCGATGGTTTCGGCGGCGTTTCGGTCATGGGCGCCGGTGCGCTCTTGGCTGAGGGTGGCGAGATTTCCGGACGGGTGCGGGCACCGCGCTTCGAGACTTTGACGGCTCTCGCCGGCCCGCTGCTGCCGGAGACAGCGGTTCAGGCGCTCCAGCGTGTCGGTGAGGGGCTGGCGCGGCTCGATACCGGCTTCCGATTGACGCGCGCGGGCTCGGGCGAGACCAGCCTGTCGGCCGAAGGTGCAGCGGCTGCGGGCAGGCTCAAGCTCGATGGCAGGCTCGATCGGGCCGGCAACTGGAGCCGCGCCGCGCTGGGCTTCGAGCTCAACGACCGTCGGCAGGCCTTCGCGGCACTGGGGTTGCCACTGCCGCAGCAAGGTGGAGCGGGGCGGCTCAACCTCGAACTGGACAGCGGCAAGGCGACCGGGTCGCTGGCGGGGCAGGGGCTCTCGATCGTCGTCGAGGATGGCGGGCAGGGGCCTCGGCTGACGCTGCAAGCGGATGGGCCGGGGCAGATCCTTGCCGAAGGGCCGGCGCGCCTGCTGCCGGATGGCGTGATCGATGCGTCCGCGCGGCTTGGCATCGCGGAAGAGGCGATCCGGCTGGACGAGATCACCGCCCATCTCGGCGGCATGGCGGTGAACGGTTCGCTGCTGCTGCCGCGAGAGGGGCGCGCATCCGGGCGCATCGCGGTGTCATCAGCCGACTTGCGTCCGCTGATCGGCGCTGCGCTGGGGCAGGCGCCGGCGACGCCGAATGCGCTCTGGTCGACCGCGCGCTTCGGGCGCGTGGCGGGCTTCCCCGATTTCGATATCGCCGTGGAGGCCGGGACACTTCTCGCCTTCGACGGCGGAACGATCCGCAATGCCAGCTTCATCCTGCGCTCGGACCAGGATGGGCTCAGGATCGACGATATCCGCGGCAGCTATGGCGGCGGGCAAATCGCGGGGCGTCTGGGCCTGCGGCGCGATGGCGGGCTGGCCCAGCTCAATGGACGCTTGAGCCTGATGGCAGTCGATCTCGGCGAATTCACCAAGGGCGCCGTCAGCGGCAAGGCCTCGGGTCAGGTCGAGTTCGGCGGTTCGGGCGAGACGCCGGCTCGGCTGGTCGCCGGCCTCAGCGGGGCTGGCAACCTGACACTGACCGGCACGCGCCTCGCGCGGTTCGATCCGAAGGCCTATGAGCGGATCATTGCGGGCACCGGCGAGGATGCCTCCGAGAGCGATGCATCGCGCTTGCAGGATCGCCTGAGCGAGGCGCTCGACAAGGATGCCTGGGTGCTCGGTGACGTCACGCTGCCCTTCACATTGGCAGGCGGCCTGATCCGACTCCAGCCTTTCGCCTTCGAGCGCAACGGCCTGCGCGCCGAAGCGAGCGGTATCCTCGACCTGCGCGCGCTGACGGCCGATCTCAGACTCGGCCTAAAGCCGCTGGGTAGCTTGCCGAAGGGCTGGCCGGGCGATGCGCCGCAGATCGGCATCGCCTGGCGCGGACCGCTGTCGAACCTTCGGCGCGAGAGCGATGTCAGTGCGCTGTCGAATACGGTCGCGGCGCGGGCGCTGGCGCGCGAGATCGAGCGGGTCGAAGCCTTCGAGGCCGATGCGCGCGAGCGGGCGATGTATTCACGACGCCTGCGGGCCGAGCGCGAGATGCGCGAGAACGAACGCAAGCTGGGCGAATTCCTCAAGGCGCAGGAAGAGGCGCGCATCGCCGAGGAGAAGCGTCAGGAAGAGGCGCGACGCATTGAGGAGCAGCGACGACAGGCCGAGGAGAAGCGCGCCGAGGAGTTGAGGCGTATCGAGCAGGCGCGGGCGGAGTTGGAAGCGCGCCGCCGGGCGGAAGCCGAGGAGCGCGCCCGTGCCGCTGCCGAGCGGGCGGCGGCGCAATCGGCCGCGCCGCAGGCTCAACCGCAACCTGGCCCGCTGGTCCTGCCGGGAGCGCCGCTCAGCAGCTCGCCGGAAGGCGCGGTTCAGCCTCCGACCGGCGGTGTCGCGCCGCTGCCGCCGCCGATGCAGATCCAGCCCGCGCCACAGCAGCGTGCCGCGCCACCGCGTTGAGAGATTGATTCAATCGCTTTGCGGTCTGATTCCGGAAATCGATATAAGCTTTTGATATAGCGGGTTCTTCGCTGAGCGGTGGGGCCGGTTTGCCGAGGCCTCAGGCGCCGCCACCCGCCAGTTTCCGGTAATGCGCGAGCGCATGGAGTCGTAGCGCGGAGGACAGGTTGAGCTCTCCTCGCCCGGAATCGACCTCGGCGACAAGAGCCGCGATAGGGCGATCTTCGCCGGCCGCGATCTCCTTCAGCGCCTCCCAGAAGGGCGCTTCCAGCGAGATGCTGGTGCGGTGGCCGGCGATGCTGAGCGAGCGCTTGCGCTCGGGTCTCATGCCGGCTCCGGCTCGTCGCGGTCGAGCTTGTGCCCGTCGATATGGCGGGCAGCCTTGTCGCGCTCGGCCTCGGTCAGCTTGCGCTCGGCCTTGGTGCGGCCGAAGGAGAGGCGGTTCTGCTCGGCCGTCTTTTCCGCCTCGGCGCGCGCCTTCTGCTTGCGTGCCTGACGGAGGTTGATGATCTCGGCCACCGGACCAGCCTCGCCTCAGGCTGGACCGAGCATCAGCTCGGGCTTGACCGTGGCGTCGAAGACCTTCGGGTCGACGCCGGCCTTGAGCGCTTCCTCGCGCAGCGTCGTGCCGTTGTGATGGGCGGCCTTGGCGATGCTGGCGGCCTTGTCGTAGCCGATCGCAGGGGCGAGCGCCGTCACCAGCATCAGCGAACGCGAGAGCAATTCCTTGAGCTGGGCCTCGTTGGCCTCGATGCCCTCGACGCAGTTGACGCGGAAGCTCTCGGCCGCGTCGGCGAGGAGCCGCACGGACTGAAGGAAGGCGGCGGCGATCACCGGCTTGAAGACGTTGAGCTCGAAATGGCCCTGCGAGGCGGCGAAGCCGATCGTCGCCTGGTTGCCGTGGACCTGGGTCGCGACCATGGTCAGCGCCTCGGCCTGGGTGGGGTTGACCTTGCCCGGCATGATCGAGGAGCCGGGCTCGTTCTCCGGCAGGCTGATCTCGCCGAGGCCCGAGCGCGGGCCGGAGCCCATCAGGCGGATGTCATTGGCGATCTTGAACAGGTCGGAGGCGAGCGCGGCGAGCGCACCATGGGCGGCCGAGAGTGCGCCATGGCTCGCCAACGCCTCGAACTTGTTGTCGGCGCTGCGGAAGGGCAGGCCGGTCAGGGTCGCGATCTCCTTGGCGAAGAGCGCGGCGAAGTCGGGATGGGTGTTGAGACCGGTGCCGACGGCGGTACCGCCCTGCGCCAGCGCATAGAGCCCGCCGAGCGCCGCCTCGATCCGGCCGATGCCGAGATGGAGCTGCATCGCATAGCCGGAGAATTCCTGGCCGAGCGTGACCGGGGTCGCGTCCTGGAGATGGGTGCGGCCGATCTTGACGAGATGCTTGAAGGCCTCGGCCTTGGCGTTCAGCACCTTTTCGAGGCCGCGCAGCGCGGGCAGCAGGCGACGGGTGATCTCCAGCGCGGCAGCGATATGCATCGCGGTCGGGAAGGAATCGTTCGAGGACTGGCCGCGATTGACGTGGTCGTTGGGATGGACCGGGTTCTTGGCGCCAAGCCCAGCCCCGAGCAGCTCATTGGCGCGGTTCGCCAGGACCTCGTTGGCGTTCATGTTCGACTGGGTGCCGGAGCCGGTCTGCCAGATCACCAGCGGGAAATGCCCGTCGAACTTGCCGGCGAGCGCCTCGTCCGCCGCATGGGCGATGGCGCCGGCGACGCGCTGGTCGAGCAGGCCGAGCTTCGCGTTGACATGGGCGGCGGCCTTCTTGACCAGCACCAGCGCATGGACGAGCGGCAGCGGCATGCGCTCGCTCTCGCCGCCGATCTTGAAATTCTCGAGGGAGCGCTGCGTCTGCGCGCCCCAGTATCGATCCGCCGGCACCGCGATCGGGCCGAAGGAATCGGTTTCGGTGCGCGTCTCGGTCATGGTGTCCGTCGTCAGGGCTTCTTGCGGAAGGAATCGAGGCTGACCACCTCGGCGCTGCCGCGTCCGTCGTCACCCTCGGTTGCCGGTTCCGACTTGGCGGATGCGGCAGCGGGCTCGGCGGCTGGCGCCTTGCCCTTGGCGGCCGGAAGAGCGGCGGGCACGATCTTGGCCGGCGCGGGCGCGGCCTCGGCGGGCTCCGCTTCGTGCGAGGCAGCTTCCTCCGCCTGGTCCTGCGCCTCGAATTTCAGGCCGAACTGAACGGAGGGGTCGAAGAACGTCGAGATCGCGTCGAAGGGCACGAGCAACCGCTCCGGCACGCCGGAGAAGGACAGGCCGACCTCGAACGAATGTTCGCCGACGCTCAGGTCCCAGAACTGATGCTGGAGGACGATCGTCATTTCGTCGGGATGCTTCTCGCGCAGGCGCTGCGACAGGCGCACGCCCGGCGCCCCGGTGCGGAAGGTCACATAGAAATGGTGCTCGCCGGGCAGGCCGTCGCGCGCCGCCTCCGCCAGGATCTTGCGGACCACGCCCTTCAGCGCGTCCTGCACCATGAGATCGTAACGAAGAACATCCTTGGACATCGGGTAGCGGTTTCCGCTTGTTGCGTTCCGGCGGGAACAGCCGGCAGGCCGTCAGAAAAAGAAGTGGAGGCTTCTGTTGCCAGGCGCCTCCGAGCCCCGCCTTACGCGGCTAAGCGCAAGGGCTTTGGTTTGGGAACCAGCACCGCTTACGCGGCGACGGCGACCCGAGCATTGTTGTCGTTGGCAACTATGCTTTGGCCCGATAACGGCGGAACCATGCCGAGCAAAAGGATAACCTTTACACCCTCGTCGATCCTATTTCGCCCCCGCCGCAGCCCTGCAACCGTTCAGCTGCAAGTTCCTGCTGCTCGCGCCGCAGGGCTGGGGTGGAGGCGCCGGGTACCGCCCCCGGGTCCGAAAGGCTTATTTCGAGATCCGTTTATCGCCATAGCCGTTCTTGCGAGCGGCACCCGGAATATAGGGAAGGCTGCGGCGTTGGGAAAGGGTTCTCACGCTTTTTCGACAGGGACTGCGGCAGAGGTACCTCAATCGAGAATTCGTCCATTCTTGATGTCGATATCGAGGCTCATCTCGTCGTCCTCCGCGGTGCGGCCGGCAATCTCCCAGCGATCGCCGGCGCGGATGATCACTTCGATATGGACGAGGCCCGCGCTCCAGGCGATGTCGCGGGCGCGCTGTTCCGAGATCGTCGCATAGGCGTAGGTTTCTTCGCCATGGGCGGTGGCTGCAAGGAGGGCGTTGAGGGCAAGCGCGGCAAGCAGGCGGCGCGACGGAGACGGTATCGGCATATCGGTCTATTCCACGAATCAAGGGCGCGATGAGCGGCGCCGATTGAGGCGGGTTTGCGGATGGGCGAGGCTCACGGGCCGTCGCGTTTGCGTGAGGCGGCGGGCTCCCGCCATAGGCTGACAGGACTTGCGGCAAAGGCTGGGGATGCCTGCCAGCCGGGCGGGGCCAAGCGGCTCCCGAGCCGCTATAGTCGCGCGCCTTCCAGAGAGTCGCCATGCGCCAGTATCACGACCTGCTCCAACGCATCCTGACCGAGGGCGTCCGCAAGGACGACCGCACGGGGACAGGCACGCTCGCCGTCTTCGGCCACCAGATGCGCTTCGACCTGTCGGAAGGGTTTCCGCTGGTCACGACCAAGAAGCTGCACCTGAAATCGATCATCCATGAGTTGATCTGGTTCCTGCGCGGCGACACCAATGTGCGCTACCTGCAGGAGAACGGGGTCACGATCTGGGACGAATGGGCCGACGCGAACGGCGACCTCGGCCCGGTCTATGGCAGGCAGTGGCGCTCCTGGGCGGCGCCGGACGGGCAAGTGATCGACCAGATCGCCTGGCTGGTGAACGAGATTCGCCGCAACCCGGATTCGCGCCGGCTGATCGTCTCGGCCTGGAACCCGGCAGATATCCCGAAGATGGCGCTGGCGCCCTGCCACTGCCTGTTCCAGTTCTTCGTCGCCAACGGCAAGCTCTCCTGTCAGCTCTACCAACGCTCGGCGGACGTCTTTCTCGGCGTGCCCTTCAACATCGCGAGCTACGCGCTGTTGACCCATATGGTGGCGCAGGTGACGGGCCTCGGCGTCGGTGATTTCGTGCATTCCTTCGGCGACACTCACCTCTATGTGAACCATCTCGACCAGGCGCGGCTGCAGCTTTCGCGCGAGCCGCGCACGCTGCCGAAGCTCACGCTCAATCCGGCGGTGACACGGCTGGAGGATTTCGAGTTCACCGACGTCACCATCACGGATTACGACCCGCATCCCGGTATCAAGGCTCCGATAGCAGTATGACGCTTACCATCCGCTCCGCCCGTCCCGGCGAGGCCGGGCTCGTGCTCGGCTTCATCCGTGAGCTCGCCGAATACGAGAAGCTGCTGCACGAGGTCGTCGCGACCGAGGCGGATATTGCCGAGGCGCTGTTCGGGGACAACCCGAAGGCGTTCTGCGACATCGCCGAATGGGATGGCGAGC
This sequence comes from uncultured Allobosea sp., assembly GCF_945957345.1. Taxonomy (GTDB): domain Bacteria; phylum Pseudomonadota; class Alphaproteobacteria; order Rhizobiales; family Beijerinckiaceae; genus Allobosea. The sequence continues at coordinate 886 of NZ_CAMFKW010000055.1, read as the reverse complement.
CGGTCGGTTTCGCCGTTTGGTTCTACACCTATTCGACCTTCTCCGGTCGGCATGGCATCTGGCTGGAAGACCTGTTCGTGCGGCCCGATCAGCGCGGGCGCGGTATCGGCAAGGCGCTGATCGCCGGGCTGGCGCGGCGCTGTGTCGCGGAGGGTTTGCCGCGACTTGCCTGGTGGGTGCTGAACTGGAACGAACCCTCGCGCGTTTTCTATCGGGCCCTCGGCGCCAAGGCGCAGGACGAGTGGACCGTGAAGCGGCTGGAGGGCGAAGCGCTTGCGCGATTGGGCGCAGAGGTCTGAGCCATGGAAAAGCGTCCGATCGTGCTGATCGCGGCCGTCGCCGAGAATGGCGTGATCGGCGACGACAACCGGCTGATCTGGCGGCTCAAGGCCGATATGAAGCACTTTCGCGGCCTGACGCTGGGGCGCCCGGTGCTGATGGGGCGCAAGACCTTCCTGTCGATCGGCAAGCCCCTGCCGGGGCGCGAAATCATCGTGCTGACCCGCGATGCCGGCTTTTCGGCCGCCGGGGTGAACGTCGCCCATTCGCTCGACGAGGGCCTGGAGATCGGGCAGCGCCTCGCTGCAGCCAGCGGGGCGGATTCCGTCGTCGTGGCCGGAGGTGCCGAGATCTATCGGCAGGCGTTGCCGCTGGTGGATCGGCTGGAGCTGACGATCGTGCATGCGAAGCCCTCGGGCGATGCGCTCTTCCCCGATTGGGAGCGTGACGCTTTCGAGGCCGGCGCCAACGATCATCGTCCCGCCGATGCCGAGAACGAGCACCCCCATACCTTCGTCACCTGGCGCCGGCGCGGCTGATCGCCGCTTTCCGTTCACGATGAATGGCTTGCGCCGTTGACGAATCCATGGCCCATGACCAAGTCAGC
>NZ_CAMFKW010000054.1 GCF_945957345.1 uncultured Allobosea sp. | reverse complement strand
GGTCCGCGCCAAGGGCTTCACCTATGCCGATATCGGAAGGGGCATCGCCGCGCCCGAAGGCAAAGAAGCCGAAAGCGCCGCCTGAGCAAGGGCGCGAGGCCGGACCTCACAGGCGCGCAGCGCGCTCCTTCGCCGCCCGCTCTTGCATCAGCGCACGCTCCCGGGCGTTCTGCGTGAGCACGACTGCGGCCTCGAAAGCCTCCGCCGCCTCCTGGTGGCGGCCGAGTTTGGCGAGCAGGTCGCCGCGCACGCCCGGCAGCAGGTGGTAACGTTTCAGCGCAGGCTCCCCGGCCAGAGCCTCGACCAGGGCAAGCCCGGCTTCCGGCCCTTCCGCCATGCTGACCGCCACGGCGCGGTTGAGTGAGACGACCGGCGACGGCGTCACCTGCCCGAGCACGGTGTAGAGCGCGACGATCCGCTTCCAGTCGGTCTCTTCGGCGGTTCGGGCGCGGGCATGACAGGCAGCGAGCGCGGCCTGCAACAAATAAGGTCCCGGCGCTGCGCCGGCGAGCAATTGTGCCCGTTCCAGCCCGGCAAGGCCGCGCCCGATCAGCAGACGGTCCCAGCGGGCGCGGTTCTGGTCGAGCAGCAGGATCGGCTCGCCATCGGGGCCGACCCGCGCCCTGAGCCGCGAGGCCTGCAATTCCATCAAGGCGACGAGGCCATGAACCTCCGGCTCGCCAGGCGCCCGCGCCGCCAGGATGCGCCCGAGCCGCAGCGCCTCCTCGCACAGGCCCGGCCGAACCCAGTCCTCGCCGGCCGTGGCCGAATAGCCTTCGTTGAAGATGAGATAGATGACCTCCAGCACCGAGGCGAGACGCTGGCCGAGCTCGACACCGGCCGGGACCTCATAGGGAACCTGGGCTTCGCTCAGCGTCTTCTTCGCCCGCACGATGCGCTGCGCCATGGTCGGCTCCGGCACCAGGAAGGCCCGCGCGATCTCGTCGGTCGTGAGCCCACCGAGCAGCCTGAGCGTCAACGCGATCCGCGCCTCCTTGGGCAGCACCGGATGGCAGGCGGTGAAGATCAGGCGCAGCAGGTCATCGCCCACCTCGTCGTCGAGCGCCTCGTCGATATCCGGCATCGCCGGCCCTTCATTGTCGATATCGCGGCCGATCTCGTCCTGCTTGCGCCGGGCCATGATCTCGTGGCGGGCTGCGTCGGCGGCGCGATGCTTGGCGACCTGCATCAGCCACGCCGCGGGATTGCGCGGAACGCCCTCTTCGGGCCACTGTTTGAGTGCCGCAACCAGCGCGTCCTGCGCCAGCTCCTCGGCCCGGCCGACATCGCGCGTCAGCCGCGCAAGGCCCGCGATCAGCTTCGGCGACTCCATGCGCCAGACCGTCTCGATGGTGCGGTGTGCATCGCTGCCCGACATGGGAAGCGATACACACCATCAGCCCATCGGCTGGCAAGCGGGTCGATCGCTCAGCCCTGGCCCTCGGACTCGGCCTTGAGTCGGTCCCACTGCGCCGCGGTCTCCGGCGTGACGATCTCGCCGAAATCGGCCAGCTCGAACAGCGGTCGGATCTCGATCTCGGACGGGCCGGGCATCGGGTTGGGGCAGCGCTTGACCCAGGCGATCGCCTCGTCGAGCGACGCGCATTCCCACAGCCAGTAGCCGGCGACCAGCTCCTTGGTCTCGGCGAAAGGCCCGTCGACGACAGCGCGCTTGGCGCCGTCGAACTGGACGCGGGCGCCCTTCGAGCTGGGCTGCAAGCCGTCGCCGCCCTTCATGATGCCGGCTTTCACCAGCTCTTCATTATAGGCCATCATCGCCTCGAGCAGCTCCTGGGTCGGCGGAGCGCCGGCTTCGCTGTCCTTCGTCGCCTTGACCATCACCATGAAACGCATCGGTTTTCTCCTGTGAGAGACGGGGGCTTAGCCCGCACCGTCCGCTGAATTGGATTTGGGATATCGGCCGGCTTAGCCGGAGCGCTTCTCGAATTCGGCGCGCAGGTTATCCTTCCGCTCGCGCCGCTCCGGCGTGACCAGCTCTCCGAAATCCTCCATCTCGAAGACGGGCCTGAGCTCGATCTCGGTTCCCCCGTCGAAAGGCGCGCGCTTCAGCCACTCGACCGCCTCCTCGAAGGACTTCACCTGCCAGAGCCAGAAACCGGCGAGCAGCTCCTTGGTCTCGGCGAAGGGGCCGTCGGTGATCGACCGCTCGCTGCCGGAAAAGCGCATGCGCAGCCCCTTGGAGGTCGGCTGCAGGCCCTCGGCCGCGAGCAGGATGCCGGCCTTGATCAGCTCCTCGTTATAGACGCCCATCTTCGCAAAGACCTCCGGATCCGGCATCACGCCGGCTTCGCTGTCCTTGCTGGCCTTGACCAGAACCATCACTCGCATCGGTCTTCTCCTTGGGTTTGGGAGAACCGGGCAGCTCCGGCGCGGACCGCCGAAACCCGTTCTCTGACTGCACGTCGAACGGGCGCGGCTGGAATCGACAGCGCCGGAAATCTTTTTTCGATTTTTTTGCGGAGCCGCCCGCGCGCTCGTCCAGAGCGGAACGCAGGCGGCGCCGATCCGTTTCAGGCGCTACGCGGCAGTGCCTCCAGGAAGCGGGCCGGCTCGCCCTGCGAGGGGGTCGTCAATTCGCCCTCCCACATCACCTTGAGCCCGCGCACGAAGGTGCCGACCGGCCAGCCGGTGACGGTGACGCCGTCATAAGGCGTCCAGCCGCATTTCGAGGCGCTCCATTCCTTGGTGATCGTCTCGCGGCGCTTGAGATCGACGATGGTGAAATCGGCATCGTAGCCCACCGCGATCCGGCCCTTGCCTTCCAGCCCGAAGATGCGCTGCGGCCCGGCGCTGCTGAGATCGACGAAGCGTTCCAGCGTCAACCGGCCAGCATTCACATGGTCGAGCATGATCGGCACCAGCGTCTGCACGCCCGGCATGCCGGAATGGCTCGCCGGATAGGGATGGTGTTTCTCCTCATGCGTATGCGGCGCGTGGTCGGAGCCGAGCACGTCGACGATACCCTGCTCGACGCCCCACCAGATGCGCTGGCGGTGGCTATCGTCGCGGATCGGCGGGTTCATCTGGGCGTAAGTGCCGAGCCGCTCGTAGCAGTCTGGCGCGACCAGCGTCAGGTGGTTCGGCAACACCTCGACGGTGGCGACATCCTTATGGTCCTTCAGGAAGACCATCTCCTCGCCCGTCGAGATATGCAGGATATGGACGCGCGCGCCGGTCTCGCGGGCGATCCGCACCAGCCGCTTCGTGCAGGTCAGCGCCACCTCGGGTGAACGCCAGACCGGGTGGCTCGACGGATCGCCCTCGACGCGCAACGGCATCCGCTCGCGCAGCATCATCTCGTCTTCGGAATGGAAGGCGGCGCGCCGGCGCGTGCGCTTCAGGATCTCGGCGACGCCCTTGTCGTCCTCGACCAGCAGGTCCCCGGTCGAGGAGCCCATGAACACCTTGATGCCGGCCGCACCCGGGAGCCGCTCCAGTTCCGGAACGTCGGCCGCGTTCTCATGCGTGCCGCCGACCCAGAAGGCGAAATCGCAATGCATGCGATGGCGCCCGCGGCTGATCTTGTCGGCCAAAGCCTCCGGCGTCGTCGTCTGCGGAATGGTGTTCGGCATCTCGAAGACGCAGGTCACGCCGCCGAGCGCCGCCGAGCGCGAACCGCTCTCCAGGTCCTCCTTGTGGTCGAGTCCCGGCTCGCGGAAATGCACCTGCGAGTCGATCACGCCGGGCAGGATGTGCAGGCCGGTGCAATCGACGGTCTCGCCGGCCGAGGCCTGCGAGAGATCGCCGAGCGCCATGATCTTGCCGCCGGTAACGCCGACATCGCGCGCGACGCGGCCATCCTGGTTCACCACCGTGCCGCCCTTGAGGATGACGTCGTAAGTCTGGGGCATGGCGTGTCTCCGGGAGGTTGAGCAAAGACTGGATGCAGCCTACCTATCGGCCAACGCGCCGTCCCGGAAGCCCAAACAGTTTTCGGGTGGCGCCCTCATCCCCATTCGGCTGACGAGCCTCGGCCCGACATCAGAACTGGAACGGCTGCCCATGTCCGCAACCCGATTGATCGATCGCGGGGTCATCCGCGTCAGCGGCGATGACGCGCGCGACTTCCTGCAGAACCTCGTGACCAACGATCTCGACCCGGTCGTGCCCGGGCAGGCAGGCTATGGCGCGCTGCTGACGCCGCAAGGCAAGATGATCTGCGATTTTTTCATCCTCGCGCTGGCGCCGGAGGATGGCGGTGGCTTCCTGCTCGACACGCCCCTGCTCCAGACCGCCGACCTGATGAAACGCCTGAAGCTCTACAAGCTGCGCGCCAAGGTGGCGCTGGAGGATCTCACCGAGAAGAGCGCCGTGCTCGCCTCGGCCGATGGCGCGCCGCTGCCCACTGACGCCGGTTTTGTCTATGACGACCCGCGCCTGCCGGTGCTTGGCCAGCGTGCCATCGCCGATCGCGAGGGCATCGAGGCCCTCGTCACCGCCGAGCCGGAGGCCTATCACGCCCGCCGCATCGCGTTGGGCATCCCCGCCGGCGGGCGCGACTTCGCCTATGGCGACACCTTCCCGCACGAGGCGCTGCTCGACCAGCTCGGCGGCGTTTCTTTCAAGAAGGGCTGCTATATCGGGCAGGAAGTTGTCTCCCGCATGCAGCATCGCGGCACGGCCCGCACCCGCGTCGTGCCGATCGTCTTCGATCAGGGCATCGCGACCGAGACCGGCGCCGAGGCGACGGCCGGCGGCAAGCCGCTCGGCACCATTGGCTCGGCAGCGAACGGCCGGGCTCTCGCCCTGCTCCGGCTCGACCGGCTGGCGGATGCGCTCGCCGCCGGCACGGAACCTCTCGGCGGCGGCCTCGCCTTCCATCTCGCGGAGAAGCCCGATTTCATCCGCTTCCCCTTCCCCGGCGAAGCGGGCTTCGGCGCCGCCGCAGGAGCTGCCCTATGAGCGACGCCGTCATCGCCAGCGAAGAGCGCATCGCGATCCAGGGTGCGGACGGCAAGTTCCGCTGCCGCTGGCCGGGCACCGACCCGCTTTATATTGCCTATCACGACACCGAATGGGGCGTGCCGGAATACGATTCCCGCGCGCTCTGGGAGAAGCTGATCCTCGATGGCTTCCAGGCCGGTCTGTCCTGGATCACCATCCTCAGGAAGCGCGACGCCTTCCGCGCCGGCTTCGCCGGTTTCGAGCCCGAGGAAGTCGCCCGCTTCACCGAGGCTGATGTCCAGCGCCTGCTCGCCGATCCCGGCATCATCCGCCATCGTGGCAAGATCGAAGGCACGATCAAGAGCGCGCAAGCCTATCTCAGGCTGAGCGAGCGCGAGCCCTTCGCCGATTTCCTCTGGAAGCATCTCGACGGCCGCGTGCTGCAGAACAGCTACCGGACGCAGGGCGAAGTGCCGACCCAGACCAAGGTGTCCGAGGCGGTCTCGAAGGAGCTGAAGAAGGCCGGCTTCACCTTCTGCGGCCCGACCATCGTCTACGCCTTCATGGAGGCCTGTGGGCTGGTCAATGACCACCTCACCGGCTGCTTCCGCTGGAGCGAATGCGCCGCGCTCGCCCGCGATTCGCGCCCCGCTGCCTGATGGTCCGTAAGCCCGAACCGCCACGCGCCTGGCAGCGTATGCTCTCAGGGCGCCGGCTCGACCTGCTCGACCCCTCACCGCTCGATATCGAGATCGAGGACATCGCCCATGGCCTCGCCCGCGTCGCCCGCTGGAACGGGCAGACGCGCGGCGCCCATTCCTTCTCGGTCGCGCAGCACTCCCTGCTGGTCGAGGCGATCGCCGCCCATCTCAATCCGGAATGGGGTGACGACTGGCGCCTGATGGCGCTGCTGCACGACGCGCCGGAATACGTCATCGGCGACATGATCTCGCCGTTCAAGGTGGTGATGGGCGACGCCTACAAGAGCGTGGAACTGCGCCTGCTGGCGGCGATCCACCTGCGCCTCGGCCTGCCGGCCGCGACGCCTGCCGCCCTCAAGCGGAAGATCAAGGAGGCCGACACCATCGCTGCCTTCTTCGAGGCCACGCGTCTCGCCGGCTTCGGCCGGGAGGAAGCCCTGAAATTCTTCGGCCGGCCGCAGGCGCTGCCGGCCGAAGTTCTGGCCTGGCTCGATCCGCTCGAGACCGAGGCGGCGCAGACGCGCTTTCTGGCGCGCTTCGCTGCCCTCGGCGGGGCCGGGATTACTGCGTCAAACGCACCGAGCTGATCTCACCGGCGATCTGCTTGAAGATCGGGCTGAGCTGCGAAGCGGCCGTCACCTCGTAATACATGCTCGAACTGGAGGCGCAATTCTTCAGCAACGTCGCGTTACCGTCCATGACACGGATAGTGTAGACATTGACCCCCGCTGCTTTGATGTTGGTGCAGGCGAGCGTTGTCCGCGCATCGACGGCTGGGCTGGAATCCGAACCATTTCCATCCCAACGATTTTTTGTGTTATCACCGTCGGTCAGCAGGATCATGTACTTCTTGAGCTGGGGCGTTGTTGCCGGCTTCGCTTCGGTGAAGGGGGCATTCGGGCTCAGCGTCGCCATGCCCCAGATTGCGCCGATCGTGATGTTGGTCGCGCCGGTCGGCTGCATCGAATTGATCTGGTTGTTCAGGGTCGTCCAGTTGCTGGTCAATCCCAGAACCTTCGCCTGCGAGGACGGCGAATACATGTCGCAGAAATCAGCCGGATACATCATCGCATTGCTGCCACTGGGCGTGTCATCAGTGACGTCATAGGATTTATCGCGATCCGTCACACAACCCTGCCAAGTGGACTTGGTGATCGGAGTGACCGTTGTCGTACAGGCATATGGCCAACGACTGCTGCAGCTCTGCGTCGTCTGCGTCTGGTCCCAGCGCAGCCATGAGGAATCCTTCAAGCTGGTGTCGAGGATCACGCGGGTCGAGAACGGAACGATCGATATCCTGATCTGGTCTGTCGACTGGGTGGCGTCCTTCATGATCTGGACGAGATCGAGCGAAGCCTGCTTCAGTGCGGCCATCTTGCCGTTCTGCGACATCGACCCGGTATTATCGAGCACCAGCGCGAGCTCGATCGTGTTGGTTCCCCAGGTCGACTGGCTGCTGCTGCCGACCGGCAGCGCGGTCTTGCCGAGAATGTTGGAGATCGTCGTCGGCACGCTGGCGGCAGCGTCGATCTTGATCGTCCGCGCCGTGCGATCGATCGTCACGGTGGCACCGGTATATTGGCCTTTCACGTCGGCAGGCAGGTTGTCGCTGATCCAGGCGTTGACGCGGGCGATCACCTGCGCGTCCGTCAACTTCTGGGCGTCACGCGCCGCCATCAGCGCCGCCGAGTCGATTGCCGAATTGAGGGCCTGGCGGGCATTGCTGGCGCGGGAATAGTCGATGGCGACGCCCATCACGCCCAGCAGCGGAACCAGCGCGAGCCCGAACATCATCGCCACGTTGCCGCGCCGATCCTCGCCGAAGCGCCTGAACATCCCAGGCAGGGAGCCGATTTTCATCATCTGTCTCATCCAGAGCCGGATTGCCGCATTCGACCCTGGAAGCGTTGGCGGCCGGAGCTTACGAATTACTGAAATCGATTTATGGAAGTCGTGCCTATCTGCACATTTTGACGCGAAAGACTCTGCCGTTACGTCATTATGCGTTTACCGCGGCCGCAATACAACCATTGAGAGCATAAACGGCATCGTGCTCGAAAACAGGATTATTCTCGACAGAGAACAAGTGATCGTCATTTTTTCCGGATTTTGCAAAGCGCAATTTCACGGAATGATGGCTTCAACCTGATCGGAGGACCATCCATGTCGGACACCCCCACTCTCGCACTGCCGGCCGGCGTCGTCGTCAAGGGCGCCCTGCAGCCCGGCTTCGAGCAGATCCTCACCACTGAGGCGCTCGCATTCGTCGCCGACCTGCATCGCCGCTTCAACGAGACGCGCAAGCGCCTGCTCGCGCTGCGTGCCGAGCGCCAGAAGCGCTTCGATGCCGGCGAGACGCCGGACTTCCTGGCCGAGACCAGGCATATCCGCGAGGGCGACTGGACCGTCGCGCCGATCCCGGCCGACCTCCTCGACCGCCGCGTCGAGATCACCGGCCCCGTCGACCGCAAGATGATCATCAACGCGCTCAATTCCGGCGCGAAGGTTTTCATGGCCGATTTCGAGGATGCCTCCTCGCCGGTCTGGGCCAACATGATCGAAGGCCAGATCAATCTCCGCGACCGTTGGGCGAACAAGATCGACTTTACCGATCCGTCGAACGGCAAGGACTACAAGCTCAAGGACAAGCCCGCCGTCCTGATCATCCGCCCGCGCGGCTGGCATCTGCCGGAGCGCCATATCGAGATCGACGGCGAGGAAGCCTCGGGCTCCCTGGTCGATTTCGGCCTCTATGTCTTCCACAACGCCAAGGCTGCGCTGGCCGCCGGCTCCGGCCCGTATTTCTACCTGCCGAAGCTGGAGAGCCATCTCGAGGCGCGGCTCTGGAACGACGTCTTCGTCGCCGCCCAGTCGGCGCTCGGCCTCAAGAACGGCACGATCAAGGCCACCGTCCTGATCGAAACCCTGCCCGCAGCCTTCGAGATGGACGAGATCCTCTACGAGCTGCGCGAGCACATGGCCGGCCTGAATTGCGGCCGCTGGGACTACATCTTCTCCTTCATCAAGAAGCTCGCCCGCAACAAGGCCTATGTCCTGCCGGACCGTTCGCAGGTCGTGATGTCCAAGGCCTTCCTGCGCGCCTATTCGCTGCTGCTGATCAAGACCTGCCACACGCGCGGCGCCTTCGCGATGGGCGGCATGGCGGCGCAGATCCCGGTCAAGAACAACCCGGAAGCCAATGCCGCCGCCTTCGCCAAGGTCAAGGCCGACAAGGAGCGCGAGGCCAGCGACGGCCATGACGGCACCTGGGTCGCTCACCCCGACCTCGTCCCGGTCGCGATGGAGGTCTTCGACCGGCTGATGCCGCAGGCCAACCAGCTCGGCAAGAAGCGCGAGGACGTGAGCATCGGCGCGAAGGACCTGCTGGAAGTCCACCAGGGCACCCGCACCGAGGAAGGCTTCCGCGAGAACATCCGCGTCGGCGTCCAGTATATCGAAGCCTGGCTGCGTGGCCGCGGTGCGGTGCCGATCTACAACATGATGGAGGACGCCGCGACTGCAGAGATCAGCCGCGCCCAGATCTGGCAGTTCTGCCAGTACGGCGTCGATCTCGACGGCGGGGTCAAGGCCGACGCGGCCCTGTTCAAGCGTTGCCTGCCCGAGGAGATGGAGCGCGTGAAGGGCGAGCTCGGGCCTGAGAACTATGCCAAGGGCCGATTCCCCGAGGCGATCGCGCTGTTCGAGACGCTCTCGCTGGCGCCGAATTTCGAGGACTTCCTCACCGTCCCGGCCTACGCCAAGCTGAACTGAATTCGGCTCCGATCGATGACTTCGAAAGGGCGTCGCGGCATCGCGGCGCCCTTTTCATTTGCGTGACTCAGTGCAGATGCCACCAGACGCGCGCGCCGATAAGGATGGCGAGCAGGACGACCGAGCCGAACAGATGCAGCAGGTCTGCCTTCCAACCGCCGGCCGAAACGCCGCGGACATGCCGGTAGATTGCTTCCCGGCGGCGGCGATAGGCGCCGATTGTGGTCATGGGAACCTCCATCCGGTTCACAGCGGGCGTCGCGATGCCCGCCGCAGGTTCAGGCGCGACCGAGCGCCGCCACACCGTCGCGCGCTGCCTTCATCGCCATGCCGGCCAAGGGATGCGGCAAGTCCTCGATGGCATCGCAAAGCAGGGGCACGCATTCCGGGCGCGGCGGTGCGAGCGGCGCGCGGCAGGCGGCGCCGACCTCCGGATGCAGCATCGACAGGGCGAGCTTGATCAGGACGGGATCTGGCTCGCGCGCCAACAGGTCGAGCAAGGGAATGAGCCGCCGCTGCAGGATCTGCGCCTGCCCGTAGGATTCGGAACGCGCAGCGCTCTCCAGCCGCGCCAGCCAATGCGGCGCGAGATTGCCGACGCTGGTGATCGCCCCGCATCCACCGGCGAGCAGGTAAGCCGGAATGGTGTCGGCGGCGCCAGTCAGACGCATGAAGCGGCGGTCGCGCAAGCGGGCGATCCGGTCGCAGCGGACGAGATTGCCGCGCCGCTCCAGAATACCGACGATGTTAGCTGCTCCCTCCAGCACCTGCAGCGTCTCTGCCGCGATCTCGACGCCGCAGCGATCCGGGTCGTTGTCGAGGATGATCTCAAGCCCGGTTGCCTGCGCCGCCGCCAGCGCATGGGCCGCGAGCCCCGCCTGCGTCGGCCGGTTGTAATAGGGCATGCGCAGCAGCAGAGCCGAGGCACCGGCCTTCTCGGCGGCGACGATCTCGGCGACCGTCCCGGCGGTCGAATAGCTGCCGACGGCTGCGATCACCGGATAATGCCGGCCCGCGATGCGGCGGGCGGCTGCACAGAGCGCTTCCCGCTCCGAACCACTCAGCGTCGGGCTTTCGCCCGTCGCCGTGCCGACCACGATGCCGTCGGCGCCCTGCGCGATCTGCCAGAGAATGAGGCGTTCCAGCGCGCCATAGTCGATCGCCTCCTCATCGAAGGGCGTAACCAGCGCAGTGAACATGCCGTGAAGCCAGTGATTCATGGCCTGGCCTCAGAGTAGCGAGAGCGTCTTGGCGGTCACCCGGACCGCACGCGCCCGGTGCCCGGTCTCGAACACGGCGTAACGCAGCGCGGCGCCGCGATCGCAGAACATGCCGCCGCCACGGCCATGCGTCTCGACCGCAAGCCAGTGGCCTTCCGCATCGCGCCCGACCAGGAACTGGAGCGGGCCGCCGAAGGATTTGCGAGGGATACTGAACATCATCCTGTTTCCCGAACGGTCTCCAAGGACCGCCCCGACAAGCTAGGGAGGGCGCCATAGTGGTTCGAGACGAAGCAGGGGGTGGGAGCATCAAGATCCCATAGGGATCGCGATGCCGCGCTTTGACATCCATCGGGCGGACGCGCTCAATCCGCGCCTCTCCTTTCGGATTCGCCCGATGCGCTACCGCCTACTCGCTTCTCTCGTTGCCGCAGCCCTGCTCGGCGCCTCCCTCACGCAGGCCGCGACGCTCGCGCCGGAACAGCGCTTCAGGACGCTCGGCGACTTCGCCGGCAAGAAGCCGGGCAAGCCGGCGCGGGACGTCAGCGGCCTCGCCTGCATGCCCGCCGCCAATGGCACGCAGCGCTGCCTGCTGATCAATGACGAGGGCTCTTTCGCCCAATTCGCCCGCATCGCCGAGAACCGGATCATTCCGGATGCGACCCTGCCCATCGTCGGCGACGATGCTTCCCCCGACACGCTCGGCCAGCCGCCGCAGGGCATCTGCAAGGCGCCCGGCCGCTTCGCCGAACTCGACGGCGAGGCCGTCGCCTATGCCGATGGCGCCTTCTATGTGGCGGGCTCGCATGGCTGCTCGCGCAGGAAGGGCGAGTTCCGCCTCTCGGCCTTTCATCTCGCCCGGATCAAGGTCGATGCCGAGGGCTCACCCGCAGGCAAGGTCGAACTGACCTATCGCCTGAGCGACATGCTGCGCGCGGCCGGCCCCGCCGGCACCTTCTTCGGCAAGAGCCTGATGGACGACAACGGCATGAATGTCGAAGGCATCGCGGTTGTCGGCGACACGCTCTGGGCGGGCTTGCGCGCGCCCTCACTCGGCAATCGTGGCTTCCTCGTCGGCGCCTCGCTCAAGGCCCTGTTCGCGCCGGGCCATGCTCCGGCGACCGAAGCCCCGCGGGTGTTCGAACTGCCGGCTGGCGGCAATCGCGGCATCCGCGATCTAGCGCCATTGCCCGATGGCCGCCTGCTCGCCCTGCTGGGTCCGGCGCAGGAACAATCCCTTCCCTATTCCCTGCTGCTGGTCGACCCTGCCAAACCCGATCTTGCGACTCCGCTCGGCGATCTGCCCGGTCGCGGCGACGATAAGGCGGAATCCCTGACCGTGCTTCCCCAAGACGGCAAGGGCCTCGCGGTCCTGATCGGCTATGACGGCCCGAAGAACGGGCATTTCGAATCCTACCGCCTGCCGCTCGAAACACGCTGACCCCATGGATTTCCGCAACGATCTGTCCCGCGCCGTCGAGCGCTATCGCGCCGAGATCGCGAATTCGCGCGAGCATCTCGCGCTGCTGCGCTGGCAGATGGCGCAGGGGCACGCGCTCGACCGGCGCGACACGTTCCCCGGCCATCTCACCACCAGCGCCTTCGTGCTCTCGCCCGACCACGCGCAGGTCCTGCTGATCGACCATGTCGTGATCGGCCGCTGGCTCCAGCCCGGCGGCCATTGGGAGGAGGCGGAGCAGTTCCATCTCTCGGCGGCGCGCGAGGCGATCGAGGAAACCGGCGTGCAGGGCCTTGAGCTCCATCCCTGGCATCAGGGCGGCGACCTGCCCTTCACCATCGACAGCCACGATGTGCCGGGCAAGCCGTCGCGCGGCGAACCCGCCCATATCCATCACGACCTGCAATATCTCTTCGTTGCCGATCCGGCCCTGCCGCTGGTCGCGCAGGTCGAGGAGGTCCATGCCGCCGCCTGGAAACCGATCAGCGCGCTCGCCGAAATCGCGCCGCGCGCCCTGGAGCGGCTCTCGCATCTGCCGAAGCCCTGACTGTTGCAGCGCAACAACAGCGGGTTGGATTGCGCAAATCCATATGACTCTCATATCGCGCCGGAAGGACGTTCGCGAGATGCTTCATCCATGGATAAAGTAACTATTGCAATCGACTTGCAATAGCCTACTGATCGGACGTCCGCCTGGAGCACCGCATGTCTTTGAAAGCCATCGCCCTTGCCCTGATCGCCGCTGCCGCGTCGGTCCCGGCCCTTGCAGCCGACCTGCCCTCCCGCAAAGGTGCCCCCGCCGCACCGGCTCCGGCCATCTCGGCTTGCACGGAGAGCGAGGGCATTCCGACCGACGCCTTCGGCTTCACCACCGGCTCGGATGTCGCCGATGTCGGCTCCTTCGGGCCGAGCCTGACCTATGGCGGCGCCTTCGGCACCCGCGGCGGCAGCTCTAACGGCCACGGCCTGACCTTGCAGGGCTCCTACGGCCTGTTCCCCTGTTTCGAGGTCGGTCCCTACGTGCTGGGCAATATCACCAGCGCCTCGGCGGGCGGCGTCAGCGCCGATTCGCGCGCCTTCGGCGCCGGCGTTGAGATGAAGTACAAGCTGCTCGGCCGCGACATGCACGGGTTGGGCCTGACGCTGGTCATCGATCCCAGCTTCAACCGCACCGATCCGGACGGCGCGCCCCGCTTCACCACCTACAATACCGGCATCCGTCTTTTCGCCGACAAGACGCTGATCGCGAACACACTCTATGCCGGGCTCAACCTCTCGCAGGACCTGACCTGGACCGGCCCTTCGCCCTATCAGCGTTCCTCCACCCTCACCATCGCCGGCTCGCTCGCCTGGCAAGTTTCCGATGGGCTCTATCTCAGCGGCGAGGTCCGCCATATGCGCGCCCATAACGAGCTCGGCTTCGGCAAGGAGGCGGGCTACGCCACCTTCGTCGGCCCTGGCGTGTTCTGGCAGGCGACCAAGCAGCTCGCGCTTTCAGCCGCCTACAACGTCCAGGTCGCCGGCAAGGCCAAGGGCCAGCCCGGCGATCTCGACCTGACCAATTTCAGCCAGCACCTCGTCAAGGTAAAGCTCGGCTACAGTTTCTGAACGACCCGATAGCCCATCGGCGGGAGAGCGGCAGCGGCGACGCTGCCGCTCTTTTCGTTTCAGCCGGGTCGAGCGCGTTGACATACTCCCCCTCAGTACCATAGCGTCGCGGCAATCGGAGCCTTGGTGCCCATGCCTCATACGCCGGAAGAGAAGAAGCGCGCGGTCACGCGGCTGCGCCGGATCAGGGGACAGACCGACGCCCTGATCGCCGCGGTCGAACGCGGCGACGAATGCGGCGCTCTGCTCCAGCAGCTCGCGGCGCTGCGCGGCGCGGCGACCGGGCTGATGGCCGAGGTGCTGGAAAGCCACTTGCGCGAGACCATGGCCCGCCCGGCCGAGGCGGCGCAGGCGGAAGCCGAGGACGATGAGATCGCCGCGATCATGCGGGTTATCCGCCCCTATCTGAAATGAACATCCGCAAGGAAGGAAATACCCGATGAAGACCCGTGCAGCCGTCGCCTGGGAAGCCGGCAAGCCGCTCACCATCGAGACCATCGAGATCGGCGGCCCCAAGGCCGGCGAGGTCCTGGTCGAGGTCATGGCGACCGGCATCTGCCACACCGACGCCTACACGCTCTCAGGCCTGGATTCGGAGGGCAAATTCCCGGCGATCCTCGGCCATGAGGGCGCCGGCATCGTGCGCGAGGTCGGCGCCGGCGTGACCTCGCTGAAGCCCGGCGACCATGTCATCCCGCTCTACACGCCGGAATGCCGCAGCTGTAAGTCCTGCCTGTCGCGCCGGACCAATCTCTGCACCTCGATCCGCGCCACTCAAGGGCAAGGCGTCATGCCGGACGGCACGAGCCGCTTCTCCTGCGACGGCGGCGAGGTTTTCCACTACATGGGCTGCTCAACCTTCGCGAATTTCACCGTGCTGCCCGAGATCGCGCTCGCCAAGGTCCGCGAGGACGCGCCCTTCGACAAGATCTGCTATATCGGCTGCGGCGTGACGACCGGCATCGGCGCGGTGATCTACACGGCCAAGGTCTGGCCGGGCGCGAACGTCGTGGTCTTCGGCCTCGGCGGCATCGGCCTCAACGTCATCCAGGGCGCCCGCATGGTCGGCGCCGACAAGATCATCGGCGTCGACATCAACCCGGCCAAGCAGGAGATGGCGCGCAAGTTCGGCATGACCGATTTCATCAACCCGGCCGAGATCGGCAACGACAAGGTCGTGCAGGCGATCGTCGACCTCACCGGCGGCGGCGCCGATTTCTCCTTCGACGCCACCGGCAACACCAATGTCATGCGCCAGGCGCTGGAATGCTGCCATCGCGGCTGGGGTGAATCGATCATCATCGGCGTGGCCGAAGCCGGCAAGGAGATCGCGACCCGCCCGTTCCAGCTCGTCACCGGCCGCGTCTGGAAGGGCACCGCCTTCGGCGGCGCGCGCGGCCGCACCGACGTGCCGAAGATCGTCGACTGGTACATGGAGGGGAAGATCAACATCGACGACCTGATCACCCACAAGCTCTCGCTCGACGAGATCAATACCGGCTTCGACCTGATGCATGAGGGCAAGTCGATCCGCAGCGTGGTGGTTTACTGAGGCGCCGTTCCACCGCCTCATTCGGCGGGCACTGAAGCACGGCCTTTGTCATTCCGGGGCAGCGCAAAGCGCTGAACCCGGAACCCACGACTGGGCACGACGCTTGAATAAGCCGACCGGACAAGCCCTGGCCCGGTCGTGGGTTCCGGATTCGGACTTCGGTCGCCCCGGAATTACAAGCGTCGTGCCAAACCTCTGAAGGAACCGCCCAATGGAACTCCTCTCCTCCTCGAAGGCCTTCGGCGGGTCGCAGCGTGTCTACCGGCATGACAGCGCCGCCTGCGCCTGCCCGATGACCTTCGCGATCTACCTGCCGCACCAGATCGAGGACGCGCCGGTTCCCCTGCTCTGGTATCTCTCGGGCCTGACCTGCACGCACCAGAACGTCATGGACAAGGGCGAGTATCGCGCCGCCGCCGCCGCCAACGGCATCGCGATCGTCTGCCCGGATACGAGCCCGCGCGGCGAAGGCGTGCCGGACGAGCCGGAGAACTGGCAGTTCGGCTGCGGCGCCGGCTTCTATCTCGACGCGACGCAAGAACCCTATGCGAAGAACTATCGCATGGAGACCTATATCCGGGACGAGTTGCCGGAGCTGATCAGCCGACATTTCCCGGTCGACATGAAACGCCAAGGCATCTTCGGCCATTCCATGGGTGGCCATGGCGCGATCACGCTCGCCCTGAAGAACCCCGACCGCTACCGTTCCGTTTCCGCCTTCGCGCCCATCGCCCAGCCTTCGACCGCCGGCTGGTCGCGACCGGCCCTGGAGAAGTACCTGGGGTCGGACGAGACCAAATGGCGCGCCTATGACTCGACCCTGCTGATCGCCGACGGCCACCGTGTCCGCGATCTACTGATCGATCAGGGCACCGCGGACGGCTTCCTGGAAGAGGGCCTGCGCCCGCAGCTTCTCGACATCGCCTGCGCCGCTGCCGGCATCCCGCTCCAGCTGACGATGCGCGACGGCTACGACCACTCCTACAATTTCATCTCGACCTTCATGGCCCAGCACATCGCCTGGCATGCCGAGCGCCTGACGGCGTAGAGCAATTCCAGCAAAATTGCGAAGCGGTTTTGCGTCCGGAATTGCGCAAGAATAGAAGCCTAGAGCATTTCCGGCGGCTCCATATCCGTCGGAAATGCTCTAGGCACGCCACTACGGAACGGCCACCGCCTCCTCCGCGTTGAGAGCACAGCTTCAACCGGCCTCGGGGGGATCGTTCCATGGCCAAGCGCCGCATGCCGCAGAGCGACCGCTCGTTCTTCACCCGCCTCTCGCAATCCATCGCGCATTGGACTGGGAAGCCGCAGACCTTCATCGGAGCTGCGGCGCTGATTGTGCTCTGGGCGCTCTCCGGCCCGTTCTTCGGCTATAACGACACCTGGCAGTTGGTGGTGAACACCTCGACGACCATCGTCACCTTCCTGATGGTCTTCATCATCCAGAACAGCCAGAACCGCGACACCGCGGCGATGCAGATCAAGCTCGACGAACTGATCTGCCGGCTGGAGGGCGCCCGCGAGGAACTGCTCGATCTGGAGGAACTCGACGAGGACAAGCTCGAGGCGATCCGCGACGAGTTCGAACAGATGGCCGCCAAGGCGCGCAAGCTCACCCGCTCGGCGAAGGGCGAATCGACTGACTAGGCGATCACATCACCGGCCCGATCCCGCCGCTTGCCAGCGCCGAAAGACGCCCCGTCCGACGTTGTTCAGTCACCGGTAAGGTTAGCGCTTAAGGTTAAGTGTCATTTAAGAAATCGCTGGCATGGTCCTTCCCGTTGGTAACACGCGCGGGCTGCGTTCTCTGCGCCGCGCAAACGCGAAGGACACTGCCATGGGCAGCCTGAAAACTCTCGCGCTGGCGGGCGGCCTGGCCCTCGGCGTCTCCGCCGCGGCCCAGGCGGCCGATCTCGCCTATGCGCCGCCTCCCCCGCCGCCGGAACCGCTCGGTCTCAAGGGCACGATCTCCAGCGGCATCTATCTGCGCGGCGATATCGGCGTCGGCGTTCAGAGCGTCGGCAAATACCATCAGGACGACGTCGCCCAGTTCGGCGGGGCCTTCTTCGGCAAGACCGACAACGCGGCCTTCTTCGGCGGCCTCGGCGTCGGTTACCGCTTCAACAACTGGCTGCGCTTCGACGTCACCGGCGAATATCGCGGTGCCGGCCAGATCGGCGTGAACGACATCGTCTTCAACCCGTTCAACAACGGCTTCCAGACCAACACCTACAAGGGCAACCTGACCTCGCTGGTCACGCTGTTCAACGGCTATTTCGATCTCGGCACCTGGAACTGCCTGACGCCCTATATCGGCGCCGGCATCGGCTTCGCGCAGAACCGCATCAGCGGGCTGACCGATCAGGGCGCTCTGACCGGCAATTTCAACGGTGCGACGCTGGGCTATGCCAATAGCGGCAGCAAGACCGATCTGGCCTGGGCCCTGATGGCCGGCGTCGGCTACGAAGTGAACAAGAACCTGACCCTCGAAGTCGGCTATCGCTACCTGAACCTGGGCGACGGCCAGTCGGGCCGCCTGATCAACGCCTTCACCGGCCAGATCCAGGGTCCGCTCAAGGCCAAGGACATCGAGAGCCACGACTTCCGCATCGGCATGCGCTGGAACTTCGGCGACCCGAACTGCTGCGGCACGCCGGAGCCGGTCGCCTACGCCCCGCCGCCGGTGGTGCGCAAGTACTGATCGGAACGATCGGACAAGGATACGAAACGGCGCGGGACATCCCGCGCCGTTTTGCGTTTGTCAGCGCAGCAGCGACTGGCCGGTCATCTCGGCCGGCTGCGCCAACTCCATCAGCGCGAGCAGCGTCGGCGAGATATCGGCGAGGCGCCCGTCGGCCAGCCCCTTGCCCTGCCCGCCGACCAGCATCAGCGGCACCGGATTGGTGGTGTGGGCCGTGTGCGGCTTGCCGGTCACCGGATCGACCATCAATTCGGCATTGCCATGGTCGGCCGTGACCAGCAGCGCCCCGCCCTGCCGCCCGATCGCCTCGGCGATGGCGCCGAGCCCTGCATCCACCGTCTCGACCGCCTTGATCGCCGCAGCCAGCACGCCGGTATGGCCGACCATGTCGGGATTGGCGAAGTTCAGCACGACGAGGTCGTAGCGGCCGGAATCGATCGCCTCGACCGCCTTTCGGGTCAGCTCCGGCGCCGACATCTCCGGCTGCTGGTCATAGGTCGCGACCTTGGGCGATGGCACCATCACCCGGTCTTCGCCTGGATAAGGCGTCTCCTCGCCGCCATTGAAGAAATAGGTGACGTGCGGGTATTTCTCCGTCTCAGCCATGCGGACCTGCGTCTTGCCGGCCTTGGCGACAGTCTCGCCGAGCCCGTTGGCCAGGGTCTGCGGGGCGAAGAGCATCGGCATGATCTTGTCGAGCTCGGCGCTGTAGGAAGTCATGCTGACCGCCTTGACCAGCTCCGGCCGCCGCGGACGGACGAAGCCGGCGAAATCCGGCTCCAGCACGGCGGCGAGAATCTCGCGGATGCGGTCCGAGCGGAAATTGAAGCTGAGCAAACCGTCGCCGTCCTTCATCCCGGCATACCCCCCGATCGCAGCCGGCAGGATGAACTCGTCGGTGACGTTCTCCGCGTAAGCCGCGGCGATCGCGGCCTGCGCATCCGGGAAGCGCTCGCCATCCCCCAGCACCATCGCGCGCCAGGCCTTCTCGACCCGCTCCCAGCGATTATCGCGGTCCATCGCGTAGTAGCGCCCGGAGATGCTGGCAATGGAAGCGCCGGCCGGCAGCGCGGCGGCAAAGGCTTTCACGTAATCGGCCGCCGATTGCGGCGGCGTATCGCGCCCGTCGGTGAAGACATGGACGTGCACGGTGACGCCCTGCGCGGTCAGGATGCGGGCAAGCGCGACCGCATGGTCCTGATGGGCATGGACGCCGCCCGGCGAAACGAGGCCGAGCAGGTGGCAGGCTCCGCCGCTCGCCTTCAGTGCGGCGACGAGGCCGGTCACTTCAAGGGCTCCGGCGATCGAGCCGTCGGCGATCGCCTGGTTGATGCGCGGCAGGTCCTGCATCACCACGCGGCCCGCGCCGAGATTAAGATGGCCGACCTCGGAATTGCCCATCTGTCCCGGCGGCAAGCCGACATCAAGTCCGGAGGTGTGCAGGAAGGCATGCGGGTTCGCAGCCCAGAGCCGGTCGAAATTCGGCGTGTTCGCGAGTTTGACGGCGTTGTTCTCCCTCTCCTCGCGCCAGCCCCAGCCATCGAGGATCATCAGCATCACGGGGCGAGGTGGCATCGGCTTGACCTGTCGGCAAGGGTGAAATGTGCTTGTGCGGATACCACGCGGCACGGCGCGGATGCGAGTGTTAAGAAGGTTGGGGATCACCAGGGAGGAGAGGCATGTCGATCAAGGCGCTGGTTTTCGATGCCTATGGCACGCTTTTCGACGTCCAGTCGGTCGCAGCCGTTACCGACGCAGCCTTTCCCGGATATGGCGCGACGATCACCCAGATTTGGCGCCTGAAGCAGCTCGAATACACCTGGCTGCGCGCCCTGATGGACCGCTACGAAGATTTCTGGACCGTCACCCGCGACTCCCTGGATTTCACACTCAGGACGCTCGGCCTGGCCTCCTCGCCCGAGCTCGTCGCCAAGATCGCCGCCGCCTACGATGCGCTGCTGCTCTACCCCGAGGCCCGCGCGGCGCTCGAAGGGCTCGCCTCGCACCGCCTCGCCATCTTCTCCAACGGCAGCCCGGACATGCTGAAGCGGCTCGTCGCCCATGCCGGGATTACCGACCTGCTGGAGATCGTGATCAGCGTCGACGAGATCGGCGTCTACAAACCCGATCCGCGCGGCTATGCCCATGTCGAGAAGCGGCTGGGCCTCGCCCGCGACGAGATCCTCTTCGTCTCCTCCAACGGGTTCGACATCGCCGGCGCCAAGGCGCATGGCTTCCATGTCGCCCGCATCGAGCGCGTCCCGGCCGACAGACTGCGTAGCGAGCTCGCCGCCGCCACAACCATCGACCCCGCACTGATGTTCAAGGCGCTCCGGATGCAACCGGAGCAGCTCGGCTTCCGGGCCGATGCGACCATTGCCGCGCTGACCGATCTCGTTTCCTATGTCGCCGGACTGAGGCAGGTCTGACACCTGCGAGGAGACCCCGATGATCAAGCTCTACTATCACCCCTCGCCGAACCCGGCGAAGATCGCGCTTTTCCTGGAGGAGGCGGGCCTGCCCTACGAGATGGTGCCGGTCGACACCCGCAAGGGCGACCAGTTCAAGCCGGAATTCCTGGCTATCAACCCCAATGCCAAGACGCCTGCTCTCACCGATGGCGACGTCACCGTCTTCGATTCCAATGCGATCCTGCTCTATCTCGCCGAGAAGACCGGAAAGTTCCTGCCCGAGGACACGCCGAAGGCGCGCGGCGAGATGCTGTCCTGGCTGATGTTCGTCGCGACCGGCATCGGCCCCTATTGCGGCCAGGCCGTGCATTTCAGCCGCTTCGCCCCGGAGAAGCTGCCCTATGCCATCAACCGCTATGCCCGCGAGGCCGAACGGCACTGGGGCATCGTCAACGACCTGCTCGCAGACCGACCCTACATGCTCGGTGATCGCTACACCCTCGTCGACATGTCGATCTGGGGCTGGGCGACGCGGCTCTCCTTCGCCGTCGGCGAGACTTGGCCGGAGTTGTTCCCGCATGTGAAGCGTCATCTCGACGAGATATCGGCCCGCCCCGCCGCGCAGCGTGCCGTCGCTCTGAAGGACCAGTTCGCCTTCAAGACGGATTTCGACGCCGAGGCGCGGAAATTCCTGTTTCCGCAGAACGCGCATCTCGCCGGCTGACCCGACGCGCAGCGCCTGGCATCAGGCGCCGCCCAATGCATCGAAGGGCGCGTCCAGCGTAAAGACGAGCCCTTCGGGGAGATAGGCGCTGGCCGTGCCGGTACGCGCCGCCGGGAAGGAGCGCTCGATCAGGCGCGAGCCGAAGCCCTTCCGCGACGGCGGCGCAACCGGCGGGCCGCCGCTCTCGCGCCAGCGCAAGCGGAACTGCCGAACGCCCTCGATCTCCCCGACGCCCCAGCTCAGCGAAACCACACCGGTATCGTTGGAGAGCGCTCCGTATTTCACGGCGTTCGTGGCGAGCTCGTGCAGGATGAGCGTCAGCGCCAGCGCCGCTTTCGGCCCCAGCACGACCTCCTCCCCCGCGATGCGGAAACGCCCCGCATCGCCCTGCAGGGCGATGATACTCTGTGCGATGTCATTGACCGTGGCATCCGCCCGCCGGCCGCCGACCAGCAGGTCATGTGCGCGCGCCAGCGCCGCGAGCCGTGCGCTGAAGGTCTCGCGCGCCGCCTCGAGCGTGCCGGCGCTGCGCAATGTCTGGGAAGCCAGCGCCTGGATCATCGCCATCGTGTTTTTCACGCGATGCGCCAGTTCCTGCATCAGCAGGCGCTGCTCGGCCTCTGCCTCCTTGCGCTCGGTGACGTCGCGATGCGCCCCGATCAGCCGCAGCGGTTCGCCGCCCTCGCCACGTTCGATCTGCGCCGTCGCCGCAATCCAGCGCACCTGCCCGTCCGACGGCCTGATGATCCTGTACTCGGCCTGATAAGCCGTGGCACTTCCCTGCACCGCCTCCTGAAAATGCGCCACGACCATCGCCCGATCTTCGGGATGGATGCGCCTGACCCAGTCTTCATGGGTTTCCTGCACGGCCTCCGGCGGCAACCCGTGAATCTGCAGATATTCCGGTGAGCGACGGTTGCGGAACCCCGAACGCAGATCGACCTCCAGCCCGCCGACTCCGCCGATCTTCTGGACCTGCGCAAGCTCTGCCTCGCGCCGGCGCAAGGTCTTCTCGGCCTGCATACGCTCGGTCGTCTCGGTGACGATGGCGAGCACGCCACCGACCTCGCCGGCCGCATCGAGGACTGGGCTGTAATCGACATTCAGCCAGACATCCTCAGCCGTGCCGTTGCGGTAGAACACGAAAGGCAGGTCGCGATAGGAAGGCGATTCGCCAGCGAAGACGCGTTCCATCACCGCGCGGTTGAAATCGGCGACCTCCGGCCAGGCCTCGAAGACACTCATGCCGAAACCTGCGGGATGCCGCGCCCCGGCGATGATCGCATAGGCATCGTTGTACAGCATCAGCCCCGGCCGGCCCCAGAGCAGGGTCATCGCGGCCGGAGATAGCAGGACGAGCTGCAAGGCATCGCGCAATACGGCTGGCCAATCACCCGGTGGCCCAAGTGCGGTCTCGCGGCCGTCCCAGCCGCGCAGCCGCTCCGCCATCTCGCCCTGCCCGACGGGCCAGGTTCGCTTCTCCAAGGTCGTATCCCCCAACCGACCGGAACGAGAAGCCGCGCTCCCGGCGCAGGCTTCACGGGCCGCCACATGCAGCCCTTGAACCACTTCCAAACGAGTAACAGGCGCCGCGGTTCCCGCGCATGTCAAAAGACATATCGGCTTGTGCATCATGCCCGACCCACCGGCAAAAGCGCTGGCGGCGGCGGGGTTTTCGCGCCAGTGTCCGCCCGGTTCCGCGCTCGGGAGACGCGGAAAGGAACAGCTCCGAGAGGACGAATGCCGACCGATATCGAGATCGCGCGCGTAGCCACGCTGCAGCCCATCGCCACGATCGCCGAAAAGGCGGGCATCCCCTCCGAGGCCCTGAACCCTTACGGCAAGTATATCGCCAAGATCGACACGCAGGCGATCCCCGGTTTCCAGGCCAAGCCCGACGGCAAGCTGATTCTCGTCACCGCGATCAGCCCGACCCCGGCCGGCGAAGGCAAGACGACGACGACCGTCGGCCTCGGCGACGGGCTCTCCCGCATCGGCAGGCGCGCGATGATCGCGCTGCGCGAACCATCCCTCGGCCCGAGCTTCGGCATGAAGGGCGGCGCCGCGGGCGGCGGCTATGCCCAGGTCGTGCCGATGGAGCAGATCAACCTGCATTTCACCGGCGATTTCCACGCGATCACCAGCGCCCATAACCTGCTGGCAGCGATGATCGACAACCATGTCTACTGGGGCAACGGCCTCGACCTCGACACCCGCCACATCGCCTGGCGCCGCGTCATCGACATGAACGACCGGGCCTTGCGCTCCATCGTTTCCTCGCTCGGCGGCGCCAGCAACGGCTTTCCGCGCGAAGACGGCTTCGACATCACCGTCGCCTCCGAGGTCATGGCGATCTTCTGCCTGGCGCGCGACGCCGCCGATCTCGAAGCCCGCCTCGGCCGCATCGTCATCGGCCGCACCCGCGACAAGCGCCTCGTCACCGCCGCCGACGTCAAGGCGACAGGCGCAATGAGCGTGCTGCTCAAGGACGCGCTGATGCCGAACCTCGTGCAGACGCTGGAAGGCACGCCCGCCTTCGTCCATGGCGGCCCCTTCGCCAATATCGCCCATGGCTGCAATTCGGTGATCGCGACGAAGGCCGCGCTGAAGCTTGCCGACTATGTCGTCACCGAGGCCGGGTTCGGGGCCGATCTCGGCGCCGAGAAGTTCTTCGACATCAAGTGCCGCAAGGCTGGCTTGAAGCCCGCCGCCGCCGTCGTCGTCGCGACGGTGCGCGCCCTCAAAATGCATGGCGGCCTCGCCAAGGACGCGCTCGGCCGCGAGGACCTGAAAGCGCTGGAGGCCGGGCTTTCCAACCTGACGCGCCACGTCAACAATCTCAGGAAGTTCGGCGTGCCGCCGATCGTGGCGATCAACAACTTCACCACGGACACCGCCGCCGAGCACGAATTGATCCGCAACTATTGCCGCAACCATCTCGGCGTCGAAGCGGTGATCTGCCGGCACTGGGCCGAAGGCGGCGCCGGCACCGAAGAGCTTGCCCGCAAAGTCGCAGCCCTCGCCGACGAGGGTGAGGCCGATTTCGCCCCGCTCTACCCCGATGCCATGCCGCTGCGGCAGAAGCTGGAGACGATCGCGCGCGAAATCTACGGCGCCGAGGGCGTCAGCGTCGATGCCAGGCTCAAGGCGCGCTTCACCGAGCTGGAAGAGGCCGGCTTCGGCAACCTGCCCGTCTGCGTCGCCAAGACCCAGTATTCCTTCTCGGCCGACCCGACGCTCCGCGGCGCGCCCTCCGGCCACATCGTGCCGCTGCGCGAGCTCCGGCTCTCGGCTGGCGCCGGCTTCGTCGTCGCGATCTGCGGGGACATCATGACCATGCCCGGCCTGCCGCGCGAGCCGGCTGCCGAGCGCATCCATATCGATGCGCGGGGGCAGATCGAAGGGTTGTTCTGAAGCGCGTCATCCCGTGCGCGCCGCAGCGTAAAACGCTGCTGCGCAGACACGGGACCGTGCGACGAGAAGGCGCCTTTTCCGGGAGACGATCCCGTGTCTGCGTAGCGGCACTTCGCGCCGCGACGCGCACGAGATGACAGCGAATGCCGCTGATCCGTTAGCCGTTCTTAAAGCTTACGCAACGGATGGGTCCCTACCTTGCGCTGCCCCGCAAGGAAGCCGACCCGATGAGACAGGCCGAAGCCGGTCTGCCCCGCACGCACAGCCTGAAGGCCCGGGTCATGGGCTGGACGCTCGCCATCCTGGTGGCGATCGCCATTCCGGCCGGCGCGGCCTTCCTGTGGATCGTCGACGCGACCGTGGTGAAGCTCGGGACGCTCGTCGCCGAGAAGCAGATCCTGTTCGATCGTTATCGTGGCCTCGAAGCATTGATGCGCGAGGTCTCGCTGGCCGAGACCGTCGCCCGCTCGCCTGCGATCGTCGACTGGGCCGAGAACGAAGATAACCCAGAGAAGGCGGAGCGCGGCCTGGCGGAGCTGGAGCATTACCGCCAGTCCTTCCGGGACCGCAGCTATTTCACCGTGCTTGCCGGCTCGGGCAATTACTATTTCAACGACCAGGACAACAGCTACGAGCGCGACCGCAAGCGCTATACGCTCTCGGCCAGCAACCCGCGCGACGGCTGGTACTACAAGACCGCGGCGCTCGGCTCAGGCTGCCATCTCAATGTCGACCATGACGACAATCTCCGCGTCACCAAGGTCTGGATCAACTGCATCATCCGCAAGGACAGTCGCGTCCTCGGCATCATCGGCACGGGGCTCGATCTGACGCAGTTCATCCGCGAGGTCGTCGACATCCCGCAGACCGGCGTCCAGAGCATGTTCGTCGACCGCAGCGGCGCCGTACAGGCTCATCGCGACGCGACCCTCGTCGACTTCCACAGCCTGACCAAGGACATCTCGTCCAAGAAGACGATCTACCAGCTCGTCGACAACGACCCGGACCGCAGCCTGCTCGGCGAGATGATCGCCCGCGTCGGCGCCGGCGACGATCTCGTGCAGTCGCGCTTCATGACGGTCGACGGCAAGCGCGTGCTCGTCGGCGTCGGCTATCTCGACCGCCTCGGCTGGTTCAACGTCACGGTGATGGATATCGACCGGATCATCGACAAGAGCCTGTTCCTGCCGCTCGGCCTGCTCTTCGGCGCCGTCCTGCTGGCGGCGGCGGCCCTGATGACGCTGCTGTTCAAGCGTGCCGTGCTCGACCGTTTGGCCCGCGTCGAGCATGCCGCCAGCCATGTCCGCGCCCGCGAGTTCCGTGCCGTCGCCATCGATGCGGGCCGCGACGAGATCGGCCGGCTGTCGCAGGCCTTCGGTACCATGGCTCGCAGCGTCGAGGAGAACACCGCCCGGCTCGAGGAGGCCGTGCGCGAGCGCACCGAGCAGCTCGAGCGGCTGGCCGATGCCGACCCGCTGACCGGCGTCTTCAACCGGCGCGGCTTCGAGCGCGCCTTTGCGAACAGCCGTAGCCGCGCCGGGCGCACCGGGCATCAAGCCGGCCTGCTACTGGTCGATCTCGACAATCTCAAGCCGCTCAACGACCGCCATGGTCACCAGAGCGGCGACGAAGTCATTGCGGAACTCGCCCGGCGAATGACCGCGCTTTTGCGCGACCGGGACATCTGCGCCCGCTGGGGCGGCGACGAATTCATCCTGCTCCTGGACAATGTCGATCGCCATGAATTGTCGGCCATTGCCGCAGCCATCGTCGCGGCTGCGGCGGAGCATGCGGTCACCCTCGATAGCGGCGCCGCCGTCCCGATCAGCACCAGCATCGGCGCGACCCTGCTCGAGCCGCAGGACACATTGACCGAGGCCACGCGCCGCGCCGACGAGGCGCTCTATGTCGCCAAGCGCAACGGCCGGAGCCGCTTCGCCATCAGCCCGCCGGAGGAGCTTCCGCGGCGCCGGCGCAGCCGCGGCTGAAGAGTGGCATCCCGTGCGCGCTGCGGCATGGAATACCGCTGCGCAGACACGGGACCGTCATCAGAAAGAGACGCCTGCTCGTCACGCGGTCCCGTGTCTGCACCGCGGCACTTCGCGCCGCGATGCGCACGGGATGACAGGCTTCAGGCGAAGTCGAGCTGGACCTTGATCGCCTTCGACTTGTCGGCGGCGAGGTCGAAGGCCTCGACCGCCCGGTCGACCGGGATCGACGCCGTCAGCAGCGGCGAAAGGTCGATATTACCCGAGCCGATCATCGCCACCGCCCAGTCGAATTCCTCATGGAAGCGGAAGGAACCTCGCAGGTCGAATTCCTTGGCCACGACGACGTTCATCGGGAGCGTGAACTGGCCGCCGACGCCGATCTGGACGATGACGCCGCCCGGGCGGACGACGTCGAAGGCACCCGTCAGCGCATGCTGATTGCCGGAAGCCTCGAACATCACGTCGAAGGCGCCCTTCTCCGCATCGTATTCAGCCTTGAGCCGCTCGGGCTCGGCCGCGACGTTGACCGTCGCGGTCGCGCCCATCTTGCGCGCCACCGGCAGCGGCCCATCGACCACGTCGGTCGCGACGATCTCGGAGGCGCCTGCCGCCTTGGCCGCAAGGATGGTCAGCGCGCCGATCGGACCAGCCCCCGTCACCAGCACGCGCTTGCCGAGCAGCGGCCCGGCGCGCTTGGCGGCATGGAGGCAGACCGAAAGCGGCTCTGCGAAGGCGGCCTCGGCCGCGGTGACGCGCGGCGCCACCTTCACCGCCTGCCGCTCCTCGACGACGAGCACGTCGCGAAACCCGCCCTGCACATGTGGGAAGCGCATCGCAGAGCCGTAGAACAGCATATCCGTGCAGTGCTGCTGCAAACCCATCTGGCAATAGCGGCAGTGGCCGCAGGCCCGGCTCGGATTGACTGCGACGCGGTCGCCCGGCTTCACCCGCGAGACTTCGCCGCCGATCGCCTCGACCCGGCCGGCGATCTCATGGCCGAGGATCATCGGTTCGCGGACGCGGATCGTGCCGAAGCCGCCATGCAGGTAATAGTGCAGGTCCGAGCCGCATATGCCGCCGGCCTCGATCCGCACGCGCACGTCGCGCGGCCCAAGCTCCGGCGCGGTCGTCGGCTCGACCCGCAGATCCTTCTCGGCATGGATGACGACGGCACGCATGGGACGCTCCCGGAATCGCCGCGCGACGGCGCGCGGCACCATTGTCTAATCGATTGAAACCTGCTTACCCAAAGCAGCGCCCACGGCGCAAACCGAAATCGCCGCCTCCGGCATTTTGCGAGGATATGCCATGTCGCTGTCGCTGTTCAGTCTCGCCGGCAAGATCGCGCTCGTCACCGGCTCGGGCCAGGGCATCGGCCTCGCGCTGGCCGAGGGTCTCTCGGATGCCGGCGCCCATGTCGTGCTGAACGGGCGCGACAAGGCTAAGCTCGAACGCGCGCAGCAGGCTCTGGCGGCCGCCGGCCGCAAGGCCTCCATCGCCCCCTTCGACGTCACCGACCAGAAGGCGGTCGAGGCCGGCGTCGCCATGATCGAGGCCGAGATCGGCCCGATCGACATCCTGATCAACAATGCCGGCATGCAGAAGCGCGCGCCGATCACCGAATTCCCGGTCGAGGGTTGGCATGAGGTGATCAACACCAACCTGCATTCGGTGTTCTATGTCACCCAGGCCGTGACCAAGCGCATGGTTCCGCGCAAGCGCGGCAAGATCATCAGCATCGGCTCGGTGATGAGCGAGCTCGGCCGTGCCACCATCATCCCCTACACGGCGTCCAAGGGCGCGGTGAAGATGATGACGCGGGGCCTCGCCGCCGAGCTCGGTAAGCACAACATCCAGGCCAACGCCATCGGCCCCGGCTATTTCGCGACCGAGATCAACGCCGCGCTGATTGCCGACGAGGCTTTCTCCAGCTGGGTCTGCAGCCGCACGCCGGCCGGTCGCTGGGGCGAGACCAAGGAACTGGCCGGCGCCGCGATCTTCCTGTCCTCGGCAGCCTCGGACTACGTCAACGGCCATTTGCTGATGGTCGATGGCGGCCTGACGTCGGTGGTGTGAGGTCTCATCGTCATTCTCGGGCGAAGTGAAGCGCAGATCCGAGAATCTCATGACCGGAAAGTGCCGGAGCCTCCTCCGGCGGGAGATGCTCGGGTCAAGCCCGAGCATGACGCGCCCCAATCAGGCCGCGGCCTTGGTCACCGCCTCGACGACATCGTCCACCGCGCGCTCGACGAGATCGCGGTCGTCGCCCTCGGCCATCACGCGGATCACCGGCTCGGTGCCCGAGGGACGGATCACCAGGCGGCCGCTCTCGCCAAGAAGCTGCTTGGCCGCCTCGATCGCGCTGATCACCGCCTTCTCCTCCAGCGGGCGCCCGGCCTTGTAGCGGACATTCTTGAGAATCTGCGGCAGCGGCTCGAAGCAGTGGCAGACCTCCGAGACCGGCTTGTCCATCCGCTTGACCACGGCGAGCAATTGCAGCGCCGCGACGAGACCGTCTCCGGTCGTGCCGAAATCAGAGAGGATGATGTGGCCGGATTGCTCGCCGCCCAGGTTGAAGCCGTGGTTGCGCATATGCTCCAGCACATAGCGATCGCCGACCGCCGTGCGCGCCAGCGACAGACCCAGGCCCGCCAGATAGCGTTCAAGCCCGAGATTGGACATCACGGTCGCGACGATGCCAGGTGCCGAGAGCCGGCCATCCTCCAGCCAGGAGCGCGCGATCACGGCCATGAGCTGGTCGCCGTCGACGATCTGTCCCTGCTCGTCGACAACCAGCACCCGATCGGCGTCGCCGTCGAGCGCGATGCCGACATCGGCGCGCAACTCCCGGACCTTCGCCACCAACGTCGCCGGGTGGGTCGAGCCGATATCGCGATTGATGTTGAAGCCATCGGGCTCGTCGCCGATGACAATAACCTCTGCACCGAGCTCCCAGAGCGCCTGCGGCGCCACCTTGTAGCCGGCGCCATTGGCGCAATCGAGCACGATGCGCAGGCCTTCCAGGCTCATGTTGCGCGGCATGGTGCGCTTGGCGAACTCGACATAGCGCGCGTCGGCGCTGTCGATGCGCTTGGCACGGCCGAGCTTCGGCGATCCGGAGAGCCGGGAGGTCAGGTCTCCGTCGATCAGTTCCTCGATCTCGCGCTCGACCTCGTCGTTGAGCTTGTAGCCGTCCGGCCCGAACAGCTTGATGCCGTTATCCTCGTAGGCATTGTGCGAGGCGGAGATCATCACGCCGAGATCGGCCCGCATCGAGCGCGTCAGCATGGCGACCGCCGGGGTCGGCATCGGGCCGAGCAGCATCACGTCCATTCCGACCGCGGTGAAGCCCGCGACCATGGCGTATTCGATCATGTAGCCGGAGAGGCGGGTGTCCTTGCCGATCACCACGCGATGGCGGTGCTCGCCACGGCGAAAGGCGAGGCCCGTCGCCTGGCCGACCTTCAGGGCGAGGTCCGGCGTGATGACGCCGTTCGCCCGCCCGCGAATGCCGTCCGTTCCGAAATATTTGCGCGTCATATGATGTGTTTCCGATAGGCGATCAGCGCCTGATTTTGCGCGTTTCTATAATCAAAAAACCTTTCCGCCTTCTCACAAATTGTGACGGAGCGTGACATCGCATCCGCAGAAACGAAAAGGGCGGCCTTACAGCCGCCCTTCTGCATTCATTCCTGCCAGCCTCAGGCCTGCGGCTGCGGCTCCATGCCGGCATCAGGCTCCCCGCGCTTGCGGCCCTTGCCGGCGCTCGGCACGGCCGAGCCGCGTGGGGCATGCGGCGTGTCGTCGAGATCGCGCGAGGGGCGCTTGCCCGCGATCAGGTCGCGGATTTCCTCGCCCGTCAGCGTCTCGAATTCGAGCAGCGCCTCAGCCACCGCGACGAACTCGTCATGGTGCTCGGTCAGGATCTTCTTGGCGTCCTGATAGCCGGTGTCGA
>NZ_CAMFKW010000053.1 GCF_945957345.1 uncultured Allobosea sp. | reverse complement strand
CCTCGGACATGGCCATCGACTTGCGCTCGGCGCCCATCATGACCTTGTCCTTGGCATCCTCGAACTCGACATGGGTGACCATGCGCTTGCCGCGGCGGGCCGCGAGCAGCGCCGCCTCATTGACGAGGTTCATCAGGTCCGCGCCGGAGAAGCCAGGCGTGCCGCGAGCGAGCACCTTGAGGTCGACATCCGGCGCCATCGGCACCTTGCGGACATGGACGCGCAGGATCTTCTCGCGGC
This sequence comes from uncultured Allobosea sp., assembly GCF_945957345.1. Lineage (GTDB taxonomy): Bacteria > Pseudomonadota > Alphaproteobacteria > Rhizobiales > Beijerinckiaceae > Allobosea. Next base: position 31,319 of record NZ_CAMFKW010000053.1, on the reverse strand, counting down.
CGGCGACGTCCGGGTTCGGGACGACGATCTGGCGGTCGAAGCGGCCCGGACGCAGCAGCGCGGGATCGAGCACGTCGGGACGGTTGGTCGCGGCGATGATGATCACGCCCTCGTTCGGCTCGAAGCCGTCCATCTCGACGAGGAGCTGGTTCAGCGTCTGCTCGCGCTCGTCATTGCCGCCGCCGAGGCCGGCGCCGCGATGACGGCCGACCGCGTCGATCTCGTCGATGAAGATGATGCAAGGCGCGTTCTTCTTCGCCTGCTCGAACATGTCGCGCACGCGGCTCGCGCCGACGCCGACGAACATCTCAACGAAGTCCGAGCCCGAGATCGTGAAGAACGGTACATTGGCCTCGCCGGCGACGGCACGCGCCGTGAGCGTCTTACCCGTGCCGGGAGGGCCGACGAGCAGCACGCCGCGCGGGATGCGCCCGCCCAGCCGCTGGAACTTCTGCGGGTCGCGCAGGAACTCGACGATCTCCTGCAGGTCTTCCTTGGCCTCGTCGATACCCGCGACATCCTCGAAGGTGACGCGGCCATGCGCCTCGGTCAGGAGCTTGGCCTTGGACTTGCCGAAGCCCATCGCCCGGCCGGCGCCGTTCTGCATCTGGCGGGACATGAAGATCCACAGGCCGATGAAGATGACGAAGGGCAGCGAATTGACCAGGAGTGCCATGAACCAGGGCGTGCCCTCAGACGGCGCCTTGGCCGAGACCTGCACGCCCTTCTGGGCCATGGTCTTCAAGAGGTTCGGGTCGCCATAGGGCGCATAGGTCACGAAGCTGCGACCATCCGAGAAGGAGCCGGAAATCTCCTGGCCGGCGACGACGACGTTCGACACGCGTCCGGCCTCGGCCTCGTTGATCAGCTGGCTATAGGGGATTTCATTGGTGCTGGTACGCTGGCTCGGGCTCTGGAACAGAGTGACGAGCGCCAGGACCAGCAAGAAGATCACCACCCAGAGGGCGAAATTTCGAAAATTCGGATTCATTCCCAGTCCGATCGGGCCTGCCGGACCAACCGGATGAGGCCTTGAGTTTCCCGATGACCAATTTAGGTGTCGCACACGCCCTTGCCAAGGGAAAGCAACGGCGTGGCGGCACTATGACGCCGAAGAGTGAACGCCCCGTCTGCGCGGCGGCTCCACTTGCAGCGCCAGGACGCCGTCCCGACCGAGCGAGAGAACGCAGCCCGACAAGGTCCGCCGCAGCGCGGAACCTGCGCGCGCAGCCTCCGTCAGAGCCGCCCCGCACGCCTCGAGCCGCTCCAGCCGGCCATGCCCCTCTCCTCCCGGCACGACCGCATCGAGCGACAGTGCCAGAACCCGCAACACGATCTCGTCCGGCTCCGAGATCAACGTGGAAAAGCGCAGGCGCAACCCGGCTTGCGCTGTTCCGGCCGGCAACACCATCTCCGCCAGCACGATGCGAGCCCGCTGGGCAGCAGCTGCGTCCAGACGCGCCATCCGCTCAGCCAATCGCCCGAACCGTTCAGCCGTCAGTCCCTGCTCCGCCAGAACCGGCATGGTCTCGCGCCAGCGCACGCGCTCGAAGCGCGGATCGCTGTTGCTGGGATCGCGGACGAAAGGCAGCCCGCGCGCCTCTGCCGTCGCGATGAGCCGCGCCTTGGAAATGCCGAGCAGCGGTCTGACCAGCGCGATGCCGGTAACCTCGCTTCGCTCTCGCATGCCGGCCAACCCCGATGCCCCCGAGCCATGGGCGAGCCGCATCAGCATGGTCTCGGCCTGATCGTCGAGCGTATGCGCCGTGACCAGCGTCGCGCCGCCGAGCCGCCGTGCTTCGTTCGCGAGCAGGGCATAGCGGGCACGCCGAGCCTCCGCCTGCACACCGCTTGCCGGTTTCAGCCCCTCCCAGCGCAGGATTGCATGACCGACGCCAAGTTTTGCACAGAGCGCTGCCACCGCGGCAGCTTCGCCCGCTGATTCCGGGCGCAGGCCATGGTCGACCGTCGCCGCGTGAAGAGGCGGCCGGTCCGGCATCTGGACCCAGGCGGCCAGAAGCGCCAACAGCGCCACCGAATCCGGCCCGCCAGAGACTGCGACCAGCAAGGCCGCCTCATGCGACAGCCCCTCAAAGACAACGCCGGCCTCGGCAAGCGAGACCGGCGTAAAATCGTTCTCGGCCGGAGCCGCGCTCAAGCGCAGCCGGAGCGACGGCGTTCGCGGGCGATACCCTGGCGCACGGAATTGGAAGCAGAGGGATAGTCGACGCCGACCTTGGCATAGGTGGCGCAGGCCTGCTCCTTCGCGCCGAGCCCGTTAAGGGACATGCCGAGCTTGAGCAGGCTCTCCGGCGCCTTGGCGGCCTTCGGCGATTCCCGCGAGATCTTCAGGAACTGCTCGGCCGCCTCGCGGTAGCGCTGGCGCTGCAGATAGCTCTCGCCGAGCCAGTAGGTCGCATCGACCGCCTGCCGGTCGCGCGGATAGCTCTGGAGGAACTGGCGGAAGCCCATCTCGGCCTGCTCGTACTCCTTGCGCTGGAGCGAGGCGAAGGCGAGGTCATAGGCATCCTTGGCGCTCTGCGGACCGCTCGCGGCGGCAACGCTCGCGCCGCGCGGCCTGTCCTGCGGCAGCCCGCCCTGGGGCACCGGGCGCCCGACGCCCTGCAGGTCAAGCGGCTGCCCCGTCGCCGGGCCGCCCGCGTAATCATCCTCGATGATACCGGCAATCGCCCCGCCGCCGAGTTGCTGGGGCGCGCCGGCCGCACCGTGCTGCATCGTCGGGTCGAAGGCATCGCCGCGGCGCTGGCGCTGAGGCGCTGCGCCGGCAGGCGGCGCGCCGGTCGGGCCGGGCGTGGCCGCGTTCGGTCGCCCGCCACCGCCCTTCTCGTTCAGGCGGAAATCGACGTCTTGCTGGAAGCGGCTGAGCTGGTCGGTCAGCCGCTTGTTCTCGAACTGGAGCTGCTCGATCTGGCCGGACATCTGGCGCAGCTGATTCTCCAGCCGCGTCGTGCGGACGAGCAGATCGGCGGCATCCTGCGCCGAGGCCGGCACGGCACCGCCGGCAAGCGCCGCCGAGAGCGCCAAAGCGGCCAGCCCCGGGCGGAAAAGATGGCGGGCTAGGAGAGAACGAAGCATCGTTGAAACCGGTTTCCGTACATGTCGCGCGCATGTCTATAACATCAGCGCACCGCGGCCAAAATATGAACGTTTTCATGGCCGGCCCGCCCACAGGGCGCGCCAGGGGCAACGATGTGCAAACGCAAAAGAACCTCTGGCGCTTTGCCGGCGCCTTCCCTACATTCAGGAAGCGGGGCTGCCTGGTGCGTGAGAGACAGCATTCCCCGGGCCCATACGACTCCCTAGGGAGCTGTCCCTGACCGGATCCATCGGAACCGGACACACGGCGCCCACCTACTTTAGTAGGTGTCCCGGGATTCAAAACTCCACGGCCGAGGTGGCTCCGCAGCCCTTATGACGATGACGTCCGACACGCAGGTCACGCCCTCCCCGCGCAAGGCGATCCTCCGCGCTGAGGCGCTTTGCCGCCGCGACGCGCTTGATCTCGACAATCGGCTCGAATGGGATGGCGATATCGCCGCGCATGCGCTGGCCCTGCCGGTGTGGAAGGGTAGCACCGGCCCTGTCTCGGCCTATTGGCCGATGCGCTCGGAGGCCGATCCACGTCCTATCCTCGAAACGCTGCATCAGCGCGGCCTTCCGCTCTGCCTGCCCGCGATCGTCGAGAAGCGCATGATCTTCCGGCGATGGGCACCCTATGAGCCGATCGTCCCCGGCGGCTTTGGCACGCTCGTACCCTCCCCCGCCGAGCCGGAGGTGAAGCCGACGATCCTGCTCGTCCCGCTCGCCGCCTTCGACCGGCGCGGCTACCGCATCGGCTACGGCAAGGGCTATTACGACCGGGCCCTCACGGAGCTCGCTCCCACCATCAGCATCGGCATCGGCTATGCCGCGCAGGAGATCGACGCCGTGCCGGACGAGCCGCATGACCGGCGCCTCGACTGGATCGTGACCGAACGCGAAACCCTTCGCTGCGGTTGATTCCCGCGCGCCTTCGCGCAAGGGAGAGAGCCTTCGTGGTTTTCAGGTCAATTTCATGCGTCTTCTCTTTCTCGGCGACATCGTCGGCCGCCCCGGCCGGATTGCGGTTCAGGAGCGGCTGCCCGCCTTGCGCGAGGCCTGGAAGCTCGACTGCGTCATCATCAACGGCGAGAATTCGGCCGGCGGCTTCGGCATCACCGAGGCGATCTGCGACGAGATCCTCGCCGCCGGCGCCGATGTCGTGACGCTGGGCAACCATTCCTGGGACCAGCGCGAGGCCCTCGTCTTCATCACCCGCCAGGACCGGCTGGTCCGCCCGGCCAATTATCCGCCCGGCACGCCCGGCCGCGGCGCCGCCGTGGTGGAGGCCCGCAACGGCGCCCGCGTCCTCGTGGTCAACGTCATGGGCCGCCTGTTCATGGACCCGCTCGACGACCCCTTCGCCGCGGTCGAGCGCGAATTGTCGGCTTGCCCGCTCGGCGAAGTGGCGGATGCCGTCATCGTCGATGTCCATGCCGAAGCGACCAGCGAAAAGCAGGCCATGGGCTATTTCTTAGATGGCCGCGCCAGCCTCGTCGTCGGAACCCACACCCACGCGCCGACCTCGGATACCCGCATCCTGCCGGGCGGCACGGCCTATCAATCCGATGCCGGCATGTGCGGCGACTATGATTCCGTGCTCGGCATGCAGAAAGACGAGCCGGTGCGCCGCTTCCTGCAGAAAGTGCCGGGCGCGCGGCTGGAGCCGGCGACGGGCGAAGGCACGCTCTCCGGCGTCGCTGTCGATATCGACGACGCCACCGGCCTCGCCAAAGCGGTCTGGGCCGTGCGTGTCGGCCCGCATCTCAGCCAAGCCGTGCCGGAAGCCTGGATTTCCTGACGTATTTGACTGCGCGCAACGCTTGCACGCGGGCGGAGCCGGCGCCTATAAGGCCGGCTTCCAGCGCTTTCCGCCGCAACCTTTGAAGGTAACGAGCTCCCATGGCCGGCCATTCACAGTTCAAGAACATCATGCACCGCAAGGGCAAGCAGGATGCCGTGCGCTCCAAGCTGTTCTCGAAACTGGCCCGCGAAATCACCGTCGCCGCCAAGATGGGCATGCCCGACGTCAACATGAACCCGCGCCTGCGCATGGCGGTGCTCGCCGCGCGCGCCGAGAACATGCCGAAGGACAATATCCAGCGCGCCATCAACAAGGCGGCCGGCGGCGAAGGCGACAATTATGACGAGGTTCGCTACGAGGGCTACGGCCCGGGCGGCGCGGCCGTCATCGTCGAGGCACTGACCGACAACCGCAACCGCACCGCCTCCGCCGTGCGCTCCTACTTCACCAAATCGGGCGGCGCGCTCGGCGAGAGCAACTCCGTCTCCTTCATGTTCAACCGCGTCGGCGAGATCAGCTATCCGCCGGAGGCCGGCGATGCCGACAAGGTGATGGAAGCGGCGATCGAAGCCGGCGCCGACGACGTGATCTCGGACGAGAACGGCCACACCATCCTCTGCGCCTTCGATGCGCTGAACGAGGTCTCCAAGGCGCTCGAAGCCTCGCTTGGCGCGCCGGCTTCGGCCAAGCCGGTCTGGCGGCCGACGACTTCGGCCCCGCTCGACGAGGAGAAGGCCGCCTCGATGATGCGGCTGATGGAGGCCCTCGACAACGACGACGACGTCCAGAACGTCTTCGCCAATTTCGAGATCGCCGACGACATCATGGCCAAGCTCAGCGCCTGAGAGAGCGCCAGTACCATCTCCATCATGGCCGGGCTTGCCCCGGCCATTTGCGTTTTGCCTGTCGAAGATGGTTTCAAGACAGGAATGCCCGCCACAAGGGCGAGCCTGACGGCACGGCCTTTGGCTACCGCCCGAGCACCGTATCCCAGAGCGGCAGGCTGATCAGCGCGCTCAGGAAGATCACCAGATAGGCGCCGCGCCGGAACGTCTCCTCCGAGGCCAGCCGGAAGCCATGCGTGCCGGCCCAGAGCCCGATGCCGTAGATCGCGAAGAGCGGCACCGCCATCATCAGCGCGCCGACGGTCAGGATGCCCTTCCACCACAGCATCGTGCCGCTGATCAGCGTCGAGATACCGAAGAAGGTCTGCAGGTTGGCCCGCGTCTTGTGCCGGTCGTTGCGCTGCGCGCCGAGCCAGAACACCGCAAGCGGCATGCCGCCGATCGAGGCCATGCCGTTGAACAGCCCCGACAGCGCACCGACCCCAAGCGAGAGCGGGATCGTCGGCCGCCCGTGATAGCGCCAGCCCGACGCCATCAACGCGACCGCAATCAGCACGAGCGAAGCCAGCACCCAGCGCATCGTCTCGCGATCGAGCCAGATCAGCAGCCAGATGCCGGCGGGCAGCGCAAGCGTCGCCGTCAGGAGCAGCGGCAGGATCTCACGCCACTCGGCCTGGCGGGCGCTGCGCGCGGCAAGCGGGAGAGCGAAAGGCAGGTCGATGAACCAGATCAGGCCGAGCGCCGCGACGGGGCCCAGGATGACCGAGGCCAAGGGCATGAACACCATGGCAAAGCCGAAGCCGGTGAAGCCGCGCACGAGCCCGCCGATCAAGGTCGCGGCCAGCAGGACGGCGATACCGTCAACCGTGAGGCCCGGCATGAAGGAAGACAGCGTGAAGGACATGAAGCCGGCGTGAGGAGAACGTTGCGGCGAACCATGCCCGCCGGTCGGCAGCAAGAACAACTTTCCTTTTTGATGTCATCGATCAGGGGAATTCATCCCGCCCGGTCGCACGCTCGTCTCGGCGCGGGACAAATCCGAAACATCCGCTAGGTTGAGCCCGTTATGGCACCTCCGATTCGCATCCTCGGCATCGACCCCGGCCTCCGCAAAACCGGCTGGGGCATCGTGATTTCGGAGGGGAGCAAGCTCTCCTTCGTCGCCTGCGGCTGCATCGAAAGCGACGGCACGCTTCCGCTCGGCCAGCGCCTGCGGCAATTGCACGAGGGGCTGAACAAGGTCCTCGCCGCGCATCGCCCGCATGAGGCCGCCGTAGAAGAAACCTTCATCAACCGCGATCCGCAATCGGCGCTGAAGCTCGGCCAGGCCCGCGGTATCGCGCTGGTCGTGCCGGCGCTCGCGGGGCTTGATGTCGCGGAATATGCCGCCAACCTCGTCAAGAAGACCGTGGTCGGCGTGGGCCATGCCGACAAGAAGCAGGTCCAGGCGATGATCCGCGTGCTGCTGCCCAAGGCCGAGACCTCCTCGGCCGATGCGGCGGACGCGCTCGCCGTCGCGATCTGCCATGCCCAGCATCGCGGCATGAAGGCGCTGGTCGCGCAGATGCGCGTGGCAGGCTGATGGCAGTGGCCGGGGGAACCAGACGATGATCGGCAAGCTCAAGGGCCTGATCGATTCCTATGGCGAGGATCACGTCATCATCGACGTGCAGGGCGTCGGCTATGTCGTGCAGTGCTCGGCGCGCACACTCCAGCGCCTGCCCAAGCCCGGCGAGGCCGCTGCGCTCTCGATCGAGACCCATGTCCGTGAGGATGCGATCCGCCTCTACGGCTTCATGTCCGATGTCGAGCGCGACTGGTTCCGCCTGATGCAGGTCGTGCAGGGCGTCGGCGCCAAGGTCGCGCTCGCCATCCTCTCGACGCTTGAGCCCGGCGCGCTGGCCACCGCCATCGCCACCAACGACAAGGCTGCAATCGCGCGTGCCCCCGGCGTCGGCCCCAAGCTGGCGCAGCGCCTCTGCGCCGAGCTCAAGGACAAGGCCCCGGCCTTCGGCCATATCGATCCGGGTGTGGCGCAGCTCGCGGGCGCGCTGGAGGACAGGAAGCTGCCGCAGCCGATCGCCGACGCCGTGTCCGCGCTTGCCAATCTCGGTTATCCTCAGGCCCAGGCGGTCGCCGCCGTGGCGGCTGCCGCGAAAGCAGCCGGCGACGGTGCCGGCACCGCCCAGCTCATCAAGCTGGGCCTGAAGGAACTGGCGAAGTGAGCGAAGCGCCCGAAGAGCTCGAACTGCGCATCGTCACCGACAAGACCGAGCTCTGCCGCATCATGCTGGCGAGCTGGGGCTCCCAGAGCATGATGATCGACCTGCACGTCTACGACGTCGCCGAGATCGACGCGCTTGGCCTCTACGAACCATCGGGCCGCACCGCCGCCCTCGCGAGCTGGACGGTGCGCGGCGAGAACGCCTATCTCTGCGCCCTCCATTCGCTGCGGCCGGGCGAAGGCGTCGCGATCCAGATGTTGGACGCGGTCATCTTCGCGGCGCGCAAAGCCGGCGCCAAACGGCTCAAGGCCATGCTGACCAATGACAACATGCCCGGCATGACTTTCTACCAGCGTCGCGGCTTCCGCCTCTCGGGGCTTTATCTCGAGGCGATCGACGCCTATCGCTCGGTCGTGCCTGATATCATCAAGACGGGATACAAGGACATTCCGATCCACGACGCCATCGAGCTGGAGATCACGCTGTGAGCGAACCCAAGCGCTCCGGACTGATGACGGCCGAACGCCGCGACGACGACAGCGAGACCTCGCTGCGGCCGCTCTCGCTCGCCGATTTCACCGGTCAGGCGGCCGCGCGCGCCAATCTCCAAGTCTTCATCAACGCCGCCAAAAGCCGCGGCGATGCGCTCGACCATGTCCTCTTCGTCGGCCCGCCCGGCCTCGGCAAGACGACGCTGGCGCAGATCGTGTCGCGCGAGCTCGGCGTCAATTTCCGCTCCACCTCCGGCCCGGTCATCGCCAAGGCCGGCGATCTCGCCGCCCAGCTCACCAATCTCGAAGAGCGCGACGTGCTCTTCATCGATGAGATTCACCGCCTCAACCCGGCCGTAGAGGAAATCCTCTATCCGGCGATGGAGGATTACCAGCTCGACCTGATCATCGGCGAAGGCCCAGCGGCGCGCTCGGTCAAGATCGACCTGCCGAAGTTCACCCTCGTCGGCGCCACCACCCGCGCCGGCCTGCTGACCACGCCTTTGCGCGACCGCTTCGGCATCCCGATTCGCCTGCAGTTCTACACCGTCGAGGAACTGCAGGGCATCGTCGCGCGCGGCGCCCGCGTCCTCGGCGTGCCGATGTCCGACGACGGGGCCAACGAGATCGCCAAGCGCTCCCGCGGCACGCCTCGCATCGCCGGGCGCCTGCTGCGACGTGTGCGCGATTTCGCCATCGTAGACGGCGACCCGATCGTCACCCGCAAGGTCGCCGACAAGGCGCTCTCCCTGCTCGATGTCGACGCCATCGGCCTCGATCAGATGGACCGGCGCTATCTCACCACGGTCGCGGTCAATTTCGGCGGCGGCCCGGTCGGGATCGAGACCATCGCCGCCTCGCTCTCCGAGCCGCGCGACGCGATCGAGGAGATCATCGAGCCCTTCCTGCTCCAGCAGGGCTTCATCCAGCGCACGCCGCGCGGGCGCTTATTGACGCCCCACGCCTTCCGCCATCTCGGCATGCCCGAGCCCTCGCGCGAGACGGCGCAGTTCGGCCTCTTCGGCAATGACGAGGACGAGGCGTGATGCAGATCCTGCGCAATCTTACACTGGCACTCGCCCTGACGGCCTTCACCGCCTTCGTGGTGGCCTCGGCCCGCGCCGGCGACGACGTGCCCCGCGGCCCGGTAGAGGAGGCCTATGCCATCACGATCAAGGTGCTCGCGGCGAAGGGCAAGGCCCCACCGCCGGCTTGGCGCCCACCGCATCGCGACAAGCTGATGAGCAGGAGCTTGGCCGCGCTCTTGGCCCGCGATGACCTCTATCAGGAGGAAAGCGGCGACATGGGCCAGATCGGCGCCGATCCCTTCCTCAACGGCCAGGACGGCGAGATCAAGAAGCTGAGCTTCGACACGATCCCCGTCGCCGCGGGCAAGGCGACGGTGATGGCGAATTTCCGCAGCTTCGGCAAACCGGTCGTCGTCGAGTTCAAAATGGTCAACGAGCATGGCGGCTGGCGCATCGACGACATCGTCAACAGCTTCGAAGGCAAGAGCTATTCGATCCGCGAGGCGCTGTCGCAGCCCTATGATTGCGGCTCCTTCCTGGGCAAGCCCTGCAAGCGCTGAGCGCCCGCAGGGCTCGATAACCGCTACGATTGCCGCGCGATCTTCGAGCGCATCAGCGCGGGCCGGGCACCGGCGTCGTTCAGTGCGCCGGATTTGGCCGCCTTCTTATTTTCCACCGGCCGCATGCCCTTGCCGGCCGTGCGGCTGGCGGGGCGCTCCGCCGCGCGCTGGCGCTGCTTGAGCGCGAGCGCCTTGCGCGCCAGGCTGCGCTGGCTCGGCAGCTTCGCCTTCTCCTCCCGCCGCGTGCGCTCGGCACCGACCCGCTTCAGCGCCGCCGTGAGTGCGTCGGCCTTGGCCTTGGTGCCGGTGTTGTCGGTGGCGGCTTTCGCACCCTTCGGCTCGGCCTTGCCGCGCATCTCGCGCTTCTGGCGCCGCGCCCCGTCACGCGCCTTGTCGCGGCGCTCGCGCAGCTTGCCGGCGAGGTCGCGCAATTCGTCGTCCGGGAGCGCCCCGATCGTGCCGCGCTGGCTGCGGGCGACGAGATCGGCCTCGGCCTTGTCGAGCAGCCGTGCGGTCGCCTTGCTGGATTGCGCCATGACAGATCCTCCCTTGCTGTAGTCACGCAACGGGCAACGTCCCGCCGGCAAAGCAGTTCCAGCCTTTCCGAAGCCGCATCTCCTGGTTTATGGCAGCGGCAAGCATTCGAAACCGCTCCGGAGCACCATGAGCAGGGTCCATCGCATCGAGGTCCGCGTCTATTACGAGGACACCGATTTCTCCGGCGTCGTCTATCACGCCTCCTATCTGCGCTTCATGGAGCGCGGCCGCACCGAACTGATCCGCGCGCTCGGCGTCGAGCAGCGCGAGCTCTTCGACGGCGAGACGGCGCTGGGCTTCGCCGTGCGCAAGATGACGATCGATTTCCTCCGCCCGGCCGTGATGGACGATCTGCTGACGATCGAGACCCGCTCCGTCGAGGCGCGCGGCGCGACGATGGACGTCGAACAGCGCGTGCTGCGCGGCGAGGAGGTGCTGATCATTGCCGCCGTCAAGGTCGCCTGCGTCGGCGGCGGCCGGGCCCGCCGCATCCCAGACGGCCTGCGCGCGCGGCTGATGCTCGACGACTGACAGTCGACGCGGCGCCCGCGCTTATGTTAGCGCTCCTTACATGAGTTGGAAGCGCGACCGCCCCGAGACACCCCGCAGCTATCACCACGGCAACCTCAAGGAGGAGCTGGTGAAGGCCGCACTCGGGCTGATCGGCGAGAAGGGGCCGAACGGCTTCACGTTCGCCGAGGCCGCGCGCATGGCCGGCGTCAGCCCGGCCGCACCCTATCGCCATTTCCGCGACCGCGACGAGCTTCTGGCCGATGTCGCCGCGCGCGGCTTCCAAGCCTTCGAGGCGGCCCTGTCGCGCGCCTGGGACCAGGGTCGGCCCGATCCCGAGACCGCCTTCCACCGGCTGGGGCGCGCCTATCTCACCTTCGCCCATGACGAACCGGCCTATTACTCGGCTATGTTCGAAGCCGGCGTGCCGCTCGATGCAAGCCCGGAGCTGCGGGCCGCCGCCGACCGCGCCTTTGCCGGCCTGCGCCAGGCCTCCGAGGCGCTGATCGCGCAGCTACCAGCCGGCAAACGGCCCCCAGCCCTGATGATGGCGCTGCATGTCTGGGCGATGTCGCATGGCGTCGCCGCCCTGTTCGGCCGCGCCGATGGTGGCCGCCGCCCTCTTCCGATGTCGGCCGCCGAGCTGCTGGAAGCCGGCATGCTGATCTATCTCCAAGGCCTCGGCATCGGCCCCAACGGGCCGCCTACGCCCGGCTGATTCTTTTCGGCGAGCCCGCTCCTTGACAAGCGGCAGGCTCAGGCGCATCTATGTAAATGTGATTTACATTCACGCTGGCTCAGTGAGGGAGCAATGCCGATCGTCGAGAAACTGGACGAATATGGAAAGGGTGCCTGGATCGCCTTCGCGGTTCTCGGCTTCATCCTGTTCTGGCCGTTGGGTCTTGCGACCCTGGTCTTTCTTTTCTGGAGTGGACGCATGGGTTGTGGATATGCCGGAGACCGGTACGAGCACCGGATGAACCGCCTGCAAGGCAAGATGGAGCGTCTGCGCGAGCGCATGGCCGGTCGCGAAGGCGGCTTTGGCGGCGGCTTCGGCGGCTGGGGCCGTGGTGGCCCGTCCAGCGGCAACCGCGCCTTCGACGAGTACCGCGCGGAGACGCTGCGCCGGCTCGAGGACGAGCAGCGCGAGTTCCATGACTTCCTGGGCCGCCTGCGCATGGCCCGCGATAAGGCGGAGTTCGATCAGTTCATGAACGATCGCCGCAACAATCCGCCGGCCAATTCCCCGGCCCAGCCCGACGCCGCCTGATAGCAGACGCGATCGGCCCGATCAGCGGGACACCATCCAACCCGTCTCGATGTTTCGAGGCGGGTTTTTCTTTGGCGCGATGCCGTTGCCTCGCCTCGGCCTTCAAAGGTTCGCCACGAATTGGAAGCCGGCCTTGCCGAAACGACAGCCGCATGCCCCAAGATAGGCCTCCAACATGGTCTCGCTCCGGATGTCCTCCCTGTTCCAATTGTCCGTTGAGCTGTTCGGGTGGATGGCACCCGAATTTCTCGAGAGGCATGTCGAGCGCCGCAAGCTGATCAGGCAGGAAACCGTTGCCCTGATCGCGCAGGCTGGCCCCGGAGCGTTTGACGCTGCGCAGCAGGTCGCGCAGCTCGCCCGCCGGCGCGGCGATGTGAAAGCGACGAAGCTATGGCTGGATATCGCGACGGAGGTTGTGCGGCGGGATGCCAAAGGCCGGCGCTGATACCGGCGCCTTGGCCGATGCCCGAAAGCGAAGGCAGGCCCCCCATGAGCTCGCGCGACATCGACGATCCCGAAACGACCATCATCAAGACCGACGCGGAATACTGACCAGCTGCCGAAGCGTCGCCCTCCCCCGGGCAGCGTGCGGAAGGCGTCCACGCCCATTTTTCCGCCGCCGCACCCTACGCCGCCTCTCCCGCGTATACCCCACATTAACCTTGCCGGATGCTTAACTCGGTCTGGAGCATGCGTTTCGTGGGAAACCCCCGTTTCGGCCCATCTTTCGCCGGATTCACGCGCGATTGACGGGATATGGCATTTCCCCGGATCGCGGATCGGGCGGCGGCGTGGGCTTCCCGCGACGCAAGCGGCGGGGTTTGGGCCGGGGCTGGAGCCTTGATGTCCAGCACCGGCCGTACCGCCTGGGTGAGAAGGATGACAGGATGAACCCCGCCGACGTCGCGCAGGCCGCGCCGCAGATCGACATGTCGTTCTGGACGCTGTTCTGGCACGCCCACATCGTCGTCAAGCTGGTCATGCTGGGCCTGCTGAGCGCTTCGGTCTGGTGCTGGTCGATCATCATCGACAAGACTCTGCTGTACCGGCGCACGCGCAAGGACATGGACGCCTTCGAGGAGGTGTTCTGGTCCGGCCGCTCGCTGGAGGAGCTCTATCGCGACCTCGCCAGCAAGCCCGTCGCCGACATGGCAGCCGTCTTCGTCGCGGCGATGCGGGAATGGAAGCGCTCCTTCGAGAATGGCGGGCGTTCGGTCGCCAGCCTCTCGCAGCGCATCGACAAGGTGCTCGACGTCACCATCCAGCGCGAGACGGAGCGGCTGGAAGCGGGGCTGCTCGTGCTCTCGACCATCGCCTCGGCCGCGCCCTTCATCGGCCTGTTCGGCACGGTCTGGGGCATCATGACCTCGTTCACCGCGATCGCCGTCTCCAAGAATTCTTCGCTCGCCGTCGTCGCGCCGGGCATCGCCGAAGCGCTCTTCGCCACCGCGATCGGCCTCTTCGCCGCCATTCCCGCGCTGATGGCCTACAACAAGCTCCAGGCCGAGGTCGCCAAGGCCCAGGGTCGCCTGGAAGCCTTCGCCGACGAGTTCTCCGCGATCCTGTCGCGGCAGATCGACGAGCGCATGGCGGCGTGAGGGCCTGATCGATGGGTACGTCAGCCGCTTCAGGCGCAAAGGGCGGTTCCGGCCGCCGGGGCCGGCGCGGACGCCGCCACGGCGCCATCGCCGAGATCAACATGACGCCGTTCATCGACGTCATGCTGGTGTTGCTCATCATCTTCATGGTCGCCGCACCGCTGATCGCGACCGGCGTCCCGCTCGACCTGCCGCAGACCGGCGCCAAGCCGATCAATGTCGACCAGAAGCCCCTGACCATCGCCATCGACAGCAAGGGCCAGATCTTCCTGCAGGACGAGCCGACGCTCGAGCCAGACCTCGTCGCCAAGCTTCAGGGCCTGGCCAAGCAAGGCTTCGACGAGCGCGTCTATGTTCGCGGCGACAAGCAGGTCGATTACGGCCGCGTCGCCTCGGTGATGTCGACCATCACCGCCGCCGGCTTCAAGCGGGTCGCGCTCGTCACCGAGCCGTCGAGCCGCTGAAGGTTGAGAGAGTAAGGACGTTAAGGGCGTGAAGCTTTCGACCTCCGAACCTGGCATGCTGGTGTCGGCGCTCGGCCACGTGACGTTCCTCGTCGCGGGGTTGCTGGTGTTCGCGTCGCCTGCGCCGTTGCCGGAGAACGAGGAGGCGATCGCCGTCGAGGTAATCGATCCCAGCGCGCTGAATCAGGTGACCCGCGGCGAGCGCAGCGCCGAGAAGGTCCAGGCGCAGCCGACGCCCCGCGCCGAGCGCCAGTCCGAGATGGTCGAGCGCAAGGAAGCCGGCGAGGCCAAGACCGACACCCCGGCCCCGCCTTCGCGCCCGCCCGAACTGAAGACCGCCGAGAACAACGCGGTGACGCCGCCGCCACCGGCCCGCCCGGTCGAGCAGCCGAAGCCCGAGGCCAAGCCGCCCGAGCCCGCCAAGCAGCCGCCGCAGAAGAGCGAGGCCGCCGCCGCGCGCGAGGCCGAGCAGAAACGCGAGGAGCAGGCCCGCCTTCAGGAAGAGGCCGAGCTCGCCTCCAAGGCGAAGAAGGCCGAGGAGGAGGCGAAGGCCGCCGCCAAGGCCAAGGCGGAAGCCGACGCCCAGGCCGCCAAGCGCGCCGCCGACGCGAAGGCCAAGGCCGAAGCTCTGGCCAAGGCCGAGGCCGAGAAGGCCGCGAAGGAAAAGGTTGAGGCTGCCGCCAAGGCCAAGGCCGAGGCCGAGCAGAAGGCGAAGATCGCCGCTGAGGCGAAGGCCAAGCAGGAAGCCGAGGCCAAGGCGAAGAAGGAGGCGGAGATCGCCAAGAACTTCAACGCCAACGACATCGCCAAGCTGCTCCAGTCCAAGGAGAAAGCGCAGTCTTCGGGCTCCTCCGCGCCGCAGGTTAACCGCACCGCCTCGCTCGGCACCGAACGCGGCACCTCGCAGAAGCTCAGCCCGTCGCTGCGCGCCCAGCTCATCGGCATCATCCAGGACCAGCTCCTGAAGTGCTGGAACGTGCCGATCGCGCTCGCCAATGCCCATGGCAGCGGCAATGTCGTGCCGTCCGTGCGGATGAAGCTCAATACCGACGGCTCGCTCGCCGCCCAGCCCGGCGTGATCAACTCGTCCTCGGATCCGCTTTTCCGGGTTGCCGCCGATTCGGCGCTGACCGCCACCCGCCGCTGCGCGCCGTTGCGCATCCCGGCTCAATTCGCCTCCTATTACGACGACTGGCGTGATGTCGTCGTCAATTTCGACGCCAGGGACGTCATGTGACCCCGATGATCGACAGAAACCCTCTCCCCTTCCTTGCGGCCACGCCGACGCGCCGCCGCCTCCTCACCACCGCAGGTGCCGCGCTTCTGCTGCCCACCGCGGCAAAGGCCGAGCTCGTCATCAATCTGACGGGCGGCGCCTTCCAGCCTATGCCGATCGCCATCGCCGATTTCGGCGGCGATGGCGGCGTGCTCGTCTCCGGCGTCATCACCAACAACCTGAAGCGCTGCGGCTACTTCACGCCGGTCGAGAAGGGGCGCTTCCCGGAAGCGAACCCGCCCTTCGATGCCGCCCCGCGTTTCGACGCATGGAAGGCGGCGGGCGTGCAGGCCCTCGTCACCGGCCGCGTCGCGCGCGAAGCCGGCCGCATCCGTGCCGAGTTCCGGCTCTGGGACGTCGCGACCGGCACGCAGACCGACGGCCAGCAGTACTTCACCGACCCGAGCAACGCCCGCCGCGTCGGTCATATCATCTCGGACGCGATCTTCTCGAAGGTCACCGGCCTCGGCGGCTTCTTCGACACCCGCGTCGTCTTCGTCGACGAATCCGGGCCGAAGGAGACGCGCCGCAAGCGCCTCGCCATCATGGATCAGGACGGCGCCAATGTGCGTTACCTCACCAATGGCGACACCTCCGTGGTGACGCCGCGCTACTCGCCGGTCTCGCAGGACGTCACCTTCATGACCCAGCGCCAGGGCGAGCAGCCGCGCGTGCAGGTGCTGAACATCGAGACCGGCCAGCGCCAGATCGTCGGCAACTTCCCCGACATGAGCTCGAGCCCGCGCTTTGCGCCCAACGGCCAGCGCGTCGTGCTCTCGCTGCAGCAGGGCGGCAACGCCAATCTCTACGCCATCGATATCGGCTCGCGCTCGACCACGCGCCTGACCTCGACGGCGGCGATCGACACCTCGCCTTCCTACGCGCCGGACGGCTCGCGCATCGTCTTCGAGAGCGATCGCGGCGGCCAGCAGCAGCTTTATGTGATGGGCGCCGGCGGCGGCGAGGCCCAGCGCATTTCCTTCGGCCAAGGCCGCTACTCGCAGCCTTCCTGGTCGCCGCGCGGCGACCTGATCGCTTTCACCCGCCAGGGCAGCGGCGGCTTCGCCATCGGCGTGATGCGGCCGGACGGCTCGGGCGAGCGCATCCTGACCGAGGGCTTTCATAACGAAGCGCCGAACTGGGCGCCGAACGGGCAGTACCTGATGTTCTTCCGCGATCCCGGCGGGCAATCCGGTGGGAAACTTTACATGGTGGACATCACCGGCCGCGTCGAAGTGCCGGTGCCGACCCCGGCCTACGCCTCCGACCCGACCTGGTCGCCGCTGCTCAGCGGCCAGCGCTGAGGCGCAAGGCGCAGACCAGCCTAGTGTTTTGCGAAGCCGCCCTCGCGGGCGGCTTTTGCTTTTTGATGAAGCCCGTTCAATCGCGATAAACCGGTTCCTCGGCGTCGAGCTGGCGGCGGATCGAGGCGAGGTGCAGGCGCGCCGACTCCGGGTCGCCCTCGCGCATCTGGCGATAGGCCGCTTCCGCGATTTCGGGCTTCACCGGCTTGACCTCGCGCCCCGTCGAGAGCGCCAGCGTCTGCACCTCGCAGGCCCGCTCCAGATAGTAGAGATCGTCCCAGGCCTCGGCGATATTCGGCCCGAGCACCATCACGCCGTGATGCTTCATGAAGACGATATCGGCCTCGCCGACCGAGGCGGCGATCCGATCGCCTTCGCGCTCGTCCAGAGCCAGCCCGTTATAGTCGCGGTCGACCACGGTGCGGCCGTAGAACTTGAGCGCGGTCTGCCCGGCGAAGATCAGCGGGTCGCCCTCGGTCATCGAGAGTGCCGTCGCGTAGGGCATATGCGTATGGAACGCGACCTTGGCGCGCGGGATGTTCTTGTGGATGCGAGCGTGGATATAGAAGGCGGTCGCCTCCGGCTGCCCCTCGCCCGAGACGACATTGCCGTGGAAGTCGCAGATCAGCAGCTTCGACGCCGTCAGCTCCCGAAAGGCCCAGCCATAGGGATTGACGATGAAGAGGTCGTCATGGCCCGGCACCAGTGCCGAGAAATGGTTGCAGATGCCCTCCTCGAAGCCATAGCGCGCCGCCATGCGGAAGGTCGCGGCAAGGTCGCGGCGCGCCTCCCAGACGATATCGGAATCGAGATCGGGCTGGTTCGGGCCGCGAATAGGCGACACGCTCGCGGCGCTGGACTTCAGGGAATGGGCCATCGCGATCTCCGGTCGGGACAGGAAAGCGGGCCGAGGCAGGCATCGGGCCGCATACCCCGACGATAGACCGGAGAGCGCGAAAGATGCGCTGCAATTCCGCATCCCCTTTGCGCATTTTTTTCGCGTTCAGCCGGAGACTTGGGCCTCCGCCCCGCCCTGGCGCCTGCCGCGCCACTTGGCGACGTAAGGCAGGGCGAACATGTAAAGCCCGCTGAACAGCAGCAGAAAGAGCGGCAGCAAAGGCGAATAGACGATCCAGGCCGGCGGCTCGCCCCACGCCATTGCGATGAAATTCGCGAGAACGGTGGCTGTGAAGATGATCGACAGCCAGCGATGGCCCTGTCGGATTGCGGTATTCCAGGTCACGGAAACCTCCTTTGGTCATGGGATACGGGAACGGACGGTGCCTGACGACATGTCACAGTTCGCTCGGAGCGGCTCCGACCCCCTTGTCATTCCGGGGCTTCGCGTAGCGAAGAACCCGAAAACCACGACTGGGCGGGCGGTTTGTAACGAGGCATGAAATGTCTCACCCGATCGTGGATTCCGGGTTCGCGCCTGCGGCGCGCCCCGGAATGACAAGGGTAGTTCCGGCAATCGCTTAGACCGCCCTAGTCGGCGCGCCCTGCCACCTCTTCCAGCTTGGCGAAGAACTGCTGCCAGCCGGCTTTAGCGCCGCCGAAGGCCTGCTTCTGCTCCGGTCGGAACCCGACCTGCTCCATGCGCAGATGTGTGCCCTTGGCCGAAGGCGTCAGCGTGAAGGTCACCACGCTCTTGAGAGCATAGGCCGGATCGTCATGGGCGAAGTCCCAGCTATAGGAGAGCGAGCGGTTCGGCTCGACCGTCAGCACCTCGCAATCGAGCACGCCGCCCCAGTCGCCGCGCAGATTGAAGCGATGGCCGACGCTCGGCACGAAATCGTTTTTCATCAGCCACTCCGCGATCAGGTGTGGCTGCGTCAGCGCCCGCCAGAGTTTCTCTGGCGGATGCGGCATCTCGCGCTCGACGACGACGGAGCGGGTTTCGGTCATTGGTCCATCCTCTTGAGCAGGTCTTCGAGATCGTCGAACCGGCTTTCCCAATATCCGGCCATGCGGTTCGTCCAGTCGGCCAGGGGTGCGATCGCCGCGAGTTGCGCGCTGTAATGCGTCTGGCGGCCCTGATGACGATCCCGCACCAGCCCGGCTTGTTTCAGAACGGCGAGGTGCTTCGAGACGGCCGGCTGCGACACTCCGGCCTGTGCGGTCAGCGCGACGACCGTCTGCTCGCCCTGACGACACAGGCGTTCGAAAATGCCGCGCCTTGTCGGATCGGCAAGCGTCTTGAACAGCAGGTCATGCGGGTCGGTCATCTGAAATCCATAACCAATTGGCTATGAATTATTCAATAACCATTCAGCTATGAATTCGTCAACCGGAAAGAACCGAGTCGGCGAAACTGCGGGTGAACTCCCATGCTCGGCAAGGCGCGAAGCAGAGGCCACGATCATGCCGCATCCGCGTCGCAGGCTATTTCTGTGCTCGCCGCGCAACAGCCGGCGCCGCAAACGCCTTTCGCCATAATTGGTTAACCATAAGCCGCAATGCCGCCACTTCGCCCTGATTTGGCAAGGTCTCGTTTAGGTTGACGGTTCATTGATGACGCATCGCGAAGCCCTCGTCGAAGTGCGCCGCCACAGAATTCGATTGCCCCGGAGCCCAGCCATGTTGACCAATCTCATTCCCGGCGGCCGTGCCGTCCGTTTTGCCGCCGCCTTCGCCGCGACCCTCGCCCTCGGCGCCTGCGCCAAGGACCAGAATGCCGATGCCAACGGTTCGGGCTTCGGCGCCGGCGGCGCCGCGACCCCCGGCAGCGCGCAGGACTTCGTCGTCAATGTCGGCGACCGCGTCTTCTTCGAGACCGACTCGACCGACCTGACCTCGACCGCGACCGCCACCCTCGACAAGCAGGCCGGCTGGCTGCAGCGCTATCCGCGCTACACCTTCACCGTGGAAGGCCACGCCGATGAGCGCGGCACCCGCGAGTACAACTATTCGCTCGGCGCCCGCCGCGCCCAGACGGTCCGCGACTACCTCGCCTCGCGCGGCATCCCGGCCAACCGCATGCGCACCATCTCCTACGGCAAGGAGCGCCCGGTCGCGGTCTGCAACGACATCTCCTGCTGGTCGCAGAACCGCCGCTCGGTCACGGTGCTGGACGGCGCTGGCGGCGCTCCCGGCGTCTGATCTAAGCATAGAGACAAAGAAAAGGCCCCGGATGGTGACATCCGGGGCCTTTTTCATTGACGGGCACAGCGCTTACCCAACCGCGGTCGGGATCAGGCTACGCGCCACGCCCTCGATCCGTTCCGCCGCAGCGACGAGCGCTTCCGCCGCCCGGTCCTCGACCTCGCTCAGCCGCTCATCGGCGGCGCCGGCATTGCCCTGCGTCGCCGCGAGATCGGTCTCCAGCTTGGCGAGCCGCTGCTTCAGTTCATGGACCTCGTCGGCCACCATCAGCGCCGCCATGACATGCAGGCGCATGTCGCCAATCTCGCCGAAGGCTTGCCGCATCTCGCCGATCTTCTCGTCATAGAACCGGGCAAGCCCTTCGAGATGGGCTTCCTCGCCCTCCCCGCAGGCCATGCGGTAGGCTTTTCCCGAGATCATGACGTTGACTTGCGGCATTCGGTCTCCAGTCCTTGTTCTAGGCTTGCGTTGCCTCGGGCTCCGGCGGCTGCTGCGCCTCGACCCGCGCGATCACCGCGCCCACGACGTTCATCGCCCGCTCCAGACGCTGGTCGACATCGGCCGCGGCCGTCTCGACCTGGCCGAGACGCGCCATCGCGCCGTCGAGCTCGGCCGCCAGCCGCGCCCGGTCATCCTGCATCAGGGCGAGTTCGGTTTCGAGATTGCCACGTCCACGCTCAGCCTCGACCCGCCGCCGCGCCGCCGCCTCCAGCTGCCCCAGCGCCGTATCGAGACGCGCCAGCGCATTGTCCAGCATCAGGCTCGCCACCGTCGCTCTCCTTTCAGATCGAAGCCGGCTCACACGATTCGTGCCACAATTTACAGCAGAACGCCGGAAAACAGGAATCGGTCTCGCAGCCGGGAAGCACTGCTCCACAACGTCTTGCCGTGCGCGGCTGACACGGCATCTGCGGAAAACCGAGCGAAAGCGTTGCCTGCGACCCCAAAAGCAGGGTTTGGCGAATTGACTCGCAGGGAGGGCCGGGCCTAATCCACCCCGTCCTTTCAAAGCCCGCCGCAAGCGGCTGCAAGACTGCCTTCCTCCCTCGCCGGCCCGCTGTCGCGCAGGCCGGCCCGGCCCTCCCCGCCCGCCCGCCGGAGCCCTGTGAGATCATCATGACCACCATCGACCGCGCCCAGCACGACAAGCTCGCCAACGCCATCCGCGGCCTGGCGATGGACGGCGTCGAGAAGGCCAAGTCCGGCCATCCCGGCCTGCCGATGGGTGCCGCCGACGTCGCCACGGTGCTGTTCACCCGCGTGATGAAGTACGACGCGGCCGATCCGCGCTGGCCGGACCGCGACCGCTTCGTGCTCTCGGCCGGCCACGGCTCGATGCTGCTCTATGCCCTGCTCTATCTCACCGGCACGCCCGGCATGCAGCTCGCCGACCTCGAGAAGTTCCGCCAGCTCGGCTCCAACACCCCGGGCCACCCCGAGAATTTCGAGACCGCCGGCGTCGAGACCACCACGGGTCCGCTCGGCCAGGGCCTCGCCACTGCCGTCGGCATGGCGATGGCCGAGCGCATGCTCGCCGCCGAATTCGGCAAGAAGGTCGTCGACCACCACACCTATGTGCTGGCATCCGACGGCGACCTGATGGAGGGCATCAGCCAGGAGGCGATCGCGCTCGCCGGCCACCAGAAGCTCAACAAGCTGATCGTGCTCTGGGACGATAACGGCATCTCGATCGACGGCCCGCTGACCATCACCGACAATGTCGACCAGGTCGCGCGCTTCAAGGCCTGCGGCTGGCGCTCCGAGCGCGTCGACGGCCATGATCCCGAGGCGATCGAGGCCGCGATCCGCCGCGCCCAGAAGTCCAACAAGCCGACCATGATCGCCTGCAAGACGGTGATCGGCTTCGGCGCCCCGAAGAAGGCCGGCACTTCCAAAGCCCATGGCGAGCCGCTCGGCACCGAGGAACTCGCCGCCGCCAAGAAGGCGCTCGGCATCACCGGCGCCCCCTTCGAGGTCGCGGCCGACGTGCTCAAGGCCTGGCGCAGCTTCGGTGCTGCCGGAGCGGCCGCCCACAAGGACTGGAACGAGGGCTTCGCCGCCCTCTCCGAGCGCAAGCGCGGCGAATTTGACCGTCGCCTCGCCCATACCGTTCCGGCCAAGCTCGACAAGGCGATCCTCGCCCACAAAAAGGCGCTGATCGCCGCGCCGCAGGCGGTCGCCACCCGCAAGGCCTCGGAACTGGCGCTTGAAGCCATCACCCCGATCATGCCGGAACTGGTGATGGGCTCGGCCGACCTGACCCCGTCGAACAACACCCGCACCAAGGCCGCCGAGGACTTCACCCCGAAGACCCCGAAGGGCCGCTATGTCCGCTACGGCATCCGCGAGCACGGCATGGCCGCCGCGATGAACGGCATCACGCTGCATGGCGGCTTCCGCACCGGCGGCGGCACCTTCCTGGTCTTCGCCGACTATGCCCGCCCCTCGATGCGTCTCGCCGCCCTGATGGGCCTGCCGGTCGTCTATGTCATGACCCATGACTCGATCGGCCTCGGCGAGGACGGCCCGACCCACCAGCCGATCGAGCAGATCGCCTCTCTCCGCGCCATGCCGAACATGCGCGTCTTCCGCCCGGCCGACACGATCGAGACCGCCGAAGCCTGGCAGGCCGCGCTGGAGCGCACCGACGGCCCGACGGTGCTGGCGCTCTCGCGCCAGAACCTGCCGCAGCTTCGCACCGACGCTTCCGCAAAGAACCGCTCGGCCACCGGCGCCTATGAGCTGCTCGCGGCCGAGGGCGGCAGGGCCCAGGTCTCGCTCTTCGCCTCGGGCTCCGAGGTCGAGCTCGCCGTCGCCGCGCGCAAGCTGCTCGCCGAGAAGGGCGTCCGCGCCCGTGTCGTCTCGGTGCCCTCGCTGGAGCTTCTGCTTGAGCAGGACGAGGCTACCCAGGCTGCGATCATCGGCTCGGCTCCGATCAAGATCGCGATCGAGGCCGGCGTTCGCTTCGGTTGGGATGCCGTGATCGGCCATGACGGCACCTTCATCGGCATGAACTCCTTCGGCGCCAGCGGCCCCTACAAGGAGGTCTACAAGCATTTCGGCATCACGGCGGAGGCGATCACCGACGCGGCGATGAAGAAGCACAACGCCTGATTCCTCAGGCGAAAAGCTGAGTTTCCCAAGAGAGGCCTTGCGTTCGGCCATGCTTTGGCCGAATTGCCCGCGTGGATAGCGACGGCTAACGCCGTTTGCTCGGCGAAGGAGAGGAAGACATGACGGTCAAGGTGGCGATCAACGGGTTCGGCCGCATCGGACGCAACGTTCTGCGCGCGATCATCGAGTCGAAGCGCAAGGACATCGAGGTCGTGGCGATCAACGATCTGGGCCCGGTCGAGACCAATGCCCATCTCTTCCGCTTCGACTCCGTCCATGGCCGCTTCCCCGGCACGGTGACCGTCTCCGGCGACACGATCGATGTCGGCCGCGGCCCGATCAAGGTCACCGCGATCCGCGACCCCAAGGACCTGCCGCACAAGGCGCTCGGCGTCGACATCGCGCTGGAATGCACCGGCTTCTTCACCAGCAAGGAGAAGGCCTCGGCCCATCTCGCCGCCGGCGCCAAGCGCGTGCTGGTCTCGGCTCCCTGCG
Source organism: uncultured Allobosea sp. (assembly GCF_945957345.1). Classification (GTDB taxonomy): domain Bacteria; phylum Pseudomonadota; class Alphaproteobacteria; order Rhizobiales; family Beijerinckiaceae; genus Allobosea. The sequence continues at coordinate 7,594 of NZ_CAMFKW010000053.1, read as the reverse complement.
ACGGCGCCGACCTGACCGTCGTCTTCGGCGTCAACCAGCACGAGCTGACCAAGGACCACCTCGTGGTCTCCAACGCCTCCTGCACCACGAACTGCCTCGCGCCGGTCGTGCGCGTGCTCCATGACGCCGTCGGCATCGACAAGGGCTTCATGACCACGATCCATGCCTATACCGGCGACCAGCCGACGCTCGACACGATGCACAAGGATCTCTATCGCGGCCGCGCTGCCGCGCTCTCGATGATCCCGACCTCGACCGGCGCCGCCAAGGCGATCGGCCTCGTCATCCCCGAGTTGAAGGGCCGTCTCGACGGCACCTCGGTGCGCGTGCCGACCCCGAACGTCTCGGTCGTCGACTTCAAGTTCATCTCGAAGCGCAAGACCACGGTCGAGAAGATCAACGAGGCCATCATCAAGGCGTCGAAGCGCGGCCCGCTCAAGGGCATCCTCGCCGTCACCGACCAGCCGAACGTCTCGATCGACTTCAACCACGATCCGGCGTCCTCGACCTTCGCCCTCGACCAGACCAAGGTCATGGACGACAAGTTCGTGCGCGTTCTGTCCTGGTACGACAACGAGTGGGGTTTCTCGAACCGCATGAGCGACACCGCCGTCGCCATGGGCGCCCTGCTCTGATCTATCACTTTTGTGCCCTTCTCTGAGGGCATGACACATGAATGCGAGGCCGCGCCGCCCAGGCCCGGCCTCGCCCGACATCTTCCAGCTACGGAGCGCCTATGGCCAAGATCGAGCCGACCGTCGTGACCCCGGCGAATACCGAGCCGCCCGTCGCCTTCAGCCCCACGATCGTGGCAGCGGCGCCCGCCACCGAAGCGGCAGCACCCGTGACCGAACCGCGCAAGCTCGACCAGCTCTCCCGCATCGAGGAGAAGGCGGCGCGCATCGAGGAGAAGTTCGCCCGCTACGAGGCCGTGCTGACCCGCGCCGAAGCCTCGCTGGAGCGCAGCGCCCACAAGGTCGACGCCGCCGCCGGCACCATGGATTTCGCGGCGATCCGCGGCGAGATCACGTCTCTGCGCAATCGTGTCGATGCGACGCCGCGCGCCGGCACGCTGTTCATGACCGCGATCGTCACGGCCGTGCTGACCGTGATCCTCACCATCCTCGTGCTGAAATTCGGCGTGCCCGGCCTGTTCGGAGGCCTGCTCGCCCGATGAGCTTTCGGGACGTCGCCCTCCTCGCCGTGCCGCGCAGCCTGCGCTGGCGGCCGGTCGAGGGCGTCGGACTGGAGCATCTGACGCTCGCCACCACGCAAGCCGGCCTCCGCGCCGAGGGCGTGGTCATCGGCGAGCGCGGCGAACCGCCCTATGGCGTTTCCTATCGCATCGACTGTACGGCGGATTTCACGGTCACCAGCTTCGCCATCGCGACGACCGATGGCCGCCGCCTCGCCATGGAGCGCCGCGCCGGCCGCTGGCATGACGCCGCCGACACGCGGCTGCGCGCCTTCGACGCCTGCATCGATATCGACCTGCAGGGCTCGCCCTTCACCAACACCCTGCCGATCCGGCGCGAGCGCTGGGAGATCGGCCAGAGCCGCACATTCGCGATGCTCTACATCCCCTTCGACGATTTCGTGCCGCGCCTCGACCGGCAGACCTATACCTGCCTCGCCCCGCGCCTGTTCCGCTACCAGGCGGCGGATCGCAGCTTCGAGGCCGAATTGCCTGTCGACGAGGACGGCCTCGTCGTCGATTATCCCAGCCTGTTCGAACGCATCCGATAAGAGAGCCCGATGACCGCCTTCCGCACCCTCGATGACGCCGATCTCGCCGGCAAGCGCGTGCTTGTCCGTGTCGACCTCAACGTTCCCATGGAGGATGGCAAGGTCAGCGACACCACCCGCATCGACCGCATCCTGCCGACGATCCGCGAGATCGCCGACAAGGGCGGCAAGGTCGTGCTGCTCGCGCATTTCGGCCGCCCGAAGGGCCGCGACGACAAGAACAGCCTGCGCCAGGTCGTGCCGGCGCTGACGCAGGCGCTCGGCCGCCCCGTCACCTTCGTCGACGACTGCATCGGCGATGATGTCGCCAAGGCCCTGACCGCCGCGAAGAACGGCGACGTCCTGCTGCTGGAGAACACCCGCTTCCACGCCGGCGACGAGAAGAACGATCCCGATTTCGTCAGGGCGCTCGCCGCCAATGGCGATCTCTATGTCAACGACGCCTTCTCGGCCGCGCACCGGGCGCACGCCTCGACCGAAGGCCTCGCCCATGTCCTGCCCGCTTATGCCGGGCGCACCATGCAGGCGGAGTTGGAGGCCCTCTCGGCCGGCCTCGACAATCCCGCCAGGCCGGTCATGGCGATCGTCGGCGGCGCCAAGGTCTCGACCAAGCTCGACCTGCTCGGCAATCTCGTGAAGAAGGTCGACATCCTCGCCATCGGCGGCGGCATGGCCAACACCTTCCTCGCGGCGCGCGGCGTCGATGTCGGCAAGTCGCTCTGCGAGCATGACCTCGTCGGCACCGCCCGCGAGATCGAGGAGAAGGCCAAGGCGGCCGGCTGCGAGATCCTGCTCCCGGTGGATGCGCTGGTGGCGCGCGAATTCAAGGCGCATCCCAGCTACCGCGTCGTGCCGGTCGGCGGCGTCGAAGCTGACGAGATGATCCTGGACGCCGGCCCGCTCTCGATCGCCGAAGTCATCATGCGGCTGGAGAAGGTCAAGACGCTGGTCTGGAACGGCCCCTTCGGCGCTTTCGAACTGCCGCCCTTCGACACGGCGACGGTTGCCGTCGCCAAGGCCGCGGCCAAGCGCGTCAAGGCGGGTGAGCTCGTCGCGGTCGCCGGCGGCGGCGACACCGTCGCGGCCATGAACCATGCCGGCGTCGCCGAAGACCTCTCCTATGTCTCGACGGCGGGCGGCGCCTTCCTCGAATGGATGGAAGGCAAGGCCCTGCCGGGCGTCGAGGCGCTGCGGAAGCGTGCCGGCTGAGCCTCGGGAGAGGTCGAATCCGCCCGCCACCTGACCTGGAAGCGCCCGCTCCATGACCTGGCTGATGCAGTTTCTCCATCGCCTGCCCGAATGGGCGGTGTATTGTTGCATCGTCGCGCCCGTCACGCTGGGCATCATGGCTCTGCCCTATGCCGGCCGCTTCGCCTGCCGCATTCGGCCCAACGAGGAGCGTTCGCGGGGCGCCATCGAGGCCTATAAGGCGATCGTCGCGTCGCTCGCGTTCCTGCTGGCCTTCACCTTGGCGCAGACACAGGGCATGCTGCGAGCCAGCGAAACCCTGGTCGCGCACGAGGCGGCCGCGCTCAACACGATGGACCGCTCGCTGCTGCGTTACGACACCTCCGAATTCACCGATCTGAGGCAGTCCCTCCACGAGATGACGCGCACCATCGTGGAGGAAGAGTGGCCCGCTCTCGCGGATGGCGCACGCAGTCGCAAGGCGGAGGCGATCGTCGATCTCCTCTCGCGCCGAATCCGCAGCGCGGAGGCCGCAACGCCGCGACAGCAAACACTGCTGAATGAGCTGCTCGCCAAGCTCGACGAGTTCACGGACAAGCGCGAGGAACTCATCCAGAACGCCGATACCTTCACCCCTGCGCTGTTCTGGAATACGATCGCGGCCATTCTTCTGGTCCTGGCGGGGTTGTCGCTGTTCATCACACCGAGCCTCGAACGCATTCTGACGATCGGAGGCATCACGGCTGCCGCAACGCTCGTCCTGTGCCTGGTGGTCATCGAGGACGCACCTTTTCGCGGAGGATCGACCATCAGCCCTGCCCCCATTCAAAGGGTCTACGCCCTGATGAAGGCGCGGCAACGCGACCCTGCCGCCATGGCGGCCAAGGTCGCGCCCCAATGAGCCGGATTTCGCAAGGCCTGCCTCGGCCCTTATCCATCCAAGACTGAAACGGAGACAGACATGGCCCGCATCACGCTTCGCCAATTGCTCGATCACGCCGCCGAGAACGACTACGGCGTGCCCGCCTTCAACATCAACAACATGGAGCAGGCGCTGGCGATCATGGCGGCCGCCGACGCGACCGACGCGCCAGTCATCATCCAGGCCTCGCGCGGCGCCCGGTCCTATGCCAACGACATCATGCTCAAGCACATGATGGACGCCGTCACCGAGATCTACCCGCATATCCCGGTCTGCGTGCATCTCGACCACGGCAACGAGCCGGCGACCTGCATGACCGCGATCCAGGCCGGCTTCACCTCGGTGATGATGGACGGCTCGCTCAAGGCCGACGGCAAGACCCCGGGCGACTGGGACTACAATGTCGGCGTCACCAAGACCGTCACCGACATGGCCCATCTGGGCGGCATTTCGGTCGAGGGCGAGCTCGGCGTGCTCGGCTCGCTCGAATCCGGCGAGGGTGAGAAGGAGGACGGCCACGGCTTCGAGGGCAAGCTCAGCCACGACCAGCTCCTGACCAACCCGGACGAAGCCGTGAAGTTCGTCGCCGAGACCAAGGTCGATGCGCTCGCCATCGCCATGGGCACCTCGCACGGCGCCTACAAGTTCACCCGCAAGCCCGACGGCGCGATCCTGGCGATGCATGTCATCGAGGCGATCCACAAGCTGCTGCCGAACACCCATCTCGTCATGCACGGCTCCTCTTCGGTTCCGCAGGACCTTCAGGACGTCATCAACCAGTACGGCGGCAAGATGCCCCAGACCTGGGGCGTGCCGGTCGAGGAGATCCAGCGCGGCATCAAGCACGGCGTGCGCAAGATCAACATCGACACCGACAACCGCATGGCGATGACCGGCCAGATCCGCAAGATCCTGTCGGAAAACCCCGGCGAGTTCGATCCGCGCAAGTACCTGAAGCCCGCCATGGAAGCGATGACGAAGCTCTGCAAGCAGCGCCTTGAGGAGTTCAACACCGCCGGCCAGGCCTCGAAGATCAAGCGCGTCATCACGCTGGCCGAGATGGCCAAGCGCTATGCCAAGGGCGAGCTCGACCCGACCTTCGGCGGCAAGAAGGCAGCCTGATCGTCAGGATCGACTTGAATTCCAGACGCCCGGCCCCGTGCCGGGCGTTTTTCATTCGGCCAGCGCATCGCTCCGGTTGCAGCCGGCATGTATCCGGCGCTCTTTCCGCGGGCGGCAATTTCTGATTCAACGACATCGTCCCGCCGCCTGAGCCAGCCACGTCATGTCGATCGTCTTTTCCGCTCTGGTCGCGGTCTTCGTCGGCTTCACCGCCTCCGTCGCGGTCATCCTCCAGGCCGCGCAGGCGCTGGGCGCTACGCCCGGTCAGACCATCTCCTGGATCGCGGCCTTGTGCCTCGCCACCGGCGCCTCCAGCCTCTTTCTGTCCTGGCGCTATCGCATGCCGATGATCTGCGCCTGGTCGACGCCGGGCGCGGCGCTGATCGCAGCCGTCACCGGCTTCGACATGGCGTCGGCCGTCGGCGCCTTCCTGGTCGCGGCCGTGCTCATCATGCTGACGGCCGCCTTCCGCCCCCTCGGCAGGCTGATCGAGCGCATCCCGATGCCGGTCGCGGCAGCGATGCTCGCCGGTGTCATCTTCCGCTTCGTCGTCGCGGTCTTCGACGAGATGCGGCTCTCGCCCGGCCTCGTGCTGCCGCTGCTCGCGGTCTTCCTCGTGGCGCGATTGCTCAATCCCTTCCTCGGCGTCATCGCCGCGCTCGTCGCCGGCATCGCGATCAGCTTCCTCGGCGGCCTCGCGCATTGGCCTGCCGGCGCCATGACGCTGAGCGGCCTCGAATTCGTCACGCCGCGCTTCGATATTCCGGCCATGCTCGGCATCGGCGTCCCGCTCTATCTCGTCACCATGGCCGCCCAGAACCTGCCGGGCTTCGCCGTGCTGCGTGCCGCCGGCTACAATCCGCCGACCGCGCCTTCGCTGTTCGTCACGGGCCTGACCTCGTTCCTGACCGCGCCCTTCGGCGCGCATATGACCAACATGGCCGCGATATCGGCCTCGATCTGCACCGGCGGCGATACCCATCCCGACCCGAAGCAGCGCTGGAAAGCCGGCGTGCTCTACGGCCTTATGTATTTCGTCGTCGCCGCCTGCACCGGCCTGCTGATCGCGCTGTTGCTGGCGTTGCCCAAGGCCTTGATCGTCGCCGTCGCGGGTCTGGGCCTCGTCGGCTCGCTGACAGGCGCGCTCGGGCAGGCCATGTCCTCCGACAAGGAGCGCTTCGCCGCCGTCGTCACCTTCGCCATCGCCGCCTCCAGCCTCTCGCTTTTCGGCATCGGTTCAGCTTTCTGGAGTCTCGTTGCCGGGCTTGCGGTCTTGACATTGGACTTCGCTGCGGGCCGTTTGCGCAGCCGATCATGACCACACACTCTTTCTCCACTCGCCTGATGCTCGTCACCCCGCCCGTCGCTGATGCGGAGGCGATGGCCTTTCGCCTGATGCAGGCCATGGCCGGCGGCGATGTCGCCGCCGTGCTGCTGCGCCTGACGCCCGGCGACGACCGCAGCCGGATCGAGCGCGTCAAGCGCCTCGCCGGCCCGGTCCAGGCCAATAATGTCGCGCTCGTCGTCGAGGACAACGCGCTCGTCGCCGCACGCGGCGGCGCCGATGGCGTCCATCTCACCGGCGGCCCGGCTGCCGTCGCCGAAGCCCGTTCCAGCCTGAAGAGCGAGCGCATCATCGGCATCGGCGGCCTGCGTGCCCGCCACGACGCCATGGATGCCGGCGAGGCCGGCGTCGATTACGTGATGTTCGGCGAGCCGCGCCCGGACGGCTCACTGCCGCCGCTGGCTGCTGTGGTCGAGCGCGCCGGCTGGTGGGCTGAGATCTTCGAGACGCCCTGCGTCGCCTATGCGCCCGATGCCGAATCCATCCCGGCGCTGGTCGAGACCGGCGCTGAGTTCGTCGCGCTCGGCGCCTGGGCCTTCGAGGAAGGGCACGATATCCGCGCCCTCGTCGAACTGGCCAATGCAGCGACCGCCGCCTGTGCTGCGCGGAAGGCGGCACGATGAAGCAGCTTGTCGGGCTCGCCCTGCTCGGTGGCGCCCTGCTAGCCGGCCCGGCCGGGGCGGCGCCTGCGCCGGACATGGCCTATGGCGCCTATCAGACCGGGCATTACCGGCGCGCGCAGGCGGAAGCCCTCAAGCGCATCGAGGCCGACAACAACGATGCCGCCGCGATGACCCTCGTCGGCGAGCTCTATCGCCAGGGCCTCGGCATCGCGCCCGATCAGAAGGCCGCGACGGAATGGTATGAGCGGGCCGATGCGCGCGGCGACATCAACGCCACCTTCGCGCTGGCCACGCAGCTTCTCGACGAAAAGAGCGGCAAGCGCGATCCGGCCCGCGCCGGCGCCCTGCTGGAAAAGGCAGCCGCTGCCGGACACCCCGCCGCGAACTACAATCTCGCCATCGCCCTGCTCGCCACGAACCGCGAGGCCGACGACAAGCGCGCCGTCGCCTGCCTGGAGATCGCGGCGAAGGCCCAGATCGGCGACGCTCTATATGCGCTGGGCATTCTCGCCAAGCAGGGACGCGGCATGCCGGCGAGCGAGGAGGTCGCGGCCCGCTGGATGAAGCAGGCCTCCGTGGCCGGCAATGTCCCCGGCGAGGTCGAATACGCGATCATGCTGTTCAACGGCACCGGCGTGGAGAAGGACG
>NZ_CAMFKW010000052.1 GCF_945957345.1 uncultured Allobosea sp. | reverse complement strand
CGAGCAGGCAGTATTCCTTGGCGTAGCTCTTCAGGCCGCTCTCGGTGATCTTGGCGAGGACGTGCTCGGGCTTGCCGGCGTTCTTCTCGGCCAGGATCGCCTTCTCGCGCTCCAGAACGTCCGGGGCGACCGAAGCGAGGTCGAGCGCGACCGGGTTGGTCGCGGCGACATGCATGGCGAGCTGGCGACCGAGTGCGGCGAGCTCATCGGCCTTGCCGGTCGACTCGAGCGCGACGATGACGCCGATCTTGCCGAGGCCGTCGGCGATCGCGCCATGGACATAGGAGCCGATCACGCCCGAGGAGACCTTGAGCGAGGAAACGCGACGCAGCGTCATGTTCTCGCCGATGGTGGCGATGGCGTTGGCGATCGCGTCCTGGACAGAGCCGCCGCCCGGATAGTGATGGCCGAGCAGCGCCTCGACGTCGCCGCCCTTCTCCAGCGCGACATCGGCGATGGTCTTGGCGAGCGCCTGGAATTCCGGGTTGCGCGCGACGAAGTCGGTCTCTGAGTTGACCTCGACGACGACACCTTCGTTGCCCTGCACCGCGACGGCGACGAGGCCCTCGGCGGCGACGCGGCCGGCCTTCTTAGCGGCCTTCGACAGGCCCTTCGCACGCAGCCAGTCGACGGCGGCTTCCATGTTGCCGTCGGTCGCCGAAAGGGCGGTCTTGCAGTCCATCATGCCCGCGCCGGTCTTGTCGCGGAGTTCCTTCACCATCGCGGCGGTGATCGCTGCCATCTGTCTTGTCCTTGCTGTCGGTGCGGCGCGAGCCCGAGGGCCGGCCGCGGATCGGAATGATGCGGACGCCTGCATGGGGAAACGCCGACGCTCCGTTTCCGGCCGTCGGCGCGTCCTCCAACTCTTTGGTCTTGCATCGGCTCTGCCCGAAAACCGCGGGCCATTTTTCGTGCCGATGCTCTAAAAGCCGGCGTCAATCGAGAACCAGATTGCGACGCGCCGATGACGCGCCGCAATCGCAAACCGAATTACGCGTCGGCGAGATCGCGAGCCTGGGCGACCCAGCCCTCGCGGTCGATCTTGCCGCCGAGCTTGAGGTCGTGGTCGATCTTGGTCACGTCGGCCGGGGTCATCGCCGCGATCTGCCAGAAGTGGTAGATGCCGCCGTCGTTCAGCTTCTGGACCGCATCCGGGCCCATGCCCGAGAGCTTGGTCAGGTCGTCCGGAGCGCCGCGCGGAGCGGTCAGCGTCTCAAAGGCGCCGGAAGCGGCCTCGAGAGCTTCCTCGACGACCGGCGCCTCGGCGGCGCCGACATCGATGCCCTGGTCGCCCGAGGCGCGGCCGATGCCGTCGATCGCCGAGCGGGCGATCAGGTCGCAATAGAGCTGGATGGCGCGGCCGGCGTCGTCATTGGCCGGGACCGGGAAGGTGATGCCATCCGGATCCGAGTTCGAGTCGACGATCGCGGCGACCGGGATACCGAGGCGCTGAGCCTCCTTGATCGCCAGCTGCTCCTTGTTGGTGTCGATCACGAAGATCATGTCCGGCGTGCCGCCCATGTCCTTGATGCCGCCGAGAGCCTTCTCGAGCTTGTCGCGCTCACGCGACAGCATCAGGCGCTCCTTCTTGGTCAGGCCGGTGCCGCCGCCGTTGAGCAGCTCGTCGACCTTGCGCAGGCGCTGGATCGAAGCCGAGATGGTCTTCCAGTTGGTCAGCATGCCGCCGAGCCAGCGGGAGTTGACGTAGTACTGGGCCGAGCGCTTGGCGGCATCGGCGATGGCATCCTGCGCCTGGCGCTTGGTGCCGACGAAGAGGACGCGGCCGCCGCGGGCGACGGTGTCCGACACGGCCTGCAGGGCGCGGTGCAGCATCGGCACCGACTGCGACAGGTCGAGGATGTGGATGTTGTTGCGGACGCCGAAGATGTACGGGGACATCTTGGGGTTCCAGCGGTGCGACTGGTGGCCGAAATGGGCACCGGCCTCGAGGAGCTGGCGCATGGAGAAATCAGGCAGAGCCATCGTATTCTAGTCCTTCCGGTTGAGCCTCTGGAGCGCGAATGAACAAGGCATGAGCTGCCACGTCACCGGAACGCCTCGGGAGATCGAGGCGATGCGCTCCATGTGGGATGGGCTGCGCCTTACAGGGGATGGCGCCGCATTGCAAGCCGGCTGGGCCGATAAAACCGAGGGCGCGGCATGATGAGGCCCATGCGAATACCGCATGGGCCGTTGCACAGACGCTTCCGGGCGCAGCCGCCCGGCCTCGCCTGCAGTCACTGCGGCAGCTTGGCTCCCATCTGCTTCACGATATCGCCGATCTGCTTGCAATAGGTGGCCGCCGTGCCGTTCGTCGCTTTGGCGATCACCTCGATGTTCTGCTCCATGCCCATGGCCGAGATCGTGCCCTTGCGGCCGGCGGCCTCGGCGGCATCGCCGCCGCTGGCATCGGCCGGCGCCGGGATCATGGCGATCAACTTCTTCTGGACCTCGGCCGCAGCCGCATCGGTGTAACCCTTGTCGGCGCAATAGCCGAGGATGCCGAGCTGGTTGCGGGCAGCCTGATAAGCCACCTTGAGCTGGTCGGCCTGAGTCTGGGCGAAAGACGGGGCGGCCGAGCCCAAAAGGGCGACTGCGGTAGCGGCCATCAACGACTTATAAAAGTTCATGGGGAATATCCTCAGGCTATCATGTTCTCAAGCATGCCAAGATGCTCGCCTACCCGCCGCCACCTGCCTAGCGCGAGCAGCGGAACCGAACAACCCGGAGCACGCCGACACGGCTGCGACGGGGGAGCGGGATCGGCGTGATTCTCGACCTGAGAACGATCTTCATCACGGGCGCACTGACCTGTTTCATCATCGGCGCGATGCAGTTGATGACCTTCGCGACCGGCCGCTTCACACGCAGCCCGATCTGGTGGGGCGTCAGCAGCCTGTGCATCGGCGCTGGCCTGCTGGGCGCGGCCTTCCGTGGCGTGATTCCTGACATCGTCTCGATCGAGTTCGCCAACACCACCATGCTGGCCGGCTGCCTGCTGCTGCTGTTCGGCATCCGTCATTTCGCGGGACGCGAGCTCAACTGGTTCGGCTTCGGAGTGGTGCTCCTGGGCATCTGGACCTTGCTCGCGCTGTCGCCCGGCGCGGAGGGCTATTCGACGCGCGTCATGGTGGTGGCGACGGTCATGGCGCTTTGCGACGCGGCCATCGTCCGAGAGGCTGTGCGGCTCGGCCGGAGGGAGCGGCTGCGCTCGGCCTGGCTGCTGGCGATCCTGTTCGCGCCGACGGTCCTGATCTATGCCGGGCGCATCGCGCTGGCGGCGCTCGACCAGGTCGGCACGACGCTGTTCCCGGTCGAGTCGGGAGCGACCGGTTGGCTTGCCGCGACCGGCGTCGCCTTCATGATCCTGAGAGGCCAGGCCCTGCTGCTCCTCGCCGCCGAGCGCAGCAACCGGATGCTGGCGACGCTCGCCCGGCGCGACCCGCTGACCGGGGCGATGAACCGCTCCGGGCTGGAGCAATGGCTGGCGCAACAATCGAACGGAGAACGGCGGGCCGCGCTGCTCCTCGTCGATATCGACCATTTCAAGCAGCTGAACGATACGCTCGGCCACGCCGCCGGCGACCGCATCCTGCGCCTCTTCGCCGGCGCGGTGCAGGAGCAATTGCGCAGCACCGACATCCTGGCCCGGCAAGGCGGCGACGAATTCGCCATCATCCTCCCCGATGTCGGCGTCCGGGAAGCGGTGCGGGTCGCCGAGCGTCTCCGCAGCGCCTTCCGCGACAAGGTCGTCGATCTCGCCGATATCGGTCTGCAGCCGACGCTCAGCATCGGCGTGGCGGAGGTCGAGCTCGGCGGGCGGCCGCTCGACGAGCTGCTGGTCGAGGCCGACGAGGCGCTCTATCGCGCCAAGCGGCTGGGCCGGGACCGCGTCCAGGCGCAGCTCAAGCCGGCGGCTTAAGTCGGCTCAGGCTTCCGGGAAAGGATGGAACACACGCAAGCGATGCCCGTCAGGGTCGCGTGCCGTGAAGGTGCGTCCGAAATCGAGATCCGTCGGCTCCTGCAGGATGACGATGCCGCGCTTGCGCCAGTCCGCATGGGCTGCGTCGACGGCTTCAAGGCTGGGGGCGATCATGGCGATCTCCGCCGCGCCGCCCGTCGTGGTCGCAGCCGGCTCGACCGTATGGCGTGACCAGAGACCGAGTCGCGCGCCCGAAGGCAGCGCGAACATCGCGAAGGTCGGCGACAGCTCCAGTGGCTCCTTGCCGAGCAGGTCGGCATAGAAGGTGGCGCTGGCAGCCGGGCTCTCGACATGAAGCAGGATGAAATGAGCGTCGAACATGGTGGCCTCCCGATCGGTTTGGATGAGGGAGACTAGAATCAGATGCTGCCAATTTCCGGCAGTGTCGATCACGCCGGAAGTGCAATGCCTTCCTTCTCGCGCCAGGCTTTGAGCAGCGCCTGGCGCCGCTGCGGATAGCGAGATTCCAGTGCCTCGAAGCGCATCAGACGGTCGGTGCGGAAATGGCGGAAATCCTGCCTGAGTTCGCACCAGGCAACGAGGACGCGGACCTGATCGAAAAAGGACAATGCCAGCGGCCAGACGATACGCTCGCTGGTGCGCCCCTCGGCGTCGCCATAGCCGATGGAAGCGCGCCGCTCCGCCCGGATGGCCTTGCGAATGGCGGCCAGATCGAGCTGCGGGGCATCGACCAGCATCTTTCCCGGCCCGAGGATCAGCGCCGCGTCCTCGACGCGGCGGGTCAGATCGGCCGGCAGCACCGCGACGATCTTGGCCATGGCGTCGCGTGCCGCCAAGGCGAGGGCCGGGTCGGCTCGGTCCGCCACCCAGCGCGAGCCCAGCACCAAAGCCTCTATCTCCTCCTCGCTGAACATCAGCGGCGGCAGCATGAAGCCGGGCTTCAGGATGTAGCCGAGGCCGGGCTCGCCCTCGATCGGCGCGCCCTGCCCCTGCAGCGTGACGATGTCGCGATAGAGCGTGCGGATGCTGACGCCGAGCTCGGCCGCGAGCTTGCGGCCGGAGACCGGGCGGCGATGCCGGCGCAGCACCTGAACGAGATCGAGCAGGCGCTGGGCGCGGGACATCTGCGCCTCAGAGCGCCAAGGTCGCGGCGGTCACACGCCTGATCCCAGCTGCGGCCATGTCCGCCCAGGCCTTGTCGAGCGAGCCGTCGAGATCGATGGCGCGGCAGGCATCCTCAACGACGACGGTCTCGAAGCCGGCGCGAGCGGCATCCTGCGCCGTCCAGTTCACGCAGAAATCCGTGGCGAGGCCGGCGATGACGACGCGCACGATGCCGCGCTCGCGCAGATATCCTTCCAGCCCTGTCCGCGTCCGGCGATCGGCCTCGACGAAGCCGGAATAGCTGTCGATGCCCCCGCGAAAGCCCTTGCGGATCACTGCCTCGGCATGGGTCAGATCGAGCCCGGCATGGAAGGCAGCTCCCGTAGAGCCTTGCACGCAATGATCCGGCCAGAGCACCTGCGGGCCATAGGCCAGCTCGATCGTCTCGAACGGCTTGCGGCCGGGATGGCTGGAGGCGAAGGAGGCATGGCCGGCCGGGTGCCAGTCCTGCGTCAGCACGACATGGCGGAAGCGGCGCCCGAGCGTGTTGACGACAGGCACGACGGCATCGCCATCCGTCACGGCGAGGCTGCCGCCCGGGCAGAAATCATTCTGGACGTCGACGACGAGCAACACGGTCCGATCGTCGGCCATCGGCTCAGCTCCTATTGCAGCCTGACATCGACCACGCCGGGCGCGGCCCGCACGGCATTGGCGATCTGCTGGTTGACCGGGAACTTGCCCGGCAGTTCGATCTCAACCTCCTGGGCGCCGTCATCGATGATCATGATGATCGAGACCTTGCCTTCGGCGCGCGTCGCCTCGCGCGGGCGGATGCGCTCGGCGACCGAAGCCACCGCCTTGTCGTCGCGCAGATAGACGACGAGGTCCTGCTTCTGGCGCGCGGCGAGGCCGTCGAGCTCCTCGGCATCCTCGATGCGCGGACGCACCTCTTCGCCATCGAGCACGGCCGATAGCCTCAGCACCAGCGCCCTGCCCGGTTCCAGCAGGTCGCGCAGCTTCATCAACCCTTCCGAGAACAGCACGGCCTCGAACTGGCCGCTCGGGTCCGAGAGATTGACGATGCCCATCTTGGAGCCGGACTTGGTACGCCGCTCCGATTTGTCGATGACGGAGACCGCGACCTTGCCGACGCCGGTGCCGTTGACACGCACGGTCTGGGCGAAATCGGCATAGCGCTGGACGCGCAGGCGCTTCAGCACATGCTCGTAATCGTCGAGCGGGTGACCGGAGAGGAAGAAGCCGACCGCCTCGTGCTCGCGCTTCAACTTCTCGGCGGGCGCCCAGGGCTCGACCTGCGGGATGCGGAAGGCCTCCTGCACCACGCCGCCGCCGAGCAGGTCGAACTGGCCTGCCGCCGCCTCGTCGCGGGTGCGGTTCGAGAGCGCCAGCATGCCGTCGAGCGCCGCGACGGCGCGGGCGCGATCCGCCTCCAGCTCGTCGAGCGCGCCGGCGGCGATCAGCGCTTCCAGCGTACGGCGGTTGACCAGCCTGGTGTCGATGCGGCGGGCGAGATCGGCGAGATCGCGGAACGGGCCATTTGCCTGCCGCGCGGCCACCAGCGATTCCACCGCAGCCGTGCCGACGCCCTTGATGGCGCCGAGCGCGTAGAAGATTTTGCCGTCGGCCACGTCGAACTCGACGCCGGACTGGTTGATCGCCGGCCGCTCGACCTTGATGCCGAGCCGCTCGGCATCACGGCGAAATTCCGAGAGCTTGTCGGTGTTGCCCATGTCGAGCGTCATCGACGCCGCCAGGAACTCGACCGGGTAATTCGCCTTGAGATAGGCAGTCTGGAAGGCGACGATGGCATAGGCCGCCGCGTGGCTCTTGTTGAAGCCGTAGTCCGCGAACTTCGCCAGCAGGTCGAAGATCTCGGAGGCGATGTCCTTCTTGATGCCGCCCTCGATCGCGCCCTTTACGAAGCGGTCGCGCTGGGCGTCCATCTCCGCCTTGATCTTCTTGCCCATGGCGCGGCGCAGCAGGTCCGCTTCGCCGAGCGAATAGCCCGAGAGCGCCTGCGCCACCTGCATCACCTGCTCCTGGTAGACGATGATGCCATGGGTCTCGCGCAGATAGGGCTCCATGCCGGGGTGGAGATAGGTCGGTTCTTCCAGCCCGAGCTTGCGGCGGCAATAGGTCGGGATGTTGTCCATCGGGCCCGGCCGGTAGAGCGCCACCAGCGCGATCAGATCCTCGATCCGGTCGGCCTTCATCTCGACCAGCGCCTTGCGCATGCCGACCGATTCCACCTGGAACACGCCGACCGTCTCGCCGCGGGCCAGCATGGCGTAGGTGGTCGGATCGTCGAAAGGCAATTTCGCGAGATCGATATGGATGTCGCGCTGGGCGATGAGCTTCACGGCGGTCGTCAGCGTGGTCAGCGTCTTCAGGCCGAGGAAGTCGAACTTCACCAGCCCGGCCTGCTCGACCCATTTCATGTTGAACTGGGTGACACGCATGCCGGTACGCGGATCGACCGAGAGCGCGACGAGCTGTTCGAGCGGCCGGTCGCCGATCACCACGCCTGCGGCGTGAGTCGAAGCATGGCGGTGAAGCCCTTCCAGCTTCTGGCCAATTTCGAGCAGGCGCGCGACGATCGGCTCCTCCTCTGCCGCCTGCTGCAGCTTGGGCTCACCCTCGATCGCGTCCTTCAGCGAGATCGGCTTGGCCGGGTTCTGCGGCACGAGCTTGGTCAGCTTGTCGACCTGGCCATAGGGCATTTCGAGAACGCGGCCGACGTCGCGCAGCACGCCGCGGGCGAGCAGCGTGCCGAAGGTGATGATCTGGGCGACGCGCTCCTGCCCGTAATGGTGCTTCACATATTCGATCACCTCTTCACGCCGGTTCTGGCAGAAGTCGATGTCGAAGTCGGGCATCGAGACGCGGTCGGGATTGAGGAAGCGCTCGAAGAGCAGGCCGAAGCGCAGCGGGTCGACGTCGGTGATGGTCAGCGCATAGGCGACGAGCGAGCCCGCGCCGGAGCCGCGGCCCGGCCCGACCGGAATGTCATGGTTCTTCGCCCATTTGATGAAGTCCGAGACGATCAGGAAGTAGCCCGGGAACTTCATCCTCGTGATGATCGAGAGTTCGAAATCGAGCCGCTTCTCGTAATCCTCGACGGTGAAGCCCTCGGCCGGGCCGTGCTTGGCGAGCCGCGCGGCAAGGCCGGCGCGCGCCTGTTCCTGAAGCTCCTCGGCCTCGTCGCGGCCCTCCTCGCCGAAGCGGGGCAGGATCGGCTTGCGGGTGGTGACGCGCCAATGACAGCGCATCGCGATCTCGACTGTGTTCGCCAACGCTTCCGGCAGGTCGGCGAAGCGCTTCTTCATCTCGGCGCGCGAGGCGAAATAATGCTCGGGCGAAACGCGGCGGCGCGTACCGTCGGAAACAAGGCGGCCCTCGGCGACAGCAAGCAGCGCGTCATGCGCGTCGAAATCGGCCGGCTTGGCGAAGAAGGGCTCGTTGGTCGCGACGATCGGGAGGTCGGAATCATAGGCAAGGCGCAGGAGATGCGCTTCCCGCGCCGCCTCGCCCTCGCCGCCATGGCGCTGGATCTCGACATAGAGCCGGTCGCCATAGATGCCGGCGAGCGTCGTAAGACGCGACTGCGCCTGGGGGAGTTGGCCGAGGCGGAGCGCAACGTCGATCGGCCCGTCCTGCCCGCCGGTCAGCGCGATCAGGCCGGTATTGTAGGCGGCAAGGCGCTCGACCGTGGTAACCGGCTGACCCGAGCCGCCCGTCGCCAAAGCCGCCTCGCTGACGAGCTTCATCAGGTTGCCATAGCCGCCCTCGTCCATGGCGAGCAGGACGATATGCGGCAGGCGCTGCGGCTGCGTCGGCTTGCGGCTGCCCTCGCCCTCATCGGCGAAATCGACCGAGAGCTGCACGCCAACGATCGGCTGCAGGCCGGAACCCGCAAGCTTCTCCGAGAATTCGAGGCCGCCGAAGAGATTGTCGGTATCGGTCAGTGCCAGCGCCGGCTGGCCGTCGGCCACGGCCATCTTGGCCAGCGTCGCGATCGTCATCGCGCCTTCGAGCAGCGAATAGCTCGAATGGACATGCAGATGGACGAAGCCGATCTCCTGGAGAACGCGCGCCTCGCCAGCTTCGCTGCTCATGTCCCACTCCTGCCGCCGCAACCGGGCGACTCGTCGACCCTGTCCTTATGCGCCTCTTATGCGTCCTGGGCGGGGCCGGCGTCGAGGGCTTGCGGGCCCATCTGTGGATGGCTCCTGCCGTGCTCAGACATGCGGGCCGGAGAGGATGGCAGCCCAGAGCCAGATCATGCCGAGGAAGACGCCAAGCGAGGCGATCTCGGCGAGGCCGGCGGCGAATTTACGCGCTGCAGTCATGAGAACCTCCTGTGTTCGTGATAAGTTCAATTTAGTTCATGTTTTGTTCTCGTCAATGTCGATAGGGAACCCGGTGACGCGATCCCGACGCAGCGGTTAATGAAATCCTACCGAAAGCCTGGTACGGCGGCAGCTCCTCATTTTCGCCACCCGCGCCGGCCATCGCGGAACCGCGCCTTTCCAGCGCGACCACATGCACGGGAGAAGGGAGACGAGGCTTGATCAAGCTTCGAACGTCAGGCGCGATCGCGCTGGCCGGGCTCATGCTCGGCGCCTGCAGCGAGGCCGAGGCGCAGAAGGATGATTTCCTGCCGCTGATCCAGGCCTATTTCGACAAGGAGCCGGTCTGCGTCGCCTTCCGGAAGCTGCCCTTCGACGCCAACAACGCCTGGTTCCAGGGCAATCTGCGGACCCTGGTCGAACCGGGATTGCTCAGCGAAGAGGACAGCCCGGCGGATGTGCAGGCGGCGATCGGCCCGTCGCGCCGCTTCGTCCTCACACGGGCAGGGGCCAAATTCTACAAGCCCGACGGCCTGCCGGAGGCACCGCGGATACCGGTGCTCTGTTTCGCGCGCCGCCAGATCACCGGCATCACGAAAACCGAGATCGATCCGCCGCGCAGCGCCGAGGAAGAGGAAGATGCGATCTATCCACGCAAGGCGCGGGTCCGCTTCGGCCAGCGCATCGTCGAGGTCGCGCCCTGGGCAGAGGCCAAGCCGGTACAGGAAGCGTTTTCCGCCTTCGGCATTCAGCTCAAGACCTCCGGCGAGGACGGCGAGATCGACTTCACCTGGAAGGATGGTGCCTGGCGGGCCGAGCCGAGCTACGCCTTCCCGCTTCGGGATGCGCGGCAGCTCGGGCGGTAGAGCCAGCCACCTACAGCTTGACGACCAGCCCGTCGCGGATCGTGACCTGCCGATCCATCTGGCGAGCGAGTTCGAGATTGTGCGTCGCGATCAGCGCCGCCAATCCTGAGGCGCGGGCCAAGGCCATCAGCGTGCCGAAGACATGCTGCGAGGTGTGCGGATCGAGGTTGCCGGTCGGCTCGTCGGCCAGCAGCAGACGCGGGCCGTTCGCGACGGCGCGGCCGATCGCGACGCGCTGCTGCTCACCGCCGGACAATTCGCCCGGCAGATGATCGAGCCGCTCGCCGAGGCCAAGGAAGGTCAAAAGCTCCGAGGCGCGCTCTTCGGCGATCTGGCGGGAAAGACCCCGGATTCGCTGAGGCAGCACGACGTTCTCCAGCGCCGTGAATTCCGGCAGGAGATGGTGGAACTGGTAGACGAAGCCGATCTCGGTGCGGCGCAGTCGCGTGCGGCCCTTGTCGTCGAGCTTGGTCGTGGCGAGCCCGCCGACGAAGACCTCGCCGGCATCGGGTTTCTCCAGCAGGCCGGCGACATGCAGCAGCGTCGACTTGCCGGTTCCGCTCGGCGCGACCAGGGCGACGACCTCGCCCGGCCAGAGGGCGAAATCGGCCTTGCGCAGCACTTCGAGCGGCGCGTCGCTCTGCGGATAATAGCGCTCGACCTGGGAGAGGAAGAGCGCGGGCATCTCTTGCGCCATCGGCTCAACCCATCCTGAGAGCTTCGACCGGGTCGAGGCGTGCCGCCTTCCAGGCCGGATAGAGCGTCGCCAGCAGCGACAAGGTCAGCGCCATCACCACCACGCTCACCACCTCGCTCCAGTCGGTGACGGAGGGGATATCGCTGAGGAAGCGGACGGTCGGGTCCCAGAGATTGGCGCCCGTGATCCAGTTCAGCGCGGCCATGATCGACTTGATGTTCTTGGCGAAGACGACGCCGAGCGCGAGGCCGGCGAGCGTGCCGAAGACGCCGATCGCCGCCCCTGTGATCAGGAAGACGCGCAGCACGGTGCCGCGTGTGCAGCCCATGGTGCGCATGATCGCGATATCGGCGGTCTTGTCCTTCACCAGCATGATCAGGCCGGAGACGATGTTCAGCGCCGCGACCAGCACGATCAGCGTCAGGATGATGAACATCACGTTCCGCTCGACTTCGAGCGCATTGAAGAACGAGCGGTTGCGCTGGCGCCAGTCGGAGAGCACCAGCGGGCGTGGCGCATCGGCCTCGATCGCGTCGCGAACGGACTGGGTCTTGTCGGGATTGTCGACGAAGATTTCGATGACATTCACATCGCCGTCGCGGTTGAAATAGGCCTGGGCCTCGTTCAGCGGCATGTAGACGAAGGTGCCGTCGAACTCGGTCATGCCGATCTCGAAGATCGCCTTGACCGGATAGGCCTTGATGCGCGGCGCCGTGCCGAAGGGCGTCGAAGCGCCCTGCGGCGAAACCAGCGTCATCATGTCGCCGGCCTGGATTCCGAGCGCATTGGCGAGGCGCCGGCCGATGGCGACGCCGGGCGTCCCGCTGTCGAAACCGTCGAGCGTGCCGGACTTGATGTTGCCGCCGATGAAGGGGATCGCCTTGATGTCGGCCTCGCGTATGCCGCGCACCAGCACGCCGTTGTTGCCGGTCTGCGAGGAGGCGAGCGCCTGCCCCTCGACCAGCGGAATGGCGAGCTTGATTCCGGGGATCTTGCTGAGCCTGGCGGCGACGCTGTCGTAATCGTCGAGCGGACGGTCGATCGGGGTCGCGAAGATATGGCCGTTCACGCCGACGATCTTGCTGAGCAGCTCGATCCGGAAGCCGTTCATCACCGACATCACGATGATCAGCGTCGCGACGCCGAGCATGATGCCGAGGAAGGAGAAGCCGGCGATGACCGAGACGAAGCCCTCGCGGCGGCGCGTGCGCAGATAACGCCCGGCGAGCAGCCATTCGAAACCGGCGAAGGCCTTGGTCCCGGTCGGGATTTCGGCGCTGTCGGCGACGGCGCTCATGCGGTGGCTCCCATCCGATGCGTCGTCATGACGGAGCCTGCCGTCACGCCGCCCGGCCCTTGAAGCGGTCGAGCGCGGCCTCCAGCGAGACGAGCTCGCGCTCGCCGCCGGCACGGCGCTTCAGCTCGACCCTGCCCTCGGCCAGCCCCTTCGGGCCGACGATGATCTGCCAGGGCACGCCGATCAGGTCGGCGGTGGCAAATTTGGCGCCGGGACGATCATCGGTGTCGTCGAGAACGGCGTCGTAGCCCTTGCCGAGCAGGTGCTGATAGATCTGCTCAGCCGCGCCGTCGGTCGCCGCATCACCGGCCTTGAGGTTGATGACCGCGATGTCGAAAGGCGCGATCTCCTCGGGCCAGACGATGCCGGCATCGTCATGGCCGGCCTCGATCAGCGCCGCGACGAGGCGGCTCGGGCCGATGCCGTAGGAGCCGCCATGCAACAGCACGGGCTGGCCGTCAGGCCCCGCGACAGCCGCGCCCATCGGCTCGGAATATTTGGTGCCGAAATAGAAGATATGGCCGACCTCGATGCCGCGCGCCGAGACGCGCTTGTCTTCGGGGACCGCCTCGAAGGCGGCCTTGTCGTGCATTTCCTCAGTCGCGGCGTAGAGGCTCGTCCACTTGTCGAAGACGCCCTGCAGGCCGGCGACGCTGTCGAAATCGGTATCGGCGGCCGGCGTCTCGAAATTCAGGTAGTCGCTGTGGCAGAAGACCTCGCTCTCGCCGGTCGAGGCGAGCACGATGAACTCGTGGCTGAGATCGCCGCCGATCGGGCCGGTATCGGCCTTCATCGGGATCGCCTTCAGGCCGAGCCGCGCGAAGGTGCGCAGATAAGCCGTGAACATGCGGTTGTAGGCGTGGCGGGCCGCATCCTTGTCGAGATCGAAGGAATAGGCGTCCTTCATCAGGAACTCGCGGCCGCGCATCACGCCGAAGCGCGGGCGGACCTCGTCGCGGAACTTCCACTGGATGTGGTAGAGATTGAGCGGCAGGTCCTTGTAGGACTTGACGTAGGAGCGGACGATCTCGGTGACCATCTCCTCGTTGGTCGGGCCGTACAGCATGTCGCGATCATGCCGGTCCTTGATGCGCAGCATCTCCTTGCCATAGGCGTCGTAGCGCCCGCTCTCACGCCAGAGATCGGCCGACTGGATGGTCGGCATCAGAATCTCGATGGCGCCCGAGCGATTCTGCTCCTCGCGGATGACATTGCTGATCTTGTTGAGCACGCGCAGGCCCAGCGGCAGCCAGGAATAGATGCCCGCGGATTGCTGGCGGATCATGCCGGCGCGCAGCATCAGCCGGTGCGAGACGATCTCCGCTTCCTTGGGCGTATCGCGCAGAAGGGGCAGGAAATAGCGGGAAAGACGCATCGGAAAACCTGTCGGAGGGCCCTGCGCGCGGAATCGCGCCGGGTGATCGGAGAGCGAGTCGGCCTTGCTGAGAGACACCATCGCTCTCGGCAAAATGCAAACCAAAATCAGCAGGAAGCGGCGGAAGATGGCGAAGTTATGTGCCTTTCGCCGCAGATAGCGCACTCACCCCTTGGCGAAGCGCGCCTTCAACGCAGCGAGCACCGGCGCCGGCACGAAGGGCGAGACATCGCCGCCCATCGCCGCGATCTGACGCACCAGCGTCGCGGTGATGTAGCGCACGCCGGGCGAGGCCGGCAGGAAGACGGTCTGCACGTCCGGCGCCATGGTGCCGTTCATCCCGGCCATCTGCATCTCGTAGTCGAGGTCGCTGCCATCGCGCAGGCCGCGAATGATGATCGAGGCCCCTGCCCGGCGCGCCGCATCGACGGCGAGATCGTCGAAGGTCACGACATCGAGCGCGGCGCCCTTCGCCACGAGCAAGGGCGTGGCGACCTGATGCAGCAGATCGGCGCGCTGCTCGACCGACAAGAGCGGCGTCTTGCCGGGATGAACCCCGATCGCCAGGACGAGCGTGTCGCAGAGGCCGGCGGCCGCCGCGATGACGTCGGCATGGCCGTTGGTCACGGGATCGAAGGAGCCGGTGTAGAAAGCGATGCGTGCCATAGGGCCAGCGTTAGCGGCTGGGCCGGGAGACGACAAGTCTTCTCAGGGGCTTGGGCAATCTCAGCTCAGCGGCACCAGCGCGGCGAGCGCTGCGGCGCTGCCGATGATGATCGAGACGAGAACCATGAGGGAGGCCGCAGCGGAAGCGCGACGGGAACTGGCGAAGGACAGGCGGGTATCCATGAAGATAGCCTCGGCGAATCGGAACTTATCCGGTTTCCCTTGGGTGATGGCCGGCGGGGGCCGTCCCAAGGCGAGATTTTGACGAAACGGTGACATCGGCCGCTTGTTCCGGCTTTCGATTGCCTTTTTGGGCCGCGCAAGCCTAAACGGGCGCGCCATGCTGACGCTCAACGACATCACCTACCGTCTCGGCGAGCGCCTGCTGCTCGACCATACCGGCGCCGCCATCCCCGACGGCGCGCGCGTCGGCTTCGTCGGCCGCAACGGCACGGGCAAGACCACGCTGTTCAAGATCATCACCGGCGATCTCGGCACCGAGAGCGGCAATATCAGCCTGCCGAAGGGCCGGCGCATCGGCGGCGTCGCGCAGGAAGCGCCCGGCGGACCGGAGACGCTGATCGAGGTCGTGCTCGCGGCGGATACCGAGCGCACGGCGCTGATGACCGAAGCGGAGACCGCGACCGATCCGCACCGCATCGCCGAGATCGGCACGCGGCTCGCCGATATCGGCGCGCATTCGGCACCAGCGCGCGCAGCGATGGTGCTGCACGGGCTCGGCTTCAACGAGGAGGCGCAGCAACGCCCCTGCTCCGATTTCTCGGGCGGCTGGCGCATGCGCGTCGCGCTCGCAGCCGTGCTGTTCTCCGAGCCCGACCTGCTGCTCCTCGACGAACCCACCAACTATCTCGACCTCGAAGGCACGCTCTGGCTCTACGACTACCTGGAGCGCTATCCGCATACCGTGATCGTCATCAGCCACGATCGCGAATTGCTGGACACCTCGGTCGACCACATCATGCATCTCGACCAGGGCAAGCTCACGCTCTATCGCGGCGGCTATTCCTCGTTCGAGAAGCAGCGCGCCGAAAAGCAGATGCAGCTCGCCCGCGCCAAGGAGAAGCAGGACGCCGAGCGCAAGCATCTCCAGTCCTTCGTCGACCGCTTCAAGGCCAAGGCGACCAAGGCCCGGCAGGCGCAGTCGCGCGTCAAGCGTCTGGAGAAGATGCAGACCATCGCTGCGATCGTCGACCGTGACGTCCAGCCCTTCGTCTTCCCCGGCCCGGAAAAGCCGCTCTCCCCGCCGATGATCGTGCTGGAGGATGCCAGCGCCGGCTATGGCGAGCGCAAGGTTCTGTCGCGGCTCAACCTCTCGCTGGCGCCGGACGATCGCATCGCGCTGCTCGGCTCGAACGGCAACGGCAAGTCGACCTTCTGCAAGCTGATCGGCGGCCGGCTCGATGCCATATCAGGCGAGATGAAGAAATCGAGCAAGCTGGAGACGGCCTATTTCGCCCAGCATCAGCTCGACGAGTTGCGGATCGAGGATACCCCGGTCGGCCATCTGCGCGACCTGATGCCGGATGCGCCGGAGGCGAAGGTCCGCTCCAAGGCGGCGCAGATCGGCTTCCCTGCCTCCAAGGCCGATACGCCAGTGAAGCTGCTCTCAGGCGGCGAGAAGGCACGGCTGATGCTCGGGCTCGCGACCTTCCACGGGCCGCATCTGCTGATCCTCGACGAGCCGACCAACCATCTCGACATCGACAGCCGCACCGCTCTGGTCACCGCGATCAACGACTATCCCGGCGCCGTCATCCTCGTCAGCCACGACCGCTTCCTGATCGAGGCCTGCGCCGACCGGCTCTGGCTCGTCGGCGGCGGGACGGTGAAGAATTTCGACGGCGACATGGACGACTACCGCACCTATGTGCTGGGCGCCGCCAAGGCCGAGAAGCGCGGCAAGCCGGCTCCGGACGCCAGCGCCAAGCCCAAGGCCGACGAGCGCAAGGAGGCGGCGACCAAGCGCGCGGCGCAGGGGCCGCTGAGGCAGAAGCTCAACCTCGCCGAGGCGCGCATCGCCAAGCTGACCGGGCTGATCGAGAAGGTCGATGCCGCGCTCGCCAACGGCGCCTTCGCACGCGAGCCGGACAAGGCGTTACAGATCTCGCGCCAGCGCGCGGAGCTGTCGGAGGCGCTGGCGGCGGCCGAGGAGGAATGGCTTCTGCTCGGCGAGGAGCTGGAGAGAGCCTGAGCGCTAGCTCGCCGGATCGTACATGAATTCTCGCAGTTCCTGCGAACAGCGGCAGGCGCGCGCGATCTTTGCCGCCCATTTGACGGCCTCTTCGCGCGATGGCAGCTCCAGCACCGTGAACCCGCCGTTGAGCCGGCTGCCCGGATAGATCTGCCCGGACACCGCCCCATCCGCGGAGACGAGCACGGGGGCGACGGGCTCGTCGATCCCGCCGGCGAAGATATAGACGCCGGCCGCCTTGGCTTCCTCGATCACGGCACGCGAATCGACACCGGCGGCGGCCAGTTCCTCATCCGCGAGCACCATCGCCTCGCTCGGAAAGGAGATGAGATATTTCGTCATGCCGCGATGATGCGTTGCGGGTTGGACGAAAACAAGCGGACGGCTCGTCCGATCGTCTCGTGACCTTTGCGACAGTAGACTATGCTGCCGACTCAAATGGCCGGCCGGAGACGGCGGGCTCGTTCCGCCCAGGCCAAGAAAGACAATCCCGCTGATGCAATCGCGCGCAGCTCATGCGCTGATCGGACTGGCGACGCTGGTGGTGCTCGCTGCGCTTTTCGGGCTCGGCTACTGGTTCAGCCGGGGGCAAGGCGATACCATCGACGTCAAGGTGGTCTTCAACGGCAAGGTCTCCGGCCTTGGCCGCGGCTCGAACGTCCTTTTCAACGGCCTGCGTGTCGGCGAGGTCAGGGACATCGACATCGAACCGGATAACCCACGCCAAATCTATGCCATCCTCAAGATCAACCAATCAGCTCCTTTGCGCGTCGATACGAGCGTCCGCCTCGAAGCGCAGGGTCTGGCCGGCATCGTCGCCGTGCAGCTTCGCGGAGGCAGCCCCACCGCGGCTCCCTTGACCGTCGCGCCGGGGCAAGCCCTTCCAACCATCACCGCGGAATCCTCCGAAAGCATCTTCGAAAAGGTCGCATCCATTGCGAAGGGCATCGATGAGGCTCTTGTGGGCATCGACGCGGCGATTCAGGCCAACGCCGCCCCCGTGACCGAAAAGATCAAATCCATGGAGGACCTGTCGGCCACGCTCAGCGGCAACTCCTCCAAGGTCGACAAGTTCATGCAGAGCGTCACCTCGGCTGCCGAGGCCATCACCCCGCTACCCGATAAACTGAAGAATTTCAGCGCGGGATTCGTGGAGACCCTCCAATCCGTCGACAAGGATCAGGTCGCTTCAGCCATCGAGAAGGCCGACCGCGCCACCGCAAAGCTGAGCGCTGCCGCTCCCGACGTCGGCAAAACGATCGGGAACATTGCCTCGACGAGCGAGAAGCTCAACCGGGCGGCAGATCAGATCGATGGTGTGCTGAAGGGCGCCCAAGCCTTCTTGACCGGTGCCGGAAGAGAGAATGGAGGAACCGTCTTCGAAGACGTTGCCGCGGCTGCAAAATCCCTGCGCACGCTCGCCGACAATCTGGACCGAAGCTCGGCAGCGGCGGCTGCGAAGATCATCCAGTTCATGGGAGGCGGGCTGCAAAAGGTTGAAACCTTCACTTCCGACGGCAGTCGCGCGCTCTCCGGCTTCGACCGTGCACTCCGCAATGTGAACCGAGATCCGCAAGGGCTCATTTTCGGGAGCAAAAACCGCATCCCGCAATATAACGGTTCGCGATAGAGCAGGCGCCTGTCCGGAGAAGGCCGATGCCCGCGACGACGATCCTCTGGCAAATCCCTTTGGCTCTGGCCGGGTGTTTTGGCGGAGCCTATCTCGGCCAGGAGATTCTAGGCGGTGGCGCGATCGGCTGGTCAGCCACGGGTGCGGTCGTCGCGCTGTGCTGCGCACCGCTTTTCAGGTCGCTGATGGCTCACCGAGCCCGGCGCCAAAGCCGCTAGAGCGCGCTCGAGAAAGCGTTCGCGCTGGTGGCAATTCTTCCCGCGTGTCCAGCAACCCGAGGAAGCGGACATCTGCCATTGCGAAGACGTGACGACCTCCCGACTCAGCCCTGCCCCGGCTTAACGATGCGGGTCAGCCGGTTGTCGGTGAACATGTAGATTTCGCGGCCGCCCGGCTCGGAGTAGAGCACCTGGACCTCGCGCTGGCCCTTGCCGCTCTCACCGACGAGCACGTCGGTCGGGCGCGTGCCCTTGAGCTTCACCAGTTCGCATTCGGTGATGCCGGGCGCGATCTCCTTCGGCAGCGGCCGGGTCGAGGGATCGAGCGAGACGCCGACGCTGCATTCGCCTTCCGGCGTCAGGACCGGCTCCTGCGTCGAGATGCCGGCGCTGGCCGAGGCCGTCTTGGTCGTGGTGACGCCGCCCCTGGTTTCGGACTGGAAGGCGAAACCGCCCATGTCGACCGAGCAGCCGGCAAGGGCCGCGGTGCAGAGCAGCAGAACAGGCAGTCTCACGCTTTCTTCTCCCAACGGCCGGCATCGTCCTGCTGCCAGTAGCTGGCGGCATGGCCCGAGGCCCTGGCCTTCTTCCAATCCTCGCGGGCCGCAGCAAGCGCCTCGGGATCGTCACCATCGAATATCAGGACGACGCGCTCGTAGCCCTGCATTGCGTCGGGAATGCGAACTCCGTCGGCGCAGATCCGGACCTGTGCGGCATTCGGATTATGCGCCTGCGTCGTCAGCACCACCGGGTTTTGCGCCGCATCCGCCTCCAGCGCCGTGACGTGGGGCAGGAAGCTCTCGTCCGCATAGGTCCAGAGGTGGTCGTCGAGCACGCTCATGCGCTCCTGGCCGCCGACCTGGACGACGACCTTCTGGCCGCGCGAGATGGCGCGGTCGAGGATCGTCGGCAAGACCTGCTCCAGTGGGCGGGACTGCAAATGGAAGAACAGGATTTCGGCCATCGAAGCCTTATATCCTAACGGGTTGCCGGCATTTTCGCAGAAAGCGAATCAGCCTTCGTAGTGGTCCGCGACCAGCCGGTCGAGCAGGCGCACGCCCCAGCCCGGCCCCCAGGAGCGGTTGATCTCGGAATTCGCGGCGGCCATTCCGGTTCCCGCGATGTCGAGATGCGCCCAGGGCGTATCGTTGATATGGCGCTGCAGGAACTGCGCCGCGGTGATCGAGCCCCCATAGCGGCCGGCCGAATTCTTCATGTCGGCAAACTTGGAATCGATCATCTTGTCGTAGGCCTTGCCGAGCGGCATGCGCCAGACCGTCTCGCCGGTGGCGATGCCGGCCGCCGTCAGGCGCTCGGACAGCTCGTCATTGTTGCTGAACAGGCCGGCATTCTCCTGCGCCAGCGCGACGAGGATCGCGCCGGTCAGCGTTGCCAGATTGATCATGAAGCGCGGCGAGAAGCGATCCTGCGTGTACCAGAGCACGTCCGCCAGCACGAGCCGGCCTTCGGCGTCCGTATTGATGATCTCGATGGTCTGTCCCGAGAGCGAGGTGACGATGTCGCCGGGGCGCTGGGCATTGCCGTCCGGCATGTTCTCGACGAGACCGATCACGCCGATGGCGTTGACCTTGGCCTTGCGGCCGGCGAGCGCCTGCATCAGGCCGACGACGCAGGCCGCGCCCGCCATGTCGCCCTTCATGTCCTCCATACTGGCGCCGGGCTTCAGAGAGATGCCGCCGGTATCGAAGGTCACGCCCTTGCCGACAAAGGCGATGGGCTTCTCGTCCTTCTTCGCGCCGTTCCAGCGCATGATCGCGACGCGGCTCTCGCGGCGCGAGCCCTGGCCGACGCCGAGCAGCGCGCGCATGCCGATCTTCTTCAGCGCCTTCTCGTCGAGGATCTCGATCTCGACGCCGAGCTTCTCGAGCTTGGCGGCCCGATCCGCGAACTCCTCGGGATAGAGGACATTCGGCGGCTCGTTGACGAGGTCGCGAGCCTGGATCACACCAGCGGCGATGGCGTCAGCGGCCTTGAGGGCCTTCTTGACGGAAGACGGATCGGCCGCGCGCAGCGTGACGGTGAGCGGCTCGGCCTCGTCCTTGTCCTTGCTCTTGGTCTTGTAGCGATCGAAGGCATAGGCGCGCAGCCTGAGGCCGAGCGAGATATCGGCGGCCTGTTTCGCGTCGATTCCGCCTCCCGGCAGCGCCAGGAGGATCTCGGCGCTGCGGCCGGTGCCGAGCCGGCCGGCGATGGCGCCGCCCAGCTTGACGAAATCCAGCTCGGCGCGTTCGTCCTCAGGCCCGACGCCGACGACGATCAGGCGCTCGTAGGAGGCGCCCTCCGGTGAAGGTAATGTCAGGCCGGCCAGCGCCTTGCCCTTGAAGCGTTCGGCCGCCGCGGCCCGGGTCAACAGCGCCTGAGCACCCTCGCCCGCCCATTCCCGCGCGCTTTCCGGCAGAGCGAGCTTATCGGAAACCAGGATCACGAGGTCCTGCCCCTCGACGGCATCCAGGGCTTTGATCTCGAGCTTCAGGCGCTGCGACATGATCTGCTCACAATCTTGCGAAAATGGCATGGGAAGGACACTAGGCGGCCGACGGCAAACGATTCCCGTTTGCGCCATGGTCGCGCCTATACCATAGGGTGTGTCCGACGAACCACCTCGGGAAGCTCCCCGCTTCCCATCATCGGAAACGACGCGTGCTTCTCAACCGCCTCGATCGCTACATCCTGAAGATCGCGGCGGTTGCAGCGATCGTGCTGTTGCTCGGCCTGACCGGCGTGATCTGGGTCACGCAGGCGCTGCGCGAGGTCGATCTCATCACCGGCAAGGGCCAGACGGTCCTGATCTTCCTGACCGTGACGCTGCTCTCGCTGCCGGCCCTGATCGCCGGCATCGCGCCCGTCGCGCTGTTCATGTCGACGCTCTACACGCTGAACAAGCTCAACGGCGATTCCGAGCTGATCGTGATGAATGCGGCCGGCGTGGCGCCGCAGCGCATCACCCGCCCTTTCATCGTGCTGACGGTCGCGGCCTCGCTGGTCGTCGCCTGGATGACGATCTCGGTCATGCCCGCGAGCTTTCGCATGCTGCGCGACCTGATCACGCTGATCCGCGCCGATTTCGTCGCCAATGTCGTGAAGGAAGGTCAGTTCGTCTCGCTCGATTCCGGCGTGACCTTCCACTATCGCGAGAAGGCCGGCGACGCGCTGATCGGCATCTTCATGCAGGACCGCCGCGATCCGTCGCAGCCCTCGATCTATCTCGCCGAGCGCGGCCGGACGGTCGAGGCCGAGGGCCAAAGCTTCCTGATGCTGGAAAAAGGCACGATCCAGCGCGAGGCCAAGAACACCAATACGACCTCGATCATCTCCTTCGAGCGCTACGCCCTGAACCTCTCGGCGCTGACCGGCGATTCCAGCGGCGGCCCTGGCGAAGGTGATGGCGACAAGGTGATCTACAAGCCGCGCGAGCGCTCGACCTGGGAACTCCTGCGGCAGGATCCGAACGAGGCCTATTACAAGCTCCAGGAAGGCCGCTTCCGTGCCGAGCTGCATAACCGGCTCTCGTCCCCGCTCTATCCGTTC
Organism: uncultured Allobosea sp.; assembly: GCF_945957345.1. Classification (GTDB taxonomy): domain Bacteria; phylum Pseudomonadota; class Alphaproteobacteria; order Rhizobiales; family Beijerinckiaceae; genus Allobosea. Next base: position 12,922 of record NZ_CAMFKW010000052.1, on the reverse strand, counting down.
GCCTTCATGCTGATCGCCTTCGCCGCCATCGGCGAAGCCCGCACGACCCGTCAAGGACGGGCGCTGGCGATCCAGTCGGCGATCATGATCGTCGGCGCGACACGCATCGCGGCCTATGCGGCTTGGACCGCGAGCGTGCGCTCGCCCTTCGCCGCCGCCTTGCTCTATATCCTGCCGGTCACGGCCATCATCCTGGCCACGAGCTTCATCTTGTACGGCGCGCGGATCCAGCCCGTTCTGGCCCGCCTCGCCGCTCCCCTCGTCATGCCGCTGGTCAATCTGGCGGCTCGTTTCCGGCGCGCGTGATGCTGCTGTTCTCAACCTTCGGGCGCTATCTGACGAAGCGCTTCGCCCGCGCGATCGTGGGCGTCTTCAGCACCTTCTTCTTCCTGATCGGAACGCTCGATTTCGTCGAACTGATGCGTCGCGCCGGCGATTCCCCGATCGCGACGACGCCGCGCATCGTTCAGCTCGCGCTGTTCCGGGCACCGGCCGTGGCCGAGCAGATTTTCCCCTTCGCCGCCCTGTTCGGCGGCATGTTCGCGCTCCTTACGCTGAGCCGGAAGCTCGAACTCGTCGTCGCCCGTTCCGTCGGCGTCTCGGCCTGGCAGTTCCTGCAGCCGGCAGCCGCGGTCGCAGGCATCCTCGGGCTGGTCTCGATCATGATCTACAACCCCGTCGCGGCCGAGCTGAAGCGCAAGGCGACGGCGCTGGAGACACGCCTCTTCGTCCGCTCCGGCGGCAAGTCCGGCCTGTCCCAGGAAATCTGGCTGAGGCAGCGCAGCGTCGACGGGCAGGCGATCATCCGCGCCGCCGGCGCCCTGCCCGACGAGGACGGCCTGTCCCAGGTCGCCTTCTTCATCTTCAATCCGAACGGCAGCTTCAAGGAACGAATCGACGCCAGGCAAGCCCTGCTGCGCCCGGGCCACTGGGAGCTGAGCGACGCGCGCACAACCTCCGCCACGGAAGAGCCACAGAGCTATAAGAGCTACGTGCTCGCAACGACGCTGGAGCCGGAACAGATGCGCCAGAGCTTCACCCCACCCGACGCGGTGGGCTTCTGGTCCATGCCGGCGGTGATCGACCGGACGGAGCGAGCGGGCCTCGATACGACGCCCTATAAGCTGCGTTACCAGTCACTTATGGCACGGCCGCTCCTGCTCATCGCCATGGTGCTGGTGGCAGCATCCGTTTCTTTAAGATTTTTCAGGTTTGGTGGTGTGACCAAACTGGTGGTGGGTGGCGTCGCGGCCGGCTTCGTGCTCTATGTGGCGACACAACTGTCGGAGGAGCTCGGATCGTCGGGAATCGTCAATCCGATCGTCGCGGCGTGGCTGCCTGCAGCATTGGGGGCAATGCTCGGAGCACTCGCTCTCCTCCATCAGGAAGATGGGTGAAACGTACTGTGCCTATGGTTAATTTCGAGTTTACGAGATGGGGCCAGGAGTGAACCGGTTGGCACGCTTTGCTGCGGCGACGGCTCTCGCCTCCAGCCTGGCCTATCTGCTGGCCGGGCCGGCCTATGCCCAGAATCGGGCGGTCGGCGCGCCGGCCAAACCTGCGGCTGAGGCCCCTGCGAAGCCGCAGGACCGCATGGTCGTCGACGCGCGCGAACTCGTCTACGATAACGACAAGAAGACGGTTGCAGCCGTCGGCGACGTCCAGATCCTCTATCAGGGCCGGACGATCGAGGCCGATCGCGTCATCTATGACCAGGCCAACAAACGCGTCACCGCGATCGGCAACGCCCGGATCATCGAATCCAACGGCACCGTCATCACCGGCGACAAGTTCAACCTGACAGACGATTTCCGCGACGGTTTCATGGATTCCCTGCGCGTCGTGAACCCGGACAAGACCCGGTTCTCGGCGCCCCGAGCCGAGCGGACGGACGGTGAGACCTTCGTCTTCGACAAGGGCATCTACACCGCCTGCGAACCCTGCAAGGACAATCCCGAGCGCCCGCCGCTCTGGCAGGTTCGCGCAATGCGGATCATCCACAAGAAGTCGGAGCAGACGATCTATTACGAGGATGCCCGGGTCGAGTTCGCGGGCATCCCGCTGGCCTACATCCCGTATATGTCGGGGCCGGATTCGACGGTGAAGCGCAAGTCCGGCTTCCTGTCGCCGCGCTTCATCAACACTTCGGCACTCGGCTTCGGCGTCGGTCTGCCCTATTTCCTCAACCTCGCGCCGAATTACGATCTGACGCTGACGCCTACCTATCTCAGCCGTCAGGGCTTGCTCGGGCAGGTGGAGTGGCGTCATCGACTGCTGACCGGATCTTATGCGATCCGGGCCTCCGGCATCTTCCAGCAGGACCAGAACGCCTATCTGCCGAGCCCGCTCGGCCCGCGTGACAAGGAGTTCCGCGGCTCGATCGAAACCAACGGCAAGTTCTTCATCAACCCGCGCTGGACGATCGGCTGGAACGTCGCGATGTCGACGGATCGCTGGTTCTACAAGAACTACCGCATCCGCAACGAGAGCCTGAGCACCACGACCTACCTGCAGGAATCGACCTCGACGGCTTACCTGAACGGTCAGAGCAAGGACGCCTGGTTCGACCTGCGCGGCTACTACTTCCAGCCCCTGAACTATCAGGACTGGCAAAAGCAGCAGCCCGTCGTGCTACCCGTGATGGACTACGACAAGCGCGTCCACAAGCCGTCCTTCCTCGGCGGCGAGCTCTCGTTCACGGCCAATGTCACGAGCCTGACGCGCGACACCGCGGCGTTCACGGAGTTGCCGCAGCAAAAGACCTATCTGCTCACCACGCCGAGCTATTCGCTCTATGATGGCTGTGCGATCTACGACAAAAACCATTGCCTCGTGCGCGGGCTCGCCGGCAATGTCTCGCGCGCCACGGCCGAGGTTTCCTGGCGCCGCAATTTCATCGATCCGCTCGGGCAGATGTGGACGCCCTATGCGTCGGTGCGCGCCGATGTTTTCTCGGTCAATCCCAATACCAGCGGCGTGATCAATTCGCGGGTCGCGACCATCGCCGACACGTCGGACGAGGTATTCGGCCGGGTGATGCCGGCGATCGGCCTGATGTATCGCTACCCGTTCGTCGCCAAGACCGACTGGGGCACCCATATCATCGAGCCGGTCGCGCAGATCGTCGCCCGCCCGAATGAAACGAACAGCCTGCGCGTCGCCAATGAGGACTCCCAGAGCCTCGTCTTCGACGCCAACAATCTCTTCGAGTGGAGCGGCAAGTTTTCCGGCTTCGACCGCGTCGAAGGCGGGACGCGGGCGAATGTCGGCGCCCTCTATACCGGCCGCTTCGGCAAGGAAGCGTTCGCGAATCTGCTGCTCGGGCAGTCCTTCCAGCTCGCCGGGCGCAATTCCTACGCCACCGGCGACCTGCTCAATACAGGCCTGAATTCCGGCCTCGACACTCGTAATTCCGACTACGTCGCCCGCGCCCAGCTCTCGCCATTCAAGGGTTTCTTCCTGACCGGTGCGACGCGCCTCAACGCGACGACCTTCGAGGCGCAGCGGATCGACGCCGCAGCGACCTATTCCAACAACATCGTCACGGCATCGGTCGGCTACGGCCGCTACGAGCCTCAGCCCGATCTCGGCATTTCCCGCCGCCGCGAGGGCCTTTCGTTGAACGGGTCACTCAAGGTCACAGAGAACTGGCGCCTGCGGGCCGGCGTGCTGTTCGATCTGGACAAGTACAAATACGATCGCGAGCTCTACCGAACCGCCTACGCAGCCTATCTCGCTGCTCCGGCCGTTTCGGCGATCCCGGTCTATCCGAACACCGGACCGTTCCAGCCCGCATCGACCTCGTTTGGGATCAATTACACCGACGAGTGTACGGTCTTCGATGTCAGCTATTCGCAGAGCTATGCGGATCGCCAGGCTGGGTCGACGAAAGACACGCGCACGGTCATGTTCCGCCTCGAGCTGCGCACGTTGGGCGAGATCAGCTACTCGCAGAATCTCGGCGCGAGTTCGTCGAGCGACGGTGTCAGCTCCTCGAACTAGCCCTCCTACCGGCCCAAAATGGCGGGCCGGCCCCTTCTAGAAGGCGCGGAGTTCGTATTGCCGGCCAAGCCGCTCGCATTGACACAGGGCGATCCGGCCGGAATCGGGCCGGAATTGACGTTGCGCGCCTGGCTTGAACGTGGCGAACGCGCTCTTCCCGCCTTCGCCTGCATCGGCGATACCGATCATCTCGCCGACCTCGCCCACAAGCTTGGCTGGGCGGTGCCGATGCGTGCCTGCGACTGGAGCGAAGCCGGCGCCGTCTTTACCGATGCGTTGCCGATCATCCCGCTTGCGTCCGGATCCGGCCGCGCCGTTCCCGGCAAGCCTGATCTGGCAACTGCAGCGGGCACGATCAGCTCCATCGACCGGGCGGTCGCTGCGGTCCATGACGGCGAGGCTGCGGCCGTCGTCACCAATCCTATCGCAAAATCCGTGCTTTATGGGGCGGGCTTCAGGCATCCCGGCCATACGGAATATCTCGCTCATCTGGCCGCCCAGGGCGGGGTCGCGCCACGCCCCGTGATGATGCTCTGGTGCGAGGAGCTCGCCGTCGTGCCGGTGACGATCCACGAACCCTTACGCCGGGTGCCTGAGCTCCTGACCTCCGCGCTCATCGTCGAGACCGGCCGGATCGTCGCAGCCGAATTGCGCAGCCGCTTCGGCATCGCCGCACCGCGGCTGGCGATCAGCGGTCTCAACCCGCATGCCGGCGAGAACGGCACGATGGGCCACGAGGACGAGACAGTCGTCGCGCCGGCTATCGCTCAGTTGCAGGCCGAGGGCATCGACGCCCGCGGTCCCTATCCCGCCGACACCATGTTCCATGCCCGCGCACGCGCCGGCTATGACGCGGCGCTGGCGATGTATCACGACCAGGCCCTGATCCCGATCAAGACGATCGCCTTCGACGAAGGCGTCAACGTCACGCTCGGCCTGCCCTTCATCCGCACCTCGCCGGACCACGGCACGGCCTTCGACATCGCCGGCAAAGGCATCGCGCGGCCGGACAGCCTCTGCGCCGCCCTGAAGCTCGCCGCCCGGATGGCCGAGCGCACCGCCACGGATGCCGCTCCATGAGCCAGATCGACGACCTGCCGCCGCTGCGCGAGGTGGTGGAGCGCCATGGCCTGATGGCGCAAAAGGCGCTCGGCCAGAACTTCCTGTTCGACCTCAACCTGACAAGCCGGATCGCGCGCGCCGCCGGGCCGCTGGACGGCCGGACGGTGGTCGAGATCGGCCCCGGCCCGGGTGGGCTGACACGGGCGCTGCTGGCCAATGGAGCCGGACGCGTCATCGCAATCGAGCGCGACCGGCGCTGCCTGCCGGCGCTTGCCGAGATCGCGGCGCATTATCCGGGCCGGCTGGAGATCATCGACGGCGATGCGCTCGCGGTCGACCTCACGCCCCATCTCGGCGGCGAGCGGGCGCGGATTGTCGCCAACCTGCCCTATAATATCGGCACGCCGCTGCTGGTCGGCTGGCTCAGCCTCGAGCCCTGGCCGTCTTGGTGGGATTCGCTGACGCTGATGTTCCAGCGCGAAGTTGCCGAACGGATCGTCGCAACGCCGGACGAGCGCGCCGATTACGGCCGGCTCGCCGTGCTGTCGAACTGGCGCTGCGAGACGAAAATCCTGTTTGACGTGCCGCGCAGCGCCTTCGTACCGCCGCCGAAGATCACTTCGTCGATCGTGCAGTTGACCCCGCGCGCGCAGCCGGAGCCTTGCGACCGGCGGCTGCTGGAGCGGGTCACGCTCGCCGCCTTCGGCCAGCGCCGCAAGATGCTGCGGCAGAGCCTGAAGGCCGTTCTGCCGGACCCTGCGCCGATCATCGCGGCCGCCGGCCTCGCCGAGACGGCCCGCGCCGAGGAAATCCCGGTCTCCGGTTTTGTCAGGCTGGCGAATGCGCTGGCGGCACAGCGCTAGGCACATCCTTGTCATTCCGGGGCTTCGCGCAGCGAAGAACCCGGAACCCACGACCGGACGAGCGTTGGCGACGACGCGGCTGAAAGCGCTCACCCGGTCGTGGGTTCCGGGTTCGGCCTTCGGCCACCCCGGAATGGCAGGGCTTGCGGCGCGCCCTGATCAGGGCAGCTGTTCGCTCAGAAGCTGGTCGACGAAGTCGTTGAGGCCAACGGCACGGCTGCGCTTCAGACGCTCGGCCGTCAGGATTGCCTTGATCGACTCGTAGGCTGCCTGGAGATCGTTGTTGACGATGACGTAGTCGTACTGGCTCCAGCGCGCGATCTCGTCACGGGCATTGGCGAGGCGCTTGACGATGACCTCCTCGGCGTCCTCGGCGCGGCGGATCAGGCGCGAGCGCAGCTCGGCCATCGAGGGCGGCAGGATGAAGATGGTGACGACGTCGGCCCGCGCCTTCTTGACGATCTGCTGGGTGCCCTGCCAGTCGATATCGAACAGCACGTCTCGCCCGGCCGCCAGCGAAGCCTCAACCTCCTTGCGCGGCGTGCCATAGCCGTTGCCATGGACCTCGGCCCATTCAAGCAGGTCGTTATGCTGGCGCATCACGTCGAAGGCGGCGCGGTCGATGAAGCGGTAATGCACGCCCTCGATCTCGGAGGGGCGCTTGGTGCGCGTCGTCACCGAAATCGACAGGTCGAGGTTGTTCTCGCTCTTGAGATTGCGGGTCAGCGTCGTCTTGCCCGCGCCCGAGGGCGAGGACAGGATCAGCATGAGGCCGCGGCGGGCCGGGTGAAGGGTCTCGGCAGCCATCCGGCTCACTCCACGTTCTGAACCTGCTCGCGCATCTGGTCGACGACCGTGCGCAGCTCGAGCCCGATGCGCGACAGGCCGGGATCGTTCGCCTTGGCGCAGAGCGTCGAAGCCTCACGGCCGAATTCCTGCGAAAGGAAGTCGAGCTTGCGGCCGATCGGCCCGCCCTTGGCGAGAAGCTCGCGCAAGGCGGCGACATGGGCTTGCAGGCGATCGATCTCCTCGCGGATATCGGCGCGCACGGCGATGAGAGCCGCCTCCTGATGGAGGCGCTGCGGATCGAAGCTGTTATTCGCTCCGAGCAGAGCCTCGACCTGCGCCGCGATCCGGGCGCGGATCGCCTCGCTGCTGCGAGCGGGATGATGCTCCGCCTCGCCAGCGAGCCGGGCGATGGTTTCGAGATGGCCGAGAACGATGGCTTCGAGGGCGCGGCCTTCGGCGGCCCGCGCTTCCTTCAAGGCAGTGGTGACGGCGTCGAGACCGGCAAGTGCCGGCGCCTCGACCGCGCCAAGCGCGTCCTGCGCCTCGTCGGCATATTCCACGACACCACGGATGCCGAGCAGGCCGTCATAGGATGGCGGGTTGATGCCGGCAGCCGGCGGCAACCGCTCAACCCCCTCAAGCAGCGCGGCAAGCACCGCCTCATTGACGCGCGGACGCGGCGGGCCGGCGTCGCTGGTGACGGCAAGATTGACGTGGAGCGTCCCGCGCGAGAAGGCGGCCCCCAGCTTCTTGCGGGCGGCCTCGGCGAGAACCTCGAAGCCGGGCGGAACGCGAACGCGCAAATCAAGCCCGCGCCCGTTGACGCTGCGGATTTCCCAGGCCCAGCCATGGACCCCGGCCGTCCCGGCCGCACGGGCGAAGCCCGTCATGCTTTCGATGGCCATCGCCCCTGCCGCCTTCGTTTGAGACCGGGCGGGACCGTAGTGGCGCGCATCCGCGACAGCAAGCGGTCGGCGGCCGGAAAATGGGGATCACGAGCCCCTGATCGGCAAATCAGGGCTTGAGCTGCGGCACCTGCTTCGGCGAGTTCAGGTCGAAGCTCTTGTTGAGGAGCGGATCGCGCGCCGTCCCTTCGGAGGCGTCAAAAGCGCGAGCGCGTGTTCCGGGCACGCCCCCGGTCGGCTGGGCGACGGGAACACCGCCCGTGCCGGCATTGTCGGCCGCCGGCTGGGTTGTGGCGGGCGCTTCGGTGCGGTTGTCAGGGCCGGCAGGCGGCTCGACCTTGTCGACGCTGTCCGCCGGCGGCTTCCCGCCCTGCTGTTGCGTGCGCGTCGTCTCGATCTGGCGCCAGCGGCCGACATTGCGGTTGTGCTGGTCGAGCGTCTCAGCGAAGGCGTGGCCACCGCTGCCGTCGGCGACGAAATAGAGGTCCTTGGTCCGCGAATGGTTGACCACCGCCTCCATGGCGGCGCGGCCTGGATTCGCGATCGGCCCCGGCGGCAGACCGTTGATAACGTAGGTATTGTAGGGCGTCGCCTGCGTGATCTCGTTGCGCTGGATCGGCCGGCCGAGCGTGCCCTTGCCCCCGACGAGGCCGTAGACGATCGTCGGATCGGATTGCAGCTTCATCTTCTGGTTCAAGCGGTTGATGAAGACGCCGGCGACGCGCGGCCGCTCGTCGGCGCGGCCGGTCTCCTTCTCGACGATCGAGGCGAGGACGACGAGTTCTTGCGGCGTCTTGATCGGCAGGTCGGCCGGGCGGCGCTCCCAGATTCGCGCGAGGATCACGCGCTGATCGCGCGCCATCCGGTCGATGATGGCCTGACGCGAGAACCCGCGCGGGAAGCGATAGGTGTCGGGAAGGATCGTCCCTTCCTTCGGCACCTGCGCGACCTCGCCGGTCAGCAGGTCGTTATTGCGCAACCGATCGACGATCTGCTCGCTCGTCAGCCCTTCAGGCACCGTGATCGAATGCTCGACCACCTTGCCGCTGGAGATGATGCCGAGAATTTCCTGCGGGCTGACGCGGGCCTTGAACAGGTATTCGCCGGCCTGGAGCTTGTGCCAGTCGCCGCCGATGATCGCCGCGACGCGGAAGCTCAGCGGATGCTCGATCAGGCCTTCGCGCTGCAGCAGCTCGGCGATCTCGGTGAGCCCGCTTTCCTTCGGAATAATGAGGGTGCGATCGCTGGCCAGCGGTCCCGGCGCCTTGCTCTGGTTCGAAATGACCGCAATGCCGGCGCCGACCACGCCGGCGCCGACGAGCGCGATCGTGAACAGGCCGCTCAGCATCGACAGGAAGGGGCTGCGCCGGCGGCGGCGGACCTTGGGCGGCGGCGCCGGCGGCGCTACGGGCTTGAGGGCCTCGCTCGGACTCTTCGGGGCGACGCGGGGCGTATCATTCACGATCAAGACGCTCGCAGCACGGGGTAGATGATCTCGGCACGGTGCAACCTGGACCGCGCCTGCCGGAGTGGGCAATCGGCCGCACCGAACCGGGGCGGCCGCATTAGAGCCGGTTTCCATGCGGCTGTGAACGCGGAATCACGCGTTCTGCCGCAGCTGGCGCAAACTCTACCCAAGAATATGGCGAAACCGCGCTGCTTCGCTTCGACTCAACGCTCGGGCCGATAGCGCCGCATCACCAACGAGGCATTGGTGCCTCCGAAGCCGAAGGAGTTCGACAGGGCGTAGTCGATCTCGCGCTTGCGGGCGACATGCGGCACCAGGTCGATCTCGGTCTCGACGGAAGGATTGTCGAGATTGATCGTCGGCGGCGCGATCTGATCGCGGATGGCGAGCACGGTGAAGATCGCCTCGATCGCACCGGCGGCGCCGAGCAGATGGCCGGTCGCCGACTTGGTCGAGGACATCGACGGGCGCCTGGAGGCGTTGGCCAGCAACCGCTCGACCGCACGCAATTCGATCTCGTCGCCGAGCGGCGTCGAGGTGCCGTGCGCGTTGATGTAATCGAGATCGGAGGCCGTGATGCCGGCGCGATCGAGCGCAGCCTGCATGCAGCGATAGGCGCCGTCGCCATCCTCGGCCGGCGAAGTGATGTGATAGGCATCGCCCGACATGCCGTAGCCGACAACCTCGGCATAGATGCGCGCGCCGCGCGCCAGCGCATGCTCGAGCTCTTCCAGCACGACCACGCCTGCGCCCTCGCCCATGACGAAGCCGTCGCGGTCCTTGTCATAGGGACGCGAGGCCTTCTCGGGCGTTTCGTTGAAACCGGTGGACAGAGCACGGCAGGCGCAGAAGCCGGCAATGCCGATGCGGTTGATCGCCGATTCGGCGCCGCCCGCCACCATGACGTCGGCATCGCCGAGCGCGATCATGCGCGAAGCATCGCCGATCGCATGCGCGCCGGTCGAGCAGGCCGTCACGGCCGAATGGTTCGGACCTTTCAGCCCGTGCTCGATCGAGACATAGCCGGAGGCGAGATTGATCAGGCGCCCGGGAATGAAGAAGGGCGAGAGCCGGCGCGGCCCGCGCTCCTTGAGCAGGAGGGAGGCCTCGTAGATGCCTCCCAGCCCGCCGATGCCGGAACCGATGGCGACACCGGTCCGGATCTGGTCCTCGTAGCTCTCAGGCTTCCAGCCCGCATCCTTCAGCGCCTGTGTGGCCGCGGCCATCGCGAAGACGATGAATTCATCGACCTTGCGCTGCTCCTTCGGCTCCATCCACTCGTCGGGATTATAGGTCCCGTCGCTGCCGTCACCCCGCGGGATGTTGCAGGCGATCTGCGCCGGCAGGTCGCTGGCGTCGAAGCTGGTGATGGGGCCGGCGCCGCTGGCACCGGCCAGAAGGCGCGACCAGCTCGGCTCGACGCCGCAAGCAAGCGGCGTCACCATGCCGAGACCGGTCACGACGACACGCCGCATCGGATAACTGCGAGAAGCCATGGCTCTTTCTGCGTAGACCGACCCTGAAGGCCGATCAGGCGCTCTTCGCGGAGAGGAACTTCACGGCATCGCCGACCGTCACGATCGTCTCGGCCGCATCGTCCGGGATCTCGACGCCGAACTCTTCCTCGAAGGCCATCACGAGCTCGACGGTGTCGAGGCTGTCCGCGCCCAGGTCCTCGATGAAGTTGGCGCCGTCGACGACCTTGTCGGCCTCGACGCCGAGGTGCTCGACCACGATCTTCTTCACGCGCTCGGCAACATCGCTCATGGGTCTCTTCCTTAGACTTAGAAACTGAAAACGCATCGCAGGGATGCGACGCGGTGGAGGGATCTCATTCCGAGCCGCCGCGCCACCTGACGATGTCCGCGATCCGGAAAGCTCGAAGCCTGCACAAACGCAACAACCGAGGTTTCGTCAAGTCCCCTCGGATCGCCCAGCGGCAGCGCGACGGCGCTAGTTAACATACCCTTTACGGGCTGGCGAGTGCGCTGCAGCCTTATCAAAACCGATCTGGAATAGGCGCTAACGCCCCTAGATCATTGCCATTCCGCCGTTGACGTGCAGTGTCTGCCCGGTCACGTAGCCGGCTTCCGTGCTGGCGAGAAAAGCGACAGCCGCAGCCACATCCTTGCCCTCACCCAAGCGGCCCATCGGGACGCCGGAGAGGATGCCCTCGCGCTGCTTGTCGTTGAGGGCCTGCGTCATCGGCGACTCGATGAAGCCCGGCGCAACGACGTTGACGGTGATGTTGCGGCTCGCGACCTCGGCGGCCAGCGCCTTCGACATGCCGATCAGCCCGGCCTTGGCCGCGGCATAATTGCCCTGGCCAGGATTGCCGGTCGTGCCCACCACGGAGCCGATCGCGACGATTCGGCCATAGCGCCGGCGCATCATCGACTTCACGGCGGCGCGCGACAGGCGGAAGGCCGCCGTCAGGTTGACAGCCAGAACACTGTCCCAGTCCTCGTCCTTGAGGCGCATGAACAGGTTGTCGCGGGTGATGCCGGCATTATTGACGAGGATGTCGAGCCCGCCGAGCTTTTCCTCGGCCGTGGGCACCAGCGCTTCGACCGAATCCTTGTCGGAGAGATTGCAGGGCGCGATCACGACGCGCTCACCGAGTTCGGCCGCCAGGGCCTCCAGCGCTTCCGCGCGCGTTCCGGAGATAGCGACGCTCGCTCCTTGGGCATGAAGCGTCCGGGCGATGGCTCCGCCGAGGCCACCGGTCGCGCCGGTGACCAGGGCCTTGCGGCCGGTCAGATCAAACATGTTCGCTCCCCTTGTTCGGCGTCCTGCCGCTGCAGCCCATCCTGGGTTCCTGCACTTACGCGTTGCGGCTCTTGTAAGCCGCGATGTCCTCGGCCGTGCCGATCGAGACCGGCGTCGCGCCTGCGACGATACGCTTGACGAGACCGGCCAGCACCTTGCCGCTGCCTGCCTCGACGAAATCGGTGACGCCGGCGGCGGCCATCGCCTGGACGCATTCGCGCCAGCGCACCGTGCCGGTGACCTGGGCGACGAGCGAGGCGCGGATCGCATCGGGATCGCTCAACGGCGCCGCGCCGACATTGGCGACGACCGGCACGGCGGGCGCCTGCATCGCGACCTTGGCGAGCGCGTCGCGCATCGCGTCGGCCGCCGGCTGCATCAGGGCGCAGTGGAAGGGCGCCGAGACCGGAAGCAGCATGGCGCGCTTGACGCCGCGCTCGCCGGCAAGGGCGATGGCGCGCTCGATCGCGGCCTTGGCGCCGGAGAGCACGACCTGACCGCCACCATTGTCGTTGGCGGCTTCGCAAACTTCGCCCTGGGCCGCAGCGGCCGCGATCTCGCGAGCGAGGTCGAGCTCGGCGCCGAGCAGCGCCGCCATCGCACCCTGCCCCGCCGGCACGGCCTTCTGCATGGCGTCGCCGCGGATGCGCAGCAGGCGGGCGGCATCGCTGATCGAGAAGGTGCCGGCAGCGGCCAGCGCCGAATACTCGCCGAGCGAATGGCCGGCGACGAAGGCGGCATCGCGCTTCAGGTCAAGCCCGGCCTCGCTTTCGAGAACGCGCACGACCGCGAGGCTGACCGCCATCAGGGCCGGCTGGGCATTGGCCGTCAGGGTCAGATCCTCGGAAGGGCCTTCCCACATCACGGCCGAAAGCTTCTGCGACAAGGCCGCATCGACCTCGTCGAAGACCGCCTTCGCGACAGGGAAGTTGTCGGCCAGGCTCTTGCCCATGCCGACCGCCTGAGAGCCCTGGCCCGGAAAGATGAGCGCTGTGGTCATGCTGTGAACGTCCCGGTCTTCATTATCAGTCATTCGTCTTATATGACGCGGCTGTCACATCGCT
>NZ_CAMFKW010000051.1 GCF_945957345.1 uncultured Allobosea sp. | reverse complement strand
CCTAGCGAACCGTCGGCTGTTCCTCCAAAATCTCGATCGCGCCCTGAAGGAGCCCCGCAATCTGCCAGCGATACTCTTCATAGATCTCGATGGCTTTAAACCGATCAATGACCGGTTCGGCCATCTTTTCGGCGACGGTCTGCTGCGCGCCGTAGCAGCCCGCCTGCTCGAAGTCGTGCCGTCCGGTTCCCTTGTTGCTCGGCTGGGAGGCGATGAGTTCGCGGTAATCGTAGCCCCTCAATCCGAGGCCGAGGTCGTCGCGCAGCGGATCGTCGAGGCGGTTGCCCGGCCATTCGTCATTGACGGCGAGCACTTGGAACTCGGCGCATCCGTGGGGTTGGCGCGAGCGCTTCCAGGTGAGAGAGCCTACGAATTTATGAGCCGCGCTGATCAAGCGCTCTATGCTTCAAAAAGAGCGGGCGGCCGCTGTGTCAGTGTTTGGCCGGCTGATGGACTGAACGCGGCTGCATGACGTGGCATGTGATGCTGGCCTAGCGAGGGCGCTGGGAGTCAGCGGTTGCGCCAATGCCCCAATGTCCGCGTTGTGACGCGACACTGCTGGTATAGCGATGGTCGGATGCGGCATCTCGGCGGAGGATGCACGATGCCAATCGAAACTCAGCAACTGCAAAAGCGTCCGATCTGAAACACCGGACGCCCGATTGGGCCAAAGCCACCGTTAAAGCCGCGAGATATCTGGGCGACCGGAAGCTGCGCCGGCGATGATCGCCGGCCGCTGGCGCAAGGCCGGTTCAACGTCGAAACGTCGGCGGAAGCATCTTGGCCGGATCGGTCTCCTCAATCGGTTTCGACGGCTCATCCGCATCCGGCTCCAGCAAGCTCTCACCGCGACGGCGGACGATGTCGGCATAGGCCCGCCAATCGGCACCCGTGCCGGGCCCTCGAGTCGGAGCGGCCCGAAACTCCGGCGGCGTTTCGAAGACGAACTCGCCCTCGGTCGCGTCTGCGTGCCGCTGGGGCGCATGCGAGCTGGCGCGCTGTTCGAGCGCCGCAACCCTGTCCACATCGGGCACCGGCGTTTCGCTCCACCCCCAGCCGGCCGCACCGCGATTGTAATGACGCTGCCGCGTGCGGATGGACGCATGACCGGCCAATGCCGCGATCTGCCAAGGGGACAGTCCCGCAGCGGCCCAGACACCGATCGCGATATGGCGAAACGCATAGAACGACACGCGCTCGACCTGCTCCTTCTTGCACGAGCGGGCCAGCAATTCGGCCGCCGCCCTGTGCCATTTGCGATAACTGCCTGCTTTCGCAACGGCCAACGCCAGAAGATCGAGCAAAACCGGAATCGCCTCGCGCTGCGACGCCGACATATGGGTCAAAAGGACACGTCGCGTCGGAAAACCCGCCCGCCGCTCGGACAGCTTGGCTTGCCGGACGACGAGGTCCTCGCCCTCGATAGACGCATCTATCCATTCGCAAAGACGGCACCCGACGCGGGGCGCAAAATACAGGACCAATCCCAGTACCAGAACGGGGCTATCGACCCCTTCGGCAGTTGCTCGCCTGGCCAAACGGCGCAGGATCCGTCGCGCTTCGGCTTTTGGAATGTCCAGGCGTCGTTTCGACGAGGTCCGCGGTTCGGGAGGTCGCCCTTTTCTCTTCTTCAGGGCAGCGTTCACCCTGTCGAGAAACCGTTGCCGGCGCTCATCCGATATCCCTTGCTCGATGCAGAGCTCCGTCAGGATCGCCGCGAACTCCTGTCGGTATACGGAAACGGAATTCTGGGTCAGCACACCGGAATCAGTCTCGACGTCGATCAGCAACGCATCGATCGGATCGGCAACTTCGGGATGCCGCTTTTGGGCTCGCGCGAGATGGCGCCTGCCTTCGCGGAGATAGGCCGCGTCGGTTTCCGGCCTGCGGGAAGGTTTCACGGCGGCGTCCTCTTAGTCCACGCCCGAGGGTTGCGCTGCCGAGGCCACCTGAACGGATCAGCCCGATCTTGGCGCAGCCGGCTCCGTCAACTCGCCGCGACGGCCAATGTCGAAGCTGGCGTTGCGCGGGCCATCGCCCAGCGTATGGGTGCCGAGCGGGCCGCTCCTGGCGCCGGAAGCTCCAAAGTGAGGCGGAGCCGGGGGGCGCGGCATCGGCCGCGGAGCTGGGACGGCGGAAAATTGCGGGTCTTTCGGCGCGTCGCTGCCCAAGGGGGCGTCATTCGATGAGACGTCCGGGGACGCCTCCGGAACAGTTTCGGCAGGTTTCGCTCCCCCGTCGACCCGCTCCGTCGACACGGCCATCGCGACGGGCGGCACGGGCATCGCATCGGCATTCTCGACGACGGTCCCGGTCTGGCCGTCCGTCTGCTTATCTTCCTGCTGTCCGATGATGGTGACAGCACCTCCGAGGCGCCCCACGAGGGCGGACACCAGCGCGGGCGAACCCGATCCGGCGAAGCGGCGGCCGCCCGTATCCTTCCTGGCACGCTTGAGACCGAGCGCCAGCAACGCCGTCACATCCTCGGGCCCGGGGACCGCGTCGAGCGCGACGTCAATGTCGACCCGCTCTTCCTCGATCACCTCAACGCCCATCGCAGAGAGCTCCGCCCGCCCGACCTGACGCAGGCGATCGATCTCCTTCTGCGATCGCATCTTCGTCGCGACCTCCTTCATGATGCCGAGCGCGAGCGAAAAATCGGCCAGCAAAGCCACGGGAAGATGGATGCTCGCGGCCTGCCGCAGATTCTTATATCCCTCGCTGGCGCAGCTACGATGGAATATCCTCGCGGCCTTGCGCTGATCTGCGAGCACTTGATTCAAGATTGCAGTACTAAAATCGGCCATGACGCACCTCCGACGATGGATTGAATTCGGAGAATAATAGCTCATATTCTACGGGAAATCTTGGGCTTGATCGAGCACAGTGCGCTATCAACTATTCCCACAATTCTTGAGGGGCGGAAGGCATTCCGACAGGCGTAAAACTCTTCCGGAAGCTCCTCACAGGGGCTTCAAGGGCGAAAATCCGGAAATTGTCATCAGGACCCTTTGATCTCACGGGAGATGGCTTCCAGCGCATCTGATGCGATGATCACGAAGCCGTGAGCAGCCATCGGCGCCGCGCGCCACGCCGACACCATGAGGCATCACCCTGCCACCTCTTCCTGAACACGGCCTCCTGCTTGCCCGGACAGAGCCACCGCGCCTGCTTCCACGATCTTGCTATCCATGAAATGACAGCTCCCGGCGCATCGCAATTGACGTCCGGCGACGAAGCGCTGGAGGGCTCCGGCAAACGCGCTCAGCCGGCACCTATGCCGCTTGGTGAGCCTTCCCCCAAACGCTGGATTTACTCTTAGTCCACGCTGCTCGCGACCCAGCAGGGCTCGCCCTTCAGGCGATTGCGCTGATGGAGGTATGTAATTCAGCGAGGGTCTTGGTGCCGATCGGTATCGTAAAGCACTGGAGTTGCTTGCTTGACCGGGGGCAGCCAAGCGGGCCGATCACACTCAGTCGTTCAGCTGCCCCAGCGCGATCCCTGCACGAACATCACTTTGGATGACGCCAACCCAGCATCGGCCAGCGCCACACTTTCGCAGGGGCGTCCATGCGGAACTTTATCGCCATCAAAGAGCATGTCGAACGAGAAGCGAGATCAGCCGTTTTCCGCTCGGAGATGTCTCGGATAAATCCTAAGGCGTCGGCAGCGAGACCGCATTTTGCGACTCCTCGCGGACTGTGCGAAGCTCATACCAGAGTGCGTTGAGGATGCCCACGGCGGCTGCAAGGCCGAGCCCCAGTATCCAGGCGAAATACCACATGGCGCGTCTCCTGTCTTAGCATGGTCAGTAGGCGGAGTGACCAGCATCCTCGATGCCCTTTTCGGTGACCTTGCCCCAGAGAACGCGATAGACCCAGGCGGTATAAGCCAGGATTAGAGGCATGAAGATTACCGTTGCGATCAGCATGTTGCGCAATGTCGCACGGCTCGACGATGCATCGAATGCTGCAAGCGAGTGACTTGGATTGCTGCTGGAGGGCAGCAGGATCGGGAACATCGCGACGCCGACGGTCGCCACGATCATCGCCACGCCGAGTTTGGAGGCGAGAAAGGTCAGCCCTTCCCAGCGCGCCCTGAACCCGATCGCCGCCAGAAGCGGGAAGACGATGCCGAGGGCCGGAACGGTCCAGAGTGCAGGATGAGCGCGGAAATTTGCCAGCCACGCGGTAGGGTCTGCGACGACGCTCTTCAGCAAGGGGTTGGAAGGTCCGTCCCAGATAATCGGCGACGTCACACGATAGCCGCCGAGCAGCCCGAACCACACAAGAACGCCGCCGCCCGCGAAAAGAGCCGCCGTCAGCAGGGCCATCATTGAGCCGATCCTCAGGGCTCGCTCCTCGACCGGCCCATCGGCCTTGAAGGCCAGCCACGCCGCGCCGTGCATCGCCAGCATCGCCAAGGAGACGAGGCCGCAATACATGGCGAGAGGATTGAGAAGGCCGAAGAGATTGCCTTCGTAGATCGGCCTCAGATCCGGCGTGAAGTGGAAGGGCACGCCCTGCAGGGTGTTACCGACCGCCACGCCGAAGATGAGGGCGGGAACGGCCCCGCCGATGAAAAGCGCCCAGTCCCAGCGCTCGCGCCAGAGCGGATCGGGTTTCTTCGAGCGATATTTGAAGCCGACCGGCCGCAGAATCAGGGCGCAGAGCACGAGAAACATCGCGAGGTAGAAGCCCGAGAAACTCAGTGCGTAGAGCGCTGGCCACGCCGCAAAGATCGCGCCGCCGCCCAGGATCAGCCAGACCTGGTTGCCTTCCCACACTGGCCCCACGGTATTGATGGCCACACGGCGCTCGATATCGTCTTTCGCGACAAAAGGGAGAAGCGCGCCGACGCCGAGGTCGAAGCCATCCATGACGGCGAAGCCGACCAGCAGGACACCGAGCAAGACCCACCAGGTCAGACGCAGCGTTTCATAGGAAAACAGGAAATCGATCATCATCGTGTTCCTTGCCGGCGCGCGGTTACTCGGCGGGATAAGGTGCTATCGGACGCTGACTTGGTCCGAACCGCTCAATCACATCGGCGACGTCGGGTCCCTTGCGGATCGCGGCGAGCATCAGCTTGACCTCGATGACGGCGAGCGTGCCGTAAAGCAGCGTGAAGCCGGCGATGGTCAGGATGAGATTGTAGACGCCGAGTTGCGATGTCGCGAGGAAGGTCGGCAGCACGCCCTCGATGATCCAGGGCTGCCGGCCGAATTCGGCGACGAACCAGCCGACTTCGATCGCGATCCACGGCAGCGGTATCGCCAGCAGCGCCATGCGAAACAGCCACCGCGGAGCCTCAGTTTCGCGGATCGTGTGCCAGAGCGAAACCGCGAAGACGCCGAGGAGCACGAAGGCGCATGCCACCATCAGCCGGAAGCCAAAGAACAGCCACGGTACGCCCGGCACGGTCGACCACGCGGCGTCCTTGATGTGCTGTTCGGTGGCCTGGCGCGGATCGGCCACGAACTGCTTGAGCAGAAGCGCGTAGCCGAGATCCTTGGACGACACATTGAAAGCTGCACGGGCAACGCCGTCGTCGCGATTGGTCTTCAGCTTCTCCAACGCATCATAAGCGATCAGCCCGTCACGGATGCGCGCTTCTGCGCGCTGGACCAGTTCGTTGATGCCGGGGATGGGCGTATCGAACGAGCGCGTGCCGATGAGCCCCATGACCCAGGGGATATGAACCGCGTAATGGGTCTTACGATCCTTGAGGCTGGGTATGCCGATGGCGGTGAAGGAAGCGGGAGGCGGCTCTGTTTCCCACATCGCCTCGATCGCGGCGAGCTTCATCTTCTGGTTGTCGGTGAGGGCGTAGCCGCTCTCGTCGCCGAGGACGATGACTGACAGAGCCGACGCTAGGCCGAAGGCCGACGCGATCACGAAGGAGCGCTTGGCGAGCTGCACATGCCGCCCCTTCAGGAGATACCAGCCGGAGACGCCGAGCACGAAGGTGGCGGCGCAGACATAGCCAGCCGAGACGGTATGCACGAACTTGGCCTGTGCCACGGGGTTGAAGATCACCGCCATGAAATCGGAGACCTCCATGCGCATCGTGTCGGGATTGAACACGGCGCCCACCGGATTCTGCATCCACCCATTCGCCACCAGAATCCATAGCGCGGAGAAATTCGTGCCCAGAGCCATCAGCCAGGTGACGACGAGATGCGCGCGCGACGACAGCCTGTCCCAGCCGAAGAAGAACAGGCCGACGAAGGTCGCCTCCAGGAAGAAGGCCATCAGGCCCTCGATCGCCAGAGGAGCGCCAAAGACGTCGCCGACATAATGCGAGTAATAGGCCCAGTTCATGCCGAACTGGAATTCCATGGTGATACCCGTCGCAACGCCGAGCGCGAAATTGATCCCGAACAGCACGCCCCAGAATTTCGTCATGTCGCGCCAGATCGTCCGGCGGGTCATGACATAGACCGTCTCCATCATCGCGATCAGGATGGAGAGGCCGAGTGTCAGGGGGACGAACAGGAAATGGTAGAGGGCCGTCAGCGCGAATTGCAGGCGGGAGAGGTCGACGAGCAGCGGATCAACCATGGAATGCGTCCCTTTCGGATGCATCAGTCTAGATTTGCTTTATCTCCAGCGTGCTGATCTGGATCAACCACTACTTTGCTTCCCGGCGATGCATTACGGATGACAGACCGCTCTCTTTCCGGCGACGTGCCGGCGTCAGCCCCGCCGATTTCAGCTTTCTCGGCGCTTCACAGCAGGCGTTTGGCAGCCAAAGGCGGGGTGTGGCGGCTGATCGCCTGGCAGCTCCTGCGGGGCGCCCTGCGCCTCTGTGCCGCGGCGTGCATGGCACTCGTCGTCGGGAGGCTGGTGATGGGGGGGGATCCGGCCTTGTGGTCGATAGTCGCATTGCCGCCGCTGATCGTCGCAGGCGCTCTTGCGGGGTATGCGGCCGAGCGCTGTCAGGCCAGTGCGGAAACGCGGGTGTCGATCGGTCTACGCGCACTGTCGGGCGAAAGGCTGCAGGCCCTGCCGGCGACGTTACTAACGTCGTTGCCGGCCGGCGCCCTGACCATAGCGCTGCACCGGCACCCTCAGGCAGTCGCGCGTCTGGTGGTGGGTCATCGCGCCGCCGTCGCGATGACGGCGGGTGGACCGCTCCTCGCTGCCGCCGCGCTGGCGAGCGTATCCTGGCCCTCGGCCCTGCTCGTGCTGCTGCTGACGCCTGTCATGATCGTGTTCTTTGCGTTGGTCGGAGGCGCGATGCAGGCGCGCGCGGCCGAACAGGAGCGCTCATTCCGGCAACTCGCCGGCCAGTTCGCCGATCGTATCCGGGCGCTTCCGACCATCCTGGCGAATGACGCGCTCGCGATCGAGGCCGACAAGCTGTCCGGACGAATGAACACCTATGCCGAGCGTACGATGGGGGTGCTGCGCCTCGCCTTCGTCAATGCCGGGCTGATCGATTTCTTCGCGTCGCTGTCGATAGCCATGTTGGCCGTGTTCCTCGGCCTCGGGCATCTTGGCCTTGCGACCCTGCCGGGTTTCGCGCGGCTCGAACTATGGCAGAGCCTCTTCATCCTGATGATCGCGCCCGAATTCTTCGCGCCTTTCCGACGCTTATCGGAGCAATATCATGCCAAGGCCGAAGGGCTCGCCGCTGCCGAGGCGCTCGATCGCCTGCTCGACCCTGTACGCTCGCCCGCCAGACCGGTCGACGTGATTGCCGTGGACTTGGATCTCCCTTCGCGCGGCCTCGTGGTCATCACCGGCCCAAGTGGCGCTGGGAAATCGACGTTGCTGCGCCGTCTCGCTGGTTTGGACGGCGTGACGGACGCAGCGGAAAAGGTCGACCACCCGACGAATTGCGTCTGGATCGCGATCGACTGTCTCGTCGTGGGAAGATCGTTGGCGGAGGCGATCTGCGCCGATATTCCGCCGCCGACCTCCGAGCGGCTATGCGCGATGGCACAGCGTCTCGGCCTGCTAGACGATGGGCTGCTGCCCGGTGGACTCGCTGCTCCAATCGTACCCGGTGGTGCAAATCTTTCAGGGGGGCAAAGGCTGCGGATTGCTGTCGCACGGGCTCTCCTGAGCGACAGGACGATCATCGCGGACGAGCCGACCGCCAAGCTCGACGCGGTCGCGGCGCGGACCATCCGTCTCGCCCTGCACGAGGCAGCAGCGCATCGTCTCGTGCTCGTGGCAAGCCATGATCCCGAGCTGATCGCGCTCGCGGATCGACGTGTCCATCTGCAGGGCGGGTGCGATTTGGAGGGTACGGCATGAACGCCGATGAAGCGGTCCGTGAGCGGATGTCGTCACGCCTCTGGCGCCAAGCCGGCGCCTTGGCGCTGGCAGCGCTGCTCTGCGGGCTCCTGCTGGGCGGCCTTTCTGCCTGGTTCTTGGGCTCGGTCGCGCTGGCCGGCCTTTCGGCTGCCGCCTATACGTTCAACTATCATGTGCCCGGCGCGCTGATCCGGCTCTTCGCGATTGGTCGCACGGCGGCGCGTTATGGCGAGAGGCTGATCGGCCACAAGGCGGCGCTGGTCGATCAGACCCGGCACCGTATCGCATTGTTCGACGCCATGGCCGCGGCGCCGGCCACGCGTGCCGTCGGCTGGCAACTTGCCGATCAGGCCCGTCTTGCCGATTATCTCGACGATGTCGAAGACGTCGACTTCACTCGACTCCGGAGCACTTTTCCCGCAGGGCTGCTGGCGGTCGGCCTAGCCGTGGTCTCGCTGGCGACGCTGTTCGTCGCACCGCTGGCGCTGGTCCCAATCGCGGGGTTGGTTGGGCTCGCCGCCGCCGCAACCCGGCGTTGCGCCAGGCACGGAGTCAGCCTTCTGTCCCAGATTCGCGCCGAAGACAGCGTCGCAGCGGGGGCGGTCGGCGCGATCCTCGATTCGGCCGTTCCTTTGCGGGCGGAGGGCCGGTGGCCGCGACTGTGCTGGGATGCTCTGCAGGGGTTTTCACGCGCCGACCTCAGCCTGAAAGATCTGCGTCACCATCAGGCATTGCCGGATGCGCTGGCCTCGACGCTGGGGCCTGTCGCCGCGGCGAGCACCATCGCCGCGGCATGGCTCGACGGTGCCAGGAGCGGTGATCTGCTCATCTCGGTTTTCGTCGCCTTCTCGTGGCTGGCACTCGGCGAGACAGCGCAAGGCGTCTCGCGGATCGCTGTCGCCGCGTTGCGCGCGCACGCCGCGCGATCCGCAATCGCACGCTGGACCGAAAGCGCGCCGTCTTCTGCCGAGCCGACGGAGGCCCCTGCCGAGCCGTCACGTCTCCACGGCAGGGCCCTCCAGCGGGTGGCACCCGATGGCCGCCCGTTGAAGCAGCCGCTCGCCCTGGATTTGCAGGTCGGCCGACCGACGATTTTGGTCGGTGCGAGCGGCGCCGGCAAGACCAGCCTGCTGAAGCAGATCGCGGGGTGGATCGGGGATGACGCGCTGCAAGGCGACGATACCGCTTTAACGGCGTCGGAGCGGCGCTCCTTCGCCATGGTCTGCCTCCATGACGCGGCGATCCTCGCGGACACGGTCAGGGCGAACCTGTTCGCTCCTTCCGCCCCCGACGACGAACTCTGGGCAGCATTGGAGGCGATGGAGCTCGGCGGACGAATACGTGACGCGGGCGGTCTCGACGGGTGGATCGCTCAGGGCATGCTTTCTCTGGGGGAGGCGCAGCGCTTGAACCTGGCGCGCGCCTGGCTTTCTGCAAAGCCGCTGATCCTTCTCGATGAACCGACCGAGCATCTCGATGCCGAGCAGGCGAGGCGGCTCATCGCCCGATTGCTCGATCGGCTGCGTGGGAAGATCGTTGTCATCGCAAGCCATCGGCACATCGCGATGGAGGGCGTGATCGAGCTACCGCTCGATTGAGCCCGCCTGTGAGCTATCCGAGGCCCTGCTGGGACAGCGATAGAAACCTGTCAGGTGCCGATAGCTCCTCCATGCGGGCCACCTAGCGGTCCCGGCAGCGCCGCGCGGCGAAATCGTCGGCCTGCCTGGGGAAGAACTGGATGGCCGGAGAGCCGATGATCCCGTGATGTGTAGATCGGTGCGCTGTTTGACCCCGGTCAGGCATGCAAGCCAACCCCGACAACTTCGCTACAACATACTGATAACAGGACCGAAAGCTTGCAGACAGCGGGGTCAGCTCGCGCGCCGATATAGGGTTCGGAGCGCGTGCCGATTCACATCGACGGCAGCATCCGCCACGATCTCGGCCAGGATGGCGCGAATGAGAGCATGGTCATCGACGTGGAGGGATACGCATGACAGTGCGTAAACTGCCCTGGCAATGACGGGTCACCATCATCTCCCTCGCCTTTATTTTGCGACTGACGGGCGCTGCTTTGCGTTTAGCGAGATGGTGTGAGCCTGGCGAAGATTTACACCGTGACAGATACGTTCGCGATTGCCAGGTTTCACAGCGTGGTTCGTACCACCGTTTTAGCCACCGCCAATCTCATCGGACCTTCCACTGGTGGAAAGTCGAAAGACCCTCTCAGCGCAGGGTCATCCGCCGCAGCGTTCCGTCGCGCAGGACAAGCTGGTGCCAGATCGCCATCAGGGCGTGTAAGCCGGCGAGGATGAGGATGAAGGTGCCGCCATTCTCGTGAAGTTCGGCGATCACGCCGGGACGTCCCTGCACAGGCGCCGCGATCGAGGGCAGGTGCAGGCCGAGGAAGGAGACGGACACGCCCATGCGCGAGGCGGCGTACCAGCCGGTGATCGGCAAGGCGATCAGCAGCAGATAGAGCAGCCCGTGGCCGATCTTGGCGCCGGTGGCGAGCCAACCATGCTGCGAGCCGTCATTCGGCGCAGGCTCGACCAGCCGCAGGATCAGCCGGGGAACAACCAAGATTAGGACAGCAAGACCGAGCCAGAAATGCAGCAAGGGCGGATTCCGAACCACCGCACGGCCGCCCTCTGCCGTCAGCCATGCGCCGAGCACGGCGAGGGCCGTTACCCAGTGAATGACGACCAGAGTTTTCGAATAGCGCGCGGTTGCAACAGACATGGCCATTTCTCCAACGTTGGGCAGAAGGGTGCAGCGCCCCGGGACGGGGAGGTCCGCCCGCCTATTTCACAGTGGCTTTCGGCGGCTCGCTGCGATCGAACAGAGATTTCGGAGACGCCGGGCCAGACGGGTCGGCCGCGTCGGCGGCGGAGGAGCGCCGTTCATGCCGGTCGCCGCCATCGTGGCGGCTCCTGCGCTTGATTTTGACGATCTCCAGAGTGGCGGGATCGATCTTGACCTTGAATGGTTGCCCGGTCTCGTCGGCGCCCCTGATCTGGTAGCAACCGTCGTCGATCCTGAGCCGGTCCACCTGCCAGCCCCGTGCCTGCGCCATCGCCTGCACGGCCTCGCGGGGCTGCCACCGCCCCAGGGGGACGTCGCAGTCGTCATCGGCCATCGCGGCACCCGATCCTGCGACGGCAAGGAGCAGCAGGCCCACGCGGAACGGCTTCACCATGGCATTTGTCCCCGATCAGCGTTCACGAGCCGGAATGATGGCAGTCTTTCCTGACACGTAGCTGAAGCGTGAAGGTCACGGCCCTTCAGGAAGCTGACAGCTTCCATAGGCAATAGGCCTCGGACAGATGGGATTGCGCCGTCATGAGAGTTCTTCTGATAGAGGACGACACGATCCTCGGAGCCGCGGTGCGCGACCATATCGTCGGCGACAACCATTCGGTGGACTGGGTCGGCCGCCTTGATCGAGCCACTGAGCACCTCGACAGCGCAGCCTATGATCTGGTCCTGCTGGATCTGATGCTTCCCGACGGTCGAGGGGTCGCGTTCCTCCGCGACCTGCGCCGGAAGGGATGTGTCACGCCGGTCATCATCCTGACAGCGCTGGACCTGATTTCCGAGCGCATCGACGGGCTCAATGCGGGAGCGGACGACTACATGACCAAGCCGTTCGACCTTTCGGAACTCTCCGCACGGCTGAACGCGGTGGCCCGCCGCTACAGCGGCAATCCCAACCCGCTCGTCGAGATTGGCGGTCTGCTGATCGATCTGGCGGCACGAACGGTCGCGCAAAACGGGCGGCTCGTCGATCTGACCGCGCGTGAATGGGCGATTTTCGAGGCCTTCATTCAGCGCCCCGGCCAGGTGATGTCCAAGGCCCAGTTGGAAGACCGGCTCTATGCCTTCGGTGCCGAGGTGGAAAGCAACACGATCGAGGTCCATGTCAGCCGCCTGCGCAAGAAGCTCGGCCCCGATGTCGTCCACACGGTACGAGGCATCGGCTACCGGTTGGGAAGCGCGCAATGATCACGCCGAAAAGCCTGCAATGGCGCCTGTCGCTCTGGCTTGGCCTGGGCATCGCGCTGGTCTGGGCGTTGGCCGCTGCAGTGACCACCCAGAATCTCCGCCACGAAATGGACGAGGTCTTCGACAGCGCGCTCGCGGAAACCGGGCAACGCCTGCTGCCGCTGGCGGTGCGCGACATCATCGGGCGCGACAGCGAGGACTCGGCCAGCCAGAGCGTCGCGACGATGCGCGAGCATGATGAGCACTTCACCTATGTGGTGCGAAACGCCGAAGGACAGTTGCTGCTCCGCTCGCATCAAGCCGACCCGGCGATCTTTCCGCCGTTCAGCGGCATGGGCTTCTCTGATACGCCGAGCCACCGTCTCTATTCGGACGCCGCCCTGCAGGGCACGATCACAATCACCGTCGCCGAGCCGCAAGCCCGCCGGCGAGCGCTGGCATGGCAGGTGCTCATCGGCCTGGCCCGTCCCCTCGCCCTGATCGTGCCCATCAGCTTGATCGGCGTATGGGCCGTCGTGCGCCTGTCGATGACGAGTCTGCGGCGCTTCCGCTCCGAGATCGAGCGCCGGGGTGCCGGCGACCTGACCGTGGTCGCCGCCGGAGACCTGCCCTCGGAGATCCGGCCGGTCGCTCAGGCGGTGAACCAGCTGCTGGAACGTCTCAGGCGCGCTCTGGAGGCCGAGCGCAGCTTCACCGCCAACTCCGCGCATGAATTGCGTACGCCGGTCGCGGCCGCCCTGGCGCAGGCGCAGAGACTGATCATCGAAACAACCGACGCGGCCGCACGCAAGCGCGCCCTCGACATCGAAGCCGCATTGCGGCGGCTCTCCGGCCTTTCGGAAAAACTCATGCAACTGGCGAGGGCAGAAGGAGGCCGTCTTCATAGCGCCGAGCCGGTCGACACCGGCGCCCTGCTCCGAATGATTGTGGCTGAACTGACCGTCAGCGCAGGCGATGCCGGACGGATCGAGTTGGTCTTGCCCGATGCCCCTGTGCTCGCCCACATCGATCCGGACGCGTTCGCGATCCTAACGCGAAATCTAATCGAGAACGCGCTGAAGCACGGCTCGCTGACTGATCCGGTTTGCGTGGCGTTGTCGATAGACGGCTTGCTATGCGTCGCCAATGCGGGGCCGGCTGTGCCGCAAGATCTGCTCGCCCCCCTTCTCAACCCGTTCGAGCGCGGCCGCGCACAGGCGAAAGGCGCCGGATTGGGGCTGGCCATCGCGAAGGCCGTCGCCACCGGCACCGGCAGCCGTCTCGAATTGATCTCCCCAAGGGAGGGACGCGAGGACGGATTCGAGGCGCGGCTCCAAATCGGCCGGCTCGCCTGACTCGCCGAAAAGGTCATCGCTGCTCACCCGACATCGGGCTTCCCGGCAGAGCTGAGCAGAAATTTTGATGGGCCTTCATAATGATCGTCGCTGGCAGGCGTGTGTCGGCCTCGGTCGAGGTTCTTGGGGCGGCGGCCTTGCGCCCTTTCTCAGGTCGTATCACGCGCGTCAGCTACCTGAGCATACCGACCTCGTCTCACGTCAGATTCACGATTCCCGCCCGCCCGTCGATCAGCATGTGCCGACGACGCAGCCGGCGTATCGCGCATCGTCATGGACACACCATGGCCTTCTTGGACAACGGGAACGGGGCCCGGAGAGCTGCCGGGCCCGATATCAAGCGTTTCGGCCGATCAACACGGCGCAACGCGGACGCCGACCCATGAGCCGGAGCACCTCAGCCGCCCGTCCTAGAGACCTTTGCCGTCGGACACACCGGAGCCAGGCCCCCATTTTTCGACCTTCCCGCCGACGACCTCCAGCGTCACCGGGTGCACTCTGACCCGCAGGATGGTTCCGTTAACATCCGTCACACGGAGCCGAAAACACCCGTCTCCGATCCTCGCGCTGGAGATGGCCCAGCCAAATTCATCGGCGAGTTTCGACACGGCGGCCAGGGATTGTCTTGGCTCCGCCGGGTTCCTGCATCCATCTTCGGCAAAAGCAGCGGCTGCCGGTGTCATGGCCAGAAGGGCGAGCATAACCTTCATCTTCTGCATAGCCTGTTCCTCGGTTCAGGTTGTCGATGCAGAAAGCCTATGCGGACGAGCTGACGTGATGCTGAAGGCTCCCGATGCTTTGCTTCAGAAGCACGTCAGCGTCAGACAAACTTTCAATTTTGCGGAAGATGCAGGCAATGGGCGACGAATGACGTCGAAAAGAGCCCTGGCATGAGGGCGCGATGAACCGAGCGGATGCCTTGCTGGTCCAGGTCGCTGCGGCATCGACGCGTCATCGCGCATCCCGCGCAGACGATCGCCATGTCCCGCATAATGCTCGCCCGCCTGCGAGCCAGTGGCTCTGGATCGATCCCCAGGCGCTTGAGCAGTCGGGAAGGAGTGCGGAGTCTATCTCACTGTTGGCTGCGAGCTGACGCAGATCGGCCTCGGGTATCGCGTTATCCCGGGCCAGTTCCGCCCTTGCCACCGGACCGAGTGCCTCCAGCTTTCTCAGACAGGGTTGAACGCTCCACCACTGGCGCACCGCTTCAACGATCTGCATGGCAACCTCCATCTCGCACACGATTATCGTCCCGTTGGCCGCGACGCTCGTTGCGGTAGCTCAAACCTCTCGTCGCGGATTGCATACTCGCGCAGTGCCACTCCCGCCTCCGCCCGAAATAGTTTCCCGGGGTCACCGCATTGCTTCTTATCGAGAGGAGGAAATTGCATCCTGCCGCTGCCATTTGCGCTGCATCAATGGCTAGGTCGGGGATTTCCTCCAGGCTGAGGCCGCGACACCTCAACGATGACCTCGGAGAGCGATCATGCCATCAGTGCTCCAACCCGATCAGCAGTCCGCCGCCGGAGCAGGCAGGGCAGCCCGGCCGAAGATGATGTGCGCGGCCATATTCGCGGAGCCCAGCCGCATCGAGCTGGAGGATAAGCCGATCCCGGACGTGGGACCACTCGATGCGCTGCTGCGCATCACCACCACGACGATCTGCGGCACCGATATCCATATCCTTAGGGGCGAGTATCCAGTCGCCCGCGGCCTCACCATCGGCCATGAGCCGGTCGGCGTGATCGAAAAGCTCGGTTCCGAGGTGAAGGGCTTCCGCGAGGGCCAGCGTGTGATCGCCGGTGCCATCACGCCTTCGGGACACAGCGCCGCCTGCCTCTGCGGTTGCGCCTCGCAGGATGGCGCCGACACGCGTCACGGCTTCAAGGCCATGGGCGGCTGGCGCTTCGGCAATACGATCGACGGTGCCCAGGCGGAGTATCTGCTGGTGCCGGACGCCATGGTCAATCTCGCGCATGTGCCCTCTGGGTTGACGGACGAGCAGGTCCTGATGTGCCCGGACATCATGTCGACCGGCTTCGCCGGTGCCGAGAGCGGCGGGGTCAAGATCGGCGACTGCGTCGCCGTCTTCGCACAGGGGCCGATCGGATTGTGTGCCACGGCCGGTGCCCGGCTGATGGGCGCGACGCGCATCATCGCGGTGGAGAGCGTTCCCGAGCGGCAGGCCATGGCGCGCGGGCTCGGTGCCGATGAGATCGTCGATTTCTCGAAGGGCGACGTGGTCGACGAAATCATGCGGCTGACCGATGGCAGAGGCGTCGATGTCGCGATCGAAGCTCTGGGGCGCCAGGAGACCTTCTCCGCGGCGTTGCGTGTGCTGCGTCCCGGCGGCACGCTGTCTTCGCTTGGTGTCTATTCGAGCGACCTGACGATCCCGCTCGGCGCTTTTGCCGCGGGGCTTGGCGATCACCGCATTGTCACCACGCTCTGCCCCGGCGGAAAGGAACGCATGCGACGCCTGATGGACGTCGTTGCGTCTGGCAGGGTCGATCTGGGTGCGCTGGTCACGCACCGCTTCCCGCTGGAGCGCATCAAGGACGCCTACGAACTGTTCGCGCACCAGCGCGACGGAGTCCTCAAGGTCGCGATCACGCCGTGAATGGCTGAGCTGTGCGCAACCCGCGGCTTGGATCTGGGTTCGCATACGGCCGGGGCCGTTATAGTGGTCAATCAGCGTATCGGGGGGAGGCTGGAATGACCATGGAGCCCGCGGGAGCGGCTGCTTCAGCCGAGGGGGAATTCTGGCGTGAAGGCCGGAACGTCTTGCTGCAACGCCTCGAAGCCTCCTCGGACGGCTTGAGCGACGCGGAAGCCGCCGAGCGGCTGCATCGCTACGGGCCCAACCTCGCCGTGACCAGCCTGCGGCGCGGATTGCCCTTCAAGATCGCCAAACGGCTCGTCGAGCCTCTGATCGCGATCCTGCTGATCGCCGCATTGATCTCGGGGGCGACGGGCGATTGGCAGAGCCTGATCATCATCGTTCTCATCGTGCTGGCTTCGATCGCGCTTGACGTGTTCCAGGAGACCCAGGCCGAGAATGCCGTCGATGCGCTCCGCCGCGCGGTGGCAGTGCAGGTCACTGCCCTTCGGAGCGGGCGGCGCGTCGAAATCCCGGTACGGGACGTGGTTGCCGGCGACGTGGTCGCGCTCCATGCCGGCGATTTGGTTCCGGCGGACGGGCTGATCCTCGAAAGCCATGACGCGATGGCCGACGAAGCGGTCCTCACCGGCGAGCCCTTTCCGGTCGAGAAGCTGGCAGTTCCCGAGGATTCCGCCGCAAACGGAACCGATAGCGCGCTTTTCGGGGGTACGAGCCTCGTTGCCGGAGAGGTCAGGATGCTCGTGGCCGCGACGGGTGCCGATACGCGACTCGGCGCGATCTCCCGCTCCATGCAGGCAAGCGAGCCACCCACCGCCTTCGAGCGCGGCGTCCATGGCCTTGGCATGCTGATCCTGCGCCTGACCGGTTTCCTGGTGCTGTTCGTATTGCTGACGCAACTCGCGCGCCACGGCCTGTCGATCGAGAGCTTCCTGTTCGCCGTCGTGCTGGCTGTCGGGCTGACGCCGGAACTGCTGCCGGTGGTGATGACGGTGACGCTCGCGCGGGGTGCGATGCGGATGGCCCAGCGTCAGGTCGTGGTGAAGCGCCTGTCGGCGATCCACGATCTCGGCGCGATGGACGTGCTGTGCACCGACAAGACCGGCACGCTGACGGAGGCGCGGATCGCTCATGTCGGCAGCTTCGGCTGCGACGGTACCGATAGTTCGCGCGTGACGGAGCTCGCCCGCATCAACAGCCGCTTCTGTAGCGGATTGCGTAACAATCTCGATACCGCATTGCTCGCTTCGGCAGCGGAGGATGGCGGTGCCTGGCGTCCACTCGCTGATCTCCCGTTCGATTTTCAGCGGCGCCGCTCCTCGGTGCTCGTCGTGAAGGGTGACGAGCGGGAGATGATCGTCAAAGGGGCTCCCGAAGCCCTGCTCGCGCTGTGCGATCGATTCGAGCAAGCGGACCACAATACGGACAGGCTCGATGATGCGGCGAGAGCCAGGATTCTCGCTCTTATCGAGACCAAGGGAGCCCAAGGGCTGCGCTTGCTTGGCGTTGCCCGCCGCCCGATGCCGTCGGAAGCCGATGCGCTGTCTCGTGAAGACGAAGCCGGGTTGATCTTTGCCGGCTGCGTGGCCTTCATCGATCCACCCAAGGCCTCGGCAAGCGTGGCGGTGAGCCAACTCGCGGCCGCCGGCGTGCGCGTCAAGGTGATCTCGGGAGACGCGGCGCCCGTCGTCCAGCATCTGGCTGAAAGCCTGGCATTGCCGGCCCGGGGGCTGATGTCGGGCGAGGAGATTGCTACGTTGGCGGATGCCGCGCTCGCGTCCCGCGTCCAGCAGGTCGATTTGTTCGTACGGGTCGCCCCGGAGCAGAAGGCGCGCATCGTGCTCGCGCTGCGGAAGGCAGGGCATACGGTCGGCTTCATCGGCGACGGCATCAACGATGCACCGGCGATCCATGCAGCGGATGTCGGCCTCTCCGTCGAGGGTGGCACCGAGGTCGCGCGCGAGGCGGCGGCGATCGTGCTGCTCGCGCCCGATCTCGGCGTTCTTGCGCAGGGCATCGCCGAGGGACGGCGCACCTATGCCAACATCATGAAATATGTCCGCATGGGCACGAGCTCGAATTTCGGCAACATGCTCTCGATGGCGCTGGCGTCGATGGTGCTGCCGTTCCTGCCGCTCAACCCATTGCAGATCCTGATCAACAACATGCTCTACGACCTGTCAGAGGTCGGTATTCCCTTCGACGAGGCGGACCCCGCCGACCTCGCCAGGCCCCGGCACTGGGACATGCATGCCGTGCTGCGTTTCACGCTCGTGATGGGGCCGCTTTCATCCGTCTTCGACGCGGCGACCTTTGCCCTCCTGCTCGGGGTGTTCGGCGCAGGCGTCGAGATGTTCAGGACGGCCTGGTTCGTCGAGTCGATCCTGACGCAGATCCTGGTGATCTTCGTCATCCGCACGGCGGCTCCCTGCTGGCGCAGCCGGCCGCACCGCTTCCTGGTCATGACCTCGCTCGGCGCTCTCGCCGCCGCACTGATCCTGGCCTTGACGCCGCTCGGCCATCCGTTCGGTTTCGTCGCGCTGCCCGTGCCCGTCCTGCTCGCCATCCTGATGATCGCGGCCTCCTATCTCGGGCTTGCCGAGATGCTGAAGCCCCTGGCCATGCGGACAGCACGTGCAGGACCAGCGCCCATCGCGTCGCCATCGATCGGCGCAGCGGGACAATGATACGAACAATCGCAAGCAAGGTGCCGATCGTGATCCTGCGTGCAACTTTGATAGGCGCTATGCTGACAAGCCCCGCCTTCGCCGAACCGAAACGGCCTCTCATCGAACAATGCGCCGCTTGCCATGGCGAGGACGGCATCGCCCGCGATACGGAGGTGCCTCACCTTGCCGGTCAGAACGAGGGCTATCTCTACAGGCAAATGATGGCGTTTCGCTCCGGAAAGCGCCTTCATAAGGAGATGCGCTATATGGCGCGCGAGATGACGCCTGCCGAGATCGCCGCGCTGGCGGCCTACTATGCGGCGCTTCCCCCACGCTGACGGCCGTTGGGCTGGGAAGCGTGGCGCTGCGGTGCAACATCCTCTTTGATCGACCTCAAGGAGGACAAGACGTTCTCGGTGCATGCAGGGAAAGGCAACCATAGGGAAAAGGGCATGCACTCCGCGCCGCAATCCAGCCTCACCGGAAAGACCGATCGGCAACTACAGTCGGGCCAGGATCACAGGTTCGGGGAAGAGGCGTTCTCGGCGATCGACCGCATGCGCGAAGCGGCGAGCGCAAAGTTCACCGGCGGGCTGTCGCCGACATCCCTGATGCTGGCCTATCTCGACTGGGCGATTCATCTGGCCGGAGCACCCGGCAAACAGCTCGAACTCGCCAGCAAGGCCGTGCGCAAGGCGAGCCGTTTGGGAGCACATGCCATAGCCTGCCTTTCGGCGCCGGATGCCGCTCCCTGCATCGAGCCTCTTCCCGGCGATCGCCGCTTTGCCGCGCCGGAATGGCGCACGCCGCCCTTCAGCCTCATGGCGCAGGCCTTCCTGCTCAATCAGCAATGGTGGCACAATGTCACCCATGAGGTGCCGGGCGTCGCGCGCCATCACGAGGAGGTCGTCTCCTTCGTCGCGCGGCAAATCCTTGACGCCTTCTCGCCATCGAACAACCCGTTCACCAACCCGGAGGTGATCGAGCGTGCTCGCGAAACGGGAGGCGCCAATTTCATCGAGGGCTGGAAGAACTGGATCGAAGACCTGCAACGGCAAGTCGCCGGCCAGCCTCCGGTCGGCGCCGAACGCTTCGTCATCGGCCGGGACGTGGCTGCGACGCCGGGGAAGGTCGTCTTCCGCAACCACCTGATCGAGCTGATCCAATACGCGCCGTCGACGCCGAGCGTCCATGCCGAGCCGATCCTGATCGTGCCGGCCTGGATCATGAAATATTACATCCTCGACCTGTCGCCGGAGAATTCGCTGGTGCGCTACCTCGTCGGCGAAGGGTACACGGTCTTCTGTATTTCCTGGCGCAACCCAGGGGCCGACGACCGCGATCTCTCCCTGGAGGATTATCGCCGCGGCGGCCTGATGACCGCGCTCGACGCGATCACATCGGCCCTGCCCGGCCGCAAGGTCCATGTCGCCGGTTACTGCCTGGGCGGCACGCTGCTCGCCATCGCAGCAGCGGCCATGGCGCGTGACGGCGACGAACGGCTGGCTTCGCTGACCTTCCTCGCCGCACAGACCGACTTCAGCGAGCCCGGCGAGCTCGCACTGTTCATCGATGCGAGTCAGCTTCGCGTGCTCGACAGCATGATGTGGAGCCGCGGCTATCTATCGGCGGACCAGATGGCCGGCGCTTTCCAGCTCCTGCGCTCCAACGACCTGATCTGGTCGCGGCTGGTGCATGACTACATGATGGGCGAACGCTCCCCGATGTTCGATCTCATGGCCTGGAACGCGGATTCCACGCGCATGCCCTACCGCATGCATGCCGACTATCTGCGCAGCCTCTATCTCGACAACGACCTGGCGAGCGGCCGCTTCATGGTGGAGGGACGACCGGCGGCGCTCCAGAACATCCGCACGCCGATCTTCGGCGTTGCGACCGAGGCCGACCATGTGGCGCCGTGGCGTTCGGTCCATAAGCTGCACTTGCTGACCGATGCCGACCTGACCTTCGTGCTGACCAGCGGCGGACACAACGCCGGCATCGTCAGCGAGCCGGGCCATCCCGGACGTCATTATCGGATCATGCGCAAGCAGCATGCCGACACCTGCCTCGGCCCTGACGAGTGGTTCGCCGCAGCCCGGACACGCGAGGGTTCGTGGTGGCCGGCCTGGACGGAATGGCTCGGCGATCTATCCTCCTCGCCCGAGCGGATCGCGCCGCCCGGGTTTGGCGACGCAGGGAGCGGCCGCGAGCCGCTCTGCGATGCGCCCGGAACCTATGTGGTGCAAAGGTGAGCCGTGGATCAGGAACTTCTGACAAACCGGACCTTCGACGAGATCGCGATCGGCGAAAGCGCCTCGCTGGCCCGTACCGTCCGACCCGATGACATAGAGCTGTTCGCAACCGTCTCCGGGGATGCCAATCCCGCCCATCTGGACGCGGCTTTCGCGGCGAGCGATCCGTTCGGGCATGTCGTCGCGCATGGAATGTGGACCGCGGCGCTGGTCTCGGCGGTGCTCGGCACGAAGCTGCCCGGACCGGGCACGATCTATCTCGGGCAGGATCTACGCTTCCTGAAGCCGGTCGTACCCGGCGACACCGTGACGGCGACCGTCACGGTCCGGAGCAAGGAGGCCTCGAAACGAACCGTCGTGCTGGATACCGCCTGCACCAACCAGCGCGGCGAGACGGTGCTGTCCGGCGCGGCGACGGTGATGGCGCCCGGCCAGCGCGTGACCTGGCCGCGCCTGCGCCTGCCCGAAGTCACGCTGAAGCATTCCGATCGCTATGACAGCATCGTGGCGCAAGCCCGTGGCCTCCCGCCACTGAGCGCCGCGATCGTCCATCCCTGCTCGCCGGAAGCGATCCTCGCGGCAATCGAGGTCCGCGACGAGGGACTGCTGCAGCCAATCCTCGTCGGTCCGGAAGCCAAGATCCGGGCTGCCGCGGAAAAGGCCGGCGTCGCGCTCGACGGCATCGCGATCGAGCCCGCCCCGCATAGCCATGCCGCCGCCGCGCGCGCCGTCGAGCTCGCCGTGGCGGGCCGGGTGGCGACCCTCGTGAAGGGCAGCCTCCATACTGACGAGTTGCTGGGCGCCGTCGTCGCGCCGGGCTCCGGCCTCAAGACGGAGCGCCGGATCAGCCATGTCTATGCGATGAGCCTGCCCGCCTATTCGAAGCCACTGATCGTGACGGATGCGGCGGTCAATATCGAGCCGACGCTGATGCAGAAGCGCGATATCTGTCAGAACGCGATCGACATGCTGCATGTGCTCGGGCTGGAGGAGCCGCTGGTGGCGGTCCTCGCTGCGGTCGAGACCGTCAACGATCGGATGCCCTCGACGCTCGATGCCGCCGCGCTCACCGTGATGGCGGCGCGCGGCCAGATCACGGGGGCGAAAGTCGACGGCCCGCTCGCTTTCGACAACGCGATCAGCCCGGAGGCAGCGCGGACCAAGGGCATCGTTTCCCCGGTCGCTGGACAGGCCGACATCCTGCTCGTACCCGATCTGGAGGCAGGCAACATGCTGGCCAAGCAATTGATCTATTTCGCCAATGCGGATGCCGCCGGGCTCGTGCTCGGCGCGCGCGTGCCGATCATCCTGACGAGCCGGGCCGATTCCCTGAAGACCCGAATTGCCTCGGCCGCGCTGGCGAAACTCGTCGCCGCCCATCGCCGGCCCCTGACGGTGCCGGCATGAGCGAGCGGCTTCTCGTCACCTTCAATGCCGGCTCCTCGACGGTGAAAATCGGGTTGTTCGCGCTGACGGAGGCCGGCCCGAAGCGTGTTGGCAAGGGCGTGATCGATTTCCGCGAGCCGCCCCTGCGCTTCCGGCTGATCGAAGGGCCCGACACCTTCGACATCGCTCTCGAAGCGCAGCCCGGCGATCCCCTCGACAGCGTGCTGGGCGAGGCCTTCCGGCGGCTCTCCTGGCATTTCGACCTCGGCGGCATCGTCGCGATGGGCCATCGCATCGTCCATGGCGGCGACAGTTTCGCCGGCCCCGTCCGGGTCGACGATGCCGTGCTGGAAGCCCTGGAGGCGCTGGTCCCGCTGGCGCCGCTCCATCAGCCGCAGGGGCTCGGGCTCATCCGCGCGATCCGCCGCTTGCGCCCCGAGCTGCCGCAGACGGCATCCTTCGACACGGCTTTCCACCGTACCCATGCCGATATTGTGCGCCGCTTCGCCCTTCCTCGCGCGATGCACGACCAGGGCATCAGGCGCTACGGCTTCCACGGCCTGTCCTATCGCTTCATCGCTGGGGAATTGGCGCGGCACGAGCCCACGCTCGCGAAGGGCCGCGTCGCGGTCGCGCATCTCGGCAGCGGTGCCAGCCTCTGCGGGCTGAATGGCGGTATCAGCCACGATACCTCGATGGGCTTCTCGGCGCTCGACGGCATCCCGATGGCGACGCGCTGCGGTGCGCTCGATCCCGGCGTCCTGCTGCATCTGCTCGCGAAAGGCTACGATGCCGGCTGGCTGGAAGACCTGCTCTATCGCCGCAGTGGCCTGCTCGGCGTTTCCGGTATCAGCGCCGACAGCCGCGATCTCATCGACAGCGACAGGCCCGAGGCACGCGAGGCGCTCGACCTGTTCTGCTTCCGCATCGCGGGGGAAATCGGCCGGCTCGCGGTGACGCTCGGCGGGCTCGATGCGATCGTCTTCACGGCCGGCATCGGCGAGCATCAGCCGCCGATCCGCGCGGCGGTAGCGGAACGGCTGCGGTGGCTTGGCCTCGAACTCGACGAGACCGCCAATGCCGCCAACGCGACGCGGATCAACCGGGCCGATGCTCGTGTCGCAGCTTTCGTGATCCCGACCGACGAGGAAGCGGTCATCGCCGAGGATGCGCTCGCGGTGATGAAACCCGACGGATGGGTCATCTGAAGTGAACGGGGAGTGCCAGATTAGACAAGCCTAGGAGCATGTACTTGGGTCCCGCCTCCTGCTACCCGTCGGGAAGTGGTGATCCAAGGCTTTATGCCGGCATTAGACATTCCAAAAGCGGACTGCGCTTTCGAAACGGAGTCACCCGACAAGCGCGAGGAGGATAAGATCATCGCCCGCACGCTTCGCCTCCCTGCTCGGCATCGATGGCTCTCATTGGGAAAGCTGGAGAGGCATCGCATATTCCCGGAGCAGCGACCGGGTCACTCCATCGAGCAGGAATTCGTGCAGTCGGAAATGGCGATAGGCGCCGGCCACGATCAGCCCCGCCCCGCTGCCGACTGCGGTCGGCTGCCTGTCGCAAGCTAAGTAGCAGGACCCTGGAATGTGTACCGCCCGCCTTCTACGGAGATCCAAGATGCTTTCCCGTTGTGTCGCAACAGCAGCTCTTTTCGCTGCGCTCGCCCTACCCGGGCCAGGGGCGCAGGCGCAATCCCGCATCAAGGCGCTGATCGAACGGCTGCGTGGCGACACGATGCCGGACGGCATCGTCAAGACCAATGGCCGCATCGAGGCGACGCAGGTCGACGTCGCCTCGAAATATGCCGGCCGCCTCGCCGAGGTCACGGTGAAGGAGGCAGACGAGGTCACCGCCGGGCAGGTGATCGCCCGCATCTCCTCGCCCGAATACGAGGCGCAGTTGCGGGCCGCGCAGGCGCAGGTGCTGCGCGCGCGGCAGGCGCTCGCGGAGGCCGAGGCGCTGATCGCCCAGCGCAAGAGCGACCAGATCCTTGCCCGCACCGATGCCGAGCGCGGCAAGGAGCTTGTCGCCAAGGGCTATCTCAGCAAGCAGGTCGACGACCAGCGCTCGGCCAAGTCCGCCGCCGCCGACGCAGCGCTGCGCGCCGCCGAGGCGCAGCGCGATCAGGCCCAGTTCGCCATCCACGCTTCCGAGGCCGATGCCGAGCAGATCAAGGCGATCCTGGTCGATCTGGTGCTGCTGGCGCCGCGCAGCGGCCGCGTCCAGTATCAGCTCGCCCGCACCGGCGAGGTCGTCGCGGCCGGCACCCGCGTCGTCACCATCCTGGACCTGTCGGATGTCTACATGACGATCTACCTGCCTGCCTCGCAGGCGGGCCAGCTCGCCCTCGGCGACGAAGCGCGGATCATCCTCGACCCCGTGCCACAATACGTCATCCCCGCGACGGTAAGCTTCGTCGCCGCCGATGCGCAGTTCACGCCCAAGGCCGTCGAGACCGCCGAGGAGCGCGAGAAGCTGGTCTTCCGTGCCAAGCTCCAGGTCGATCCAAACCTACTCGCCAAATACCATCGGCAAGTGAAGACCGGCGTGCGCGGGCTCGGCTTCGTGCGGACCTCGCCCAGCGCAAAATGGCCTGAATCGCTCGCCGTGAAACTGCCATGACGGAGGCCGAGCCTGTCGCCAGCCTCGCAGGCGTCACGCATCGCTACGGCAAGGTGACCGCCCTCGATGCGCTGACACTCGATATCCCCTCCGGCCGCATGATCGGCGTGATCGGCCCGGACGGCGTCGGCAAATCGACCCTGCTCGCGCTCATCGCCGGGGTGCGCGTGATCCAGCAGGGCAATGTCCACGCGCTCGGCGCCGATCTAAGCGACAGGACCGAGCGCGAGGCCCGGCGCGGGCGCATCGCCTATATGCCCCAGGGGTTGGGACGGAACCTCTACCCAACGCTCTCGGTCTTCGAGAACATCGATTTCCACGCGAGACTGTTCGGGCAGGATGCCGCCGAGCGCCGCAGCCGCATCGACGAGCTTCTCAAGGCGACGGGGCTCGATCCGTTCGAAGGGCGCCCCGCCGCCAAGCTCTCCGGCGGCATGAAGCAGAAGCTCTCCCTCTGCTGCGCGCTGATCCACGATCCCGACCTGCTGATCCTCGACGAGCCGACCACCGGCGTCGATCCGCTGTCGCGTGGGCAGTTCTGGGACCTGATCGACACGATCCGCGCCCGCCGGCCAGGCATGAGCGTCATCGTCGCCACCGCCTATATGGAGGAGGCCGAGCGCTTCGACTGGCTGGTCGCCATGGATGACGGCAGGGCGATCGCGACCGGCACGCCGGCCGAGATCCGCGAAAAGGCAGGCCAGCCGACGCTGGAAGGCGCTTTCGTCGCGCTGCTGCCGGAGGCCAAGCGCGCGCAGCATCGGAAGGTGGAGCTGCGGTCGCGGGTCGCGGGCGACGATGCGACGCCTGCGATCGAGGCGGAGGGGCTGACGCGGCGCTTCGGCGATTTCGTCGCGGTCGACCATGTCAGCTTCCGCATCGGGCGGGGCGAGATCTTCGGCTTCCTCGGCTCGAACGGCTGCGGCAAGTCGACGACGATGAAGATGCTGACCGGCCTGCTGCCGGCGAGCGAAGGCACGGCCAAGCTCTTCGGCCAGCCGCTCGCAGCCGACGACATGGAGACGCGCCGCCACGTCGGCTACATGTCGCAGGCCTTCTCGCTCTATAGCGAGCTGACGGTGCGCCAGAACCTCGTGCTCCACGCTGAGCTCTACCATCTGCCGCCGGCCGATATCCCCGGCCGCATCGCCGAGCTCCTGACCCGCTTCGACCTCGCGGATGTCGCCGACGAGCGGCCCGACAGCCTGCCGCTCGGCATCCGCCAGCGCCTGCAGCTCGCCGTCGCCGTGCTGCACCGCCCGGCGATGCTGATCCTGGACGAGCCGACCTCTGGCGTCGATCCGATCGCGCGCGACGCCTTCTGGCGCACGCTGATCGACCTCTCGCGCGACGACGGCGTCACCATCTTCCTCTCGACCCATTTCATGAACGAGGCGGAGCGCTGCGACCGCATCTCCTTCATGCATGCCGGCAAGGTGCTCGCGGTCGGCACGCCGCAGGAGCTGGTTGAGACGCGCGGTGCCGACACGCTGGAAGAGGCCTTCGTCGCCTATCTCAAGGAGGCCGCCGGCCTCGAGGATGCAGCCGTGGCACCGGCCGCCGTGCCCGCCGCCGCTCTCCGGCCGGCGTCGCCGGCGCGCCGCTTCGATCCGCGCCGGCTCTGGGCCTGCGCCCGGCGGGAGACGATGGAGCTGCTGCGCGACCCGATCCGGCTGAGCTTCGCCTTCCTCGGGCCGGTGCTGCTGATGCTGGCCTTCGGCTTCGGCATCTCCTTCGATGTCGAGAACCTGAAATTCGCGGCCTTCGACCAGGACAGCTCGATGGAGAGCCGGCAACTGGTCGAGGCCTTCTCCAGCTCGCGCTATTTCTCCGAGCAGGCGCCGATCCGGTCCGCGGCGGAGCTCGACCAGCGCCTGCGGAGCGGCGAGCTCCAGCTCGCGATCGAGATCCCGTCTTCCTTCGGCCGCGATCTGATGAGCGGGCGCGTGCCGGAATTGTCGGTCTGGCTCGACGGCGCCATGCCGTTCCGGGCCGAGACGACGCGCGGCTACGTCACCGGGTTGGCGACGCAATACGCGCAAGGCTTCGCGGCCGGCCATGCCGCATCGAGCCATGCGCCGGCGCCCGTCACGATCGAGACCCGCTTCCGCTACAACCAGGCCTTCAAGAGCGCCAATGCGATGGTGCCGAGCGTGATCATGCTGATGCTGATCCTGATCCCGGCGATCATGTCGGCGATCGGCGTGGTCCGCGAGAAGGAAACCGGCTCGATCGCCAATTTCCGCTCGACGCCGATCAGCCGCTTCGAGTTCCTGTTCGGCAAGCAATTGCCCTATATCGCCATCGCGATGGGCAGCTTCGTGATGCTCGTCCTGATCGCACTCACCGTCTTTGGTGTGCCCATCAAGGGCTCGGCCTGGGTGCTGGGGCTCGCGACGCTGCTCTATGTCTCGGCCACGACCGGCTTCGGCCAGCTCATCTCCAGCTTCACGCGGACGCAGGTCGCGGCCGTCTTCGCCACCGCGATCCTTTCGATCATCCCGGCGGTGAATTTCTCGGGCCTGATGGTGCCTGTCGCCTCGCTCTCGGGCGGCGGCCGGATCATTGGCATGAGCCTGCCGCCGGCCTGGTACCAGCCGGTCAGCGTCGGCGTCTTCACGAAGGGGCTGGGTGTGGCCGAGCTCTGGCCCAATCTGGTGATGCTGGGCTTCTTCTTCCTGCTCTTCCTCGTCGTAGCCCAGCTCGCGCTGCGCAAGCAGGAAGCCTGAGATGACCAGGCTCGTCATTCATCTCCAGAATATCCTGCACCTCGTGGTGAAGGAGCTGCGCAGCCTGCGCGCTGATCCGATCATGCTGGTGCTGGTAGCCTACGCCTTCAGCATCGCGGTCTACACGGTTGCGACCGGCGTGAAGCTGGAGGCGCGCGACCTCACCATCGGCATCGTCGACGAGGACCGCTCCGAATTCTCGCGCAGCCTGCTCGGAGCCTTCGGCCCGCCCCTGTTCAAGGCCTCCAGGACCATCGCCGCGAACGAGATCGACGCCGAGATGAATGCGGGACGACTCGTCTTCGTGCTGGAGATTCCGCCGAACTTCCAGGCGGATCTGCTCGCCAGGCGGCCAGTGTCGCTGCAGCTCAACATCGACGCCACAGCCATGACCCAGGCCGGCAACGGCACGGTCTATATCCAGCAGATCATCGCTCAGGAGATCGCGAACCGCCAGGCAGGACGCGAGACCACCACCACACTGCCGATCAATCTCGTGGTGCGGGCGCGCTTCAATCCCAATCTCGATTCCGGCTGGTTCAGCTCGGTGATGCAGGTTCTCAACAACGTCACGCTGCTGACCATCATCCTGACCGGCGCCGCCCTGATCCGGGAGCGCGAGCAGGGTACGGTCGAGCATCTCCTGGTGATGCCGGTCACGCCGGTCGAGATCATGCTCGCCAAGATGACGGCGAACGCGCTGGTCATCCTGGTCGCGGCAGTGGCATCGCTCGTGCTTGTGGTCGAATGGACGCTCGGCGTCCCGATCGCCGGCTCGCTCCTGCTCTTCGTGCTGGGGACCGCGATCTATGCCTTCGCCGTCGCGGCGCTCGGCATCCTGCTCGGCACGCTGGCGACGACGATGGGCCAGTTCGGCCTGCTCGCGATCCCCGTCTTCGTCGTGACGCAACTGCTCTCGGGCGCGACGACGCCGATGGAGAGCATGCCGCTCTGGTTGCAATGGATCATGCGGATTTTCAGCCCCACGCCGCATTTCGTGGCCTTCTCGCAAGGCGTGCTCTATCGCGGCGCAGGCTTGGACGTGGTCTGGCCCGAGATCGCCAAGATCATCGCGATCGGTGCGGCCTATTTTGCCTTCGCGCTCGCCCGCTTCCGGAAAGTGATCTTCGCGTGAAGTCACTTCGCGATGTGCCCCAGCGGTCGCCAACGCCACTCACATAGCGCGGATTACCCGAGACGGCTCGCGCATCGCGATTTTATTATCCCGACCGACGAGCAAGCAATTATCGTCGAGGATGCGCTGGCAGTTGCGAACTGAGCCAGTCGGCGCTGGCTCAGGAAAACCGCCTTGGGAGCTTGTCAGGCCGCCTTCTTTTGGAGGGCCGTCAGGTTCGACACGTATTGGGCGCTGGCTCCGGTCCAGGCATCCATGGTCTTGCGGGCGAGCGTCGACAGTTTCCCGGCCTCGTCGGCATAGGCCCCGCCAACACCTCTGGCAAAATCCTGTTGGACACCGACTGCCTCGCCGAACTCGGTGCAGTGGCCGAGCCTGGCACAGAACTCTGCCTGAGCTTGCATGCGTCGCCCCATGAAGGTCAGGATTTCTGAAGCCATCGCGAACTGTGTCTCCCAGATTTTCTGAGGCAGTACGCTTGCCGAGGCGAGCTGTGCTTTAATGAGCTCGATGCCTTCCTCGACGTTGACTGCGGGCATGATCCGATCCGCCGCGAAAGCGTCGGAGCCAGACTTTGTCGTGGGCATTTGAGCCTCCTGAATTGCTTCGGCTGGCTGGACCGCCATGGCGGGAGCTTCCACGAATGCGGCAGTCCGGTCTTTGACACAGCGCAAATCCCCCGCCTCTTGTTTAGTTTAGAATTATTCCAATTTATGGATTGATCGACGTCTGCTTGCCGGGTGACGGGGGGGTTTTCTCGAACCGGCACCTTCGCCGACCAAGCATGATCGCTCAATCCTGCAACGCCTGTTCGAAAGCTGTGCCCATGCGCGCCCTTCACAAGGAAAACCATCTCATCGAGCGCATAGGCTGGCTTCGGGCGGCTGTGCTCGGCGCCAATGACGGACTGATCTCGACATCGAGCTTGATCGTGGGTGTCGCCGCCGCCACTGCGGCGGCGCATGAAATCCTCGTTGCCGGCGTCGCGGGACTCGTGGCCGGGGCGATGTCGATGGCGGCGGGCGAATATGTGTCGGTCAGCTCGCAGGCCGACACCGAGGAAGCCGACATGGCGCGCGAGCGTCATGAACTGGCGACGCAGCCCGAGGCTGAACTGGCCGAACTCGCCGCGATTTATGAACAGCGCGGAGTGGCCCCGGAACTGGCCCGGCAAGTCGCCAAACAGATGATGGCGAAGGATGCGTTCGAAGCCCATGCACGGGACGAACTCGGGCTCGCGAGCCATGTGATGGCGCGGCCCGTCCAGGCAGCATTCACCTCCGCGGTGACGTTCGCGACAGGGGCTGCTCTGCCGCTGATCGTTGCTCTGCTTGCGCCGGCTGGAACGGCGGCATGGACCGTATCCATCGCCTGCCTCATCGGCCTTGCGGTGCTTGGCGCGGTCGGTGCCCGGGCTGGCGGCGCCAGCATCTGGAAGCCAACCGTCCGGGTGGTGTTCTGGGGGGCCGTCGCGATGGCCTCCACCGCGATGATCGGCTCCCTCATTGGCCGGGCGGTGTGACGATGAAACGTCTGTCGTTCGATTTCGAGACTGTCATGTCGGGCCTGGCGGTCCTGGGAATGATCCTGGCGGTCATTGGGACCTGGCCGCCGGCCGAAGGGATCTCCGCTCTGAGATGGCCCGGCCTTGTATTGGTTTATGCTGCTGGCGGTATCCCCGCCGCCTGGAGTGCTCTCTCTGCGCTGTGGCGCGAGCACGTCCTCGACATCGACCTGCTGATGGTGGTCGCAGCCATAGCCGCTGCTGCCGTTGGGGCGCCGTTTGAGGGCGCCGTGCTACTGACGCTTTTCAGCATTTCGACCACGCTTGAACATCAGGCTTTGGGGCGTGCACGCCGTGCCGTCGAGGCCCTGATGGCGCTACGCCCGGAGACGGCTTTCCGCAAAGGCGAGGACGGCACGGTCGCCGAGGTTCCCGCTTCCAAACTTGTCGTCGGAGACGTGGTGGTGCTGCGTCCAGGCGCACGCGTGCCGACCGACGGCGTGATCCTGCA
This sequence comes from uncultured Allobosea sp., assembly GCF_945957345.1. Taxonomy (GTDB): domain Bacteria; phylum Pseudomonadota; class Alphaproteobacteria; order Rhizobiales; family Beijerinckiaceae; genus Allobosea. The sequence continues at coordinate 4,207 of NZ_CAMFKW010000051.1, read as the reverse complement.
CGGCCGCGGCGGCATCGACGAGGCCAATATCACCGGCGAGTCCATGCCAGTCTCCAAGGAACCGGGGCAACAGGTCTTCGAGGCCACGGTCAATCTCGACGGGGTCCTGGACGTGACCGTCACCCGCACGGTCGGCGACAGCACGATCGCACGCATGATCCGGCTCGTGACCGAGGCTCAGGAAGCGAAGGCGCCGTCCGAGCGCTTCAGCGCATGGTTCGGCCAGCGTTATACCATCGCGGTCCTGCTGGGAGCCGGTCTCGCCTTCGCGGCCTTCTATTGGCTTGGCCGGGACTGGGAGCAGGCCCTTTACAGGGCCGCGACGCTTCTGGTCGCGGCCAGCCCCTGCGCGATCGTTATATCGGTTCCAGCCGCGATCCTGTCGGCCCTCTCTGCCGCGGCACGCGGCGGCGTACTGTTCAAAGGGGGCGGCGCGCTCGAAACACTCGCCGCGGTCGATACCTTTGCCTTCGACAAGACCGGAACCCTGACCAATGGTCGAGCGGCGGTGACATTCATCGTTGCCCTGGACGGAGAGGAACGCCGCTTTCTCTCACTTCTGGCTGGGCTGGAAGCCCATTCGGAGCATCATGTCGCGGCGGCCATCCGCCGGGAGGCTGTTGCGAACGGCATCGAGCCGGCGAAGGTCGTGGACGTCAGCTCCCGCCCGAGCGCCGGTATCATTGGCCACGACGTGTTTGGCCCGATATGGGCCGGGAACACCCACCTCGTTGCGGAGATGGGCGCTTCCGTCGATGATCCCGCATTCCGTGAACTCGCCGACAGTTCCCAAACCGTGGTTTACCTCGGGCGCGGCGCGACTGTTCTGGGTGCCGTCAGCGTCGCGGACGAAGCAAGAGCCAGTTCTGCTCCGGCGCTGGCTGCGCTTCGCGCCGGAGGCGTCAACCGCATCGTCATGATGACAGGTGACCGCAGGCCGGTAGCCTTGCGCATTGGTGCGGAACTTGGCCTTGCTCCCGATGAGGTTCATGCCGAGATGCTGCCGCAGGACAAGGTGCTCCAGGTCGGCGACCTCGCGCGTGCTGGCAAGGTCGCTTTCGTCGGCGATGGCGTCAACGATGCCGCCGCATTGGCTCGTGCCGATGTCGGTATCGCGATGGGGGCAGCGGGGTCGGACGTCGCACTGCAGGCCGCCGACGTCGCCCTGCTGTCAGAAGACATGAAGAAGCTGGCCGATGCGCACCGTCTGGCACGCAGGACAGCTGCGATCATCCGGCAGAACCTCGTCGTCGCGATCGGCGCCATGCTGGTGCTGGTGACCGGCGGCCTGTTCTTCGATCTGCCACTTCCGCTCGCGGTGATCGGGCATGAGGGCGGTACCGTTCTGGTCGTGCTGAATGGTCTGCGCCTCCTGTCGGACGGGATACGCGGTGGTGATGGGAGTGCTCCCGTTCAACGCCAGCCCGATCCTCCGACCTCAGTGCGCCCAGAGTTCCCATCGCGGACAACATCGCCCACCGCATCGTGACGTAGCCTGACAGCGAATGCGTGGACGCCAGATCCTCTCCTGCCACGGAAACCCGCGAAAGATCGCACATGCTTACGATGACATCGCTCGGTGCGGCCGGAACCGTCACAGGATCAAAGCACCTCCTAACCTATGCCGGCCATCATATCCTTATCGATTGCGGCCTGTTCCAGGGGCTCAAAAACCTGCGCGAACTGAACTGGGAGAAGCTCCCGGTCCAACCGGACACGATCGAGGCCGTCATCCTGACGCATGCCCATCTTGACCACTCCGGATATCTGCCCCGGCTCGTCCGGGACGGCTTCCGCGGCAGGATCTACGCGACGGAAGCGACGCGGGACGTCACCGAATTGATCCTGATGGACAGTGCCTTCCTGCAAGAGAAGGATGCCGAGTTTCTCAACCGGCACCATTTGTCGAAGCATACCCCCGCTTTACCCCTTTATGGCGTGCACGATGCGCGGCGGGCTCTTGAACATGTTTCGACCGTCCCATTCGACAAGACGATTGCACTACCCAGCGGCTTGACGCTGCGTTTCCGCCACGCCGGCCATATTCTGGGCGCCGCGCATGCCGAGATTCACTGGGGAGGCCGCAGCCTGGTGTTTTCAGGCGATATCGGGCGCTACGACGATGCGTTGTTTCCAGATCCCGTCTCGGGCGGAGAGCCCGACTACATCGTGATCGAGTCAACCTATGGCGATCGGGTTCATCCGGCGGAGGATCCGGCCGAGGCACTCGGCGCGATCGCCGAACGCACCGTGGAGCGCGGCGGCACGCTCGTCATACCGGCCTTTGCCGTCGGCCGGGCACAGCAGCTTCTCTATTATTTCTGGAGACTGAAGCTGGCCGGGCGCCTCGCAGCCATACCGATCTTCCTGGACAGTCCGATGGCTATCGACGCAACTGAGATGATGTGCCGGCACCCGCGCGATCATAAACTCGACCACGCGACGTGCCGCGGAGCCTTCGGCGCCGCTCAATACGTCGACGATGTCGAAGCGTCGAAGGCGATCACGGCGAGCCGGTATCCGAAGATCGTCATCGCTGCGTCCGGCATGGCGACCGGAGGGCGCGTGCTCCATCATCTCAAGACGTTCGGTCCCGATCCGAGATGCACGATCCTGCTCTCGGGTTTCCAGGCTCCCGGAACACGCGGGCGAACGCTGCAGCAGGGCGCGAAGGATCTCAAGATCCATGGGGATTGGGTGCCGATCAATGCCGAAGTCGCACAACTGGACATGCTCTCGGCCCATGCCGACAGCAACGAATTGATGCGCTGGCTTTCGGGATTCAAGCGAGCGCCGCGGCGAGTGTTCATCGTTCATGGCGAGCCGGAGGCTTCCGAAGCACTGCGAATCCGCATCGAGCGTGAGCTGGGCTGGCCAAGTGTCGTGCCGCGGCAAGGACAGGAATTTAGCCTGTGATCGCAGGCTTCATTCTGGTTTCCTGCGATTTGCGCGAGATCAAGGGTTCGCCACGAGGATGCTCTTAGAGTGCGTGGCAACCTAAGCCCACCCGCCGATGTGCCGGAGCGCCGCCCAGAGAAAGCAGGCAGAGAAAGAGGCCGCCCGGCACTCCTGGCCAATCGCCCGTTCTGAAGCCGTAAGCGGTTTCGGAAATGGTCATCAACGAGACAGAGCTTCCCTTCGACCGGAGCCATCACCATGCGCGTTGCAGACATCATGACCTCGCCAGTTGTCGCCATCGGGCCATCCGCCTCGGTGTCCGAAGCCGCCCAAATGATGCTGGGAAGCCATTTCAGCGGTCTGCCGGTCGTCACGGGCGGCAAGCAACTGGTCGGGATCGTCACGGAGGGCGATTTCCTGCGCCGCAGCGAACTGGGAACCGTGCGCAAGCGGCCGCGCTGGCTCGAATTCATCGTCAGTGCCGGCAAGCAGGCCGACGAGTATGTCCAGACCCACAGCCGAAGAGTCGAAGAGGTGATGACCCGTGATCCGGTGACGATCGAACCCGGAGCCACGCTCGACGAACTCGTCGAACTGATGAGCGCCCGCAGGATCAAGCGGGTGCCCGTTGTCGTGGCCGGACGGCTCGTCGGCATCGTGGCGCGCTCTGATCTGATGCGGGCCATGTTGCGCATCTTGCCAGCCTCAGCCCCTCAAGCGGGAGACGACGAGCATATTCGTCAGATGGTTATGGGCGAGCTTGCGAAGCAGCCCTGGGGGAATGCAATCCGGGTCAAAGTCGATCGGGGCGTCGTCGCGCTTTCCGGAGCGATTTTCGATGAGCGTGCCCGCGACGCGGCGCGCGTCGCCGCGGAAAACACCGCAGGGGTAACCGAGGTCATAGATCAACTCGCCTGGATCGAGCCGGTGTCCGGGATGTACATCTTGCCTGATCCAGCCTGATTGACCCGTACGCGAAGGGACCGGGGCGCAAAACAGACTAATCTGAAACCGCTGGATGAAGAGATGCCGAAAGGGGAAGCCATGTCCGACACGGTTGTAAAGAAGACCGGCAAATGCCCGGTGATGCACGGCGGAATGACCGCGACCGGCGGCTCCGTCACCAGCTGGTGGCCGAATGCGCTGAACCTCGACATCCTCCACCAGCATGACAGCAAGACCAATCCGCTGGGCAAGGGCTTCAATTATCGCGAGGAGCTGAAGAAGCTCGACGTCGAAGCACTGAAGAACGACCTGCGCGCGCTGATGACTGACAGCCAGGACTGGTGGCCGGCCGACTGGGGCAGCT
>NZ_CAMFKW010000050.1 GCF_945957345.1 uncultured Allobosea sp. | reverse complement strand
CGCACCGGGCGATGATCTTCGGCCTGCTGGCGATCGGCGAGACCAAGGTCACCGGGCTGCTCGAAGGCGAGGACGTGATGCGCACCGCCGCGGCGGCCCGCGCGCTCGGCGCCATCGTCCATCATGACGGGCCCGGCGCCTGGCGCGTCCAGGGCGTCGGCGTCGGCGGCCTGCGCGAACCGGCCGGCGTGCTCGACTTCGGCAATGCCGGCACCGGCTCGCGCCTGATGATGGGCGTCTGCGGTTCGCATCCGATCACCACGACCTTCGACGGCGACGCCTCGCTGCGCAAGCGGCCGATGCGCCGCATTCTCGACCCGCTCGAGCAGATGGGCACCGTCGTCGTCTCGCAGCAGGAAGGCGGCCGCGTGCCATTGACGCTGCGCGGCCCGAAGGAAGCGATTCCGATCACCTATCGCCCGCCCGTCGCCTCGGCGCAGATCAAGTCGGCCGTGCTGCTCGCCGCGCTCGCCGCGCCCGGCGAGACCACGGTGATCGAGGCGGAAGCGACCCGCGACCATACCGAGAAGATGCTCGCGCATTTCGGCGCCGAGATCACGGTCACGCCCGAAGGCGAGCATGGCCGCCGCATCGTGCTGAAGGGCCAGCCGGAGCTGAAGGCGGCGCCGATCGTCGTGCCGGCGGACCCGTCCTCGGCCGCCTTCCCGCTGGTGGCGGGGCTGATCGTGCCGGGCTCGGACATCCTGATCGAGAGCGTGATGACCAATCCGCTGCGCTCGGGGCTCCTGACCACGCTGCGCGAGATGGGCGCCGACATCACCGTCGAGCGCGAGGCCAACGAGGGCGGCGAAACGGTCTGCGACCTGCGCGTGCGTGCCTCCAGCCTGAAGGGCGTGACGGTGCCGCCGGAGCGGGCTCCGGCGATGATCGACGAATATCCGGTGCTGGCCGTGGCCGCCTCCTTCGCGACGGGCACGACGCGGATGCGCGGCCTGCAAGAATTGCGCGTCAAGGAATCCGATCGCCTCGCGGCGGTCGAGGCCGGGCTGAAGGCTGCCGGCGTGACCTGCCGGATCGAGGGCGACGACCTGATCGTCGAGGGCTCGGGCGGCGGGCCGGTGCGTGGCGGCGGGCCGATCGCGACCCATCTCGACCACCGCATCGCCATGAGCTTCCTCGTCATGGGCCTGGCGACGCAGCAGCCCGTCGTGGTCGATGACGGGCTGATGATCGCGACGAGCTTCCCGAGCTTCGTTTCGCTGATGAACGGGCTCGGAGGCCAGATCGGATGAGCACGGCGGCGCGCCCCGGCCGGCTCGTCATCGCCGTCGACGGCCCCGCCGCCTCCGGCAAGGGCACGCTCGCGCGCCGGCTCGCAGCGCATTACGGCCTGCCCTATCTCGATACCGGCCTGCTCTACCGGATGGTGGCGCGCGCCATGCTCGATGCCGGCCACGACATTCACGATGCCGCCGCGGCCGAGACGATCGTCGGCAGCTTCGACGAGACCGCCTTCCCCGAGGAGCGCCTGCGCGGTCGGGAGATCGGCGAGGCGGCTTCCGTGGTCGCCGCCATGCCGGCCGTGCGCGCCGGCCTGCTGACCCGGCAGCGACGCTTCGCGGCACAAGCCGGCGGCGCCGTGCTCGACGGGCGCGACATCGGCACGGTGATCTGCCCGGAGGCTCCGGCCAAGCTCTTCGTCACGGCGACGCCGGAGGTGCGAGCCGCACGGCGCCACAAGGAGCTGGTCGGACGTGGCGAGACCGTCACCCTCGACGGCATCCTCGCCGATATCCGCCGGCGCGACGCCCGCGATTCCGGCCGCAGCGACGCGCCGCTCAAGGCGGCGGAGGATGCGGTCATGCTCGACACCTCGGCGCTGACCGTCGAGGAGGCTGCTGCCGCCGCGATCGGCATCGTCGAGGGCCGCCGCGCCGCCTGAGCACTCCCGCTCGCGAATTTGCTATCGAAACAGGCGCTCTTAGCCGGATTTTCCGACTTGGCGCGTGCCCCGGCCAAGCGCACACTCCGCCGCGCAAAGGGATGGCGGAGGTGGCGATGCGGCATTGGCTGTACGGTCTCTCATGTCTGGCAGCGGCGACGCTCTGGCTGCCTGCCCTGCCGCGGGCCCAGACCACGGGAGCACCGCCCGAAGAGGTCGATGTCGCGCTCGTGCTGGCTGTCGACATCTCCTATTCGATGGATCTCGACGAGCTTGCCCTGCAGCGCAACGGCTATATCGAGGCCTTCCGCTCGAAGCAGCTCCATGACGCCATCAACAAGGGCGCGGTCGGCAAGATTGCCGTGACCTATTTCGAATGGGCCGGCAGCGGCTTCCAGCATATCGTCCGGCCCTGGAAGGTGATCGACGGCCCCGCCGCCGCGATCGCTTTTGCCGAGGAATTGGGCGAGGCGCCGACGCGGCGCGGCCGTCGTACCTCGATTTCGGGGGCGATCGATCTCGGCACGCAATTGCTCGAACAATCCAATGTGAGCGCGATGCGCCGCGTGATCGACATCTCCGGGGACGGCGCCAACAATGACGGGCGCCCGGTCACCGCCGCCCGCGACGAGGCCGGCGCCAAGGGCATCGCCATCAACGGCCTGCCGGTGATGCTGAAACAGGCCGGCTATTTCGACATCGACAATCTCGACACCTATTACAGCGACTGCGTCATCACAGGGATCGGCGCCTTCGTCATCCCGATCCGCGAGAAGCACCAGTTCGTCGAGGCGACGAAGTCGAAGCTGCTGCGCGAGATCGCCGAAGCCCCGGCCGATGCGACCTTCCACAAGGCGCAGGCCGGCAGCAATACCAACTGCCTCGCCGGCGAGCGGCAATGGCGCGACCGGATGGGGAACTAATTCAGGTACCGCGCGGCTTCGCACGCGTTGTCGGCAGCGCCGCCGCGGGGTCGTCCGGCCAGAGATGGCGAGGGTAGCGGCCCTTCATCTCGGATTTCACGGCGGCCCATGAGCCCCGCCAGAAGCCCGGCAGGTCGCGCGTGACCTGGATCGGGCGGTGGGCCGGGGAGAGCAGCTCCAGCACCAGCGGCACGCGCCCGCCGGCCAGGGCCGGATGGGTCGCGAGGCCGTAGAGCTCCTGCACACGCACGGAGATGGTGGGGCCGGCCTCGGCGGCGTAGTCGACTGCGAGAGAAGAGCCGGTCGGCGCGGTGAAATGGGTCGGCGCTTCCTGATCGAGCCGGCGCTTCATCTCCCAGGGCAAGAGGCTCGCCAGCGCCGAATCGAGATCGGAGGACTGGATCGACGCCAGCGAGGCACGGCCGAGGAGATGCGGCGCCAGCCAGAGCTCCGGCTCTTGCGCCAAGCCCTCGTCGCAGAGGTCGGGCCAGCCGTCCTCGGGCTCGGCCTTGCGCAGGAAGGCGGCACGTTCGCGCAACTGGTTCTGCCCCTTGGTCCAGGGCAGGAGGCTGATGCCGAGCGCGGCGATACCCTTGGCCAGCGCCTCGGCATTCTCCGGGGTGTCGGCGACGGAGAGTGGCCGTTCCGACAGCGAGAGCGCGCCATAGCGACGCACGGCCCGGACGCGCAGCGCGCGCGCCGTGCGGTCGAAGCTCGCTTCCTCGCGCTCCGCAATGGCGAAGGGGGCGAGGCCATGCGAGACGAGCGTCGCGATCTCCGCTTCGCTGATCGCGGCCGCGGCCATGATGCGGGCCTGCTGGGCCGCGCCGGTCATCTCGGCCACGACGATATAGGGCTCACGCGCCAGACGCTGCGAGGGCTCCAGCGCACCACCGCGGCCGTTTGCCAGGAGATACTGGCCGGAGCCGGGCGCGCGGGCCTTGGCGATGCGGTCGGGATAGGCAAAGGCGAGAAGGATGCCGGGAGACAGGGCTTCGCCGCCCTCAATCCGATCCCTGCCAACGCTCCGCTCGGCGGTTCGCGCCCAGCCTTCGGCGAGGCGGCGCATGTCGCCTGCCCGGCCGCCGCGTTCGCGATTGAAGCGCTCCAGCCGCTCGGCGAGATCGATCGCATCGCCGCCGAGACCGCGCTCGACCAGCACGGCGGCGAGATCGGCGGCCGCATCCGCCTGTCTGAGACGGGCGGCCGCCACGACCATGCGGGCGAGGCGTGGCGGCAAGGGCAAGGCCTGCAACGCGCGACCGTCCGGGGTAATGCGGCCGTCGGCATCGAGCGCGCCGATATTGCTCAGCAGGGCGTGCGCTTCCTTGAGGGCTGGCGCGGGCGGCGGATCGAGGAAGGCGAGCGTCGTCGGATCGCCCACGCCCCAGGCGGCACAATCGAGCAGCAACGGGCTCAGGTCGGCGGAGAGGATTTCCGGTCTGGCGAAGGCTTCGAGCGCGCCGGTCGCGGCTTCCTCCCAGAGCCGGTAGCACACGCCCGGCTCGGTGCGGCCGGCGCGGCCCCGGCGCTGGTCAGCGGCGGCGCGGCTGACGCGGCGGGTCTCCAATCGCGTCACGCCGATATCGGGCTCGTAGACCGGCACGCGGGCAAGACCGGAATCGATGACGACGCGCACGCCCTCGATGGTCAGCGAAGTCTCGGCGATGGCGGTCGCGAGCACGATCTTGCGTCGACCGGGCGGCGCCGGCAGCACGGCACGGTCCTGCTCGCGCTGGTCGAGCGCGCCATAGAGCGGCGCGATCTCGACGGCGGGGTCGCGCAATCTCTCGCGCAGACGCTCCTCGACGCGGCGGATCTCGCCCTGGCCGGGCAGGAAGACGAGCTGCGAGCCCGGCTGCTCGTTCAGCGCGAGCAGGATCGTCTCGGTGACCTGATCCTCGATGCGCTTCAGCGGGTCGCGGCTGCGATAGCGCGTCTCGATGGGGTAGGCCCGGCCCTCGCTCTCGATCACCGGGGCATCGCCGAGGAGCTTCGCGACGCGGGCACCGTCGAGCGTCGCGGACATCACGAGGATGCGCAGGTCCTCGCGCAGGCCGCCCTGCACATCGAGCGCCAGCGCCAGCCCGAAATCGGCATCGAGCGAACGTTCGTGGAATTCGTCGAAGAGCACGGCGGCGACGCCGTCGAGTGCGGGATCGTCGAGGATCATTCGGGCGAAGACGCCCTCGGTCACGACTTCGATCCGCGTCTTCGGCCCGATCTTCGAACCGAGCCGGACGCGCAGACCGACGGTCTCGCCGACGCGCTCGCCCCAGGTCTGCGCCATCCGGTTCGCCGCCCCACGCGCCGCCAGACGGCGTGGCTCCAGCACGATCAGCTTGCCGCCTTTCGTCCAGGGCTCGTCGAGCAGGGCGAGCGGCACGCGCGTGGTCTTGCCGGCGCCGGGCGGGGCGACCAGCACGGCATTCGGCCGCGCCCGCAAAGAGGCAGCGAGATCGCCGAGAACGGCATCGATCGGAAGGGCGGTGTCGAAGGCGCGCATGCCCGGCCGATGTGGCGCAGGCGCGTGCCGCACGCAAGCCACTCGCCAGCCGGCGCTCATCATGATAGCTCGCCGCGCGCCCTGACGGTCGCGAAGTGGCGATCTATCTCTTTGCCCTCGCATCGGATTCGCCCGAAAAGTGGCTTCCACTTTTCGGTCCGATGCTTTAACCGCTGCAACATGACTGAGACTGGCCAGACCCGCATCCAGAACCGCTTCCAAGCCTGCGCCCGCGAGGGCCGGGCGGCGCTCGTGACCTTCGTCACCGCCGGCGACCCGGATTTCCAGACCTCCAGCGCGATCCTCGCGGCCCTGCCGGGTGCCGGCGCCGACGTGATCGAGCTCGGCGTGCCCTTCACCGACCCGATGGCGGATGGCGTACCGGTGCAGCTCGCAGGCCAGCGCGCGCTCAAGGCCGGCCAGACGCTGCGCAAGACGCTCGCCATGGTCGAGAGCTTCCGCAAGGCCGGCCATGACACGCCGATCGTGCTGATGGGCTATTACAATCCGATCTGGGCCTATGGCGTCGAGGCCTTCCTCGCGGATGCCCGCCGCGTCGGCATCGATGGGCTCATCGTGGTCGACCTGCCGCCGGAAGAGGACGAGGAGCTCTGCCTGCCGGCGCTGAAGGCCGGCGTCTGCTTCATCCGCCTGGCGACGCCAACGACCGACGACAAGCGTCTGCCCAAGGTGCTGCAGAACACCTCCGGCTTCGTCTATTACGTTTCGGTCACCGGCGTGACCGGCGGGGCCATCGCCGATTACGGCGCGGTCGGCGACGCCGTCGCGCGGATCAAGCGCCATACCGACCTGCCCGTCGCGGTCGGCTTCGGCGTCAAGACCGCGGAGGATGCCGCCACCATCGCCAAGCGGGCGGACGGCGTCGTCGTCGGCTCGGCCCTTGTCGAGCGCGTCCGCCTTTCGCTTGATGACCAGGGCAAGGCCACGGAAAAGACGGTTTCGGCTGTCACCTCGCTGGTCAGCGAACTCGCACAGGGCATCCGCTCCGTCGCCAAGGCGGCCTGAGCCCGGTTTCGTTCACGGTCGCGTCGCTTGCCCGCCGGCAGGCGCGACCCCATTTTCGGCGTGACGGCGCCCAAGCGCCGACAAGCCCATCAGGGATTCATCCGATGAACTGGATTTCCGAAGTCGTCCGGCCGCGCATCAAGACGCTGTTCAAGCGCGAGAGCCCGGAGAACCTCTGGATCAAGTGCCCCGATTCCGGGCAGATGGTGTTCCACAAGGATGTCGAGGCCAATGGTTACGTCATCCCCGGCTCCGAGCACCATATGCGCGTCACCGCGCCGGAGCGCCTGCGCCTGACCTTCGACGACGGCAAGTGGCTCGATGTCGCGCTGCCCGAGGTTGCGACCGACCCGCTGAAGTTCCGCGACGAGAAGCGCTATGTCGACCGGCTGAAGGATGCCCGCGCCAAGACCGGAATGCAGGACGCCTTCAAGATCGGCTATGGCCGCGTCAAGGGCCTGCCGATGACGCTGGCCGTGCAGGATTTCCATTTCATGGGCGGCTCGCTCGGCATGGCCGCAGGCGAAGCCTTCGTGAAGGGCGCCGAGACCGCGCTCGACAAGAAGACGCCCTATGTCGTCTTCGCCGCGTCGGGCGGCGCACGCATGCAGGAAGGCATCCTCTCGCTGATGCAGTTGCCCCGCACGACGGTCGCGGTGCGGCGCCTGCGCGCGGCCGGTCTGCCTTATTTCGTGGTGCTGACCAATCCGACCACCGGTGGCGTCACCGCCTCCTATGCCATGTTGGGCGACGTCCATATCGCCGAGCCCGGCGCGCTGATCGGCTTCGCCGGCCCGCGCGTGATCGAGCAGACGATCCGCGAGAAGCTGCCGGACGGATTCCAGCGCTCCGAATACCTTAAGGATCACGGCATGGTCGACATGGTCGTGCATCGCCGCGACCTGCCGGAGACGCTCGCCCGGCTCGGCCGCCTGCTGACCAAGCAGCCGGCCGTGAAGGAAGAGGCGACAGCGCCTGCGCGCCCGGTGGCTGAGGCCGTCTAAGGAATTCCACGGCTGGGGGCCGTCACGTCATGGGGTCTTCCGACGCATTGCTTGCGCGCTTCATGGCGCTGCATCCCAAGCTGATCGACCTCTCGCTCGGCCGCATCCTCACCCTGCTGGAGCGGCTCGGCGACCCCCAGAAGAAGCTGCCGCCGGTGATCCATGTCGCCGGCACCAACGGCAAGGGCTCGACCATCGCCTTCATGCGGGCGATCCTCGAGGCGGCCGGCCTCTCGGTCCATGTCTATATCTCGCCGCATCTGGTGCGCTTCCATGAACGCATCCGGCTGGGCGCGCCCGGCGGCGGCCGCTTCGTCGCCGAGGACAAGCTGGTCGAGGCGCTGGAGCGCTGCGAGGCGATCAATGCCGGCGACCCCATCACCTTCTTCGAGATGACGACGGCAGCCGGCCTGCTGCTCTTCGCCGAGCATCCGGCCGATGTGCTGCTGCTGGAGGTCGGGCTCGGCGGGCGCTTCGATGCGACGAATGTCATCGCCCATCCGGCCTGCGCGGTGGTGACGCCGGTCTCGCTCGACCATTCCGAATATCTCGGCGACACCGTCACCAAGATCGCCGGCGAGAAGGCCGGCATCTTCAAGCGCGGCGCCCCGGCCGTGATCGCGCCGCAGGAGCCGGAGCCGACCGCCGTCCTGGAAGCTGCGGCCGAGCGCGCCGGCGCCTCCAGGATCCTGGTCGGCGCACAGGATTTCAACGTCCACGAGGCCGGCGGACGGCTGGTATACGAGGATCAGGACGGCCTGCTCGACCTGCCCTTGCCGCGCCTTTCCGGCCGGCACCAGCATATCAATGCGGGCACCGCGATCGCAGCGCTTCGGGCCGCCGGCTACGGCGCCCTGCCGACCCGCGCCTTCGAAGACGGGATGCGCAATGCCGACTGGCCGGCGCGCTTGCAGCGCCTGTCGCGCGGGGCGCTGGCCGAGATCGTGCCGGAGCGCGCCGAACTCTGGCTCGATGGCGGTCACAATCCCGATGGCGGGCGCGTGCTGGCCCAGGCTATGGCCGATCTCGCCGACCGCAACCCGGCGCCGCTCGTCATGATCGCCGGCCTGCTCTCGACCAAGGATGCCGCCGCGACGCTGCGCCATTTCAAGGGACTGGCGCAGGTGCTCTACGCCGTGCCGATCCATAACTCGCTGGCCGCGCGGCCGGCCGAGGAGGTCGCGGAGGCTGCCCGCAGCGCAGGCCTTATCGCCGAGGTCTCCAGCTCGGTCGAGCAGGCGCTCAGGACGATAGCCGCGCGCGACTGGTCGGTGCCGCCGCGCATCCTGATCTGCGGCTCGCTCTATCTCGCGGGCGAAGTACTCTCGGATAACGGCACGCCGCCGACCTAGAACGCCTCCACGTCTCGAACTGCCTATCTCGGGGAAAGCGATGCCCGTTCCCGGACTGACCATTATCGCCGCCACGCTACTCTGCAGTCTGCTCGGCGGCTGCGTGACCGGTGATGGCGCGAGCTCCGGACAAATTGAGGGCGTCGAGCGAGTCGAAGCCGGCAAGCCGACTTTCCTGCAGCGCACATTCATGACCATGGACGAGCGCTGCCGACCGATCCGCCGTCCTAAGGGCGTGCTGACGGAGCCGCCGCATCGGGGCAAGGTCCGGTTGGCGACCCGCAATGCCAAGGCCGAATACGGGCCGGGACCGATGCGGCACTGCGACGGCAAGCTCGGCTCTTCACTCGCCTTCGAATACACTTCACGGGCCGGTTATCGCGGGCCGGACAGCTTCCGCGCGCGCATCCGCTACAAGGACGGCGAAATCCGCCATGAGCGGTTCGACGTCATGGTCGATTGAGGCGCGGCATCAGGAGAGCGTCATGCAACGCAACTTCGGAGTATCCGGCCCCTCGATCCCCTCGATCGGCCAGGGCAGCTGGTATAGCGAGCAGGGCGACCGGCGCGAGGCGATCGCCGCCTTCCGCCGCGGGCTCGATCTCGGGCTCACCCATATCGACACAGCCGAGATGTATGGCGACGGCCGCTCGGAAGCGCTGATCGGCGAGGCCATCGCCGGGCGGCGCGGCGAGGTCTTTCTGGTCTCGAAGGTGCTGCCGCACAACGCCTCGCGACGCGGCGTGCAGGCCGCCTGCGAGCGCTCTCTGAAGCATCTCGGCACCGACCGGCTCGACTGCTATCTGCTGCACTGGCGCGGCCCTCATCCCCTGGCCGAAACCTTCGCCGGTTTCGAGGCGCTGAAGCAGGAGGGCAAGATCCTGTCCTGGGGCGTCAGCAATTTCGACGAGGACGACCTGGATGAAGCGCTCGCCGCAGCCGGCAAGGGCAGGATCGCCTGCAATCAGGTGCTCTACCATCTGCGCGAGCGCGCGATCGAGCATGCGGTGATCCCGTGGTGCGAGGAGAACGGCGTCGCGGTTACCGCCTACAGCCCCTTCGGCCATGACGATTTTCCGGCCACCGGCAGCGCGCCGGGCAAGGTGCTGGCCGAGATCGCCGCCAGCCATGGCGCGACGCCCCGGCAGGTCGCGCTCGCCTTCCTGACGCGGCGCCAAAGCGTCTTCGCGATCCCAAAGGCAGGCCGGGTTGCGCATGTCGAAGACAATGCCGGCGCGCTGACACTAACGCTCTCCGAGACTGAAATCGCCCGGATCGACACTGCCTTCCCGCGCGGCCGCAAGCCCGCTTCGCTGCCGATGATCTGAGCGGCCGGAAACCACGTTCCGCCTTCCAGCTTTACAACACCGCACGGCCGGCGCTTTCCTAGAGTCAAGGGCGGCGGCCATCAGAGCTCGACAACGCCTCATCCAGCAGTTGCGTCTTTCGGAGTGAGTGTGATGCGTCGCGTTCTCGGCATCCTGGCCGTTCTCTTCCTGTCGGCCTTTGCCGGCGCCGCCCATGCCGGCGTCGATGTCAGGGTCGACATCCCCGCCCAGCGCATGTCGGTGACCACGACAGACGGCGAAGCCTATGAGTGGAAGATCTCCTCGGGCCGCCAGGGGTTCCGCTCGCCCAACGGGGTCTACAGGCCGACCCGGCTCGAGAAGAACTGGTATTCCCGCAAATATGGCGGCGCGATGCCCTATGCCGTGTTCTTCCGCGGCGGCTATGCGATTCATGGAACCGGGGCTGTCGGCGCGCTCGGCCGCCCGGCCTCGCATGGCTGCATCCGCCTGCACCCGGCCAACGCCGCCAAGCTCTTCGCGCTGGTGAAGAAATACGGCGCGGGCCAGACCCGGATCGCGCTGCATGGCGCGGCCCCCGATAATCTCTCGCGTTTCGCCAAGGCTTCCTCCTCGTCGAAGACGAAGATCGCGAAGGCGCATTCGTCCAAGCACAAGATCGCCAAGGCCAAGCAGCGCAGCCAGGCGACCAGCGTCGCCCAGCAGCGCCGCAACGGCAATTGGGAAGCGGCGCGGGGCCAGATCCTGCTGCGCCCGGCCCTGCCGGTCAGCGCCTATGGCTACCAGCCCTATTATCCGAGCGGCTACGGCTGGCGCTGAGCGTCAGATCACTTCCGGCGCGATCCTGAGCCAGCCTTCCAGCGTCTCCCCCGGCGCCAGGCGCTTGAGCGGAGAAGCGGCACGCGCCGGCGGCTCGCTCGGCGCACCGATCGCATGGCTCTGCGGCTCGACGCAGAGGAAATCCGCTCCCGCCGGCGCCCAGACCACCGGGCAGTCGAGAGTGTTGCTCGCCGTCAGGGTGATGGCGAGGCCGATCGAGGGTGTCTCGATCCTTGCCGTGCCGTCCCAGCCGAGGAAGCTCCAGGCGGTCACCGTCTCGGCGCGGAAGGGATGGGTCCCGGCATAGGGACCGCCATCGGTGAAAGCCTGCTGGCCGATGGCGCGAAATGCCTCGCCGAAGACCAGCGCGCCTCGGCTGCGCATGACCAAGCTCGTATCGGCGGCACAGGGAAACCAGGGATGGTGACCGATGCCGAACGGTAGTGCCGTCCCCGCCTCGTTGGTGATCGTCATCCGGATGGTCATACCGGCTTCGTCAAGGGTGATGTCCTGCCGCGCACGGTAGCGATAGGGATCCGGCCCCTCCGTGCGGCAGTGTTCGAGGACGGTATGGCCGCGGTCATACTCCAGCACATCCCAGGCCGACTGCCAGCCGAAGCCGTGGATCGCGCCGCCCGGATCGTTCCGAGGCACGAGGAAGCGCTGCTCACCATCGTCGACGACGCAATCGAAGGCGCGATTGGCGAAGGGCAGCAGCGCCCAGGTCCCGAAGAAATTCGGCGACGTCGTACCGGGCTGTCGCCCGGCGGGCGGGTAGAGGACGTCATGGCGCCGCCCGTCCGGCCCGCGCCAGCTCAGAGAGGAAACGATGCCACCCCTATCGGGATGGATGACGGCATCGAGGCCGCCCGCCTGCAGTTCGAGCATCCGGCTTGTCCGATTCGGTCCAGCATCGAGTCTCGCAGGGTTGCCGGGAAGGCGCGCCTTGCACAAGGCTTCTCGGCGGCAGCTCTTGACCCCGTGGGGAGCGGCGGAGACAGTCGCCTGCTATTGCCGGAGCCTGCCATGCCCAAACCTCTGATTGCGCTCGACTGGGGCACGACCCGCGCGCGCGCCTTCCTGATCTCGGAGACGGGTGCGGTTCTCGAGCGCCGCGTCGCCGATCGTGGCATCCAGTCGGTTCCCCCCGGCGGCTATCCCGAGGCCTTCGCCGAGCTCGCCGGGGATTTCCGCCATGCCACGCCCGACGCCGCGATCGTGCTCGCCGGCATGGTCGGCAGCCGCAACGGCTGGATCGAGGCGCGCTATGTGCCCTGCCCGGCCTCGCCGGCCGAGATCGCGGCCGCTGCGATCAAGGTGGACCTGGACGCCGGAACGCGTGCCACCATCCTGCCTGGACTAAGCTGCGATGACGGCGCCTTCGACGTGATGCGCGGCGAGGAGACCCTGATCGTCGGCCTCGGCGTGAGCGACGGCATCGCCTGTCTGCCGGGTACCCATTCGAAATGGGCGGAGATCCGGCAAGGTCGGATCACCCGCTTCGCCAGCTTCATGACCGGCGAGATCTACGGGCTGCTGCGCAACGATTCGATCCTCGCCCGGCTGGCGGAAGCCCCCTCAGAGGCGGACGCGGTCGAGGGCGCTGCGCGCGGCCGCGCGGCGACCGCGCGGCCCGGCGGATTGCTCAACACCGCCTTCGCCGCCCGGACCGAAGTCCTTGCGGGCCGGATGGCGGGCGGGGCAGTCGGGCCCTATCTCTCGGCACTGCTGGTCGGGCAGGAGATTGCGGGCGCCGAAGCCCTGTTCGGCCGGGGCCAGGAAATCCATCTCGTCGCGGACGGAGCTCTGGCCGAGAGCTACGGCACCGGTCTGCGCGCGCGAAACCATCCCGTCCGGATCATCTCGCCCGAAGCTGCCTTCGTCGCGGGTGTCAGGCGCCTTGCCGGGGAACTGTCCGCATGATCGTCGTCTTCGGCTCGATCAATATCGACCTGGTGACGCCGGTCGAGCGCCTGCCGGGGCCGGGCGAGACCGTACTTGGACCGGGCTATGCCCTGCATCCGGGCGGCAAGGGCGCGAACCAGGCGCTCGCGGCCCGGCGTGCCGGCGCGGACGTCGTACTGATCGGCGCGACCGGGCGGGACCGGTTCAGCGATGCCGCGCTGGCGCTGCTCGCCACCGACGGCGTCGATCTGGACCATGTCGCACAGGTCGACGAGCCGACCGGCGCCGCCTTCATCGCGACGGATCGCGAAGGCGCCAACCAGATCATCGTCGCAGCCGGCGCCAATGCTGCCGTCCGGCCGGATGCCTTGCGGCATATCGAGCTCGCAGCGGAAGATATCCTGCTCCTGCAACGGGAAGTGCCTGAAGAGGCCTGCCTGGAAGCCGCCCGCGCGATGAAGCGGGCGGGCGGGCGCGTCATCCTCAACCTTGCTCCAGCCGAGGCGCCGTCGGCCGTCCTGCTGGACCAGCTCGATATGATGATCGTCAACGAGCACGAGGCGTTGGTGCTCGCGCAAGCGCTCGGTTGGCCGGATCGCGGTCCGGATGCGATCGCCCGCCGGCTCGACGGTGAGCGGCGCATCGCCACGATCGTGACCCTGGGTGCGGACGGGGTCGTCGCCTGGACCGGCGGCACCCGTCATCGTCTCGCGGCTCCACGGGTCGCGGTGATCGACACTGTCGCGGCCGGAGACAGCTTTATCGGCGCCTTTGCCGCTGCGATGGCGGCCGGCAAGGATATGCCCGCAGCGCTCCGCGAGGGGCTCGCCGCCGGCTCCCTTGCCTGCACGCGCCGCGGAGCCCAGCCGAGCATACCCCGTGCGGCCGAGATCGCGAGGCTGGCGGCCTCGCTTGCCGACGGTGCATCGGTAAGCTCGGATTAAGGCTGCCCGCAATCTCGCACGCCCGTTCTCCCCGGTTGCACGCAAATGCGTGCAAGCTCTTCACGCTTCGTCAGGGCTCGCTGCGCATTGTGGCAGCACCGGCAGAAGGATCGCGAGGAACCGTGGCGACACAACCGTTGATCTGGGCGCTGAGCGTGGCCGGAACCGCGATCGCCGGAACCCTGTCCTACACGCAATTCGTGGCCCCGCGCATGGTCACCGGCGCGCCTTCCGTCGCGGCCGCCGCGCCGCAACAGCGGCCACCCGGACCGCGCATTCCCTCGACGCTCGCCGTCGCCGCCGACTATCGCGGGCACTATATCGTGCATCCCACGGTCGAGAATTACCGCATCAAGATGATGGTCGACACCGGTGCCAGCATCGTGGCGCTGACCGCCGCGGATGCCCAGGCCCTGGGCATCAGGAGCGATGCCTCGACGCGCAAGGTGATCCTGAGCACGGCCAATGGCGCCGTTGCGGGGTTCCGGGCGACCCTGCGGGAGATCCGGCTCGGCGACATCGTCGTGCGCAATGTCGACGCCGTCGTGCTGCCGGCCGGAGCGCTCTCGATGAGCCTGCTGGGCAATTCCTTCCTCAGCAAGCTGCAGGGTTACGAGGTCCAGACCGGGCGCATGGTGCTGCGCGGCTGACCGCCGTGTCCCCCAAAGCCTCAGCCCGCTTTCCTGTTCTTCAGGCTCAGGCGCGAGGCCGGCCGTCCGGCCGGAGCGACGGTCAGTTGAATAGCGGGCACGGATTGACGTCCGTCCGGTTCACCTGCTCGACATTCAGGGTGCCCCCGGCAAGACCGTTGCGCGGGCGCGAGTAGATCGGGTTGTTGCCGAGCGTGAAGATCCCGGTCAGGACGTAGCCGATGGTCGGTGTATACTTGTAGCTCGCGCGCGCCATGATGACCGAGGTGTTGGGAACCTTGACGCTGTCGGGAACGGTGACCGTCGTTCCCCGAACCAGCGCCGTATCGTTGCGCTGGCTGCTCCAGCAGACTTTGGCGACGCCAGAGCCGTCGATGACGATGCTGGCGATGACCATCGTGGCCTGGCTGTAGTCATACGGCATCAGGACGGTCTGGGCGGCATTGAAGATGTTCTCGACATCGGCGGGCGCCACCGACTGCACGCGCGCCGTGAGATCGCTGAGAGCGGAGGTCAGCTGCGTGACCTTGCGGTTGATCATCACGAGCTGCACGACCTCGACCATCCCGACATAGGCGATGAGCATCACCGGCAGGATCATCGCGAATTCGACCGCCGCCACACCATCCCGATTGCGGCAGAACCGGCGCCAGAGGCGGGAGCGTGAGCAAAAACCGCGCAGCATGTGCTTCACCCCCCGGATCCTCCGGTCACGAACGGCTCGGCCCGGAAGGCCATGCTGACGACGATGCCGCGCCGGCCCGACCCGATATTGGCCAGCGCCGTGGAAGCCCAACTCGTCAGGAAGAGGCTGTAGTCGAGCACGGCGCGAACAACGACGATGTCGTTGCCCTGCGGCTGAACGTAAGTGAAGCCGCTCGTATTGAGGCTTCCGCCCGCAAGGGGATTGCTGCCGGACGTTCCGGTCGAAGCGGCGGAGAAGCTGTTGTAGACGCGCACGTCGACATACAGTTTCGAGCAATCGATGAGGCCCATCGGGGCCGCGGCGCAGATATCGTCGCGGAACTTCGCGGCGTTCACCAGGCCGGTCGCTCCCGTGTAGATGCTCCGCGACTGGCCCGTGACCAGGGAACGCGAGACCTGCGACAGCGATTCTTCCAGGACCTGATTGGTCCAGAACATCAGAGCCGTCTCGAAAATCGCGAAGAGGATCGCAAAGAACGGCACGGCGACGAAGGCGAACTCCACGGCCGCCGCCCCGTCCTGCGAGCGGCGAAATCGTCGCAGCAGCAGGCGGCCGGCATGGCGGCGCCCTGGTTCGCCATCCGGCATGGGAATGCTGTTCGTTCGGTCAAACATCCGTTTGCCCCATCGAGCGTCTGCTCAGGCCGGAAATCTCTAGGGCAAAAGCATTTCAGATCGGTTAGGGGCTCTGCCCGGCCTCCAGAATCGACGTGAAGCCTTCGCTAACCATAGGCGATCGCGTGGACCGCACTGCGCTGACACCTGAGAAGATCAGGATCGGACCGGATCGAGCTGCCGTGGCCGTGAGGCGATGACGGCATCGACCTCCGCCGCACGCGGCAGATCGGCGCCGGAGCGGGTGACGGTGATGGCCGCTGCCGCCGCAGCATAGGCCAGCAACTCCGCGATCGCGTCGGAATCGAGCGCCGCGACCGCTTGCGGAGTGAGCCGGCCGGTTTGCTCCAGCCGCGCGAGCAACGCCGCGTGGAAGGTGTCGCCGGCTCCGACCGTGTCGCGCACGGCGACCTTGTGTCCAGGCACGGAAACCTGGCCCGAGGCGGAGAATGCGCTGGCGCCTTGCTCGCCGCGGGTGACGACGACGAGCGTCGCCCCGAGGTCGAGCCAGTAGGCGGCCGCTTCCGCAACGGTGAGCTGGCAGTCCCAGGCGATACGGATATCCTCGTCGCTGGCCTTGATCACGGTCGCCGCCCGATAGAACCGCTCAGCCGAGCTGTGCCAGCCCGACATGTCGCCGATCGCGGTCGGGCGCAGGTTCGGGTCGACGCTGATGAGGCGCCTGCCGTTCTCGCGCTCGGCCAGAGCCGCATAGGCCGAAGCCGCCGGCTCGACGGCCAGCGTATAGGAGCCGAAGGTCAGCGCACGGATCGCGTTGGGCAACGCTGCGGGCAGGTCCTGGAGGCCGAGCGAGCGATCCGCCGCGCCTTCGCCGTGAAAGGAATAGCTCGGATGCCCATCCTTCCCCATCGTCACGGCCGAGACCGTCGTGAGCCGATCGCTGCGAACGAGGTAACGCCCATCGACCCCCTCCCGCTTCAGCACATCGGCGAGCAGCGTGCCGAAGCCGTCGCGCGAGACACCGCCGAGGAAGGCCGCCTCGACACCGAGCCGGGCGAGGCCGATCGCGACATTGAAGGGAGAGCCGCCGGCCACGATCCGCGCCGGCATCTCGATTCCGTCCGCGGCTCCCGCGAACAGATCGACCAGCGCTTCGCCGCAGACCAGAATCATGACAATCGACCTCTGCTCTTTGCCATTGCGCAATCGCGCGTCTTCCCGCGCCGGAAGGCTGCGCGCGATCTTCGCGCTGGTGCTCCGCTTCCTGTCATGGGGCGGCGATATCGCTTCGTTCGAGATCGGAAGAGGGGCGTCGCTGGCCCAGGCTTTCTACATCTCGTTCGAATCCTATGCGGCTCTGGGCAGCAGCCAGGCATTCAGCTACGGGCCCTTGCGAATATTTGCCGGTGCCGGGGGCCGGTCGGGCCTGCTTCTCATCGGATGGTCGTCTGCGTTCACCTATTGGTGCATGACGAAATACCGGGAAGAGCGTCCCCCGCGCCCGAAGGGCACGCGCACCCGAACACCGTTCGACCGCAAGGAACCGCCGCCCGGAACCGAGCGAGGATCAGGCCAGCGAGCCCTTGCGCGGCGCTTCTAGTTCCGCGTTGCCGTCGCCAGCGCATTGCGGGCCGTCGCCTGCCCCGCAGCGCTTGCAAAATAATCCTGCTTGTCGCCCATCTGGACGGCGGGCTGGCAGTCGGGATTACAAGCATAGCTTTCGCGATCCATGCCCCGCTGCACCGTCAGGACCGAATCCGATGCGGTGCCGACCCGCACCAGCGATTCCGCCAGGAGGGTCCCGTTGGCGTCGAGCGCGATCAGATTGGTCACGCCGAAGCTCTTGCCCGTCACGATCATGATGCCATTGCGCTGCACCGATACGTCGGCGATGGCCGGGTTGCCGACGACAACCGTCTGGGCCTTCTCGGGCAGGCGCACGACCTTGGCGTGGTCGACCATGACGATCACGCTCTCGGATTGCCCCCGTGGTGCGGCGATGGCAGCGCCGGACATGACGATCGCAAGGATCGCCGCAGCCGTCCGGCTGGCGAGCCAACGGCGCCCGTGATGAGCACAGATGATCAACATGGCGGCGCCTCAAGCTTTGCGACGCCGCCAGCAAAGCCCAAAATGATGAATCAAACCCTAAGCGCGCGGACGGCAGCGCTTTCATCGCGCCGCGCCGAACATGTCGCAAGGGAACATCGATACGACTGAGCGTTCAGGGTCAAGCGAAAGAAAACTAATCCCCCAGAAAACAATCGATTAAACACCTTGTTTACCGAAACATTCTCGCTGCATCCGCCTTTTTCAATAAGGTCATTTCCGGATTATGCCCTTTAAATCGAGCGTTAACTACGAGAAAAACACGACGCAAAACAGGCCAATTCTTCGATCCGTTTAACCGATCAGCAAGATGGGCCGGCTAATGTCGTTCCTGTCGCTGACCGAAGCCACCTAGAGCACAGGCAGCCGTCAAACCGTGGTGTAAAGGAGATTCAGCATGACCAACGTTTTCGCTCGCTTCGTCAAGGACGAGTCCGGCGCCACCGCCATCGAGTACGGCCTGATCGCCGCTCTGATCGCCGTCGGCATCATCACCGCCGCGACCACGCTCGGCTCCAACCTGAGCACCCTGTTCACCAACATCGGCACCAAGCTGTCGACGCAGGCCGGCAAGGTCTGATCAGCAACGCGCTCGATCGGATGAACGCCCCGGCATCGCCGGGGCGTTTTGCTTTTCACACAGGGTTGTTTCAATCGCCGTAAGGGTTTGGTGAGGCGTTTGCGGCAATATCCCGCCTGTAGCGGAGGAACTCTCATGACCCTGGCCCAGATCGTCATGCTCGGCGTCTTTCCTTTCGCCATGGCTTATGCCGCGGCCAGCGACCTGGTCTCGATGACGATCTCGAACCGACTCTGCCTGCTTCTCGTCGGCAGCTTCGGGCTCTGCTGCATCCTGCTCGGCCTGAGCCCGGCCGCAATCGGCTGGCATCTCGCTGCCGGAGCGCTGGTTCTGATCCTCGTCTTCGGCCTGTTCGCCGCCGGATGGATCGGTGGCGGGGATGCCAAACTCGCTGCGGCGACGGCACTTTGGTTCGGCTTCGACCAGTTGATGCCCTATCTGCTTATCGCAGCCCTGTTCGGCGGCCTGTTGACCATCCTCATCCTGCGACTGCGATCCCGCCCGTTGCCGGAATTCGTCGAGAAATGGAGCTGGGCGCGCCGGCTGCATGCCGCCAATGAGGGTGTGCCCTACGGCATTGCTCTGGCCTTCGCCGCACTTCTGGTGCTGCCGGACACGACGATCTGGCACGCTGCCATCGGCGTCTGACAGGCCCCGGACGCAACAGCACCGGCATTCAAAAAATATACGTCCGGTTAACCATAAGTTGACGTTTCCGAACGACGATCCGGGACGAGAGCCAATCACGCTTGGCCGAGGATCGTTCGTTCATGAGTCCCGCACGCATCATCATACTCGTGGTCGCGCTGGCCGCAGGACTGGGAGCGGCGCTGCTCGTCCAGGGCCCATCGCAGGTCCCTGCGCCGGTCGCAAAGATCGAACCTGCCCCAACCGTGCCGGTCCTGGTCGCTGCCAGCGATATACCGGTGGGCAGCACGGTGACCGCCAACGACCTGCGCTGGCTCGACTGGCCGCTCGCGAGCGTGCCGACCGGCATCATCCGCAAGGACGAATCCCCCGAGGCCGAAAAGGAAATCATCGGGCAGCTGGCGCGTTATGCCACCCTCGGTGCCGAGCCGATCCGCCGCGAGAAGCTGATCAAGACCGACGGAACCGGCTTCCTCTCCGCCGTTCTGCCCTCGGGTATGCGCGCCGTCGCGATCTCGACCGACAGCCGCGGCGCCAACACCGCCGGCGGCTTCATCCTTCCGAACGACCGCGTCGACGTGATCACAACCTCGGGGAGCGGCGAAGCCGCCGCGAGCGAGGTCATCCTGCACAATATCCGCGTCCTGGCGATCGGCCAGAACGTGCAGGAGCGCAACGGCGAGAAGGTCGTGGTCGGGGAGACCGCCACGCTCGAGGTGGATCCGAAGCAAGTCGAAGGCCTGGTCCAGGCCCAGAAGACGGGCACGCTCTCGCTGGCCCTGCGCAGCCTCAAGGACGCCGGCGAAAAGACGCCACCTGCCCAGTCCGATAACTCGCTGACTCTCGTGCGCTACGGCGTCACCTCGAAAAGCGTGAAGCCATGATGCGATACTCCATCAACCGCGCGTTCGCCCTCGCTTTCCTCCTGGCCGCCGGCGGCGCCGCCGCCCAGTCCACCACCGGCAGCGGCCCGGCGCCCGTCCTCAATGTCGGCTCGAGCGAGAACGCGATCTCCCGCAAACTGGACCTCTCGATCGGCCGCTCGCTGATCGTCGAGCTCCCGCGCGACGCCAAGGAGGTCTTCGTCGCCAATCCGAAGGTCGCCAACGCGGTGGTCCGCACCGCGCGCAAGCTCTTCGTGATCGGCATCGCCGACGGCGCCACCTCGATGTTCGTCATGGATGCCGACGGCCAGCAGATCACCGCGCTCGACATCAATGTCGGGCGGGACCTCAACGTGCTCAGACAGACCCTGCGCACGGCACTTCCCAACTCTCAGATCGAGATCAGGCCTGCCGGGGATTCGATCCTGCTCGTGGGAACGGTGCCAAACGCGTCGGACGCAACCCAGGCGGTCGATATCGCCAAGGCCTTCGTCGGCGCTTCCTCCACCACCGGGCGGAGCGGGGCGGTGATCAACTCTCTGACCATCCGCGACCGCGACCAGGTGATGGTGAAAGTGACGGTGTCGGAGGTCTCGCGCAAGGCGATCAAGCAGCTCGGCATCAACTCCACCGGCGAATGGAAGCTCGGCAACTTTTCGGTGACCCCCACCATCGACAATCCGTTCTCGCTCTCGCCGCAGGCCTTGTCCGCCTCGGCGATCAGCGCCGGCATCGGCAATACCAAGAACTTCACGCTGCGGGCTCTGGAGCGGGCCGGCATGGCGCGCGTCCTGGCGGAGCCGACAGTGACCGCGATCTCGGGCGAGAGCGCGAAATTCACGGCGGGCGGTGAAATCCCGGTTCCCACCGGCTACACCTGCGATCCGGCCAAGGCCGTCTGCACGCTCGGCGTCCAGTACAAGCCGGTCGGCGTCGCGCTGAACTTCACACCGATCGTGCTCTCGGCCAACAAGATCAGCATGCGCATCGCGACCGAGGTCACCGAACTCGACTTCGAGAACCAGATCGTGCTCCAGGGCGGATCCGGCCAGCCCACCGTCACCGTCCCCGCCTTCCGCGTGCGCAAGTCCGACACGACGGTCGAATTGCCCTCCGGCGGCACGCTGGCCACCGCCGGGCTGATCCAGCGCGTTTCGAAGACCTCGATCAACGGCCTGCCCGGGCTGATGAACCTGCCGGTCATCGGCGTGCTGTTCCGCTCGCGCGACTATCAGCGCGAGGAGACCGAGCTGATGATCGCGGTCACGCCCTACATCGCCAAGCCGATGCAGCCGACCGAGGTCCAGCGACCGGATGACGGCTTCGTCGAGAGCCATGACTCCCAGGCGATCCTGCTTGGGCGCCTGAACAAGATCTATGGCAGCGGCAGCGGCCCGGTTCCCCAGGCCTACAAGGGCCGGGTCGGCTTCA
This sequence comes from uncultured Allobosea sp., assembly GCF_945957345.1. GTDB lineage: Bacteria > Pseudomonadota > Alphaproteobacteria > Rhizobiales > Beijerinckiaceae > Allobosea. Next base: position 14,152 of record NZ_CAMFKW010000050.1, on the reverse strand, counting down.
TCGCCGACTGAGCGCCCGATGAGAACGATGATGGATGGCCCGACCATGACGGTTTCCTCCCGGAACGACTCGACAGGACCGCGCCTGATCGCCGCCATGCTGGCGCTGGGTGCCCTCATCGGCGGCTGCGCCAGCCGCACGGCCGACGCCGACAACTCCGCCTTCGGGCCGGAGGATGTGCGCGAGCGCCATCCGATCGTGCTGCGCGACGCGCCACGCTCGCTCGACGTCTTCGTCGGGCGGTCCGGCCGGGCGCTCGATGCCCGCCAGGCCGAGGACGTCGCCAGCTTCGCGCGCGAATTCCGCCGGTCCGGCAAGGGAGGCCTTGTGGCCGAGGTGCCGACCGGCGCCCGCCGCGATCACGCGACCCAGGACACGCTGAGCGGCATCAAGGCGGCACTGTCGCGCGGCGGCGTCTCGCCGGCCTTCCTCAGCGTGCGCAGCTATCCGGTCCAGGACCCGGGCCTCGCCTCACCGATCCGCCTGACCTTCGCCTCGCTCCAGGCGAGCGTGGCCCATGCTTGCGGACAATGGCCCACAGACCTGGGTAGCTCCAACTTCAAGTTCTCGTCTTCGAACGCACCCTACTGGAATTTCGGCTGCGCATCGCAGGCGACGCTCGCCGCCCAGGTCGCCGATCCGCTCGATCTCGTCCGTGCACGCGAGGAGGGCCGCCCCGACATCGTCAAGCGCATGGGCGCCATCACCAAGATCCGCGAAGGCACGGATCCCTCTACCCAGTACCGGCAGCAGACGCCGCAGATCAACTCCACTGTCGGCGGAGGCGGTTGATGCAGCCCGAGGCTCGTGAAACCCCCGCGATCGAACTGTCCAGCGACGAGACGATCGCGCCCCTGCCGCGCGTCACGCTGCAGGCGTTCTGCGAAACGCCCGCGGTCGCGGCGACCATGCAGGCAGCCGTGGCGGACCGGCGCATGGACAAGGCGCATACCCGCATCCAGATGGGCGGGCCGGCCGCGGCGGTCGAAGCTTTCCGCGCAGCGCCGACGCCCAACATTATCGTGCTCGAGGCGGTCACCGATCCGGCAACGCTGGTCGCGCATCTCGAAGCGCTGTCCGAGAGCTGCGATGCGGGCACCAAGGTCGTCGTGGTCGGCCACGTCAACGATGTCCAGCTCTATCGCGACCTGATCCGCCGCGGCGTCAGCGAGTATCTCATCGCGCCGCTGGAACCGCTGGACGTCCTGCGGACCCTGTCGGATCTGTACATCTCCCCCGAATCCCGCAATCTCGGTCGCGTCATCGCGGTGATGGGAGCCAAGGGCGGCGTCGGCGCTTCGACCGTCGCGCACAACGTCTCCTGGGCGATCGCGCGCAATCTCGACGCCTCGACCGTGGTCGTCGACCTCGACATCGCCTTCGGCACGGCCGGCCTCAACTTCAACCAGGATCCGCCGCAAGGCATCGCGGAAGCGGTGTTTGCGCCGGAGCGCCTCGATTCCAACCTGCTGGACAGGCTCCTGTCGCGCTGCAGCGACAATCTCGCGCTGCTGGCCGCGCCGGCGATCCTCGACCGGACCGTCGATCTCGACGAGGACGCCTTCGAACAGCTCCTCGAATTGCTGCGCGCCAGCGTGCCGTGCATCATCCTCGACGTGCCGCATCAGTGGAGCGCCTGGGTAAAGCGGACGATGCTGGGTGCCGACGAGATCGTCATCGTCGCCGAACCGGAGCTCGCCTCCCTGCGCAATGCCAAGAACCTGGTCGACCTGTCGCGCGCCACCCGGCCGAACGATGCGGTCGCCCGGCTGGTGCTGAACCGGGTCGGTGTTCCCAAGCGGCCCGAAATCAATGTCGGGGAATTCTCCAAGGCGCTCGGCATCGACGTGCTCAGCACGATTCCATTCGATGCGCAGCTGTTCGGCACGGCCGCCAATAACGGCCAGATGATCGCCGAGGTCCAGGCCGGCAGCAAGGCGAGCGAAGCCTTCACCCAGATCGCCAGCGCTCTGACCGGCCGTGGCGAAGCCAGGCGCGGCCGGCGCAGCCTGTTCGAGCCGCTGGTCGCGAAGCTGAAGCGTCGCAAGGCCTCGTGACCGGCGGGGAGCGGCGATGACGGAAAGACGCCCGCACGCCAGGCAATGTGCCGGCGCAAGCCGGGCGGGAGAGTAGTGAGATGTTCGGCAAGCGATCCGCAGGCGCAGGTCACGCGCCCAACCTGAACGCGAGGATGCCCGCAGCCACGCAGGCCGCGCCGCGCAAACCCGAACCCGCCTCCGCCGTCATGGAGGAACGCAAGGTCGCGCCCGTCGTCGAGACGGCCCCGCGATCCGAAGACTACTACCAGATGAAGAGCATGATCTTCGGAGCGCTGATCGAGGCCATCGATCTGTCGCAGCTCGCGAAGCTCGACTCGGAATCGGCGCGCGAAGAAATCCGCGACATCATCAACGAGATCATCTCGCTGAAGAACGTCGTGCTCTCGATCGCGGAGCAGGAAGAGCTGCTCGACGACATCTGCAACGACGTGCTCGGCTACGGGCCGCTCGAGCCGCTGCTGGCGCGCGACGACATCGCCGACATCATGGTCAACGGCGCAGGCCGGACCTTCATCGAAACCGCCGGCAAGATCCAGCTCACCAATATCCGCTTCCGCGACAACGCCCAGCTGATGAACATCTGCCAGCGCATCGTCAGCCAGGTCGGCCGGCGCGTCGACGAGAGCTCGCCGATCTGCGACGCGCGCCTCGCCGACGGCTCGCGCGTCAACGTCATCGCGCCGCCTCTCGCGATCGACGGCCCGGCCCTCACCATCCGCAAGTTCAGGAAGGACAAGCTGACGCTCGACCAGCTCGTCAAGTTCGGCGCGATCTCGCCGCCGGGCGCCGAGATCCTGAAGATCATCGGCCGCGTCCGCTGCAACATCGTGATCTCGGGCGGCACGGGTTCCGGCAAGACGACGCTGCTCAACTGCCTGACCAACTATATCGACGAAGATGAACGCGTCATCACCTGCGAGGACGCGGCCGAGCTCCAGCTGCAGCAGCCGCATGTGGTGCGCCTCGAAACCCGCCCGCCCAATCTCGAAGGCACGGGCGCGGTTACGATGCGTGACCTCGTCAAGAACTGCCTGCGCATGCGCCCCGAGCGCATCATCGTCGGCGAGGTGCGCGGACCGGAAGCCTTCGACCTGCTCCAGGCGATGAATACCGGCCATGACGGCTCGATGGGCACGTTGCACGCCAACTCGCCGCGCGAGTGCCTGAGCCGCATCGAATCGATGATCACGATGGGCGGCTTCTCGCTGCCGTCGAAGACGCTGCGCGAGATGATCTGCTCCTCGGTCGACGTCATCATCCAGGCCCAGCGCCTGCGCGATGGCTCGCGTCGCATCACGCACATCACCGAAGTGATGGGCATGGAAGGCGAGGTCATCACCACCCAGGACCTGATGCTCTACGACGTGGTCGGCGAAGATGCCGCCGGCAAGCTCATCGGCCGGCACCGTGCGACCGGCGTCGGACGCCCGCGTTTCTGGGAGCGGGCGCGGTACTACAGCGAGGAGCAGCGCCTCGCAGCGGCGATCGATCAGCTCGAAGAAGCGGGTACCAGCAATGCCCTCTGAGCAGCAAATCCTGCGGGCAGGGGGGGCACGAACATGAGCACGCTCGCCGTCGCCCTGCTGGCCATGTTCGCCGTCGGCGGCGTGGTCTATGCGCTGCTGTACCCGACCCTCAGCGGCGAAAAGCGCGCCGAAAAACGGCGCAAGGAATTCGCCGGACCCAGCGCGGTTCGCGGCGTCGACCGGGAGGCGCAGGCCCGGAACAAGCGCGGCCAGATCGCACAAAGCCTCAAGGAGATCGAGAACCGCGAGAATGCGCGCAACAAGGTTTCGCTGGAAACGCGCATCGCCCAGGCCGGGCTGACCTGGACTCCCAAGAACTACTACATGATCAGCACCGGGACGGCGGTCGGTCTGGGGCTGATGCTGTGGCTGGCGAGCGGCAACTGGATTCTCGGGCTCGCGGGCCTCTTCGTCGGCGGCTTCGGCCTGCCCGCCTGGTTCCTGAAGCGCTGCAAGAGCAAGCGATTGAAGAAATTCATCACGGAATTCCCGAACGCACTCGATGTCATCGTGCGCGGCATCAAGGCGGGCCTGCCGGTCAACGATTGCCTGCGCATCATCGCCAACGAAGCCCAGGAGCCGGTGAAGGGCGAGTTCAGGCAGATCATCGAGGCGCAGGCGCTCGGCCTGCCGCTGTCGGAGGCGACCACCAAGCTCTTCGAGCGCATGCCCTGCTCCGAGGCCAATTTCTTCGGCATCGTCATCGCCATCCAGCAGAAGACCGGCGGCAACCTCTCCGAAACGCTGGCGAACCTGTCGCGCGTTCTGCGCGAGCGGCGCAAGATGCGCGACAAGATTCAGGCCGTCTCGATGGAGGCCAAAGCCTCGGCAGCCATCATCGGCTCCCTGCCCCCCGCGGTGGCGGTCCTCGTCTGGCTCACCACACCCCGATATATCGAGATCCTCTGGATCAGCCAGACCGGCAAGTTCGCGCTGGTCGCGGCCGGAATCTGGATGCTGATCGGCGTGCTGATCATGCGCAAGATGATCAATTTCGACATCTGAGGCGGGCGATGATTACGCAGATCGTCAACAGCGTCACCAATCCGCAGTTCCTGCTGGGTCTTTTCGCCGCCATCGCGGCGGCGGCAACCGTGCTGACGATCGCGATTCCGCTCACCGAGGGCAACAGCCTCCAGAAGCGTATGAAGAACGTCGCAACGGAGCGCGATAAGATCCGCGCACGCGAGCGCGAGAGGCTCAACCGGCAGAACGAGAAGGTCTCGCTGAGGCCGGAGCCGAAAGCCTACATGCGGCGCGTTGTGGAGCGGTTCAAGCTCGGCGACTGGCTCGGCACGGACAACGCCAAGCGGCAGCTCGCCATGGCCGGCTATCGCGGCCCACAGGCCGAGGTCGCCTTCCTGTTCTTCCGCCTGGCCGCGCCGGTCGGGCTGTTCCTGTTCACGCTGTTCTACGTCTTCGTCATCAACGGTTTCGGCCAGTCCTTCATGGTCAAGGTCGCCATGGCCATCGGCGCGGCCTATCTCGGCATCAAGGCGCCGGAAATCTTCCTGTCGAACCAGGCCAGCAAGCGGCAGGCTTCGATGCGCCTGGCCTTTCCGGATGCGCTCGACCTGCTGCTGATCTGCGTCGAATCCGGCATGTCGATCGAGCATGCCTTCCGGAAGGTTTCCGGCGAGATCGGCGACCAGTCGGTTCCTCTGGCCGAGGAATTCGCGCTCTGCACCGCCGAGCTTTCCTATCTGTCCGACCGCCGTGTCGCCTACGAGAACCTTGCGCTGCGCACCGGACTCGAAAGCGTGAAATCGGTCTCGACCGCCCTGATCCAGGCCGAGCGCTACGGCACGCCGCTCGGCACCGCCCTGCGCACGCTCGCCCAGGAAAGCCGCGACCAGCGCATGACTGCGGCCGAGAAGAAGGCGGCCGCGCTGCCGCCGAAGCTGACCGTCCCGATGATCCTGTTCTTTCTGCCCGTGCTGTTCGTCATCATCCTGACGCCGGCTCTGGTGCAGGTCTTCAAATGGCAGTGAATCAGGCGAGACCCTGCTTTCGCTGAAGACGCGCGCCGCAAAGCCGATCCTACAAACGAATAAGGCCGGAGTTTCGAGACTCCGGCCTTATTCGCTTGTGATGTCCGGCTTTCGAGAAAGCCGCAGGTTCTGCAGAAGCCGCTCCTCAGGCGGGCGGAATGCCGGCAGGGGTGCCGACCGTCCCGTTCGCAACCGGCGGCCGGGCAGCGGACTGCGCCTTGCTCCCCTTGCCGCCCTTCAGCAATTCCCAGCTGTTCTGCTGGCTGACGCTGCGCTTGAGATAGGCGATCGTCTGGGCCGCCTCGGCCGGGCTCTGGTCGCGGCGCGCCAGGGTTTCCGCTTCGCCGAAGCGACCTTGCAGGCCGAGCACGAGGACGAGATTCTGGCGGACGCGGGCATCGGCACGATCGGACGCCGCCGCCTCGGCCAGGACGCGCTCGGCCTCGGGCAAATTGCGCGAGAGGGCCAGCGACAGCCCGTAATTCGACATGATCGTCGGTTCGTTCGGGGCGAGCTTCAGGGCCGCCTGGTAGATCTGCTGGGCGCGTGCGTGGTCGCCGAGCTGGTCGGCGACCGTGCCCTGTGCCGACAGGATCCGCCAATCGGGCCGCTCGGGCGAATGCGCCCGCGACAGGACCTCGTCGGCCTCCTGCAGGCGACCGTTATCGGCAAGCGAGCGGCCATAGGCGCCAAGCAGCTCACGGTCGTCCTGGTGAGCGAGGACGGCGCTCTGAAGCACGGCCAGGGCCTGGGCATTCTGATCGAGGCTCCGCAGCGCGCGCGCATAATAGAAGGCGGCGTCGCGGTCCTTGGGATTGGCATCATAGCGCTTCGCCCAGGTCTCGCGTTCGGCCTGCCAGTCCGACGCCGTGCGCGGCTGGCTCGCCGGACTTGCGCGGCCGATCGAGCCGGTGACGTCGCCGATGCCGCCGCGGCTCTGGCAGCCGGCCAGAACCAGCGCAGCGAGACAGACGGCAAGGCCGAGACCGGCGCGAGAACCAGGCCGGGCCGCGCGAACGGACACCGTCCGGACCGAAGCCGCGGGATGGATTGAATAATGGGGCCGGGCTGAAGACATGGGCCGGATCGCCTCCCGAAAACGGGCCGTCTGGATGGGTTCGTCTGGTCGATCCGGTGATAAAGCGTTAACCCTAATGCATCCTTAATCGCCTTCCCGAAGCCCCTGCCCGAAATCGAAACAGCGCTCCGTGAACACTCTCCTGATCTCCGCCTCCACCGCAGCCATTCCCGTTCACGTCGTCTCGACCGGCACATGGACCGCCCTTCAGGAGCAGTTGTCTCCGGCCAACCGCAGTTTCGCCCTCGCCCAGGGCTTTGCCGCCCGCGCCGGCCAGTACTGCCTGCTGCCGGATCTGCAAGGAGAGCTGGCGGCCGTCCTGCTCGGCGTCGATATAGCTGGGCGCCGACCCGATCCGTTCGCGGCCGGGCGTCTTGCCGCACTTTTGCCGGCCGGCGACTACACGCTGTCGGGCGATTTCGGCGACCCGGCCTTGGCAACGCTGAGCTGGCTGCTGCAGGGCTATCGCTTCGATCGCTATCGCAAGCCCAGCCCGGCCCGCGCGCGGCTGGTCGTACCCCATGGTGTCGACGGCGAGGAGATCAGCCGGATCGCCGAGTCCGCCATGCTGGCGCGGGACCTCGTCAACACACCGGCGAACGAGCTTGGGCCCGGCGAGATCGAAGCGGCGATCCGGGGGCTCGCCACCGAATGCGGCGCGGCCGTCACCAGCATCGTCGGCGACGACCTGATCGCCCGGAATTTCCCGATGATCCATGCGGTCGGGCGTGCTTCGACACGAGCACCGCGGCTCGTGGACCTCGTCTGGGGTGACCCCGCCCATCCCAAGGTCACGCTGGTCGGCAAGGGCGTCGCCTTCGATACCGGCGGGCTCAATCTCAAGCCCGACGCCTCGATGCTGCTGATGAAGAAGGACATGGGCGGCGCGGCGGCCGCGATCGCTGCGGCGCGAATGATCATGCTGGCGAAGCTGCCGGTGCGGTTGCGGCTGCTGGTACCGGCCGTCGAGAATGCCGTGTCGGGCAATGCCTTCAGGCCCGGCGACGTGCTGGCGAGCCGCAAGGGCCTCTCGGTCGAGATCGGCAATACCGATGCCGAGGGCCGGCTGATCCTGGCCGATGCGCTGGCGCTCGCCGACGAGGAGGCACCGGACCTGCTCGTCGATTTCGCGACGCTGACCGGGGCGGCCCGCACCGCGCTCGGCCCGGAGCTGCCGCCCTTCTATACGCATGACGAAAAGCTCGCCGCCGAGATCGCCCGGCTCGGCATGGCGGTGAACGATCCGGTCTGGCGGCTGCCGCTCTGGCCGCCCTATGACGGCCTGCTGGAGTCCAAGATCGCCGATGTCAACCACGTCTCCGGCGGGGGCATGGCCGGCTCGGTCACCGCGGCCCTGTTCCTCAACCGCTTCGTCGAGAAGACACAGGCCTACGCGCATTTCGACATCTATGCCTGGAACCCCTCGGCCAAGCCGGGGCGGCCGGAGGGCGGCGAATGCCAAGGCGCGCGCCTGATCCACGCGCTGGTGAAGCAGCTTTATCCGCGCGGTTAAGGCTGATCCGCGAAGACGATTGCGCGCCGCCGCCGCCGGGATAATGATACGGGTCCGTAACGATCTGGACCCGTGTCTTTATGCCCCTGGAGATCAGGCCTTCGCAGGCGCTCAAGCTGTGGCGGCAGGTGCATCTCGATCTGGTGCGGGACCATGACGCCGATCTCTCGGCGCGCCAGACCGCGATCCTGCTCACGGTCTATCTCGAACTGCCGCCGCATACGGTCCGCGGACTCGCCAAACAGCTCGGCGTGACCAAGCCGGTGATCACGCGCGCGCTCGACACGCTCGGCAAGCTCGGCCTGCTCACCCGCAAGCGCGACGAGGCCGACCGCCGCAATGTCGTGATCCAGCGCACCGTCGCCGGAGCCTTGGCTGTCGAGCGATTAGCAGATCTCGTAACCGAGCATGCCAAGGAGATCGGCGGAAGCTGAGGCCTCTCCCGGACCACCTCCCGCCGCGCTAGATTGCCGCCATGACAACGATTCTCGACCGCCGCATCCATGCTTTCCGCCCCGACCTCGCAGCACGCACGCTGACGGGGCAGGTCGAGGCCGCCCGCTTCGCCGATCCGCAACCGATGCGCATCGTCTCGGCTTCCGCCCCGGTGCGGCGCGAGCCGCGCCCCGACGCCGCGCTCGATACCGAAGCGCTCGCCGGCGAACTGGTTGATGTCTACGAGCGCGAGGAGGGCTGGGCCTGGGCGCAGCTCGCGGGTGACGGCTATGTCGGCTACATCCCCGACGATGCGTTGCGGCCGGACCGCCCTGCTCCAACGCATCGCGTTGCGGGTTTGCGAACCTTCGTCTATCCCGGCCCCTCGATCAAATTGCCGCCGCTCACGGCGCTGTCGTTCGGTGCCAATGTCGCCGTAGTCGAGAGCAAGGGTGATTTCGCGGTTCTGGCCGATGGCGGCCACGTCTTCGCCGCCCACCTCGCGCCAATCGACCAGCATGAGCCGGATTTCGTCGCTGTGGCCGAGCGCTTCGTCGGCGTGCCCTATCTCTGGGGCGGCAAGACCAGCCTCGGGCTCGACTGCTCTGGCCTGACGCAGCTTTGCCTTGCGGCGGCCGGCATCGCCGCGCCGCGCGATTCAGACATGATGGAGGCGACGCTCGGCCGGACTGTCGAATTGCGCGAGGACCTCGCCGGCTTGCAGCGTGGCGACCTCGTCTTCTGGAAGGGCCATGTCGGCATCCTGACCGCTCCCGACACGCTGCTCCATGCCAGCGGGCATGTGATGAGCGTCTATCGCGAGCCGCTGCGCGAGGCGCGAGACCGCATCCGCGCCAAGAGCTTCGGCGAGATCACCGCCATCAAGCGGCTGGGCTAGCTAAACCAAAACCTTCAGGCGGTAGAGCGCTTCCAGCGCCTCGCGCGGGGTCATCTCGTCCGGGTCGATCCCGGCCAGAGCCTCACGCAAACCGTCCGGCTCGCCTTCTGGAACGACCGGCGCCGGCCTGCGCTGCGGCACGGCGAAGAGCGGGAGATCGTCGACCAGCGACGCCACCGGCTTCTCGCGCTCGGTCTTCTCCAACTCGCCGAGGATCGCACGGGCGCGCTCGACCACGGCCGGCGGCAGGCCGGCGAGCTTGGCGACCTGGATGCCGTAGGAGCGATCGGCCGCGCCCGGCACGACCTCGTGCAGGAAGACGACCTCGCCCTTCCATTCGGTGACGCGGACGGTCGCGTTGGCGACACGCTCGAGCCGGTCTCCGAGCGCCGTCAGTTCATGATAATGGGTCGCGAACAGGCTGCGGCAGCGGTTGATCTCGTGGAGATGCTCGATCGCGGCCCAGGCGATCGAGAGGCCGTCGAAGGTCGCGGTGCCCCGCCCGATCTCGTCGAGGATGACCAGCGCGCGCGGGCCCGCCTGGTTCAGGATCGCGGCGGTCTCGACCATCTCGACCATGAAGGTCGAACGGCCGCGCGCGAGATCGTCGGCGGCACCGACGCGCGAGAACAGCCGGTCGACGATGCCGATATGCGCCGAAGTCGCGGGCACGAAGGAGCCCATCTGGGCGAGCACCGCGATCAGTGCGTTCTGGCGCAGGAAGGTCGATTTACCGGCCATGTTCGGGCCGGTGATCAGGCAGATGCGCCCGCCCTTCGCCTCGGTGCCCGGCGGCGACAATTCGGTGTCGTTGGCGACGAAGGGTTTGCCGTCGCGCTTCAGCGCTGCTTCGACCACTGGATGGCGGCCGCGCTCGATCGTAAAGGCGACGCCGTCATCGATCTGCGGGCGGCTCCAGCCCTCGCGGGTCGCGAGATCGGCCAAGGCCGCAGCGACATCGAGCTCCGCCAAGGCCAAAGCGGCCGCCTTGATCGGCTCGGCCTGGGCCAGCACGGCTTCGCTGAGCGCCGCGAAGATGGCGAGTTCGAGCTTCAGCGCCCGGTCGGCGGCGGAAGCGATCTTGGCTTCGAGTTCGCCGAGCTCGACCGAGGAGAAGCGCATCGCGTCCGACATGGTCTGGCGATGCACGAAGGTCGCGCGCCAGGGATCGCGCAGGAATTCCTCGCCCGTCGCCTGCGGCACCTCGACGAAATAGCCAAGCATGGCGTTGTGCTTGATGCGCAACGTGCGGCAGCCGGTCTCGGCGGCATAGCGCGCCTGCAACTGGGCGATCACCTTGCGCGAGTCGATCTGGAGCAGACGCAATTCGTCGAGCGCTGAGTCGAACTCCTCGCGAACGAAACGGCCGTCGCGGCGGTTGAGCGGCAATTCGTCAGCCAGCGTCGCGTTGAGACGCACCGGCAAATCGGGATCGCTTTCACCAAGAGCCCGCATGGCACGCGCCAGTTCGACAGGCAGTTCACCGCGCCGGACCAGCAAGGCGGCAATCGCGCGGGCCGCGTCGAGCCCGGCGCCGAGCGCCGCGAGATCGCGCGGGCCGCCACGGTCGAGCGAGAGCCGCGCCAGCGCACGAGCGACGTCCGGGACCTTCTCCAAGGCGGTGCGCAGATCCTCGCGCAGGCCGGCATCCGCGACGAGCAATTCGACCGCGTCATGGCGCGCGGCGATGGCAGCGGTATCGGTCAGCGGGCCGGCGAGGCGTTCGGCCAGCAGGCGCGCGCCGCCCGGCGTCACCGTGCGGTCGATCGTGGCGAGCAGGCTGCCCTGGCGCTCGCCGCCGAGCGTGCGGGTCAGTTCGAGATTGGCCCGGGTCGCCGCGTCGATCAGCATCGTCGCCGAGCCTGAATCGCGCATCGGGGCCGAGAGCGGCGGACGGGCGCCGAGCTGGGTGCGCTCGACATAGGCCAGCGCCGCACCAGCCGCTGCGATCTCGGCCCGCGTGAAGGCGCCGAAGGCATCGAGCGTGGCAACGCCGAAGAATTCCTTCAGGCGCCGCTCGGCCGAGGTCGCGTCGAGCCCATCGCGCGCCAGCGGCGTCACAGGGATCGTGATCTCGCGCCAGAATTCCTTGAGCTCGGGATCGTCATGGATCGCGTCCGGGCAGACGATCTCGCGCGGCTCCAGCCGCGAGAACTCGATGGCGAGCCGCTCCTGCGGCGTCTCCATCACGGTGAAGCGGCCTGTCGAGATGTCGATCGCTGCGAGCCCGTAGAGCGAGGCGGCCTCGCCGGTCTTGCGGCGCGCGACGGCAATGAGGAGGCTCGCGCGACCGGGTTCGAGCAGGCGCTCCTCAGTGATGGTGCCGGGCGTGACGAGGCGCACGACATCGCGCTTCACCACCGACTTGTTGCCGCGCTTCTTGGCCTCGGCCGGGTCCTCGGTCTGCTCGCAGACGGCGACGCGATGACCGGCGGCGATCAGGCGCTGGAGATAATCGTCGGCACGCTCGACCGGCACGCCGCACATCGGGATGTCGTCGCCCTGGTGCTTGCCGCGCTTGGTGAGAACGATGCCGAGCGTGCGCGAGGCGATCTCGGCATCCCGGAAGAACAATTCGTAGAAATCGCCCATCCGGTAGAAGAGCAGGCAGTCCGGATTGGCGGCTTTGATCTCGACATATTGCGCCATCATCGGCGTGACGCGATCGGCGGCTGCGGCCGGAGCGACGGGGCGGGCGGTGTCTGGAGAGGTGCTCTGGCGCATGGCGCGGGCACGCTAGCAAAATGTCCGGCCAAGACCATCCGTTAGGACGGCTTTCAACAATTGAAAGCAAGGTCGGACAGCCGACCCGGCCGAAGGTTCCGACATTGTTGATCATCAATCTCGTCCAGAGCCTGTTCTTCCTGCTGTTTGCGGGGTTGCTGCTGACGGTGATCGCCCCGTGGCTGGTCGGGCGGGACTGGTTGCGCCCCTGCGCGGTCGGTCTCCTGTTCGCGGCCGGCGCGCTGGTGAGCATGTCGAACCCCGTCCAGCTCCAGCCCGGACTCGTCGTCGATTCCCGCAATACCTTCGTCATCCTGGCGGGGCCGATCGGAGGCCCCGTGGCGGCGCTCATCACCGCCGTGCCCTTGCTGGTGACGCGCGTGATGATGGGCGGCGTCGGCATGGTGACCGGCGTCAGCGGCATCGCGGTCCGCATGGTGATCGGCATCGGCTTCTCGATCTGGCTGGCACGGCGCCGGCGCCCGCTGATGGCACGTGACATGCTGCTGCTCTCGTCGCTCGATGCCGTCTGCCTGCTGGCCTCGACCCCCTTCATACCCGGCGAGGCCGGCGAGCGCTTCCTGCGCGAGGCCGTCCCGGCGATGATCGTGGTCAGCACGATCGGCATCATCCTCACCGGCATCGTCGTCATCCACGACAACGACCGCCGCGAAATCGCCTATCGCCTGCGCACCCTGATCGACCGCGCGCCGGGCACCCTCTACCAGCGGATCGTGCGCACGGACGGCACGATGACCTACCAGTTCGCCTCCTTCGCCATCGACAAGCTGCTGGGGATCGCCAAGGAGGAGGTCGAGCGCGATCCGGAAATCTGGCTCGGCAAGCTCCTGCCCGAAGACCGGGCCCGCTTCGAGCAGCAGCGGCGCGACCAGCAGGAGACCGAGACGCTCTGGCGCTTCGAGGGGCGCTATCATGCGCCCGATGGCGGCATCGTCTGGCTGCGCAGCGAATCGACCAAGCGGCGCCTGCGCGACGGAACCCTGGTCTGGGACGGCATCCTGCTCGACATCACCGCCGAGAAGACGCTGGAAACCCGCCGGAGCGAGATCGAGACCCTGCGCAAGACGACCCTCGACGCGCTGGCCAGCGATCTCGAGCGTACCGTCGGCAAGGCGCTGGGCGATGTCGGCATCTCTCTGCGGGGCATGCACGACGCCGCCGGCCAGATGGTCGAGAACGCCAACAAGACGACGCTGCGCGCCGAGAGCGTGACGCAGGAAGCCGACAGCGCCTCGCGCCGCATCGGCAGCGTCGCGATCGCGGCCGAGGAGATCGAAGCCTCGATCCGCGAGCTCACCCAGCAGACCAGCCATGCCGACGACACGGTCCGCGCCGCCGCATCCTATGCCCGCAGCACGCGCAGCGACGTCGCGGGGCTGACGGAAGCGGCCGACAAGGTCCGCGCCGTGCTCGATTTCATCGAGGAGATCGCGGCCCGCACCAACCTGCTCGCGCTGAACGCCACGATCGAGGCGGCCCGCGCGGGAGCGGCCGGCCGCGGCTTCGCGGTGGTGGCGGGCGAGGTCAAGACGCTGGCCGAGCAGACCCAGAAGGCCACCCGCGACATCGCCGAGACGCTCGCCGATATCCGCGGCGCCGCCGCGACCGCCTTCGAAGCCGTCGCCCATATCGAGGGCACGATGACGACGATCGAGCAGACATCCGGCGCGATCGCCGATGTCGTCAGCCGCCAGGCCGGCATCGCCTCGACGATCGCCGCCGACGCGCAGGCCGTGGCACTGAGCGCCGATGCCGTTACCAACAATGTCGGCGCCGTCGGCGTCGAGGCGCGCGTCACCGGCGATGCCGCGATCCAGGTCGCGGAGGCGGCCCGTAAGGTCGACGAGCAGGCCGAGGCGCTCGACCGCTATGTCGCCGATTTCGTGCGCAGCGTACGCACCGCCTC
>NZ_CAMFKW010000049.1 GCF_945957345.1 uncultured Allobosea sp. | reverse complement strand
ATATCGCCCATGCCTCGCGCGAGGGCGTCGAGATCGGCATCGTCGTCGGCGGCGGTAACTTCTTCCGTGGCGTCCAGGGCCTCAACAAGGGCCTCGACCGCACCACTGCCGATTCGATCGGCATGCTCGGCACGGTCATGAACGCGCTGGCGCTGGAGCATTCCATCGAGGCGGCCGGCGCTCCGGCCCGCGCCATGTCGGCGGTGCCGATGCCCTCGCTTTGCGAGAGCTATGCCCGCAAGCGCGCTCTCGACCATCTCAGCAATGGCAAGGTCGTCATTCTCGGCGGCGGCACCGGCAACCCGTATTTCACCACCGATACCGGCGCGGCGCTTCGCGCAGCCGAACTCGGCTGCAGCCATCTGCTCAAGGCGACGCAGGTCGACGGCGTCTACAGCGCCGACCCCAAGACGGATCCGACCGCGACCCGCTATGACACGCTGACCCATGAGGTCGCGATCAAGCGCGATCTCAAGGTGATGGATACCGCGGCCTTCGCGCTCGCCCGTGACGCAAGCCTGACCATCGTCGTCTTCTCGATCGCCGAGCCCGGCATGCTGGCCGCGGTGCTGCGCGGCGAGGGCAGGGCGACCTACGTCACGCCCTGAGGCAGCAGCCTCAATAGGTCCGCCACAGGCCGGGCGTCGCCAGCTCGAGCAGATGTCCGTCCGGATCGCGGAAATACAGGCTCGTGCTGCCGCGTTCCCATTGCATGCGCCCTTCAACAGCGATGCCGAGATCACTCAGCTTGGCCTCCCAGGCCGGGAGCTCATCGGCATCGATGGCGAAGGCGATGTGGAGCGGCCCGCTGCCGTCATGCGGCGGGATGCTGCCCCCCGGCGAGGCTTGAGTCTTCAGCGAGGCGCCACGCAGGAACAGCAGCAGCACGTTTGATCCGCCGACATCATAGGCGAAGAGCGTCTTCGTCTTGAGCAGTGGCGGGAGGCCGAGCTTGTCCTCATAGAAGGCGCGAGCACGGTCGAGATCGTCGACATAGAGTGCGGTCTCGACGATACGATTGAGGCGAGGCACGTCTTTTCTCCGTAGTTCCTTGCGGACGGCGCTGGCCGGCGGGCGAACCGACCTCTAGGGTGAGATGGGCATCCGGGGCCTGCGAACCAGCGGGTTGCGCCGCTAGCCGGCCATGCTCTGCCCGCATCGATGCTTTTCCCTTGCTCATCGCGGGGGAAAATGCTGTTCGAAGATGTAAATCTTGACCCTGCGCGGCCTCGCCGCCATGGTCGCGCCGATTTTGAAATTTCTGCAAGGTCCCGATTGAAATGGCCCAGACGACGTTCGACCTCGCCGACATCAAGCGCCGCATGGCCGGTGCGGTGCAGTCCTTCAAGGGCGATCTCGCCTCGCTGCGCTCCGGCCGCGCCTCCGCCAACATGCTCGATCCGATCATGGTCGAGGCCTATGGCGCCCGCACCCCGCTGAGCCAGCTCGCCACCGTCTCCGTGCCGGAGCCGCGCCTGCTCAGCGTGCAGGTCTGGGACCGCTCGATGGTCAACGCCGTCGACAAGGCGGTGCGCGAATCCGATCTTGGCCTCAACCCGCAGACGGAAGGCCAGGTGCTGCGCATCCGCATCCCCGAGCTGAACGAGCAGCGCCGCAAGGAGATGGTCAAGGTCGCGCATAAATATGCCGAGGAGGCCAAGGTCTCCGTGCGCCATGTCCGCCGCGACGGCATCGACGTCGTCAAGAAGCTGGAGAAGGACAGCGACATGACCAAGGACGATGCCGCGCGCAATTCCGACCTCGTCCAGAAGGCGACCGACCAGCACATTGCCGAGATCGACCAGGCGCTCGCGGCGAAGGAAAAGGAAATCCTGCACGTCTGATCTCCGGCGCGGGAGATATCCCGCGCTCCTTCGTCCGAGGCCGAGCGAGGCTCATCCGCATGTCATCCGGTCAGCGCGACGCAGACGTGTCCAACCCTGCCCACGTCGCCATCATCATGGACGGCAACGGGCGCTGGGCGCAGATGCGTGGGCTGCCGCGGCAGGAGGGGCATCGGCGGGGGTTGGAGGCGCTCCGCCGCACGGTCCGCAATGCCAGCGACCTCGGCATCCAGGTCCTGACGCTCTACTCGTTCTCTACCGAGAACTGGCGCCGTCCCTATGCGGAAGTCTCCTTCCTGATGGGGCTGCTCAGGCATTTCGTCGAGAAGGACCTGGCCGAGCTCTCGGCTGCCAATGTCCGCGTGCGCATCATCGGCAGCCGGGATGATCTCGCGCCCGATCTGCGCCGCCTCGTCGAGCATGCCGAGACCAGCACCCGCGCCAATACCGGCCTCGTGCTGGTGATCGCCTTCAATTACGGCTCCCGCAACGAGATCATGCGCGCGGCGCGCCGGCTGGCGGCGGACGCTGCAGCGGGACGGATCGATCCGGCCGCGATCGACGAGGCCGCGATCGCCGGCCATCTCGATACTCACGATCTCCCCGATCCCGAGCTGGTCATCCGGACCTCCGGTGAGACCCGGATCTCGAACTTCCTGCTCTGGCAGGCAGCCTATGCCGAGTTCATCTTCGCGCCGGTGATGTGGCCCGATTTCGACCTCGCCGCCTTCGAGGAGGCTCTGGCACAGTATCGTCAGCGCGAGCGGCGCTTCGGCGGCCTCGCCACCTCCTCCGACCGCAGCGTGGGCGTCGCGTGAATGCGCCGGACCCCTCTGCGCCGCGCGCGAGCTCCGAGCTGAAGCTCAGGGTCGCCTCGGCACTTGTGCTCGGCGTGCTGATCCTGCTGGTCACACTCTGGGGCGGTTGGCCCTTCCGACTGGTCTGGCTTCTCGTCGCTGGCCTCGTTGCCTATGAGTGGCTCGCGATCATGGGCCGTGGCAACGCGATCCCAGCTGGTATTGCGGTGGTGGTGACGGGAATTGTGCTGGCCGTCTCGCCGGCGAGCCCGGTTGCGATCGCCGGTACGGCCTCGGCAGCTGCCTTGCTCGGTGCGCTGGCGACGCCTTTCGTGCGCTCGCGCCTGGCTCTCGAACTCTGTGGCGTCGCCTATGCGCTGGCTTTCGCCCTCGTCACGCCGGCGCTGCGCGACCTTCCCGGGATCGGTCTCGCCCTGATCCTGTGGAGCTTCGCCGTCGTCTGGCTCACCGATATCGCCGCCTATTTCACCGGCCGTAAACTCGGCGGACCCAAGCTCATGCCGGCGGTCAGTCCGAAGAAGACCTGGTCGGGCGCGATTGGCGGCGCCGCTGCCGGAATGATCGGTGGCTATCTCATCTGGTGCCTGATGCCGGGACTTCAGGCCATGACTGCGGCAGGGCCGGTGGTGGCCGCCTCGCTCGCGGGCTCGATCGTCAGCCAGGCCGGCGATCTGTTCGAATCCGCCCTCAAGCGCCGCTTCGATGCCAAGGATTCGAGCAAGCTCATCCCCGGTCATGGCGGCTTCCTCGACCGGCTCGACGGCTACTGGGCGGTGCTGGTGCTCGCCGGCTTCGCGCTCTTCGCGCTGCATCTCAACGTCTGATCTGATGTCCTTGCGCAGCGTCACGCTTCTGGGAGCGACCGGCTCCGTCGGACGTTCGGTTCGCGACATCGTCGCCGAGAATCCCGAGCGCCTGTCGATCGCGACCGTGGTCGGCGGCAGGGACGCGCAGGCACTTGCCCGGACCGCGATTGAAACGGGGGCGTCCTTCGCGGCCTTGGCCGACGCGGCTGGCGCAGAGCCGTTGAAACAGGCTTTGTCCGGCACTGGCATCGCCAGCGGGGCAGGGCGTTCCGCCGTTCTGGAGGCGGTGAACCGCCGTGCCGACATCGTCGTCAGCGCGATCTCGGGCGCCGCCGGGCTGGAGGCGACCTTCGCCGCGCTCCAGCCGGGGCGCACGATCGCGCTCGCCAACAAGGAAAGCCTGGTCTGTGCCGGCGCGGCCGTGATGGCCCGGGCCGCCGAGATCGGCGCCCGTTTGCTGCCGCTCGATTCCGAGCACAACGCGCTCTTCCAGGTCCTCGGCGCCGAGCCGCTCTCATCGGTCCGCAGCATGACGCTGACCGCGTCCGGCGGCCCGTTCCGGACGTGGAGCGCCGAGCGCATCGCCGCGGCCACGCCGGATCAGGCGCTGAAGCACCCGAACTATGCAATGGGCGCCAAGATCACGATCGACTCCGCCAGCATGATGAACAAGGGGCTGGAGCTGATCGAGGCCCGTTTCCTGTTCGATCTGCAGCCCGACCAGCTCGACGTGCTCGTCCATCCCCAGCAGATCGTCCATGGCCTGGTGACTTTCCGCGACGGCTCGGTCAGTGCCGGCATGGCGGTACCGGACATGCGGGTCGCGGCCGCGCATTGCCTTGGCGTCGATGGCCGGCTCGATGCGCCGCCGCCGCGCTTCCTCGATCTCGCCCTCACTGCACCGCTCAGCTTCGAACGCCCCGATCTCGTGCGCTTCCCCGCGCTCGGCCTCGCCATGGCCGCCTTGCGCGAAGGCGGGGCCATGCCGGCCGTGCTCAACGCTGCCAACGAGATCGCCGTCGCGGCCTTTCTCGAGCGTCGGCTGCGCTTTCCCGATATCGCTGCGCTGGTCGAGGCGGTCTGCGTTGCAATCCCGGCGGGCGCGCAGGCTCCGCGCGACATAGCGGAAGCGCTCGCCATTGACCAAGATTCGAGACGACGGGCCGCCTCGCTCTTGTCGCAAGCGCGGTTCACTGCCACCTAGAGCGGCATGCCGACGAAATCCGGCTCTACAGGCCGTCGGGACTCCGGGAGATCGTTTGATGGAATTCGCAGCGCCGCTCTGGAATGTCGGGCATTACGCGCTCGGCTATCTGCTGCCGTTCCTGTTCGTCCTGACCATCGTCGTCTTCGTCCACGAGCTCGGGCATTTCCTGGTTGGCCGCTGGTGCGGTGTGGACGTCAAGACCTTCTCCATCGGCTTCGGCCGCGAGATTTTCGGTTTCAACGATCGGCACGGCACGCGCTGGCGTTTCGCGCTGATCCCGCTCGGCGGCTACGTCAAGTTCTCGGGTGATGCCGACGCCTCGAGCGCGCCCGACGACGAGGCGGTCAGCCGCATGTCGGCGCAGGAGCGCGCGCGCTCCTTCCCGGCGCAGTCGCTCGGCGAGCGGGCGGCGATCGTCGCCGCCGGCCCGATCGCGAATTTCCTGCTGGCGATCCTGATCTTTGCCGGCTCGGCCTTCTTCCTCGGCAAGCATGTGCTGATCCCGCGCGTTGATGCCGTCGTCGCCGGTAGCGCGGCGGAGAAAGCAGGGCTAAAGGCGGGCGACATCGTGATCGCCATCGACGGCCAGAAGGTCGCCAGCTTCTCCGACATGCAGCGCATCGTCTCGACGCGTCCCGAAGAGCGCCTGGAGGTCTCGATCGAGCGCGACGGAGGCACCCTGACCGTGCCGGTGACGCCTGCGCTGACCGAGATGAAGACGCAGCTCGGCACGCAGCGCATCGGCGTGATCGGCGTCAAGGCTTCGCCGCGTCCGGAGGATTGGACGACGCAGCGATTCGGGCTCTTCGAATCCGTGAAGTCGGGCTTCGTCGAGACCTGGTTCGTGGTGGCGCGGACCTATGACTACATCGCCAAGCTCCTGACCGGGCGTGAATCCACCGACCAGTTGTCGGGCCCGATTCGGATCGCGCAGGTCTCCGGCATCGTCGCGTCGAGCGGCGGCCTGCTCGGGCTGATCAATCTTGCCGCGATCCTCTCGGTTTCGATCGGCCTGATGAACCTGGTGCCGGTCCCCATGCTCGATGGCGGGCATCTGCTGTTCTATCTCTATGAGGCCCTGCGCGGCAGGCCCCTGAGCCCGCGGGCGCAGGAGATCGGCTTCCGTCTGGGTCTCGCGCTCGTCCTGATGCTGATGCTGTTCGTCACCTGGAACGACATCGTCCACGTTCGCGGCATGCTCTGAAACTCGCTTGCCGGCCGTGCTTTGCGGCGGAAAAACGGCATGCCGCGTGGCGCGTCGGCAACGAGATTCCTAAAAACGCTTTATTAACGATGATCGCGGTTTGCACCCTGCTGGAAACTTTGTAGAAGCGATTGAACCGCAATGTCCCCGTGCTGCCGTCGTCAGATGGCGGTCCCCGTTTGGGGTGGTGACCAGAGAGATGGAATAGGCGACCCGATGACGTCGACCCAACAGAGCCGGACGAGCAAGATGCGGCTCTCTCGATCGATCGGACTTTCGGCTTTGATGCTGGCCGTGAGTGGTGGTGTGGCTTTCGCGCAGGCGGTGGTTGTCCATGGCAACCAGCGCGTCGATGCGGAGACGATCCGCTCCTATGCCGCCGGCCGGGAGAATCCGCAGGAAATCCGCGAGAGCCTGATGGCGACCGGTATGTTCAGCAGCGTGCAGGTCAATCGCCGCGGCTCGCAGATCGTCGTCGCCGTGAAGGAGCAGGGTGGTACGGCCAATCGCGTTGCCTTCGAGGGTAATCGCAAGCTGAAGAGCGACCAGCTCTCCCAGATCGTGCAGTCGCGCCCCGGTGGCCCGATCAGCCAGGCGCTGATCAACTCCGACGTCGAGCGCCTGCGTGAAGCCTACAAGCGGTCCGGCTATGGACTGTCCTCGATCAGCGGCCGCGTTGCTCCCCTTCCGAATGGTCGTGAGGACATTGTCTTCACCATCAACGAGAGCAGCAAGACCGGCATCAAGTCGATCAACTTCACCGGCAACCAGGCGTATTCAGCCGGGCGCCTGCGTGGTCTGATGACCTCGACGGAATCGAACTTCCTGAGCTGGATCAAGACGTCCGACGTCTATGATCCCGAGCGGGTCAATTCCGACATGGATCTCATTCGCCGTTTCTATCTCAAGAACGGCTACGCCGATTTCCAGATCACCAATTCCAGCGCCCGTTTCGACGATGCGGCCGGTGGCTGGGTCATCGACATTCAGGTCGAGGAAGGCCCGCAGTATCAGGTCGGTAATGTTTCGGTCGATTCCTCGCTGAACGATGTCGATGCCGCTGCTCTGCAGCGCTACGTCGCGACCTCGCGGGGCGACACTTACAATGCCGAGGCGGTCGAGAAGACGCTGGTTGCGCTCACCACGGAAGTGGCGCGCCGCGGCCATGCCTTCGCTCAGGTTCGTCCGCGTGGTGATCGCGATGCCTCCGGTCGCCAGATCGGCATCACCTATGTCGTCGACGAGGGCCCGCGGGTCTATGTCGAGCGCATCAACGTGCGCGGCAACACCCGCACTCGCGATTACGTCGTCCGTCGCGAGCTCGATCTCGGCGAAGGCGATGCCTACAACAAGGTCATGGTCGACCGCGCCGAGCGTCGCCTGAACAATCTCGGCTTCTTCCAGAAGGTCCGCATCACCAACGAGCCGGGCTCCGCTCCGGATCGCGTGGTCGTCAATATCGACGTCGAGGACAAGGCGACCGGCTCCTTCTCGATCGCCGGCGGTTACTCGACCTCGGACGGCATCATCGGCGAAATCTCGCTGTCGGAGTCGAACTTCCTCGGTCGTGGTCAGTTCGTCCGCATCGCGGGCACGATGGGCCAGCGGACGCAGGGCGTCGATTTCTCCTTCACCGAGCCTTATTTCCTGGGCTATCGCGTGGCGGCTGGTTTCGACCTGTTCTCGAAGTACAACGACAACTATAACACCGGCCGCTACGAAAGCCGCGTGACGGGCGGCCAGGTCCGCTTCACCTTCCCGATCACGGAAGAGTTCTCGGTCACGCCGCGCTATTCGATCTACACGACCGAGATCAAGATCCCGAATACGGTCAGCCGTCCCTATAACGACTGTTCCGTGCCGATCGCCGGCATCACGCCCGGTACGGCAGGAGCGATCGGTTCGGATTCGGTCTACAACTGCGTGACGAACGGCGAGGCGACAGTGGCGGTCAAGGAGGCCCAGGGGTCCACCCTGACCTCGCTCGTCGGCCTGAACTTCAACTACAACTCGCTCGACAGCCTCCAGAATCCGCGTAACGGCTTCTCGGCCGAGCTGAAGCCCGAATTCGCCGGCCTCGGCGGCGACTCGAAGTTCTTCCGCATCGCGGCCGACGCTCGTTACTATCGCGAGATCTTCGACGACGTCGTTGGCCTCCTGCGCGTCCAGGGCGGTCACGTCCAGGCGACCGGCGGCGGCAGCCTGCGCATGGTCGATCACTACTTCCTCGGCCCGTCGCTGGTGCGTGGCTTCTCGCCATCCGGCATCGGTCCGCGCGACGTCTTGAACGACCCGACGGCGAATGCGGTCGGCGGTACCACTTATTTCGGCGGTACGGTCGAGCTGCAGTTCCCGATCTGGGGCCTGCCGCGGGATCTCGGCCTGCGTGGTGCGGTCTTCGCCGATGCCGGTACGCTGTTCAACTATGACGGCGGTTCGAGCGTCATCACGAATCCGGCCTTCGCCGGCTGCCCTGCGGGCTCATCGGCACGTCAGTACAATGTGTCGACGGTTGGCGGGATCAACGGTCAGTCGAATGTCGGCTGTATCCGCGACAAGAACGTCATCCGTTCGTCGGTGGGTGTGAGCTTGCTCTGGGCGTCGCCGCTGGGACCGATCCGGTTCGACTACGCCTATGCCCTGAGCAAGGATGACGGCCAGATCGGCATCAACCCGCAGACCGGCCTCGTCGGCAAGTACGGCGGCGACCGCCTCCAGGCCTTCCGCTTCTCCGGCGGCACCCGCTTCTGACGTAAGCGGGGCATCAGCCCCGCTTCGGACCCGATCATGGCAGAGCCAGTTTTCTTTCCGTTCGCGACCTCGCTGGATTTCGGCGAGGTCGCAAGCATTTCAGGCGGCACCCTGCCGGAGGGCGTTGAGCCCGCCCGCAAGCTCGACGGCATCGCCGCCCTCGAGACGGCCGGCCCGTCCGATCTCGCCTATATGGACAATCCGAAATACACGGAGGCGCTCGCGGCGACCAAGGCGGGTCTGTGCATCGTCTCGCCGCGTTTCGTCGAGCGCGTTCCGGCCGGAACCGTGGCGCTGGTGTCGCCCGCGCCATACCACGCTTTCGCGAAGGTGATGGCGCGCTGCTTCCCGAGCGCATTGAAGCCTGAATCGGTTTTTGGTTCGCAGGGCGTCGCGCCGGGCGCCATCGTCCATGCGACCGCTGTTCTCGAAGCGGGTGTCACCGTCGATCCGGGCGCGGTCATCGGCCCAGGCGCCGAGATCGGTGCCGGCACCGTGGTGGCGTCGCACGCAGTCGTGGGGCCGCAGGTCCGCATCGGGCGGAATTGCTCCATCGGGGCGGGCAGCACGATCCAGGCTTCCCTGATCGGCAACCGCGTCATCATCCATCCTGGCGCTCGGATCGGGCAGGATGGCTTTGGCTTCGCGATGAGCCCCAAGGGGCACATGAAAGTGCCGCAGGTCGGCCGCGTCATCATCCAGGATGACGTGGAGGTTGGCGCCAACAGCACGATCGACCGCGGCGCAAGCCGCGACACGGTCATCGGCGAGGGCACCAAGATCGATAACCTCGTCCAGATCGGCCATAACTGCGTCATCGGTCGCCATTGCGTCATCTGCGCCCAGACCGGCCTCGCCGGTTCCTCGACGCTCGAGGATTTCGTCGTGCTCGGCGGTCAGGTCGGGCTGGCGGGCCATCTTGTGATCGGTGCCGGCGCGCAGATCGCGGCGCAGAGCGGCGTTGCCGGCGATGTTCCGCGCAGCGCGCGCTATGGCGGCTATCCGGCCCAGCCTGCGCTCGGCTGGGCGCGCGAAACCGCGCTGCTCAAGACGCTGGTGGCCAATCGAGGCAAGAAGCCGGGCGCTGCGCAGGAATAAGCGAGCCTTTCCACCGCCGAACGGGCTCTTTCTGCCTCGGATGCTGAGAATTGTGTTGCCGAACCCGCTCCGTTTCCGGCAAAGCGGCGGAAGGCTTTGAAATCGTGACGGGTTGCAGGGGTATTGTCTGCTTCCGGTCACTGAACTGTATTGAAGGCGCTGCCCGGCGAAGGCACGCGGGAGAAGACAGACCATGAGCGAGGCGACGACGGCCCTGGGCGTGATCGACATCCAGAGGATCATGGCCAGCATTCCTCACCGCTATCCGTTCCTTCTGGTCGATCGGGTTGTCGAGATCGATGGCGATGCCTCTGGCGTCGGCATCAAGAACGTCACGGCCAACGAGCCTCAGTTCACCGGCCACTTCCCGGACCGCCCCGTATTCCCAGGCGTGCTGATGATCGAGGCGATGGCCCAGACAGCCGGCGTCCTGGTCGTGAACGCCAGCGAATTCGGTGACAAGCAGGTCAAGACCGTCCTCTTCACCACGATCGACAAGGCGAAGTTCCGCAAGCCGGTCACGCCGGGGGACCAGATCCGCTTCCACCTCACCAAGCTCGCCCGCAAGCGCAATATCTTCTTTTATCGCGGCGAGGCGCGCGTCGACGGCGCGCTCGTGGCCGAGGCCGAGATTTCGGCGATGGTCGTTTGAGCGTTGCATCGGTGCAGGATCAGGGCAGCGTCTCGATGAGCGTCTCCATCCATCCCATGTCGCTTGTCGACCCGAAGGCCAGGCTTGGAGCCGGCGTGAAGATCGGCCCGTTCTGCGAGGTCGGCCCCGATGTCGTGCTCGGCGAGGGCGTCGAACTCGTCAGCCATGCCGTGGTTGCCGGCCGCACCACGATCGGCGCGCGCACGCGGATCTTTCCCTTCGCCTCGATCGGTCACCCGCCGCAGGATCTGAAATATCGCGGCGAGCCCTCGACGCTCTCGGTCGGCGAGGATTGCATCATCCGCGAAGGCGTGACGATGAACCCGGGTACCGAAGGCGGCGGCATGGAAACCGTCGTCGGCAATCGCTGCGCCTTCCTCGCGAATTCGCATGTCGGGCATGACTCCCGCATCGGCGATAACGTCGTGTTCTCCAACAATGCGATGTGCGCGGGCCATGTCACGGTCGGCAATTTCGTCATCGTCGGCGGCGGCGCCGGCCTGCTGCAGTTCATCCGGATCGGCGATCACTCCTTCATCGGGGGCGGCGCCGGCGTCACGAGTGACGTCATTCCCTTCGGCCTCGTGCGCGACAACCCGGCCCATCTCGCCGGGCTCAATCTGGTCGGTTTGAAGCGCCGCAACTTCAGCCGCGAGCATATCAATGAATTGCGCCGCGCTTACCGGCTGCTCTTCGCCGACGAAGGCACCTTGGCCGAGCGCGTCGAGGATGTCGCAGCGGAATTCTCGAAGCATCCGCTGATCGACGAGATCCTGAACTTCATTCGGGAAGGTGCGGGCAAGCCGCTTTGCACGCCGCGGGAAGCCACCGCAGCGGAGCGGTGAGCGTCGATCCGCAAGGCGCGGCCCGCGGCCCGCTCGCGATGATCGCGGGGAGCGGCGACTACCCGCTCCAGCTCGCGCGCATCGTGATCGGCCATGGTGAGCGCCCCTATATCGCGGCGCTCGACGGCGCGGCCGATCCCGAAGCCTTCGGCGAAGGCGCGGATATCCAACGCTATCGTCTGGGCCAGCTCGGCAGCCTGCTCGAAGAGCTGCGTCGGCGCGGCATCGCCGATATCGTCATGCTGGGTGCCCTGCCGCGGCCGAGCTTCGGCTCGCTGCGTCCCGAGGTCTCAACGCTGAAATATCTGCCGCATTTCGCCAAGGCGTTCCAGGGCGGGGACGATCATCTCCTGCGCGGTGTCGTGCGCTTCTTCGAGATGCAGGGCTTTCGGGTTCATGGACCGGCGGATATCGCGCCGGAGATGACAGCCCCGCTGGGCGCCCTGGGCCGCAAGCAGGTCAATGCGGAGCAGCGCGCCGAGCTTGAGCGAGGCTTTACCTTGCTGGCGACGCTCTCGCCCTTCGATGTCGGGCAGGCGGCGATCCTGGCCGATCATCGCGTCGTCGCGATCGAGGCGGCGGAAGGCACGGATGCGATGATCCGGCGGGTCGCCGACATGGTGGCGCGCGGACGCCTCAAGATCGGCAAGGGTGACGGCTTCCTGGTGAAGGTGCCGAAGACCGGGCAGGACCTGCGCGTCGACATGCCCGCCATCGGCCCGGACACTTTGCGCAATATCGCCGAGGCGGGCCTCTCCGGCATCGGCGTCCGGGCTGGTCAGGTCCTGGTCGGCGATCGGGCGGCGCTTGGCCGTCAGGCGGACCAGCTCGGCCTCTTCGTCGAGGGCTTTCCCTGATGCGGCCGTTCCGCCTGGCGATCATCGCCGGCGAGGCGTCGGGCGATGCCCTGGCCCTGCGCTTCCTCTCCGCCCTGCGCGAGCGGCTTGGCGATCGCACGATCGAGCTTTGCGGCGTGGGCGATCACGGTCTGTCGGAAGCGGGGCTGAAATCGCTCTTTCCCCAGGCCGATATCGCCGTGATGGGCTTCGGCCCGGTGATCGCGCGCCTGCCGCTGCTGTTGCGGCGGATGGAGGATGCGGCGCGCGGCATCGCTGCGTTTCAGCCCGACCTGCTGCTGACGGTCGACAGCCCGGATTTCTGCCTGCGTGTCGCCAAGAAGGTGAGGGCGCGCGCGCCCTCCATCCCGATCGTGCATTGGGTCTGCCCCAGCGTCTGGGCCTGGCGCTCCGGCCGCGCCCGGCGGATGGCGCCGCATGTCGACCGCATCCTGGCCCTGCTGCCCTTCGAGCCCGCCGCGCTCGCCCGCCTGCACGGTCCCGAGACGGTCTATGTCGGCCATCCCCTGATGGAGCGGCTCGCCGAGATGCGCCCCGATGCCGAGGAGCAGCGCCGGCGCGACGATGCCGAGCGGCCGCTGGTGCTCGTCCTTCCCGGCAGCCGGCGCTCCGAGATTCATCATCTGATGCCGGTCTTCGGCGAGGCAGTGGCGAAGGTCTCGGCTGCGGTTCCGGGTGCGCGTTTCGTCCTGCCGGCGGTCCAGCGGCTGCAGCCGATGATTGCCGAGGCGGCAGCGCATTGGCGGGTCGTACCGGAGATTGTGACGGGCGACGCCGAGAAGCTCGCGGCTTTCCGGGAAGCCCGTGCGGCGCTGGCGGCATCCGGCACCGTGACGCTGGAACTCGCCCTGTCGCAGGTGCCTACCGTCGCAGCCTATCGCGGCGCTGCCTGGGAGGCCTTCCTGGCCCGGCGCCTCGTCAAGCTGCCGAGCGTGATCCTGCCCAACCTGATCCTCGGCCGCAGCATCGTTCCGGAATTCATTCAGGAAGAGGCGTCGGCGGAGGCGCTGAGCGGCCATCTGCTCGCCGCGATGGCTAGGGGCGACAAGCGCCGGGAACAGCTCGACGGCTTCGCCGAGGTCGAGACGATCATGCGCTCGGCCGGACCGAGCCCGGCGGCGAACGCCGTCGCGGCTGCGCTGGAGCTGGTGGCCTCGCGGAAAGGCCGCGAGGCGCTGGAAGCCTGAGCCGGCTTACTCGACGACGGCGCCCGATGCCTTGGCGATCGGCGCCCATTTGGCGAGCTCGACCTTGACATGCTCGCCGAGTTGCTCCGGCGTCGAGCCGACGATATCGGCGCTGACATCGCTGAGCTTCTTCTTGACGGCCTCGTCCTTCAGCGCCTGGTTCGCGGCCTGGTTGATCTTCTCGACGACCGGGCGCGGCATGTTGGCCGGGCCGAACAGCGCATTCCAAGTATAGGTCTCATAGCCGGCTAGGCCCCCTTCGGCGATGGTCGGGAGATCCGGGAACGAGGCGACGCGCTCCTTCGTGGTGACGCCGATCGCCCGCAACTGCCCGTTCCGGATGAAGCCGGCGGAGGAGGGCAGGTTGTCGAACATGATCGGCACCGCGCCCGCGACGACGTCGTTCAGGGCCGGCCCGGCGCCGCGATACGGCACATGATTCATCTGCACGCCGCCAAGCGACTTGAACAGCTCGCCCGAGAGATGCAGCGGCGTGCCGACGCCGGAGGAGGCATAGGAGTACTTGCCCGGATTGGCCTTCAGCACCGCGAGCACTTCCTTGACCGTCTTGGCCGGGAAATCCGGATGCACGACCATGACATTCGGCACGATCGCGAGCAGCGAGATCGGCGTGAAGTCCTTCACGGCATCGAAGGTCACCGTCTTCAGGATGGCGGGGTTGAGGGCGTGCGTCGAGATCGTGCCGAGCAGCAGCGTGTAGCCGTCAGCTTGTGCGCGGGCGACCGCAGTGGAGCCGATATTGCCGCCGGCCCCGGCACGGTTCTCGATCACCACGCTCTGGCCGAGGATCTCGCCCATCTTTTGGCCGACGAGCCGCGCGACGATATCGGTCGAGCCGCCGGCCGCGAAGGGCACGATCAGCGTAACCGGTCGAGTCGGGAAGGTGGCCTGGGCGCGTGCCTGCGTGCCGGCGAGGCCTGCGGCTCCGGCTGCGATCAGGAAGGAGCGGCGGTCGAGAAAGCGGCTTTCGGTCATGAACGGATCTCCGTGAATGACCCGATTTTATCTGCCCCGCCGGCTGGATCAGCCGCGCCGGAAGCATCAATCATCAGAAACAATAAGGGCGCGGTGGAAACCACCGCGCCCTGGTCGGCGATCTCTGAAAGCTGCGATCAGCGGCGGCCGATCGGGGTGTAGTCGCGCTGCGGCGAGCCGGTATAGAGCTGGCGCGGGCGGCCGATCTTCTGGGACGGGTCCTCGATCATTTCCTTCCACTGCGCGATCCAGCCGACCGTGCGGGCGACGGCGAAGAGCACCGTGAACATCGAGGTCGGGAAGCCCATCGCCTTGAGGGTGATGCCCGAATAGAAATCGATGTTCGGATAGAGCTTCTTTTCGATGAAGTACTCGTCCGACAGCGCGATGCGCTCCAGCTCGACCGCGACGTCGAGCAGCGGGTCGTCCTTGATCCCGAGCTCGTTCAGGACCTCATGCGTGGTCTTCTGCATGATCTTCGCGCGCGGGTCGTAGTTCTTGTAGACCCGGTGGCCGAAGCCCATCAGGCGGAACGGATCGTTCTTGTCCTTCGCCTTGGCGATGTATTTCGGGATGTTGTCGACCGAGCCGATCTCCTCGAGCATCTTGAGCGCGGCTTCGTTGGCGCCGCCATGGGCAGGGCCCCAGAGACAGGCCGTGCCGGCCGCGATGCAGGCGAAGGGATTGGCGCCCGACGAGCCGGCGAGGCGCACCGTCGAGGTCGAGGCGTTCTGCTCGTGGTCGGCGTGCAGGATGAAGATCCGGTCGAGCGCGCGCGACAGCACCGGGTTGACCTTGTACTCCTCGGCCGGCACCGCGAAGCACATGCGCAGGAAGTTCGAGGTGTAGTCCAGCGAGTTCAGCGGATACACGAAGGGCTGGCCGATCGAGTATTTGTAGGCCATCGCGGCCAGCGTCGGCACCTTCGCGATCATGCGCATCGAGGCGATCATGCGCTGATGCGGGTCCGAGATGTCGGTCGAGTCGTGATAGAAGGCCGACATCGCGCCGATCGAGGCGACCATCACCGCCATCGGGTGCGCGTCGCGGCGGAAGCCCTGGAAGAAGCGGGCCATCTGCTCGTGCACCATGGTGTGGCGCGTGATGCGATAGTCGAAATCCGCCTTCTGGGCGGCCGTCGGCAGCTGGCCTTCGAGCAGCAGGTAGCAGGTCTCGAGGAAGTCGCCGTGTTCCGCGAGCTGCTCGATCGGGAAGCCGCGATAGAGCAGCACGCCCTTGTCGCCGTCGATATAGGTGATCTGCGACTCGCAGCTCGCCGTCGAGGTGAAGCCGGGGTCGTAGGTGAACATGCCCGTCTGGGCGTAGAGCTTGGCGATGTCGATGACGGCGGGGCCGACCGACCCCTCCTTGATCGCCATGTCGACGGTCTTGTCGCCGACCTGGAGCTGGCTGGTATTTCCGCTCATCGATACCGATCCTTTCAAGGCTCGCTGCTGTTCAGCCCCGGTTTCGCCTCTCCGCGCTTTCGCGCCGGGCGTCTTTCATCCGAAGTCCGCGATGTGACGGCCAGATGTCGGAAGGAGACGGGGGGAGACGGTCCATGTGACTGATTTACAAGCAATATTCGTGCATGCCCGCGTCGCCGCGTTGCAATGCACTTGCGCGTCACTAGACCATTTGCGCAGTGCATTCAACCGAGCCAAAAGGCGGTTGGAACCGCGTTCCGCTCATATCTGCGCGAGCAGCTCCGCCGCGACCTTTTGCAGGGCCGCGGCGGGGGGATCTGATGCGAAGCCCGATGACTTGCCGGGCAGGCAAAAACCGCGGCTGGAGGTGCTTCAGGTAGCCTGATCGGCGAGCCGGGCGAGCGTCTCGTCGCGGCCGAGAACGGCCATGACGTCGAACAGGCCCGGCGACATCGCACGGCCGGTCAGCGCGGCGCGCAGCGGCTGCGCCGCCTGGCCGAGCTTCAGCCCGCTCTCCTCGACATAGGCGCGAACCGCCGCTTCCAGCGGCGCCGGCGACCAGTCGCTCACGGCAGCGAGTTTCTCCGCGATCTTCGGCAGGCGCTGGCGTGCGGCTTCGTCGAGCAGGCCCTTGGCCTTCTCGTCGAGCTGCAGCGGGCGCTGGGCATAGAGATAGAAGGCGCTGTCGAGCAGTTCGATCAGCGTCTTGGCCCGTTCCTTGAGGCCGGGCATCGCTGCGAGGAACTTCGCCTCCAGCTCCGGAGACAGCGTGGCGCCGACCCCACGCCCAGGCCCGATCTCCGGCAGAATGACCTTGAGCGCAGCGAGCAGATCGGCGTCGCTGGACTGGCGCATGTAGAGGCCGTTGAGGTTCTCCAGCTTGGCGTAGTCGAAGCGCGCCGGCGAGCGGCCGATCGAAGAGAGCTTGAAGGCGTCGATCATCTCCTGGGTGGAGAAGACTTCCTGGTCGCCATGGCTCCAGCCGAGACGCACCAGATAGTTGCGCAAAGCCGCCGGCAGATAGCCCATCGAGCGATAGGCATCGATGCCGAGCGCGCCATGGCGCTTCGAGAGCTTGGCGCCGTCCGCGCCGTGGATCAGTGGGATATGCGACATGCTCGGCACGTCCCAGCCAAGCGCGTCGTAGATCTGGGTCTGGCGGGCGGCATTGGTCAGGTGGTCGTCGCCGCGGATGATATGGGTCACACCCATGTCGTGGTCGTCGACCACCACGGCGAGCATATAGGTCGGCGTGCCGTCCGAGCGCAGCAGCACGAGGTCGTCGAGATTCTCGTTCTGCCAGACGACGCGGCCCTGGACCTCGTCATTGACCACGGTCTCGCCGGTCTGCGGCGCCTTGAGGCGGATCACCGGCTTGGCACCGGCCGGTGCGGTCGCGGGATCGCGGTCGCGCCAGCGCCCATCGTAGCGCAGCGGCTTGCCCTCGGCGCGGGCCTTCTCGCGCATTTCCTCGAGCTCGGCCGGGGTCGCGTAGCAATGATAGGCCTTGCCGGCGGCAAGCATCTGCTCAGCCACCTCGCGATGCCGCGCGGCGCGCTGGAACTGGTAGACGGTCTGCCCGTCCCAATCGAGCCCGAGCCATTCCAGCCCGTCGAGAATCGCAGCGATCGCCGCATCGGTCGAGCGTTCGCGGTCGGTATCCTCGATGCGCAGCAGCATCTTGCCGCCTTGCCGGCGGGCATAGAGCCAGTTGAACAGCGCGGTCCGGGCTCCGCCGATATGCAGGAATCCGGTGGGCGAGGGCGCAAAGCGCGTGACGACGGCGTTGCTCATGGGAGGAAACTCCGGCCGGGCGGCGCAGGGCCGTCCGGGGCAAGACAGGGGATGGTGCCAAAGTCGTGGCATGACAACTGGCGCGCGCCCTGTAACATGGCTTTGCCGGAACGCTAAGCGGTCAAATCGCAGCGTCGGCTGGGGGAGAGCGGGCGATGCAGCCGGCACCGCCGGGGCAGGAGCGGGCACAGGGCCGGCGCGGCGCGGGCGCCGATGCCTTGCCGGCTCGCATCAGTGCCGTCGTTCCGCCGGCGGCAAGCCTTCGTCCCCTGCTTCGCCTGCTGTGGCTGCATTTCCGGCGCAGCTTCGCGCTGGAGGCCGAACGGCGCCGGCCCTTCCTCTGGCTGCCCATCGCGATGGGCGTCGGCATCCTGCTCTATTTCACGGCCGATCGTGAGCCGGCCTTATGGGCGCCGCTGCTCGGCTTGGGCCTCAGCGGCGCGGCAGCTTTCGCCCTGCGCTTGCGCCCGCTCGCATCAATGGCCTGCCTCGCGATGGCCGCCGCCTTTGCCGGCTTCGCCGCCGGGGTCTGGCGCACGGCCGATATCGCCGCACCGATGCTGGAACGCTCGCGCATCGGCAAACTGAGCGGTTTCGTCGAGAGCGTCGAAGCGCGCGACAAGGGCGCGCGGATCGTGCTGCTGGTCACGGATCTCGCCAATGTGCCGGCTGACCAACGACCGAAGCGCGTCCGCGTCAGCATGCGCTCCGGCGGGGTGGCGCCGGGCGATCATATCGTCGCGACCGCGCGCTTGCTGCCGCCGCCGGGGCCGGCGCGGGCGGGCGGCTACGATTTCGGTCGCGACGCTTTCTTCCGCGGGATCGGTGCGGTCGGCAGCCTATCCGGCAAGATCGCGCTGGCGCCCGCGCCCTATCCGATGCCGACCCGCCTCGCGATCGACGTGATGATCGACCAGGCACGCAATGCCCTGACCAAACGCATCGCCGATGTCGGAGGCGGGCAGGGCGGGGCTGTTGCCGCCGCGCTCGTCACCGGCAAGCGCGGCCTAATCACCGAAGCGACCAACAATGATCTGCGCGCCGCCGGCATCTATCACATCGTCTCGATCTCCGGCCTGCATATGGTGCTCGCGGCCGGAACGATCTTCTGGCTGGTGCGCGCGCTCCTGGTCCTTTCGCAGACGGTGGCTCTGCACTGGCCGGTCAAGAAGATCGCGGCCGTGGCGGCCATGGTCGGGGCGACCGGCTATTGCATCTTCTCGGGCAGCGATGTCGCGACCGAGCGTTCGCTGATCATGACGCTGGTCATGCTCGGCGCGATCCTGGTCGATCGCGCCGCGCTCAGCATGCGCAATCTCGCGCTTGCCGCGATCATCGTGCTGCTGCGCGAGCCCGAAGCCCTGCTCGGACCGAGCTTCCAGATGTCCTTCGGCGCTGTCGCGGCGCTGATCGCCTTCGCCGAACGCTGGGAGAGACGAGATCGAACCGAGCCGCCATCGGCCCTGCCTTGGCCCATCGGACCGATCTGGACCGCGTCGCTGGGAATCGTCGTCACCACGATGCTGGCGACCGCGGCGAC
This sequence comes from uncultured Allobosea sp., assembly GCF_945957345.1. Taxonomy (GTDB): domain Bacteria; phylum Pseudomonadota; class Alphaproteobacteria; order Rhizobiales; family Beijerinckiaceae; genus Allobosea. The sequence goes on along the minus strand of NZ_CAMFKW010000049.1, from coordinate 18,278 downwards.
GGCGCCCTTCGGCGCCTACCATTTCCAGACCTTCAATCCCTTCGGCCTGCTCGGCAACGCCATGGCGCTGCCCTTCGTTTCGCTTTTCGTGATGCCGGCGGCGGTGTTCGGCGTGTTGGCCTATCCCTTCGGCCTCGACTGGCCGGCCTGGGCCCTGATGGGGCTCGCCTCCGATGCCGTGCTCAAGGTCGCGCACTGGGTCGCGACCATCGACCATTCCACCGTGACGGTCGCGGCCTTCGGCCCGGCGGTGCTCGGCTGCTTCTCGGTGACCTTGCTCTGGCTGACGCTCTGGACCACGGCCTGGCGCTGGCTGGCGGTGCTTCCCCTGATCGGTGGCGTCGCCATCGCCGGCAAGCCGGAGCGGCCGGAAATCCTGATCGAGCGCGACGGCTCGGGATTGGCCGTGCGCGGCCCGGACGGTCGCCTCGCCATCGCCGGCAAGCCCAGCCGCTTCGTCCTGCAGCAATGGCTCGCCTCCGATGGCGACAGCCGTTCGCCGGACGACCCCACGCTGCGAGCGGGCGTCACTTGCGACCGGCTGGCCTGCGTCGCGCAGACGGCCGACAAGCGTACCATCTCTTATACGCGTGAGCGTCTGGCCATTATCGAGGACTGCCTCAGGGCCGATCTCGTCGTCACCGCGATCCCCTGGAGCGGCGCCTGCAAGGCCCGCCTGATCGAGCGCATGGCCCTATCGCGCGACGGCGCGACCTCGCTCTATCGTACGGCATCGGGCTGGAGCAGCCATGTCTCCGAGCCGAATGCGGCCGACCGGCCCTGGACCCGCCGGCGCGAGCGCCGTCCGGCGGAACCGAGCAAGCGTCCCGCCAGTCAATCGGTCACCGCCCAGCCCACACCAGCCGTCGACACCGAAGCCGAGGCCGATACCGAGCGCCTTCAGTAGCGCCGCATCAGGTTGACGAGGCGGCCCTGAATCTTGACCCGGTCTGGTCCTAGCACGCGCGTCTCATAGGCCGGGTTTGCCGCTTCGAGCGCGATCGAGGAGCCGCGCTTGCGCAGGCGCTTCAGCGTGGCTTCCTCGTCGTCGATCAGAGCGACGACGATATCGCCGGTATTGGCCGTGTCCTGCCTGCGAATGACGACGGTATCGCCATCGAGAATGCCGGCTTCGACCATAGAATCGCCGCGTACTTCGAGCGCATAATGCTCGCCGGAGCCGAGCATGTCGGGAGGCAGCGAGACGGTGTGGCTGCGGCTCTGGATCGCCGAGATCGGCGTGCCCGCCGCGATGCGGCCCATGACCGGGATCGCGATGGAATGCCGACCATCGTCCTCGGCGGCGGCAGAGGGGCGCGGCTTGGCGAGGCTCGGCTGCGCGCCGAGGCCGCCCTGCACGACGGCTGGGCTGAAGCGTGGACGTGGCGTCGGAGCACCGAGCCCGTCCGGCATCTTGATAACTTCGAGGGCACGCGCCCGGTTCGGCAGGCGGCGGATGAAGCCGCGCTCCTCCAGCGCCATGATGAGACGATGGATGCCGGATTTGGAGCGCAGGTCGAGCGCGTCCTTCATCTCGTCGAAGGAGGGCGGCACGCCACTTTCGCGCAAGCGTTCCTGGATGAAGCGCAGGAGTTCATGTTGCTTGCGTGTCAGCATGGTCGCCGCCAGCCCCTCAATGCGCAGATTCGAAACAAAGCACGAACACCATACGCGTTCTGCTTGTGTTCCGCAAGCTGCTACCGCAGGGGCAGGATCCGGCAGGGGGTGCCTTTCTTCGCCGCAGCAGCATGGGCAGGCCGGATCGTCAGGGCCTGCGCCCGCGCCAGCGTGCCGAGCATCGACGAATCTTGCCGGTCGAAGGGCGTCGCCACCCAACCATCCGCGGTCAACGCCAGTTCCGAGCGCAGATAATCCTCGCGCTCGTCATTGCCGGGCATATCGCGTCCCAGAATGGCGGGGATGCTGCGGTCGCGATCCGCCTCGGCGATGCCGAGCAGGGCCTCGATCAGGGGCAGGACGAAGAGATGGCCGCAGACGATCGAGGAGACCGGATTGCCCGGCAGACCGACCACGACCATCCGGCCGAGCCGCCCGGTCATCATCGGCTTGCCCGGCCGCATCGCGATCTTCCAGAAGCCGAGCGCCATGCCGGCGCGCGTCAGCGCTTCTTGCACGAGATCATGCGCGCCCACGGAGGCGCCGCCCAGCGTGATCAGCACATCGGCGTCCGCATCGCGCGCCTGTCCGATCTTCGCGGCGAGATCGGCATGGTCGTCGCGGGCGATGCCGAGATCGAGCACGGCACCGCCGGCCTTCTCGACCAGCGCGGCCAGCGAGAACGAGTTCGAGGCGACGATCTGGTCACGGCCGACGGGTTCGCCCGGCGCCACCAGCTCGTCGCCGGTGGCGAGGATCGCGACGCGCGGCTTGTGCCGGACCGGCAGGGTCGGATGTCCCATCGCGGCGGCAAGGCCGAGCGCTGCGCTATCGAGCACTCGGCCGGCCGAAAGCAGGACGTCGCCTTCGTGGAAGTCGAGCCCTGCCGCACGCAGGAACTTGCCCTTGGCCGGGGGCACGCGCACGCGGATCACGGGACTGCCGACGCCATCGGCATCTTCCTGCATCAGGATGGTGTCGGCACCCTCCGGCATGGGGGCGCCTGTGAAGATGCGCACAGCCTGTCCCGGCTCGACCGCACCCTCATAAGCCCGGCCCGCAGCGGATTCGCCGATCACCGTGAGCGAGACGCCTTCCGCCATCTCGTCGCCGCGCACGGCATAGCCGTCCATGGCGGAATTGGCGAAGGGCGGCTGCGTCCTGAGCGCCTTGACCTCGTCTGCCAGCACCCGCCAGGCGCATTGCGCCAGCGGCAGGGTTTCCGCTCCGGTCGGCCCCGGAATGCTGTCGAGCAGCGCCTTGCGCGCGACGGGGACCGGGGTGAGCGCCATCAGCCAGCCTTCGCCTCGTAGTCGCCGGATTGGCCGCCGGACTTGTGTAGCAGGCGGATATTCTCGATCCGCATCGCCCGGTCGACGGCCTTGACCATGTCGTAGACCGTCAGGCAGGCGACGGAGACGGCGGTCAGCGCCTCCATCTCGACGCCTGTCTGGCCCTTCATCTTGACCTCGGCGCGCACCCGCACGCCCGGCAGGGCCTCGTCGATTTCGAGGTCGACGGCGATCTTGCTGAGCAGTAGCGGGTGGCAGAGCGGGATCAGTTCATGCGTGCGCTTCGCCGCCATGATGCCGGCGAGGCGCGCTGTGCCGAGCACGTCGCCCTTCTTGGCGTTGCCGTCGCGGACGATGGCGATCGTCTCCGGCGCCATGACGACCTGGCCCTCGGCGACCGCCATGCGGGTCGTTTCGGCCTTCCCGCCGACATCGACCATATGCGCCTGGCCTTGCGCGTCGAGATGGCTGAGCCGGCTCACGCCGCAACGGCCTTGCCGGTGAGCAGCGCCCGCGTAGCGGCGGTGACGTCGGCCTGCCGCATCAGGCTTTCGCCGACGAGGAAGCTGTTGACGCCGCTGCGGTTCAGCCGGGTGACGTCGGCGTGGGTGAAGATGCCGCTTTCGCTGATGACGATCCGGTCGGCCGGCACGCGCGGCGCCAGGCGCTCGGTCACGGCGAGATCGACGTTGAAGCTGCGCAGGTCACGGTTGTTGATGCCGAGCAGGCGACTTTCGAGCTTCAGCGCCCGGTCGAGCTCGGCATCGTCATGGACCTCGACGAGCACGTCCATGCCGAGCTCGCGCGCGGTCCCGTTCAGCGCTCTGGCGGTGGCGTCGTCGACACCGGCCATGATGATCAGGATGCAGTCGGCGCCCCAGGCCCGGGCCTCGTAGACCTGATAGGGCTCGTAGAGGAAATCCTTGCGCAAAGCCGGTAGGCCGGAAGCCTCGCGCGCTTCGGTCAGAAAGTCCGGCCGGCCCTGGAAGGAGGGTGCATCGGTCAGGACCGAGAGGCAGGCCGCGCCGCCTGCCGCATAGGCGCGGGCGAGCGAAGGCGGGTCGAAATCGGCTCGGATCAAGCCCTTGGACGGGCTCGCCTTCTTGATCTCGGCGATCAATGCCGGCGTGCCCTGCGCGAGCTTGCCGGCCAATGCATCGGCAAAGCCGCGCGGCTTCGAGGCTGCGTGGGCACGGCGTTCGATCTCGGCCCGCGGCACCGCGGCCTTGGCCGCCGCGATCTCCTGGCGCTTATAGGCTTCGATCTTCGCGAGGATATCGGTCATGCCGGCCTCACGCGTTCGAGGCTTTGATGAGCGCCGCAAGCACCGCCTTGGCCTTGCCGGAATCGAGCGCGGCCGTCGCCTGGGCGAAGCCGTCCTTCAAATCCTTGGCCTTGCCGGCGACCAGCAGCGCAGCCGCCGCATTGAAGGCCGCGATATCGCGGAAGCCGGTCCTCTCCCCGGCGAGCACCGCGTTGAGCGCCGCCGCATTCTCCTCCGGCGTGCCGCCGCGCAGCACTTCGGGCTTGGCCGGTTCGAGGCCGACATCGGCGGGACTGATCGAGAAACTCTCGATCTTGCCGTTCTCCAGCGAGACGACGCGGGTCGGACCGGTCGTGGTGATCTCGTCGAGCCCGTCCGAGCCATGCACGGCCCAGACACGGGTCGAGCCGAGCGAGGCCAGCACCTTGACCATCGGCTCCAGCCAGGTCTCGGAGAAGGCGCCGATGAGCTGGCGCTTGGCGCCGGCCGGGTTGGAGAGCGGGCCGAGCAGGTTGAAGATCGTGCGCGTACCGAGCTCGGTGCGCACCGGCGCGACATGCCGCATCGAGGCATGGTGCGTCGGCGCGAACATGAAGCCGACGCCGGCCTCCCGGATGCAATGCTCGGTCGCGGCCGGATCGAGCCCGACCTTGACGCCGAGCGCGGTCAGCACGTCGGCCGCGCCGGAGCGCGAGGACGCCGCGCGGTTGCCGTGCTTGGCGACCGGCACGCCGCAGGCCGCGGTGATGATCGAGGCCAGCGTCGAGACATTGTAGGAGCCGGAGGAATCGCCGCCGGTGCCGACGATGTCGATGGCTTCCGGCGGCGCCTTCACGGGCAGCATCTTGCCGCGCATGGCGCCGACCGCGCCGGCGATCTCGTCGATCGTCTCGCCGCGCACGCGCAGCGCCATCAGGAAGGCGGCGGATTGTGCGTTGGTCACTTCGCCCGAAAGGATGGTGTCGAAGGCGTCGCGCGCTTCCTCGCGGGAGAGCGTCGCGCCGGTCGCGACCTTGGCGATGAAGGGTTTGAAATCGTCCATGGGAACTCTGCGGAATCAGGCTGAAAGGGTCAGGGCGGAGGCTTCGCGTTCGCTCTGCCATCGCTCCGCGAGGTCGAGGAAATTCCGCAGGATCGTCGCGCCATGCTCGGAGGCGATGCTCTCCGGATGGAACTGGACGCCGTGGACCGGCAGCTCCCGGTGCGAGAGCGCCATGATCAGGCCGTCGTCGCTCTCCGCCTCGATCTCGAAGACATCGGGGCACGAGGCGCGCTCGACTACCAGCGAGTGATAGCGCGTCGCCTGCAGCGGGCCGTTGATGCCGCGGAACAGGCCGCGCGCCTTGTGGCGGATCGGCGAGACCTTGCCGTGCATCGGCAGCGGCGCGCGCACGACATGGCCGCCGAAGGCCTGTCCCATTGCCTGCAGCCCGAGGCAAACGCCGAAGATCGGCTTCTTGCCCGCGCCTTCGCGGATCAGGTTCAGGCAGATTCCGGCCTCGTTGGGCGTGCAGGGGCCGGGCGAGAGCACGACCGCATCGTGGTCGCCGGCCAGCGCCTCGTCGACGGTGAGCGCGTCGTTACGCCAGACATCGACCTCGGCGCCCAGCCCACCGATGAGATGGACCAGGTTCCAGGTGAAGCTGTCGTAGTTGTCGATCAACAGAACGCGCATGGCCGAACCCGTGAATGCGGCTTGAGGTCATGCACGTTCGGGGGCGGGGTGGTCAAGTTTCGCGGGCGAGTGGCGGCAGCGCGTGACGAGCGGCCGATCACCCCCGCGCGCTGCGCGGCATGCCTGCCGTGCGCGGCTGGGCGAGCCCCGGTGCGGTCTCGACGCCGAGCGCCGGTAGCGCGAGCGTGCGCTGGCCACGGAAATCGACATGGCAGACGATCAGCCCACGCTCCTCGATATAGCTGAGCACGCGCCGCGCCCGGCTCGGCGAGGCGCTGCCATAGACCTCGGCGAGCTCGGCATCGCTGGGGCAGGGCCGGCCCTCGATCGCGGTCCGGGCGATATAGAGGAAGAGCCCTTGCAGGTCCTCCGGCAGCGTTCCAGAGGCCTGGACCGCTGTCTGCCAGCCTTCGCTCGTCGCGACGCTGTCGCTGACACCGGCGCGAGCGACTGCGAGCCTCTTGCGGAACTCCTCAAGACTGAGATGCGTGCGGCCGAGCCGGCGCATCCGGCAGCGCACGGTGAAATCCTGATAGAGCACCGCAACCTGGCGCGAGCGCGCTTCGGGGTCGCTCATCAGTTCGCGAAGGATCTCGACCATGATCGCCTCGCGCTCTTCCGGTTCAAGCTCGATCTCGGGCTCGGGTTCCGGCAGCGGGGCAGGGCGATAGGTCTCGATCCGGCGCAGGACCTCGGTTGGATCAGGTCGCGGGCGTGGCGCCGGGCGTGCAGGCCGCGCCAGCGGCAGTGGCTCGTCCTCGCCGGGCGTGAAAATCAGCTTGCCGGCATCCTCGGGGGCCTGCTCGGGAAGCGGCATCAATCCCGGAGCACTGCCGCGATCGACCGATGAGACCGTGCCGATCCGGATCGGCAGCGGGCGCTTCGACAGCGCGGGGCCGAGCGCGACGAACTGGCCGCGCTCGAGGTCGCGGAACATCTCCGCCTGGCGCCGATCCATGCCGAGCAGGTCGGCGGCGCGCTGCATGTCGATATCGAGGAAGGTGCGGCCCATCAGGAAGTTCGAGGCCTCTGCCGCGACGTTCTTGGCGAGCTTGGCGACGCGCTGCGTCGCGATGACGCCGGCAAGGCCGCGCTTGCGGCCGCGGCACATCAGGTTGGTCATGGCGCCCAAGGAAAGCCGGCGCGCCTCGTCGGAGGCCTCACCGGCCATGACGGGTGCGAAGAGCTGCGCCTCGTCGACCACGATCAGCATCGGGAACCAGAGCGAGCGATCGACATCGAAGAGCCCACCGAGGAAGGCGGCGGTGGCGCGCAATTGCTCGTCGGCTTCGAGGTTTTCGAGGTTCAGCACCACCGAAACGCGGTGCTGGCGCACGCGCAGCGCGACGCGTTGCAACTCGGCCTCGCCGCATTCGGCATCGACCACCACATGGCCGAACTGCTCGGCGAGCGAGACGAAATCGCCCTCGGGGTCGATGATGGCCTGCTGCACGAGCGGAGCACTCTGCTCCAGCAGGCGGCGCAGCAGATGCGACTTGCCCGAGCCCGAATTGCCCTGCACCAACAGGCGCGTCGCCAGCAATTCGGCGAGATCGATCAGACCGGGCTCGCCGGTCCTCGTCGTCCCCATCTCGATTGCGGTGGTCATGCGGGCGATGAATCGTCGGGTTGGATCGGGCGCGGAATTGCGGCCGGCGCTTCTAGCACGGCCTTCCCCTCGCTGGGCGCAGGGCAGCCCTGCCTTCCACAGGCAATCGGCCTTAGCGTGGGCAGCGCAGGGCGCGCTCCTGCCGGATGATGTCGGCAATCATGCGGTGGTCATTCGCCGAGAGCGGCAGGTCTTCGACATTGTCGTACTGGCAGCCGGCATTGCCGAAGGCCGCGATCGCGCGCTTCGTCCGGAAGCAATAGCCCTGCGCCTTGTAGATCTCGTTGCGCTGGGTCCACAGCTCGGCGCAGGCCTGGGGGCTGGCGAGTGCGGGCACCGCCATGCCGCCGGCAAGCAGGGCGGCCGTGAGGAGCGGAAGGGCAAGGCGGCGCATGGGTGCGATCTCCGGGGATTGAGTCGCGAGCTTCGCGGAGCGGCGAGGCGAAGACAATCCTGACGGCTTGCGCAAAACAAGTCGTCAGCCCGGACAAGCTGCGCCGATCCGGGATCCATCATAGAGCAGTTGCGCCCTTCGATGGATCCCGAGGCAAGCCCGGGATGACGGAAGGTTTTGGTGAAATCAGAGTATTCTGCGCTATTCGTTGGCTGAGTCCCGCTACGGCTTCTTCATCTCGAGGCAGGTCAGCACCTCGACATAGCTCGGCGGGCCCCCGAAGCTGGCGCTCTCGACGCAAGTCGTTCGGGCACTGGGCGTGAACTCGCCCCAGCGCGCGGTCAACTGCGCGCGCGCCCGCTCCTCGTCGCCCTGGCAGGCGCTGGCGGGGCGACCGACATTGACGCCCGACTTGCCGACGTCGCGGCATGATGCAGCAATATCGAAGCGTGGCGGCGAATCCGCGATGGAGATGATGCTTGCGGCGGCGGGATTGCCGGAGAGGGACAGAAGAACGAGACCCGCGGTGAGCATGGCCGTCACTCCAACGAAGACACCCCGGAAACAACGCGAGACAAACGCGAGAGTTCCCCGCTGGCGCGATCAGGCGACCGGAGACCCCTGCCGCTTGACCACGGTGATATCCACGGCCGAATGCGCCTCGATATCGACGATCGCGATGTCCGGCCGGTCGATGGCGGGGAGGCTGCGGGCTTCCGTCGCCCGGTGCACGAAGACCAGGCTGGCCAGAGCCGGATGCTCGGCGAGCCGCGAATGCGCCAGCGCCGCTTCCATGGTCCCAGGCAGGACCAGATGGACATGGCGTCCGCCTTCGACGCAGGCCTGCAGGTCGCCGAGATTGAACAGGCCGAGCGTGAGCAATTCGATGCCGCTCAGCATCGCCATGCCCGGCCCGCTGGCGAGGGCGGCGAGGTCGCCGCCCACCAGCGTCGTCACGATGCGCGACGAGACGGTCGGCTTCAGCGCCCGCGAGATGTCGAGCGCCTTCGCGAGCAGGTCCCGCTCCGGCAGCTTGAACGGTCCTCTTAGCGCCACGCCATCGCAAACCTGCAGCACCGGCCGCTCGGTGAGCTGCGGCAGGGGATGCAGCGTCGGGTTCGCCATCAGCATGTCGAGCGGCGCCACGCCGTCGGGAACATCCGGCCCGAAGCCACCGACGAAGCGGGTGCCGAAGGCCCGCATCGCGAGATTGCGCAGCATGAGCAGCGGTCGCAGCGATCCGACGCGGCTGACGCCGAGCGCCATGACCGCGCCCGACACCTCGATCAGTCTGAGCAGTTCGAGCTCGTTGCCGTGCAGCGGCAGCATCAGGGGCGACAAGCCCGCGCGCTGGCTCGCCAGGATCGAGACGATCGCCTCCGGGCCGAGTGGCGCGAGGATCGCGACGCTCGCGCCCGGCGTTCCCTTGTTGATGGCGAGCAGTCGCGCCAGCCGGTCGATGCGCTCGTCGAGATCGAGGAAGTTGATCGAGCCGGGCGTCACGTCGCTCCAGCCGCGGCGGCCCGGCGGGTCGCGCAAGGCCGCATCATAGCCGCGGCTACGGGTCAGGGCCGCGAGCAATGTGTCGAGATCGAGACCGTCGAGCAAGGCTGAGGTTTCGTCCTGTTCTGCCCGCATCGACGACACCCTAGTTCGCCGGTGCCGACGCCGCCGGGAGGCGCGCCAGCGTTTCGTTGGAGAGGAAATAGGCCGGCTGCCGCCCCGCCAGAATCACGCCGCGCGCCAGCGCGATCCAGGTATCGGGCAGGTAATACAGCGGCACGACGTAGAAGCCGGAGATCAACAAGCGGTCGAGCGCCCGCACCGCCGCGACGAAATCCTCGCGCTCGCGGGCGCCCAGCAGGGCCTGCAATACCGCATCGACTGCCGGCGATTTCACGCCGGCATAGTTCAGCGCGCCGTTGCGGGCGGCATTGGCCGAGCCCCAGCGCCCGATCTGCTCGTTGCCAGGCGAGGCCGAGGCCGGCCAGGTCCACTGGATCATGTCGAAATCGAAGGCCGACAGGCGCCGCCAGTACTGCACGTCGTCGATCAGGCGTACCGAGACGGCGATGCCGAGCCGGGAGAGAGACTGCGCATAGTTGAGCGCGAGCCGCTCCTGCGGCCGGCTGGTGACGGTGATCTCGAAGGCGAAGGGCTCGTCCTTGCCGTTGCGCAGAACGCCGTCACGCAGGACGTAACCGGCCGCCTTGAGCAGATCGAGTGCCTTGCGCGCCTGCTCGCGGTCTCGGCCAGAGCCGTCGGTCTCGGACGGCCTCCAGCTTCCGGCGAGGATGTCTTCGCGCACCGCGCCTGGAAAGGCGGCGAGCAGGACCTTCTCGCGGCCATCGGCGGGAATGCCGAGCGCCGAGAGCTCCGAATCGGAGAAGAAGCTGCCGGCCCGGCGATAGACGCCGTGGAACAGGTTGCGGTTGACCCATTCGAAATCGAACAGCAGGCCCAGCGCCTCGCGCACCCGGATATCCCCGAAGATCGGCCGGCGCGTGTTGAAGACGAGGCCGGTCATGCCCTTGGGCGTGTCGAAATGCAGCGTTTCCTGCCGGATGCGTCCATCATGCACGGCCGGCACGTCATAGCCGGTCATCCAGCGCGTCGGGTCGCCCTCTATCCGGACATCGTAGAGCCCGGCCTTGAACGCCTCGAACAGCGCGTTCGAATCCCGGTAGAAATCGTAGCGGATCTCGTCGGCATTATAGAGCCCGCGCGTGAGCGGATGATCCTCGGCCCAGAAATCCTTGCGCCGCCGCAGCACGAGCGCCTCGCCCGGCCGCACCTCCTCGACGCTATAGGGGCCGGAGCCCAGCGCCGGCTTGAAGCTGGTTTCGCCGAAGGTTTCGGCGTTAGTCGCATGCTTCGCGAAGATCGGCATTGCCCCGATCACCAGCGGCAATTCGCGGTTGGAGCCATCACCGAGCTCGAATTCGACGCGCCGGGGCGAGGGCGTCGTGACCTTGGTGACACGGCCGAGACTGGAGCGATGGAACGGCTTGCCCTTCGCTTTCAGCATCTCGAAGGTGAAGATCACGTCCTCGGCCGTGACCGGCCTGCCATCCGAGAAGCGCGCCCGCTCGTCGATCTCGAAGGCCAGGTGCTTGCGGTCATCGTCGAGCGAAACGCCGGAGGCCAACAGGCCATAGGCCGTGAAGGGCTCGTCCGCCGACCGATAGAGCAGGCTTTGCTGGACGTATTTCGGCACGGCATCGGGCGCGACGCCAAGCACCACGAGCGGATTGAGGCTGTCGAAGGTGCCCTGGATGCCGAGCACAATGCGCCCGCCCTTGGGAGCCTTGGGGTCGGCATAGGGTAGGTGCTGGAAACCTGCCGGCAGCGCGGGCTGCCCGTGCATGGCGATGGCATGCCGCAGCGGGGCCGAATCAGCCAGAGCACGACCGCCGCGCGCCAGGACGGCGAACGGGGCCAAAGCCAGCAAGAGGTTGACCCCGCGGCGGCTCACCGCCTGGGGCAATCGTAGAAAATCCATCGTTCAACCTGATTCCCTGCGCAAGAATAGCATGGGAGCAGCGCGGTCACGCAGCTATTCGGGCTGGAATCCTCGGGGCGAACTCGCTAAAGGCGAGGGCAGGGTGTCATTCAAACGCCTCAATCGGCCTTGATGTGCACGGCTTGCGATGGCCTGCGCCCCATGCGATTGGGCCATCAGCGGTGACGCGCGCGGCTTGCGAAGTCGTGATCCCGAATTCGCTTGGTAAGGAAAGACAAGGAATGTCCGCTTCGTATCGCCTGTCATCTCGCGCGCTCGGCCTCGCGCTCAGCGCTGCCATCGGCTTCGCGCCTGTCGCAGCCTTCGCCCAGGCTCCGGCGCAGCGCCCGGCGCCTGCCCGTCCGGCTGCTCCGGCCCAGCAGCCCGCCGCTCCCGCCCAGCCCGGCGGCGCAGCGCCTGCCGGCCCGACCGTCGTCCAGGTCAAGCCTGAGCCCTCGCAGACCAGCTGGACCAAGGTCTGCGGCAAGGACCCGGCTGCCAACAAGGAAATCTGCTACACCACCCGCGACTTCGTCTCGGATCAGGGCCAGCCGGTGCTCGCCGTTGCGGTCTATGACGTGAAGGGCGATGCCAACAAGATCGTGCGCTTCCTGATGCCGCTCGGCCTGTTGCTGCAGCCCGGCATCCGCTTCGGCGTCGACACGGCTCAGCCGACCGGCGGCCGCTACGCCATCTGCTTCCCGAATGGCTGCTTCGCCGAGGCGCAGGTGAAGGACGACTTCATCAACGCGATGAAGAAGGGCACGAACCTGAACGTCAGCGTCCAGAACCAGGGTGGCCGTGAATTGACCTTCACCATCCCGCTGGCTGACTTCGCCAAGGGCTTCGAGGGCGCCGCGATCGATCCGAAGGTGCTCGAGGACCAGCAGAAGCAGCTCCAGGACGAGCTCGGCAAGCGCCAGGAAGAGCTGCGCCAGCGCCTCGGCTCCGGCGGCGCCAGTGCCGCTCCCGGCGCTGCCCCGGCTCCTGGCGCCGCGCCCGCGACCCCGCCGAAGCCCTGAGCGCCGGCGCAAACGCCTGATATCGAAAAGGCCGGTCCCTCGCGGGGCCGGCTTTTTTCTTGGCGCTCGGTGGTTCCCGACGGAGAGATGCCCGTCATCCGGAGCAAACCGCGCCGATCCGCGCTCCTCATCGAGCTTCGGATTGACCGCGCGCTTCGCGCATGAATGACGCTCGGTCTCCGGCCGCGGGCGCTTGGCGTCCGCCTGTCTCCATTCCATATTGCAGCGATGCCGCCACGCACCCGCAAATCTGCCAAGCCCGATCGTGTCGTCCGCGACGAGGAGATCGAGATCCTGCCGCCGCGCCGGGCGCTGCCGCTCGACTGGAGCGTCATCGTTCCGACCGTGGCCTTCGGCACGTTCACGGGTTTCGCAGCCAGCCTGATCGTCGGAGGCGGCGGGGTCATCCGCCATGCGGTCGTCGGCGTGCTCGGCATGCTGGTCGGGCAAGGCATCGTGCGCCTCACCGGCTGGCGCCTGAATACCGGCTATGGCTTCCTCGACGATGCCGGCATGGCGGTCATTGGCGCCATCCTCGTCATCCTGCTGGCGCGCTTCATCGCCTGAAGCTCTCCGTCCTTGCGAGCGCAGCGAAGCAATCCAGGGGCGGCAGTGCTCTACGTCCCCCTGGATTGCTTCGTCGCTTTGCTCCTCGCAATGACGAGAGGGATTGACCCGCTCCGCATGGATGCGGAACTTCAGCCGGCACGCGTCGTTGGTAGGCGCGCATCCGCGCATGGCTAGGGGAACTTCTTCGATGGAAAGCTTTGCCGCCACCATGGCCCAGCCGGGCTATGGCTTCTTCATGACGCTGCTGATCGGCCTGCTCGCCGGCTGGATCGCCGAGCGCCTGACCTCGTCCGATCACGGGCTCTTCACCAATATGCTGGTCGGCGTCGCTGGCTCGTTCGTCGGTGCCAAGGTCGCCGAACTCATGGAGATTCCGGTTTTCGGCTTCTGGCGGACGCTGACCGCAGCGATTGCCGGCGCGATCATCGTCATCGTGATCTGGAACGCGGCCCGCGGTCGCAGGTGAAGCTCTGTTGCCGGGGCCGGGAGTTGCGGCAGAGCGCTTTGGGGATTAGCTAGAGGAAGCCGGCTTGGCCGGCTCCTGCTGTTGAAGCCCGGACCCTGTTATGGCGCTTGTTCTCGACCTGCTGAACCGCGATCCGCGGCCCAATGCCGGCAATCCGAAGGCGCAAGCCGCCGAGGTGCGCCATCCCGAGAAGCAGAAGCGGCCGGAGAACCCGGTGCTGCGCAAGCCGGACTGGATCCGCGTCAAGGCGCCGGGCTCGCCGAAATGGGCCGAGACCAAGGCTATCGTGAAGGCCGAGAAGCTGGTCACGGTCTGCGAGGAAGCCGGCTGTCCGAATATCGGCGAGTGCTGGGAAAAGAAGCACGCCACCTTCATGATCATGGGCGACACCTGCACGCGGGCCTGCGCCTTCTGCAACGTGAAGACCGGCGTGCCGCAGCCGCTCGACCTGGAAGAACCCCGCAAGATCGCCGATGCCGTCACCAAGCTCGGGCTCGAGCATGTCGTGATCACCTCGGTGGACCGCGACGACCTCAAGGATGGCGGCGCCGAGCATTTCGCCAATGTGATCAAGGCAATCCGCAAGGCTTCGCCCGGCACCACCATCGAGATCCTGACGCCGGACTTCCTGCGCAAGCCCGGTGCGCTCGAAGTCGTCGTGGCGGCCAAGCCCGACGTCTTCAACCACAATCTGGAGACGGTGCCCGGCAAGTATCTCAAGGTTCGCCCGGGCGCGCGCTATTTCCATTCGCTGCGCCTGCTGCAGCGGGTGAAGGAGCTCGACCCGACGATCTTCACCAAGTCCGGCATCATGGTCGGCCTCGGCGAGGAGCGGAACGAGGTGCTTCAGCTGATGGACGATCTGCGCTCGGCCGAGGTCGATTTCATGACGATCGGCCAGTATCTCGCGCCTTCGCGCAAGCACCATGCCGTGATCCGCTTCGTCACGCCTGACGAGTTCAAGAGCTTCGAGACCATCGCCTATGCCAAGGGCTTCCTGATGGTGTCCTCGACGCCGCTGACCCGCTCCTCGCATCATGCCGGCGAGGATTTCGCCCGGCTGCGTGCGGCGCGCGATGCCCAGATCGGTATCGGCCACAACCGCCGCGGCTGAGAAGGCACCTCTTCGATGCCGATGTTCAACAGCACCCGCCGGGTGACGCACTCGCCCGAGCAGATGTTCGCGCTCGTCGCCGATGTCGAGAAATATCCGCAGTTCCTGCCGCTCTGCGAGGGGCTGACGGTGCGCCGGCGCACGCCGCGCGAGGGCGGTGGCGAGGTGCTGCTGGCCGATATGACCGTCGGTTACAAGGCAATCCGCGAGACCTTCACCAGCCGCGTCACGCTCGATCCGGCCAATCTCAAGATCCTCGTCGAATATGTCGACGGGCCGTTCCGCCATCTGGAGAACCGCTGGACCTTCAAGCCGCATGAGACGGGCTGCGAAATCGGCTTCTTCATCACCTACGAATTCGCCAGCCGCATGCTCGGCCTGCTGATGGGCACAATGTTCGACAAGGCTTTCCACAAATTCTCGGAAGCCTTCGCGCGCCGGGCCGATCTCGTCTATGGGCGGGGCGAAGCACCGGCACTCGGCGCCTGAGGGGCAGGGGCAGTCAAAACCGTCTCGCGCAGCAGGTCCAGCACTTCCAGCACGCTGAGGCGGCGGATTTCGTCGCGCGATTGCTCGCCGAAGCGGCGCTCGCGATGGCGGGTGCCGGAAGGGCCGGCGCAGGCGAAATGGACCAGCCCGACCGGCTTCTCGACACTGCCGCCGCCGGGGCCGGCGACACCCGTGATCGAGACCGCGAAGGTTGCGTTGAGGCGCTCGCGCCCGCCTTCCGCCATGGCGCGCGCCACCGACTCGCTGACGGCGCCGTGCTGTGCGATCAGCGCGGCAGGCACGCCGGCGAGCGCGGATTTGGCTTCATTGGAATAGGTGATCAGGCCACCCAGGACCATCGCGGACGAGCCAGCGATGGCGGTCAGCGCGCCGCAGACCAGGCCGCCGGTACAGGATTCGACCGTCGCGACGGTGAAGCCGCGTTCCAGGCTCCTGTTCAGCAACTCGGCCGCGAGCGAGCGGATGCCAGGATCGAACATGGCTAGTCCTCCTCGGGCAGCCGGATCGTTGCCGTCCCAAATGCGACGAGGCCCTCGCGTCGCCCGGTGAAGCCCATGCGCTCCGAGGTCGTTGCCTTGATCGCGACCTTGCCGAGCGAGACGCCGGCGATGGCCGCGATCTCGGCGCGGATGGCCTCGCGATGCGGTCCGATTTTCGGGGCTTCGCAGACGACTGTGAGGTCGAGGAAGTCGATGCGCCCGCCGCGCTCGCGGACGCGCGCTGCCGCGAAGGCGAGGAACTGGGCTGAAGCCGCGCCGCGCCATTGCGGATCGCTCGGTGGGAAATGCGTGCCGATATCGCCATCCGCGAGCGCACCCAGCAGGGCATCGGTCAGGGCATGGAGCGCGACATCGCCATCGGAATGGGCGATGACGCCCTGGTCGTGCCCGATCCGGACGCCGCCCAGCCAGACATGGTCGCCCGGGCCGAAGGCATGAACATCGTAGCCGGTGCCGACACGCGTCACGAGCGCCTTGCCGGGATGTGCGGCGGCCCGCAAGAAATCGGCGGCATGGGTCAGCTTCACATTGGCCGGGTCGCCCTGGAATGTCGCGACCGGGTGGCCTGCCCATTCCATCAAGGCGGCATCGTCGGTGAAGCCATGCAGCAAGGCAGCCTCCGCCGCCTCATGGGCTTCCAGCAGCGGCTTGAAGCGGAAGGCCTGCGGTGTCTGGACGGTGACGAGCTGGTCGCGCGGCGGCGTTTCGGCGACATGGCCATCGGCGCTGGTGCGCTTCACGGTGTCGGTCACGGGCAGGGCCGGGATCGCGGCGATGGCGCCCGCGCCGAGCCGGTGGATCGCCGCGCTGATCTGGGCGCGCGAGACGAAGGGGCGAGCTGCATCATGGACCAGCACGATGCCGTCGAAGCCCTCGCGGGCAAGCGCAAGCAGGCCGCGCCGCACGGAGGCCTGGCGCGTCGCGCCACCGAGCGTCGGGGCTGCAAGCCGCGAACTGTCGATCCCGGCCATGGCATTGGTGTAGCGCGCCTCGTCGCCTTCGCCGATCACGACGGCGATGCGTTCGATCGCGGGCTCTGCCAGGAAAGGCAGCAGCGCATGGGCAAGAACCGGGCGGCCTTCGACGAGCCGATACTGCTTCGGCTCTCCCTCTCCGGCCCGCAGGCCACGGCCGGCCGCGACGAGCAGGGCGGCGACAGGCTGGAGCGCATCGGAGGGGCGGAACACGGCACTGGGTCCTGGCTGCAAAGAGGTCATGGGCGCATGCCATAACCAATTCTGTCGCGCAGGGGCAGGGGGTGCGACGCTGTTGCATTGCAGCATGTGCGCATAAGCGCTTGCGCTCTTGCAGCATTGTCCAATAAATATGCACATTGAGAAATGCCTTAAAAGCAGGCTTTGCCCTTTGGACATCGCAGGTATCCCGATCACGTCCCGCGCCTTCCTGGCGCCAATGTCTGGCGTGACCGACATCGTCATGCGCCGCCTTGCGGCGCGTCAGCATGCCGGAATCGTCGTGTCGGAGATGGTCGCGTCGGACGAGTTCGTCCGCGGCAGCGAGGAGGCGCGCATCCGGGCCGAAGGCGAGGGCGTGTCGCCGCATGTTGTCCAGCTTGCCGGCTGCGCCCCCTATTGGATGGGGGAAGCCGCGCGGCTGGCCGAGGCCAACGGCGCCGATATCGTCGATATCAACATGGGCTGCCCGGCCAAGAAGGTGACGGGCGGCTGGGCCGGTTCCGCCCTGATGCGCGATCTCGATCATGCGATCGCGCTGGTCGAAGCCGCGGTCGCCGCCACCAGCGTGCCGGTGACGGTCAAGATGCGTCTCGGCTGGGACGATGCCTCCCGCAACGCTCCCGAGCTTGCTCGCAGGGCGGTGGCGGCGGGCGCGCGGATGATCACGGTCCATGGCCGGACGCGCCAGCAATTCTACAAGGGCAAGGCCGATTGGCGGGCGATCGCGGCGGTGCGTGCCGCTGGCGATTTTCCGCTCGTCGCCAATGGCGACATCCATGATGTTGCGGATGCGCGGGACTGCCTCGCGCAGTCGGGCGCCGATTTCGTCATGGTGGGACGCGCGGCGCTCGGCCGGCCCTGGCTGGTCGGTGAGATCGGCGCGGCGCTCGACGGGCGTGCCTTCCGGCCATTGACGCTGGTCGAGAAGCTGGATCTGGCGCGCGAGCATTACGAGGGCTTGCTGGCCTTGATGGGCGTCGCGCATGGCGTGCGCCATGCCCGCAAGCATCTGGCGGCCTATGCGGATGACGCGGTTGCCGACGGCTGCGAACCCGATGCGGAATTGCGCCGCAGCCTCCTGACTTCAGACGAACCCCGACAGGTCCTGGCGGCTCTCTCGGGGCTGTTTTCGACCGACCGTAATCGCGAAGCGGCCTGACGCCGCAAGGAGCTGCCGATGACGGCGATGTTTGCCGACAAGGGGCTTGGAAGCCGCAGCACCTATCTGCTCGATCCGATCGAGGTCCAGGCGCTGACGGTGCTGCCGATGCCGGTGCTGGTGATCGGCGAGGGGCATGCCGTGCTCTACGCCAACACGGCAGCCGAGGACTTCTTCCAGTCGAGCGCGGCTCTGCTCAAGCGCCAGCGCATCGACGATCTCGTCGCCTTCGGCTCGCCCGTCCTCGGGTTGATCGAGGAGGTGCAGCGCCGCGGCGCCAGCGTCAGCGAATATCGCCTCGATCTCGGTACGCCCCGCCTCGGAACCGATCATATCGTCGATGTCTTTGCCTCTCCCTTGCCCAGCCAGGGCGATGCGGTCGTGCTGA
>NZ_CAMFKW010000048.1 GCF_945957345.1 uncultured Allobosea sp. | reverse complement strand
AGGGCTGGGTCACCGCCGAATATTCGATGCTGCCGCGCGCCACGCATGAGCGCACGCGCCGCGAGGTCACCTCCGGCAAGCCCTCCGGTCGCACGCAGGAAATCCAGCGCCTGATCGGCCGCTCGCTTCGCGCCGTCGTCGATCTCACAGCGATCGGCGAGCGCCAGATCGTTGTCGATTGCGACGTGCTGCAGGCCGATGGCGGCACGCGTACGGCCTCGATCACCGGCGCCTGGGTCGCGCTGCACGATGCGCTGAAATGGATGGAAGGGCGCGGCCTGCTCAAGGGCACGAACCCGCTGAAGGACCATGTCGCCGCGATCTCCTGCGGGATCGTCGCCGGCAACCCGGTGATCGATCTCGACTATGTCGAGGATTCCGGCGCCCAGACCGACGCGAATTTCGTGATCACCGGCTCCGGCGGCATCGTCGAGGTGCAGGGCACGGCCGAAGGCGCCCCCTTCTCCGAGGAGGAGCTTCTCTCGCTGCTGAAGCTCGCCAAGGGCGGCGTCGCCAAGCTCGTCACGCTGCAGAAGGCCGCGGTGGCCTGACCATGAGCCCGCACCGCCTCCTCACCGGCAAGGTCGTGATCGCGACCCATAACCAGGGCAAGCTGCGCGAGATGCGCGCGTTGCTGGCGCCCTATGGTATCGAGTTGGTCTCGGCAGGCGAACTCGGCCTGCCGGAGCCGGTCGAGGATGGCACCATGTTCTCGGAGAACGCGGCGATCAAGGCGGTCGCCGCGGCGAGCGCCAGTGGTCTGCCGGCGCTCTCCGACGATTCCGGCATCTGCATCGACGCGCTCGACGGCGCACCCGGCCTGTTCTCGGCCAACTGGGCGGGACCGGGCAAGGATTTCGCCCCGGCGATCGGGCGCGTGCAGATGGAGCTCGCCAAGCGCGGCGCCATCACGCCGGACAAGCGCAAGGCGCATTTCGTCTCGGCACTGGTGATCGCCTGGCCGGATGGGCATCAGGAATTGTTCGAAGGCCGCGTCTTCGGCACGGTGACCGAGCAGGCGCGCGGCCTCGGCGGCTTCGGCTATGACCCGATCTTCCTGCCCGATGGCCACTCCAAGACCTTCGGCGAGATGAGCGCTGAGGAAAAACACGGCATCCCGGCCGATGGCTCGCCCGGCCTGTCGCATCGCGCGCGCGCTTTCCATGTGCTCGCTGCCGCCTGCCTGAGGAAGCCGGCTTGAGCGCGCCGGCCGCCCTGACCGAGCGGCCATCGCTCCTGCATCCGACCGCGGATGCGGGCTTCGCCGTCTATGTGCATTGGCCGTTCTGCCTGGCCAAATGCCCCTATTGCGACTTCAACAGCCATGTCCGGCTGCAGCCGCCGGACCAGCAGCGCTATATCGCCGCCTTCCGCCGCGAGATCGCGCATCGCGCGGCGCTGGTGCCGGGCCGCACGGTCTCCTCGATCTTCTTCGGCGGCGGCACGCCCTCGCTGATGGAAGGCCGCACGGTCGGCGCAATCCTCGACGCCATCGGCGAGCACTGGACAGTCGATCCCAATTGCGAGGTCTCGCTCGAGGCCAACCCGACCAGCGTCGAGGCCAGGCGCTTCCGCGATTTCCGGGCAGCCGGCGTCAACCGCGTCTCGCTCGGCGTGCAGGCACTGAACGATGCCGATCTCAAGGCGCTGGGCCGGATGCATTCAGCCGAGGAGGCCCTCGCCGCGGTAGCGATCGCGCGCCAGTATTTCGAGCGCTATTCCTTCGACCTGATCTATGCCCGCTCGCCCTTGCAGACGCCCGCCTTGTGGCGTGCCGAGCTGGAGCTGGCGATCAGCCATGCGGCCGAGCATCTCTCGCTCTACCAGCTCACCATCGAGCCCGGCACCGCCTTCGAGCGCCTGTTCCGCGCCGGCAAGCTCGCCATCCCCGATCATGATGCGGGCGCCGCGCTCTACGAGACGACGCAAGAGATCACGGCCAAGCACGGCCTGCCGGTCTACGAGATCTCGAACCATGCCCGGCCTGGCGCCGAATGCCGGCACAACCTCGTCTACTGGCATTATGGCGAATATGCCGGCATCGGCCCCGGCGCCCATGGCCGGCTGGTGACGGCGGAAGGCCGGATGGCGCATTCGACCGAGAAGCGGCCGGAGGTCTGGCTGGAGCGCGTCGAGGCCGAGGGCCACGCCCTGGTCGAGGACGAGCGCCTCAGCGAGGAAGCGCAGGGCGACGAATACCTGCTGATGGGGCTTCGCCTCGTCGAGGGCATCGATCCGCAGGTGTTCAAGGCTCTCGCGGGTCGCGCGCTCAATGCCCAGCGCGTCGCCAGCCTGATCGACGAGAAGCTGCTGATGGAGCGCGCAGGCGGCCGTCTCGCGGCGACGCCTGACGGCGCACTGCTGCTGGATGCGCTGGTGGCCGATCTGGCGGCTTGAGGCGTATTCAGCCGCGGAGGAAACACCGCCGTCATGCTCGCCCTTGTGGCGAGCATCCACGTCTTGAACACCAGCCCCGGAAAAGGAAGGAAGACGTGGATGGTCGGGACAAGCCCGACCATGACTGAAAGAGCGTGTCAGCCCTTCCCGAGCCTTGCCCCCGTCTTCGGATCGAAGACATGGACCTTGTCGGGATCGACGGTGATCCAGAGCCGGCCTTCCTGCGCCGCGACCTCGCCGGTCGCCGCCTGCATCACGAAGGGCTGGCCGGCGAGCTTGCCGTGGAAGAGCTGGGTCGCGCCGAGTTCCTCGATGAACTCGACATCGAAGGGCAGCGAGCCCGCCTGCCCTTCCGAGGCGATCTCGACATCCTCGGGACGCAAGCCGACCTCGACCGGCGCCTGCACCGCCAGGTCCTCTCTGAGGTCGCGGACCTCGATGATGGCGTCGCCGAGTGCGACGATGCCGTGGCCGTCGACCGCGCCGGGCAGGATGTTCATCGGCGGCGAGCCGATGAAGGTCGCAACGAACTTGCTCGCCGGCTTGCGATAGACCTCGGCCGGCAGGCCGATCTGCTCGACCTGGCCGGCATTCATCACCACCAGCTTGTCGGACAGCGTCATCGCCTCGACCTGGTCGTGGGTGACGTAGATCGCGGTGACGCCGAGCGCGCGCTGCAGTTTCTTGATCTCGACACGCATCTGCACGCGGAGTTTCGCGTCGAGGTTCGAAAGCGGTTCGTCGAAGAGGAAGACCTGGGGCTTGCGCACGATGGCGCGGCCCATGGCGACGCGCTGGCGCTGGCCGCCGGAGAGCTGGCGCGGCCGGCGTTCCAGGAAGGGCTCGATCGCGAGGATGCGCGCGGCTTCCTTCACGCGCTTGTCGATCTCGTCCTTGGGCGTGCCGCGATTGCGCAGGCCATAGGCCATGTTGTCGTAGATGTTCATATGCGGGTAGAGCGCATAGTTCTGGAAGACCATCGCGATGTCGCGATCGGCCGGCTCGACCTGGTTGACGACGCGCTCGCCGATCGCGACCTCACCGTGCGAGATCGTCTCGAGCCCCGCGACCATGCGCAAAAGCGTGGACTTGCCGCAGCCGGAGGGGCCGACGAGCACGCAGAAGCCGCCATCGGGGATGTCGAAGGAGACGCCTTTCACGGCTTCGACGCCGCCGGCATAGACCTTCTTGACGTTGCTGAGAGTGACCTGGGCCATTCGCGGATTACTTCTCGGTTTCGACCAGGCCCTTCACGAAGAGCCTCTGCATGGCGATGACGACGAAGACGGGCGGCAGCATCGCCAGCATGGCCGTGGCCATGGCGAGCTGCCATTCCGTCAGAGCGTCGGCGGTGACGATCATCTTCTTGATGGCGATGACGATGGTCTGCATCGAGTCCTTCGTCGTCACCAGCAGCGGCCAGAGATACTGGTTCCAGCCATAGATGAACTGGATGACGAAGAGCGCCGCGATCGTCGTCATAGAGAGCGGGATCAGCGTGTCCTTGAAGAACTTGAAGGGGCCGGCGCCGTCGATCTTCGAGGCTTCGAGCAATTCGTCGGGGATCGTCATGAAGAACTGCCGGAACAGCAGCGTGCCCGTCGCCGAGGCGATCAGCGGGATCGCGAGGCCCTGATAGGTGTCGAGCATGTTGAGATCGGAAACGATCTTGAAGGTCGGGAAGATGCGGACCTCGACCGGGAGCATCAGCGTGATGAAGATGATCCAGAATGCCGCCATGCGGAACGGGAAGCGGTAATAGACCACCGCATAGGCCGAGAGCACGGAGATGAAGATCTTACCCAAGGCGATCGTGATCGCCATGATGAAGGAATTCAGCATCATCACGGCCACCGGCTCGCGCGTCGTGCTCGACGTGCCGACGAAGAGAATGCGCTTGTAATTTTCCAGGAAATACGGGCCGGGATAGAGCGGCATCTCGCCGTTGATCACGGTCGAGGCATCCCAGGTCGAGGCGACGAAGGTGAGCCAGACCGGAAAGGCGACAATCAGCACGCCGATCGTCAGGATGACATAGGCGATCAGGTCGCCCATGCGGCGGTCTTCGACCATCAGGCGGCCCTCCCCATCTCGCGCAGCAATCCGGCCAGCGCATCGGCGCAGGCGTCGAGGCAGGCCTGCCCCTTCGCGGGCGTGGCGCGACGCGCATCGCCGATCACCCCGGTCTCGGTCACCTCCCGGAAGGAGCGATGACGCGAGACGGTCGGGCGTCCCGGCAGGCCATCGCGCGCACCGAAGGCCTCGGCCAAGCGCGGCTCGCGCACCGAGCCCGGCGCCAGCACCATCATCATCGATGTCTCGACCTCGCAGGCATGCTGGACGCCCTTCTGGTCTTCCAGCAGCGGCGGAAAGGCGTCCTGCGCCAGCAGGAAATAGGTGGTCGCCTCGACATGCAGCCGGGTCTCGCGGGCGAAATCGGGCAGGAAGGCGGTGAGCGCGGCGATGTTACCGCCATGGCCGTTGACGATCAGGACGCGATGGAAGCCGTGGCGCTCGATGCTCTTGAGGAAGGCGAGCAGCACCGCGCGATAGGTCGGGATGTCGAAGGTGAAGGTGCCGCCGAAGGCCATGTGATGCTCGGCCATGCCGCACCAGAGCGTCGGCGCGACGACGACGTCGACATCGCTGGCCTGCTCGGCCGCCGCCTTGCAGACGCCGCCGCACAGGATCGTGTCGACGCCGACCGGCAAGTGCGGGCCATGCTGCTCGATCGAGGCGACAGGCAGGACGACGATCGTGTCCTTAGCCGCCTTGGCACGCAGCTCCTCGGCGGTGAGATCCATCCAGAGCACGGAGGCCATCAGTAGCTGACCTTGCGCTCGATGAAGCGGAACTGCACCGCGGTCAGCCCGATCACCATGATCAGGAGGATCACCGACTGCGCCGCCGAGCCGCCGAGATTCGAGCCGCCCTTGCCATCGGAGAAGACCTTGTAGACCAGCGTCTCGGTCGCGCCCGAGGGCCCGCCGCCGGTGACGGTGTCGATGATGCCGAAGGTGTCGAAGAAGACATAGACGATGTTGACGACGAGCAGGAAGAAGGTCGTCGGCGAAAGCAGCGGGAAGACGATCGTCCAGAACCGGCGCATGGGCCGGGCACCATCGATCACGGCCGCCTCGATCACGCTCTTGGGGATCGACTGCAGCCCGGCGAGGAAGAACAGGAAATTGTAGCTGATCTGCTTCCATGTCGCCGCGAGGATGACCAGCAGCATCGCATGGTTGCCGTTGAGGCGCGGATTCCAGGGCACGCCCAGCGACTGCAGGCCGCGCGCCAGCATGCCGAGCGAGGGGTCGAACATGAAGATCCAGAGCACGCCGGCAATGGCGGGGGCCACGGCGTAGGGCCAGATCAGCAGGGTCTTGTAGATCTCGGCACCGCGGATCTGCCGGTCCGCCATCACGGCGAAGAGCAGCGCGATCGAGAGCGAAAACACGCAGACGAAGGTCGAGAAGACCGCGGTGTTGATGAAGGCCTTGAGATAGCCGGGATCGGCGAAGAGCAGCTGGTAATTCTCGAACCAGACGAATTCGGTCGAGGTGCCGAAGGCGTCTTCCAGGAGGAAGCTCTGCCAGACCGCCTGGCTCGCCGGCCAGTAGAAGAACAGGACTGTGATCACGAGCTGCGGCAGAAGCAGCAGGAAGGGGATCGTCAGCCCCTTGAAATATGCGTTCTTCTGCATCGGCTTCCCTGGAACGAGATGGCCATCCCGGACGGAGAGTGTCCGGGATGGCCTTAGGTTTGCACGCCCTGGCGGCTCAGCGGGCTGCGGTGCGCTCGAACTGGCGCAGCATCTGGTTGCCGCGCTCGACCGCCGCATCCAGCGCCGCCTGCGGCGACTTCTGGCCGTTCAGCGCCGCCTCCAGCTCCTCCGACCAGATGTCGCGGATCTGGACGAGGCTGCCATAGCGCAGGCCCTTCGAGTTGTCGGTCGGGGTCTTGTTGGTCAATTCGAGGATCGGGGTCTCGAGATAGGGCTTGTCCTTGTAGAAGCCGGACGCCTTGACCTTCTCATAGGCCGCCTTGGTGATCGGCAGGTAGCCCGACTCGGTGTGCAGCTTCACCTGGCGGTCGACATCCGAGAGGAAGGTGAAGAACTTGGCGACGCCCTTGTATTCGTTCGCCTTCTTGCCGCCCATCACCCAGAGCGAAGCGCCACCGATGATCGAGTTCTGCGGGGCGCCCTGCACATCCGGATAATACGGCATCGGGGCATTGCCCCAGTCGAACTTGGCGTTCGCCTTGACGTTGCCGAAGAAGCCCGAGGAGGTCAGGAAGATCGGGCATTCGCCCGAGGTGAAGCGGCCTTCGCCATTGTTGGTGCGGCCGGAATAGTCATAGGTCTTGTCCTTCTGCAGCTCGACCAGATTGGTCCAGTGCTTCAGGAAGGCCGGGCTCTTGTTGAAGTTCAGCACGGCGTCGAAGCCGGCCATGCCGTTGACCTTGGTCGAGAGCGCCACGTTATGCCAGGCGCCGAACTGCTCGATATTGGCCCAGGTCGCCCAGGCGTTCGAGACGCCGCACTTGTCGTAGCCGGCGGCCTTCAGCTTCTTGGCGGCCTCGAAGGTCTCGGGCCAGGTCTTCGGCGGCTTGGCCGGGTCGAGGCCAGCCTTCTTGAAGGCGTCCTTGTTGTACCACATCACCATCGACGACGAGTTGAACGGCATCGAGAGCATGTCGCCCTTGGCCGTCGAGTAATAGCCGGTGATCGCGGGCAGATAGGCGTTCGGATCGAACTTCTCGCCCGCCTCCTTCATCACCTCGTAGACCGGCTTGATCGCGCCCTTGGCCGACATCATCGTGCCGGTGCCGACCTCGAAAACCTGCAGGATGTGCGGCGCCTGGCCGGCACGGAAGGCGGCGATACCGGCGTTCAGCGTGTCGGGATAGGAGCCCTTGTAGACGGGGACGACCTTGTAGTCCTTCTGCGAGGCGTTGAAGTCCTCGGCGAGCTTGACGACGACGTCGTTGTTCGCGCCGGTCAGCGCGTGCCACCACTGGATCTCGGTCTGGGCCAGCGCAGGCGAGGCGCCAGCCAGCGCAAAAGCCGCAACCGACATCAGGATGCGCGTCTTGATGGTCATGGGGTGTCTCCCTTCCGCGCGCGGGCGCGCCGCGGTTCTTGTCGTTGGTGCGCAAGCTAGCATGAAGCGCAGGCGACATTTCAATGACAAATCGATGACGGCCCGCGCAATCCGCCTATGGTCTCGGTCCAAAGGCAATCGAGCTCCATGACGGGCTCTCGCTTGCACATTGGCGCATAACCGGCTGATCTGCGCTCCCGATCCGAATCCGCCTGTGGATGCCGCCATGCCCCGCCTCGATCTTGCCCTGACCGCGACCCTGCCCGCGGATGCCGATGCCGCCACGCTCGCAGGCCGCGTCTGGCGCCCTGATCTGGGCGGACCGGCCGTGGTGACGCTCCGCGGCGGGCAGGTCGTCGACGTGACCCGGAGCTTCCCGACCAGCCGCGACCTCTGCGAAAACGCCGATCCGGCCGCCGCGCTGCGGGCTGCCGACGGCGAGACGATCGGCTCGCTTGCCGATATCCTCGCCAATACGCCCGTGGACGGCCGCGATCCGAACCGCCCCTGGCTGCTCTCGCCGCTCGACCTGCAGGCTGTGAAGGCCGCCGGCGTGACCTTCGCGGTCTCGATGCTGGAACGCGTCATCGAGGAGAAAGCGCGCGGCAACCCGGCCGCCGCAGCGACGATCCGCGAGGAGATCGGCAAGCTCATCGGCGACGATCTCTCGAAGCTCAAGCCCGGCTCGCCCGAGGCGATGCATCTCAAGGAGGTGCTGATCAAGCAGGGCGCCTGGAGCCAGTATCTCGAAGTCGGGATCGGGCCGGATGCCGAGATCTTCACCAAGGCGCCGCCAATGTCGACGGTCGGCACCGGGGCGGATGCCGGCCTGCATCCGGCCTCGAGCTGGAACAATCCCGAGCCCGAGATCGTGCTGATCGTGGCCTCCGACGGACGCATCGTCGGCGCCACGCTCGGCAACGACGTCAACCTGCGCGATGTCGAAGGCCGCTCGGCGCTGCTGCTCGGCAAGGCCAAGGACAACAACGCCGCCGCCGCGGTCGGCCCCTTCATCCGCCTGTTCGATGCCGGCTTCACGCTCGACCATGTCCGCCGGACCACGGTGACGCTGACGGTCGAGGGCGAGGACGGCTTCAGGCTGGAGGGCTCCTCCTCGATCGCCAGAATCAGCCGCGACCCGGCCGATCTCGCGGCGCAGATGATCGGCCCGCATCACCAGTATCCGGACGGGGCGGCGCTCTATCTCGGGACCATGTTCGCGCCGATCAAGGATCGCGATGCGCCGGGCGGCGGCTTCACCCATAAATACGGGGACATCGTCACCATCGCCGCGCCAGAGCTCGGCAGCCTCGTCAACCGGATGAAACGCACCGACGCATGCGCGCCCTGGACCTATGGCGCCTCGCATCTGATGCGCCATCTCGCCGGGCGCGGGCTGCTCTGAGCGCGCAGCGGATCGGAAGGCGCAATTATGGGTTGCATGGAAGCGTTCAAGTAAGGATTTTGTCGTAACGTCCCACTGATCGAGTGGGACGGAACGATGACGATCATTGATGCGAAGGACTCGCATGCGATGCCGCCGGGGGCGCAGACCTTGTGGCTGAGGCTGGCGACGAGGCCGTCCATGTGGATGGCCGTCTTCCTCGTCTTCGTCATCGC
The DNA here is from genome assembly GCF_945957345.1 of uncultured Allobosea sp. Lineage (GTDB taxonomy): Bacteria > Pseudomonadota > Alphaproteobacteria > Rhizobiales > Beijerinckiaceae > Allobosea. The sequence goes on along the minus strand of NZ_CAMFKW010000048.1, from coordinate 29,885 downwards.
CGGCCTCGCCCTGCCGGTGCGCCTGCCGCTCGGCCCGAACTACTGGGACACCGATATCTATCTGGATGCCATCCAGCGGATCCGGCTCGGGCAGATCCCCAATATCGACTTCTTCACCTCGATCGGCCCGCTCGGCTTCTATCTGGCCAGCTGGATGGGCCTGCTGTTCCCGCAGGCGCAGCCGGCGCTCCTGGCCAATTGGGCAGTGCTGCCCGTGGCATTGCCGCTGATGATGCTGATCATGAGGGATGTCGACCGCCGCTCGCGCGGCGTGGCGCTGGGGCTGCTCGTGCCCTTCCTGTTCCTCGCCTCGCTGCCGATCAACCTGCACAGCCTCTACCCGTCGCCAGGTTTCGACGGCTTCGGCTACTACAACCGCCATGTCGCCCTGCTGCTCTATCTGCTGCTGGCGGCCCTGATCTTCGTCGAGAGCCGCGTTCTGCTGACGCTCCTCGTCATCCTGCTGATGACGTCGCTCTTCCTGATCAAGGTGACGGGGCCGGTCTCGGGCGCCGTCCTCGTCGGCTATGCCGTCCTGGCCGGTCGTATGCGCTTCCGCGAGGCGCTGCTCGCGGCGGTCACGGTCATTGCCGTGCTGTGCGTGCTGGAACTCACGGCAGGGCTGGTCCATGCCTATCTCGAAGACGTGCTGACGCTGGCCGCGCTCAATTCCGCCTCCTTCGTCTCGCGCTTCTTCACCCTGGCCTCGATCAAGTTCAACGTGATCGTGCCTTGCCTTCTGCTGATCGGCGTTCTCGCCCTGGCGACCAAGCGAGGGCCGGGCGTCACCCTGCCGGGCCTGCTGGCCTCGCCGTTGGGCTGGCTCTGCGCGAGCCTTTTCGCGCTCATCCTCGGCGAAACGCAAAACAGCGGTTCGCTCGAATTCGTCGGCCTATGGCCGGTGCTGCTACTGGTGCTCTGCGATTATCGCCTGCGCTACGGTGATCCGCTCCGGCCCTATGTGCTGGTGCTTGTGATGGCGGTTGCGCTGCCGAGCGCAGTGATCTTCTTCGAACGCGGAGCGCGCGCGCTGATCGCCGCGCCGCGCTATACGGCGCTCGACGTGCCGGATGTGGGGCCGCTCGGCCGCGTCAGCCTCAAGCCGATCCTCGCCAGCCGTTCGGCCAGCATGATCGAGCACTATGCCAAGTATCAGGAGGCCTATGAGGACCTGGTGCGCCGCGGCCAGCTGCCCTCCGCCATCCTGTTCTCCGAAATCGATCACCAGGCGACCTGGCTGCTCGAACTGCAGCAGGGGATCGATGCGATCGAACGCTGGGAAACGGTGAACCGGCGCCAGCTCAATGGCTTCTTTTCGCTCGACTTCATCAACCCCTTCAACCATCGGCTCAAGCGCCAGCCGCCTCGCAACGTCGCGCTCGGCATCGATGTCGATCGCACCAATCCGGCGGTGACGCCCGAGATGCTCGACGCGTTGCGCGAGACCGATGCGATCCTGCGGCCAAAATGCCCGGTCGAGTTCAAGCGGGCGGCAATCGCGACGCATTTCCAGCTGGCCTGGAAGGATCGCCGCCTCGTGCCGCTCTCGCCCTGCTGGGACATGTACCTCAGGAAATAGGGCAGCCTCAGCCGGCCGCGGTCTGCCCGGCCTCCCAGCCGAGGATGGCGCGCTTGCGCGTCAGGCCCCAGTGATAGCCGGTCAGCGCGCCGGACTTGCCGATGACGCGGTGGCAGGGCACCACGAAGGAGATCGGGTTCTTGCCGACCGCCGTGCCGACGGCCCGCGCCGCGCTCGGCTTGCCGATATGGCTGGCGACCTCGCCATAGGTGGTGGCACAGCCGACGGGGATGCGCAGCAGCGTCTCCCAGACACGCACCTCGAAATCGGTGCCGATCAGCACGACGCGCAAAGGCGTCTCCGCCGACCAGGCCTTGGGCTCGAAGATGCGCCCGGCATAGGGCGCGGTCAGGACCGGGTCGTAATGGTAGTCGGCATGGGGCCAGCGCCGCATCATGTCGGCCAGCGCCTCGGCTCGCCCGCCGACGACCTTGCCGCCGTCGACGCTGTTCGAGACCCAGCCGAGGCCGGCAAGGCCGCGCTCCGTGATGACGATCAGCGCCTCGCCGAAGGGCGATGCATGGAAGCCGTAGGAGAGCTTCAGCCCCTCGCCACCGGTCTTCCACTCGCCGGGCGACATCGCCTCATGCGTCACGAAGAGATCGTGCAGGCGGCCGGGGCCGGAGAGGCCGACTTCGAGCGCCGTGTCGAGGATACTGGCCGAAGACGAGAGCAGCCCCTTGGCATGGTCGAGCGTGATCGCCTGCAGGAAGGCCTTCGGCGTCAGGCCGCACCAGCGCCGGAAGAGGTGATGGACATCGGTCGGGGTCGCGCCGGCGGCCTCCGCGATCGCCTCGATCGTCGGTTGCTCGCGCCAGTTATGGGTGATGAAGGAGAGGATGCGCCGGACGGTGTCGTAGTCCGAGCCGGGGGCGACGGCGGGAAAATCGGCCTCGCTCGGCATCGAATCGGCGGCGCGCGCCAGCACCGCATTGGAGAAGCGCGTCGGGGTCATCGCCGTTTTCATGGAAGCATGAGCGTTCATGGGAACCTCGCATCATTCGTCATGATGCGAATCTAGGGCGCCCACCATGCCGTTCCCACCCGAAAGCTGGCAAGGGCGGGGTTGCGGGCACCCGCAGGATGAGGGTTCATAGCGCATGACCTCCCCCGCCGACGCCGTCATCGATCTCTACCAGCGCCATGCCGCCACCTATGACGGCTTGCGCGGCGAGACCTTGTACGAGGGAGCCTGGCTGGCGCGTTTCAAGGCCATCGTGATGCCCAACGCCACGATCCTCGACATTGGTTGCGGCACCGGCCGGCCGATCGCCGGCCATTTCCTTGCGCAAGGCCATGCCGTCACCGGCGTCGATTCCGCACCGGCGATGATCGCGCTGTGCCAACAGCGCTTTCCCGATGGCGATTGGCAGGTCGCCGATATGCGCCACCTCGCGCTCGGGCGCCGCTTCGGCGGCCTGATCGCCTGGGATTCCTTCTTCCACCTGACGCCGGAAGACCAGCGCGGGATGTTCAGGATCTTCGCGGCGCATGCGGCGCCGGGCGCGGCCCTGATGTTCACCAGCGGCCCTTCGCATGGCGAGGCGATCGGCAGCTTCGAGGGCGAGGCGCTTTACCATGGCAGCCTCGATCCGGAGGACTATCGCACGCTGCTGGCGGAGAACGGCTTCTCGGTCATCGACCATGTCGTCGAGGATCCGAATTGCGGCGGCCACACGATCTGGCTCGCCAAGGCCGTTGCTGCTCAGGGCGCGTTGTAGTCCGGCCCGCGACGCGCGCTCGACAGGGCCGAGCCCAATGCATCGGCGAAGCCGGAGCGCTCATGCGGCGAGAGCGCGGAGGCGATCGCGACGCTCTGCCCGCGCGAGACCAGCTTCAGGCCGAGCAGGCCGTAATCCTCGTCCGTCTGGCGCTCGAGCCGGGTCCAGACCGGATTGAAGCGCCAGACCGTTTCCCGCCCGTGATGCGAGACCTTGCGCAGGAAGATTTCCAGCGGCGTCACCACGATGCGCTCGAAGGACCGCGCATGCCGGAAATTGACGTGGAAGGCGACGAAGAGCGCGAGGATGTCGATGCCGAAGAAGCCGGCGACCGGCCAGGCGCCGAGCACGACGAAGGGAATCGAAGAGATCACGCTGGCAAGGCAGACCAGCGTCATAACGATGCGGAAGCCGTTCTGGCCGAGCGAGCGATGCGGCGTGATCGTGGCGTCGAAGACCGGGCGCTCGGAAGCATCCGTGCCGCCGCTGACAGGCATCTCACTGGCCGTGCTCTTGCCGGGGTCCATAGCCGCATTATAACGCCGTGATGGACCAGCAGAACAGGCCCGCGCGCGCCCGCCCACCCGCCAAGCGCATCACGTTGCCGCGCGCCCGCAAACCGGCGGAGGTCCGCGAGATCTTCAGCCGCTTCCAGGCGGCCAATCCGGAGCCCAAGGGCGAGCTGGAATCGGTGAACGCCTTCACCCTGCTGGTCGCCGTCGTGCTCTCGGCGCAGGCGACCGATGCCGGCGTCAACAAGGCCACGCGCCCGCTCTTCGCCATCGCCGATACGCCGGCCAAGATGCTCGCGCTCGGCGAGGAGACGGTGCGCAACTACATCAAGACGATCGGGCTCTTCCGCACCAAGGCGAAGAATGTGATCGCGCTCTGCGAGAAGTTGATCGCCGAGTTCGGCGGCGAGGTGCCGGCGACGCGCGAGGCGCTGGAGAGCCTGCCCGGCGTCGGCCGCAAGACCGCCAATGTCGTGCTCAACATCGCCTTCGGCGAAATCACGCACGCAGTCGACACCCATGTCTTTCGCGTGTCCAATCGCCTCCGGATCGCGCCGGGCAAGAACGTCTTGCAGGTCGAGATGGGGCTGGAGAAGGCGATTCCCGGGGAGTTCGGCCGGCATGCCCATCACTGGTTGATCCTGCACGGGCGCTACACCTGCAAGGCGCTGCGCCCCGAATGCGGGCGCTGCATCCAGAACGACCTCTGCGATTCCCCTGACAAGCGCACCATCTGACCCTTCCTTCGTCTGCTTGACAGCCTCGGGCGGCTGGGCTGAGCTTCGTACGCCGGACGCCTTGGAGGCTCGGAGAAGCCTGAGAGTCTGCGGCAGAGGAAGCTCAGGAGGTCATCGAGATGAAGCGTTTCGTCCTCGCGGCGAGCATCGCCGTTGCCGCCCTATCCGTTCATGCCAGCGCCTTCGCCCAGTCCAAGGGGCCCGTCGTCGGGGTCAGCTGGTCCAATTTCCAGGAGGAGCGCTGGAAAACCGACGAGGCCGCGATCAAGGCGGCGATCGAGAAGGCCGGCGGCACCTATCTCTCGGCCGACGCCCAATCCTCGCCGGCCAAGCAGCTCACCGATGTCGAGAGCCTGATCGCACGCGGCGCCAAGGCGATCATCGTGCTGGCGCAGGACGCGCAGGCGATCCGCCCCGCCGTCGAGAAGGCGGTGAACGAAGGCATCGCCGTCGTCGGCTATGACCGGCTGATCGAAATCCCGCAGGCCTTCTACCTGACCTTCGACAATGTCGAGGTCGGCCGGATGATGGCGCGCGAAATCCAGAAGGCGAAGCCTCAGGGCAACTACGTCTTCATCAAGGGCTCGAGCCAGGATCCGAATGCCGGCTTCCTCTACCAGGGCTCGATCGAGATCCTGAAACCCGCCATCGACGGCGGCAAGATCAAGAATGCCGGCGAGGCCTTCACCGACCAATGGCTGCCCGCCAATGCCCAGCGCAACATGGAGCAGATCCTGACGCGCAACCAGAACAAGGTCGACGCCGTGATCGCGGCCAATGACGGCACCGCCGGCGGCGCCATCGCGGCGCTGGACGCGCAGGGCATGGCGGGCGCGGTGCCGGTCTCCGGCCAGGATGCCGACCGCGCGGCGCTGAACCGCGTCGCGTTGGGCACGCAGACCGTGACCATCTGGAAGGATGCGCGCGAACTCGGGCGCAACGCCGCCGAGATCGCGCTCAAACTCGCCGGCGGCACCAAGCTCAACGAGATCCCGAAATCGGTGAGCTGGGACCAGGGCCCGTCCAAGCAGAAGATGACCGCGCTGTTCCTGACGCCGGTGCCGGTGACGAAGGAGAACCTCAATGTCGTGATCGATGCCGGCTGGGCGCCGAAAGCGGCGGTCTGCCAGGGCGTCGCGCCCGGCAAGGTCAAGGCCTGTGACTGAAACGGCCCCAGCGCCCGCCAGCCCGGCGCAAGAGGCGCGCGGCCTTGCCGACCGTCTGCGCGAGATCGAGTTCGATCCGCGCATGATCGGCATGGTGGCGGCGCTCGCAGTGATCTGGCTCGGCTTCAACTGGCTGTCGGACGGCGCTTTCCTGACGCCGCGCAATCTGTGGAATCTCTGGGTCCAGACCGCCTCGATCGCGATCATGGCCTGCGGCATGGTGCTGGTCATCGTCACCCGCAATATCGACCTCTCGGTCGGCTCGATGCTCGGCTTCGTCGGGATGGTGGTCGGGCTGGTGCAGGTCCGGGTTCTGCCGGAGCTCTGGGGCCTGGAACACCCGCTGACCTGGCTGGTCAGCCTGTTGCTCGCGATGGTGCTGGGCGGGCTCGTCGGCCTGCTGCAGGGCGCGCTGATCGCCTATCTCGCTATCCCCTCCTTCATCGTCACGCTCGGCGGTCTGCTGGTCTGGCGCGGCGCTGCCTGGTGGGTCACGCAGGGCCAGACCATCGCGCCGATGGATTCGCGCTTCCGCCCGTTCGGCGGCGGCGTCGAGGGCGCGATCGGCACCAACGCTTCCTGGGCGATCGGCATCGGCCTTTGTGCTGTGATCTGCCTGGGCGCGGCGCTGATCCGCCGGCGCCGCAAGCGCTTCGGCTTCGTGCTGCGCCCGCTCTGGGCCGAGATCGCCATCGCCGGGCTCGGCTGCGCCGCGGTTCTGGCCATGGTGATGGTGGCGAACGCCTATACCCTGCCGGCCGGTGTGGCGCGGCGCCTCGTCGAAGCGAAGGGTGGCACCTGGCCCGAAGGCGGTCTCAGCATCGGCCACGGGCTCGCCGTGCCGGTACTGATGGCATTAGGCGTCGGCGTCGTCATCACCCTGCTCGCCAACCGGCTGCGCTTCGGTCGCTATGTTTTCGCGATCGGGGGGAACCCCGAGGCGGCGCAGCTTTCCGGCGTCAAGACGCGCAAGGTGCTGACGCTGGTCTTCGGATTGATGGGCGTGCTCGTCGGCATCTCCGCCTGTATCTCGACGGCGCGCCTGAACGCCTCGACCAATGCCGCCGGCACGCTGGACGAGCTCTATGTCATCGCAGCCGCGGTGATCGGCGGCACATCGCTTGCGGGTGGCGTCGGCACCATCTCCGGCGCGATGCTCGGGGCGCTGGTGATGCAGTCGCTGCAATCCGGCATGGTGCTGATCGGCGTCGATGCGCCCTTGCAGAACATCGTCGTCGGCATCGTGCTCGTGCTCGCGGTCTGGCTCGACGGGCTCTACCGCAAGCGGCTTGGGTGAGGGGGAGCGATGAGCATCTCAGAACCAGCCGATCTCACAGAGACCCATCCCGGCCAAGGCACGCCCCTGATCGAGATGCGCGACATCTCGATCGCCTTCGGCGGCATCAAGGCGGTCGATGGCGCCAGCGTCGATTTGATGCCGGGCGAAGTCGTCGGCCTGCTCGGCCATAACGGCGCGGGCAAGTCGACGCTGATCAAGATCCTGTCCGGCGCCTACAAGGCCGATGCCGGCACGATCCACGTCGATGGCGAGGAAGCAACGATCGCGAGCCCGCGCGATGCCAAGCGCCATGGCATCGAGACGATCTACCAGACGCTCGCTTTGGCCGACAATGTCGACGCCGCCGCCAATATCTTCCTCGGCCGCGAGTTGCTGACCGGCTGGGGTACGCTCGACGATGCGACGATGGAGGCCGAGACCCGCAAGGTGATGGGCCGGCTCAACCCGCATTTCCGCCGCTTCAAGGAACCGGTGAAGGCGCTCTCGGGTGGCCAGCGCCAGTCGGTCGCGATCGCGCGGGCGATCTATTTCAACGCGCGCGTGCTGATCATGGACGAGCCGACGGCGGCGCTCGGGCCTGCCGAGACCAAGCAGGTCGCCGAGCTGATCCTGCAGCTCAAGAAGCAGGGCATCGGCATCTTCCTGATCAGCCACGACCTGCACGACGTCTTCGATCTCGCCGACCGCGTCACGGTGATGAAGAACGGCAAGGTCGTTGGCACAGCCCGCACGGCGGACGTCACCCAGGACGAGGTGCTGGGCATGATCATCTCGGGCAAATGCCCGCCGGCGGCGGTCGGCGGCCCCGGCGCGCTACGCAGCTAGGCCGCGCCGGAGCCGAAAGGAGAGCAACGCTCTCAGGCCGTCGCGTGCGGCTCGTGCCGATAATCCCACACCGCCCAGGCCGAAATCCCCGCGGTCAGCAGGCCGACCACGAGATGGCTCCAGAAGGCGGGAAGATGGGTCGTGAAGCCGAGCATCCAGGGCGAGGCCACCAGCCAGAGCCCGAGCGCCAGGTTCAGCCACTCCTCCCATTCGGCAAAGGCCGAAATCGCGGCAATCGCGATCAATGCGAGCACCGCGCCGACGATCCAGGCATTGCGCGCCGGCATCACATCGCCGGTATAGCCCATGAACCAGGGCGAGAAGAACAGCAGCGCGGCGAGGATCAGGTTAAGCCAGTCCTGCGTCCGTCCGGTCTTCATATTCGCGGTCATCATGATCACCTCCATCGGTGACGATCATCCAACCACTAGGCCTCGCGCACGAGGCGCTTGGTCGCCAATATTGTACGCCCGAGTCGGCGATGCTTCCAGAACAAACTGGGAATGCCTGACGGTCGGGCGGGTCCGGCCGTCAGGTCTTCCTCGCTTCGCGCGCCAGCGGCGGACGATCACTTCGCGTCGAGCAGTTCTTTCACCGACAGGAGCACCAGCTCGTTGTCGTCGGCCTTCTTCGGGTCGCGCGAGGAGGAGAAGGGCAGGTTGTTGTCGTTGCCGACGACGATGATGCCATTGGCGCGATCGACCACGTCGACATTCTCGATGGTGAAGAACGGGAAGGGCAGAACGCCGTCGATGGCACCTTGCTTCGCCTTGCCGTCGGGATCGGCGATCTTCATGAGGTCGATGAAGCCGACCTTGCGCACGGGCTTGCCGACATTCGCCTCGGTCATCTCGATCTTCACGATGCGCTTGAACTTGGCGAGGTCGTGGAAGCAGTCCGGGCCCTTCTGGCCGGCGGCGCAAGCCTTGTCGGCGGTGCCTTCGCCGTTATCGCGCTCGATGATCAGCGCCGTCGTAACATCGATCATGTTGAAGTCGCCGATGGCGTTGCCCTTCAGTTCGAGCGGGTAGAACCAGGAACGGCCGGTCCATTTCTCATTGGCGACATCGAACTCGAGGATGCGCAGCACGTCCTTGCCGTCGACCTCTTCATTGCCCTTGGTCTCGGCGTTCCAGAGCGGGCCTTCGAGCAGCGGATAGAGGAAGCGGCCGTCCGGCGACTGCGCCATGCCTTCAAAGCCCTTGGAGCGGCGCACGTTGAAGGCGACGCTCTGGTCCGGCGCGCCCGGCGTGGTGATGGCATAATGATCGGGCGAGCGGGCCGGCTTGCCGTCGACCAGCGTCTCGAACACTGCCTCGACCTTGCCGTTGCCGTCGACGCGGATGAGATAGGGGCCGAACTCCTCGCCGATCCAGTACTTGCCGCCGATCGGCTGGATCGACTCGGGATCGAAATCCGCGCCAGTGAGATAGCGCTTCTCGGTACCCTCATGGACGATGCGGAAGGGAATCTTCTTGTCGGGATCGTGCAGGAAGGTGGTCGAAAGCCGCTCGACCGCGCCCTTGCCGAAATCGGCCTTGAGGCGATGGAAGAACAGCATCGCGTCCGGCGAGTTCACTTTCGAGCCGAAACCATTGTCGGTCAGCACGAGGAACTCGCTGTTGCCGAGCGAGCGGATGCCGGAGAAGCCCTGCACGGGCTGGCCGGCGAAGGGGGTGGAGAGCCCGGTCGGGCGCCCGCCGGAGGTGCCCATGACGGTGCCGACCGCCTCGACGCGCTTGCCGGGCGTGACGAACTTGCCGGAGACCTTGAGATCGGCCGGCGCATCGGCCGGCGCGGGGATGATGGTGTTCGCCGGCAGCAAGGCATGGCCGACGAGCTTCGAGGGGAATTCCTTCTGTGCATCCTGCGCCCCTGCGAGCATGGTCGAGGACAGCAACAGGGCGGCGATAAGCGGCAGGCGCATGGAATGGCTCCGGGATAAGGCGAGGCCCTCGCTTCGCCCGCCCGGATTGCGGCGCGACGACAGCGCCGCGACCGTTCCGTGACAGCCGCGGGCCAGATCATTCGACTGATTATTCAGTCTGATGATCTGGCTCTTTGATTTTGCATCAGCTGTTTCCGAAAACCGCTCCCCACTTTTCGGGCCGATGCTCTAGCCTCAGTAGCCCCGCGCGGGATCGACCACGTTGAGCAGAGGCTCACCCGCCTCCAGCCGCCGGATCTGCGTGGCGACGGCCGTCGCGATCGCCTCCGGCTCCGACATCGCCGAGTTATGCGGCGTCACCGTCACGCCGGGGTGGGTCCAGAGGGCCGAATCCGCCGGAAGCGGCTCGACCTCGAAGACGTCAAGCGTCGCGCCCTTCAGCGTGCCGGCATCGAGCGCGGCAAGGATATCGTCGGCGACCTGCAGGCCGCCGCGCCCGGCATTGATCAGGAACGGCCCGCCGAGGCGCCCGCCCTGCGCGAGGCCGGAGAGCATCTCGGCATTGATGATGCCGCGCGTGTCCGGCGTCAGCGGCAGGAGGCTGACGAGAATGTCGGTACGGCCCAGAAAGGCCTTCATGCCATCCTCGCCGGAGAAGGTCTGGAGACCCTCGATGGTCTTGGGCGAGCGGCTCCAGCCGGCGACGTCGAAGCCCATGACGGTGAGCTTGCGGGCGGCGTCCTGGCCGAGCTCGCCCAGCCCCATGATCCCGACGCGGACCGAGCGGGCGGCCGGCTGGTTGCGGTCGTCGTCCCATAGCTTTTCGCGCTGCTGGCTGTCGTAGCGGCGCTGCTGGCGCAGATAGCTCAGGCAATGCAGGACGATGTATTCGCTCATCCGCGTCGTCAGGTCGGGGTCGACGATGCGCGCGATCGGCGCCTCCGGCAGCTTGTCGTCGGCGAAAAGGAAATCGACACCAGCACCCAGCGAGAAGATCGCCGCGAGATTGGGCAGGCCGGTCAGGCTGCCGGGCGGATGCTTCCAGCTCGCGACATAATGCACGGCACGGCGGTCGAAGGGCTCGCCCAGGACGACGATCGGCATATCCGGCAGCAGCGCCTGGAAGCGCGCACGCCAATCCTCGACATGCCAGCCGCTCATGGCCAGAAGCAGACTCATCCCGCGACCCTCTCCGTGATCCGTTCCGCGACCAGCGGGCCGCGCGCCGCACCCTCTCCGATCCGATAGGCCTTACGCAAGCGCTCGCTTGCCGTATCGTAACCGGCCTCATTGCGGGCATGGACAATGCCGAGCGGCCGGTCGGGGCCGACCGCGTCGCCGATGCCCGCCAGAGCGACGATACCGACGGCATGGTCGATCGGGTCCTGCGGACGCACGCGGCCGCCGCCGAGCGCCACGACAGCGAGCCCGATTGCGCGCGTATCGATGGAAGCGACCCCCCCCGGCGTCTCAGGATAGACCGGCTTCACGACCGGCGCGGCGGCAAGATGCTTCTGCGGCGCCTCCAGCAGATCGGCCGGACCGCCCAGCGCCACGATCATCCTTGCGAAGCGCTCGGCCGCGGCGCCGGAGGCGAAGGCCTGCTCGATCTTCGCGCGGGCGTTATCGAGATCCGGCGCGAGCTTGCCGAGCAGCAACATCTCCGCGGCGAGCGCGACCGTGACCTCGTGGAAGCGCGGCTCGCGATGGCGCCCGGTGAGATGGTCGAGCGCATAGGCGACCTCGAGCGCATTGCCGGCGGCCGAGGCGAGCGGTTCGCTCATGTCGGTGAGCAGAGCGGTCGTCGGCATGCCGGCGCCGTTGGCGACGCCGACCAGCGCCTGCGCCAGGGCCTGCGCCTTGCCGTAATCCGGCAGGAAGGCGCCGGAACCGAATTTCACGTCCATGGCCAGGCCGTGCAGGCCGGCGGCGAGCTTCTTCGACAGGATCGAAGCCGTGATCAGCGGCAGCGATTCCACCGTCGCGGTGACATCGCGGATCGCGTAGAGGCGCTTGTCGGCCGGCGCGAGATCGGCGGTTTGGCCAATGATGGCGCAGCCGACCTCATGCACCACCTTGCGGAAGAGATTGGTGCCGGGCTGCGTGACATAGCCTGGCACGGCGTCAAGCTTGTCGAGCGTGCCGCCGGTATGGCCGAGGCCGCGGCCGGAGATCATCGGGACATGGCCGCCGCAGGCCGCGACCGCTGCCGCCAATGGCAGGCTGACCGTGTCGCCGACGCCGCCGGTCGAATGCTTGTCGAGGGCAGGACCGGGCAGATCGTCCCAGCGCAGCACCGTACCGGAATCGCGCATGGCCAGCGTCAGCGCCACGCGCTCGCGCTCGCTCATGCCGTTGAAATAGACCGCCATGGCGAAGGCGGCGGCCTGCCCCTCGCTGACCGAGCCATCCGGCAGGCCGGCTATGAGCTGGCGGATATCGGCCTCGGGCAGTTCCGCACCGTCGCGCTTGGCGGCGATGATCTCCTGGGTCAGGCGCATCAATAACCTCCACGCGGCGCGGCATCGGGCGCGGCGCCGGCGATCGCGTCGACCAGCGCCGCATAGAGGCCGCTGGCGCCGAAGCGGAATGTCGTGGGCGTTACCCAATCCTCTCCCATGATTGCATCGGCGAGATCGAGATAGCGCGTGGCGTCGGCCAGCGTCCTGATCCCGCCGGACGGCTTCAGCCCGACGGGGCGGCCCGCCTCCGCGATGACGTTCAGCATCACGCGAGCTGCCGGGATGCTGGCCGAGTTCGCGGTCTTGCCGGTCGAGGTCTTGATGAAATCGGCGCCGGCTTCGATGGCGAGCTCAGCCGTCGTCCTGATCTTGTCGAGATTGGGGTATTCACCGGTCTCCAGGATCACCTTCAGGCGGCGCTCGTCGCAGAGCATCTTGACGTTGCGAACCATCGCCGCAGCCGACGTGGTATGGCCGGCGAGAACGGCCCGCCAGGGCAAGACGAGGTCGATCTCGTCGGCGCCGGCGGCGAGCGCCTCCTCGGTCTCGCGCATCGCCGGGGCGATCGGCGTGTCGCCATCGGGAAAGTTCACGACGGTCGCGATGCGGACGGGGCCGTCGCCCAGTTCGGCGCGGGCCGCCGCGACGAAGCGCGGCCACAGGCAGACCGCCGCGACCGGCACAGGGCCGGAGACGGCGCGATGGCAGAGATCGCGGGTGCCTGCTTCCGTGGCATCGTCGGCGAGATCTGTGAGGTCGAGCAGCGCGAGCGCGCGCCTGGCGAGATCGGCATCGGACATGGCTTACAACTCCGACAGGAAGGCGCGCAGCAGGCGCCTGAGCGCGCCCGCCGCAAGGCCGGCAACGTCGCGGGTCTCGGTGTGATGCGGCGTGCCGCCATGGAGCCCTGCGCCCATATTGGTGACAATCGAGAGACCGGCGACGCGCAAGCCGTAGCGCCGGGCCAGGATCACCTCCGGCACGGTCGACATGCCCACGAGATCGGCGCCCAGCAGCTTCGCCATGCGAATCTCGGCCGGCGTCTCGAAGCTCGGCCCCGTGAACCACATGTAGACGCCCTCGCCGAGCGGGATCGTCGCCTTCTGCGCCGCGCGCTTGAAGCGGCCGCGCAAATGCGGGTCATAGGCGTCGACCAACGGCACGAAGCGGCCATCGCCCTTGTCGCCGACGAGCGGGTTGGGGCCGTTCAGGTTGATGTGGTCGGTGATGATCGCAAGGCTGCCGGGACGCATCTCCGCCGAAAGCGAGCCCGCCGCATTGGTCAGGATCAAAGGCGGCGAGCCGAAGGCGGTGAGCATGCCGAGCGGCACGCGCATCACCGCGGAATCGCCGCCCTCGTAGTAATGGGCGCGGCCCTGATAGATCAGCACCTTGCGGTCATGCAGCGTGCCATAGCAGAGCTCGCGGGCATGGCCGGAGACCTCGCCGCGCGGAAAGCCGGGCAGGTCGGCATAGGGGATGCGGATCGCATCCTGGACCTCCTCGGCGACGGCGCCGAGGCCGGTGCCGAGCACGATCGCACAGTCGATCGTATCGACACCCCGCTCCGCCAGGATGGACGCCACTTCGTCGAAGGCCGGATCGGCCGCCATCGCACGCTCTCCTTCGGCCGCGTGACGCGGCCCAAATCACCGCGGCAAATTGGCCGGTCCGAAGGAGGCTGGCAACAGCTCGTCCAGCGTGAACCGCGCCCGGATGCCCTCGGGGCCGGCGACCGCGATCGGCGTCTCCGGCGCGGCGAATTCGCGGATGCGCTGGCGGCAGGCGCCGCAGGGCGTGACCAGCTCGGCGCCTTCGCCGAAGACTACGACGGCGCGGATCGCCTTGCCGCCGGCCGCGATCATGGCCGCTATCGCCCCGGCCTCGGCGCAGGAGCCGACGGGATAGGCAGCGTTCTCGACATTGCAGCCGGCATGGACGGCGCCATCATCGGCCAGCAGTGCGGTGCCGACCTTGAAGCGCGAATAGGGCGCATAGGCGCGCGGCTGGATGGCGGCGGCGGCGGCAAACAGAGCCTCGAAATCGATATCGGCCGGCAAATCAGCGTTCCTTGACATAGGGCAGGCCGGAGGCCTTGGGCGGCGTCGCCTTGCCGATGAAGCCGGCGAGCAGGACGATGGTCATCAGATAGGGCAAGGCCTGGATCGCTTCCACCGGCACGAGGCCGATGCCGGGCAATGTCACGCCCTGGAGACGGATTGCGATGGCATCGAGCAGGCCGAAGAGCAGGCAGGCGCCGAGTGCGGGCCAGGGCCGCCAATTCGCGAAGATCACGGCCGCGAGCGCGATAAAACCGCGCCCCGCCGTCATATGCGGCAGGAAACCGGCGGATTGCGCGACGGCGAGATAGGTGCCGCCGATGCCGCAGAGCACGCCACAGATCGCGACGGCGCCATAGCGCAAGCTCGCGACCGAGATGCCGGCCGTGTCGACCGCCGCCGGGTTCTCGCCGACGGCGCGGATGCGCAGGCCGAAGCGGGTGCACTTGAGCACCAGGGCCGTGACGAGCACGCAGAGGAAGGCGAGATAGGCCGGGGCGGCATGGCCCGAGACGACCTCGTCATAGAACAGGCCGAGGCCGGGCACGTTCGCGCGCGCCCAACCGGCGAAGGGCAAGGTGAGCTCGCCGAAGCGGGCCGCGCCTTCGAGCGAAGGGGTGCGCCCGCCCTGCCCGTACCAGGCATTACCGAGGATGACGGTGAGCCCCGCCGCCAGCATGTTGACGGCGACGCCGGAGACGATCTGGTTACCGCGCCAGGTAATCGCGGCGAAGCCATAGACCAGTGCCAGCGCCAGCGATGCCAGAATGCCGGCGCCGAGCCCGGCCCAGGCCGAGCCCGTGACGAAGGCAGCAACCGCCGAGGCGAAGGCGGCGATCAGCATCTTGCCTTCGAGACCGATATCGACGACGCCGGCCCGCTCCGACCACAAACCCGCCATGGCCGCGCAGATCAGAGGGATCGAGAGCCGGATCATCGAATCGAGCACGACGGCGATTGTCTGGAGCAGGTCCATCACGCCGCCCCTCCGCCGACCCGCAGCACCCTCGCCACGAGCCGGCGGAACAGCCCGTCGAGCGCGCCGGCGAAAAGCACGAGCACGCCGCCGATGACCACGACCATGTCGCGGGTGATGGCCGGCTTGTCGAAGGAGAGTTCGGCGCCGCCCTGGTAGAGCACGCCGAAGAGCAGAGCGGCGAGACCGACGCCGGCCGGGTGGCCGCGCCCCATCAGAGCCACCGCGATGCCGACGAAGCCGTAGCCTGCGGTGAAATCGAGCACGAGCCGGTGCTGGACGCCAAGCGCCTCGTTGACCGCGAGCCCGCCAGCGAGCGCGCCCGAGATCGCCATGGCGATCATGGTGACGGCGGCTGGCGAGATACCGGCATAGGCAGCGGCGCGCGGATTGGCGCCGACGGTGCGGATCGCATAACCCAGTCGCGTGCGCCAGATCAGCAGCCAGACGGCGACCAGCGCCATCAGAGCCAGCAGGAAGGCTGTGTTCAGCGGGGTCGAAGGCAGGTCGATACCGAAGGGCGTCAGCCATTGATGCATCGGCGTCAGCACGGCCTGTGCCGGGAAATCCGGCGTTTCCGGCTGCATCGAGCCGGGCTTGCCGATGATCTCGCGCAAGAGATAGACGATCAGCGTCGCCGCGACGAAGTTCAGCATGATCGTGGTGATGACGACATGACTGCCCCGCCTGGCCTGGAGCCAGCCGGGGATGAAGGCGTAAACCGCGCCACCAGCGGCGGCGGCCAGGATCGCGAAGGGCGCCGCGAGAAAGCCGGGCAGGGCGGGAAGCGCAAGGCAGGCGATCGCCATGGCAATGCCGGCGACCGTCGCCTGCCCCTCGCCGCCGATATTGAACAGGCCGGCATGGAAGGCGACGGCAACCGCGAGCCCGGTGAAGATGAAGTTGGTCGCGTAGTAGAGCGTGAAGCCGATGCCCTCGGCGCTGCCGAGCGCGCCGCGCAGAAGCAGCGCCGTCGCCTCCAGCGGATTCTCGCCGATGCCGACGACCACGAGCCCGGCGACGAGCAAAGCCGCCGCGACCGAAACCAGCGGCACCATCGCGACATCGGCCCAGCGTGGGAGGTCGACGGGCGCGGCGCTCATCCGGCGAGCGTCACGTTGCCGGCTCCGTCGAGCGGGAAGAAGGGGTTATGGGCGATTTCCCAGAGATGCCCGTCGGGATCGGCGACATAGCCGGAATAGCCGCCCCAGAAGACCTTTCGGGGCGATTTCACCGCCGCCGCACCCGCTGCAACCATCTCCGCGAACAGCGCATCGACCTCCGCCTCGCTGCGCAGGTTATGCGCGAGAGTGATACCGGAGAAGCCGGCGGCGCTGTCCGCGACCTCGGCATCCTTCGCCAGTTCGGCCCTCGGAAAGAGCGACAGGCCAATGCCGTTCAGCTGGAAGAAGGCGACGCTGTCCTGCCGCGGCTCGATCTCGTTCCAGCCCAGCGCGGCATAGAAGCGCCGCGACCGGCCGAGATCGCCGACACCGAGCGTCACCAATGTCAATCTCTGCTCCATCATGCGGCCTCCTCGATGCCCGCCATCAGCAGGCCGAGATCGCGCTCGTCGGCGGTCTCGGCTGCCCGCTCGCCGGTGATCCGGCCGCCGCACATGGCGATGATTCGGTCGGAGAGTGCCATCACCTCCTCAAGCTCGACCGAGACGAGCAGGATCGCGACGCCCTGATCGCGCAAAGCAACCAGGCGGCGATGGATGAACTCGATCGCACCGATATCGACGCCACGTGTCGGCTGGCCGACGAGCAGCACTTTGGGACCCCGCTCGATCTCGCGGGCGAGCACGATCTTCTGCTGGTTGCCGCCGGAGAATTTCGCCGTCTTCAGCGCCGGATCCGGCGGGCGCACGTCGTAAGCCGCAAAGGCCTCGCGGGCATGGGCATCGATGCGGGCCGGCGAAAGCAGCGGCCCGGCGCCGAAAGCGGGATCGTGCTGGTAGCCGAGAATGGCGTTATCGGCCGCGGAAAAAGCGGTGACGAGGCCGCTGCGATGGCGATCCTCGGGGATATGCATCAGGCCCAGATCGCGTAATCGCGCCGGATGACGGTCGGCCGCTGAAAGAATCTGCCCGCCGAGGCGGATCACGCCACGGCTCGGCTGGATCAGCCCGGCCAGCACCTCCAGCAATTCGCTCTGGCCGTTGCCGGCGACGCCGGCGATGCCGACGATCTCGCCGGCATGGAGTGTCAGATTCACGTCCTTCAGCGTCTCTGTGCCGCGCGCGTCGCGGCAGGAGAGGCCGACCGCTTCCAGCACCGGCGCGCCGCGCTCGCGCGGTCGCTTTTCGACGCGCAGCAGTACGCGCCGGCCAACCATCGCCTCGGCCAGAGCCGGCGGCGAGGTTTCGGCTGTCGCGACATGGGCGACCATCTCGCCCCGGCGCATCACCGAGACGCGATCGGTCACGTCCATGATCTCGCGCAGCTTGTGGGTGATCAGGATCACCGTCTTGCCCTGCGCCTTCAACGCCCGGAGCAGGGCGAAGAGCTGGTCGGCCTCGGCCGGGGTGAGCACCGCCGTGGGTTCGTCGAGAATCATGATCTCGGCGCCGCGATAGAGCGCCTTCAGGATCTCGACGCGCTGCTGGAGGCCGACGGAGAGTTCCCCGACGATGGCATCGGGGTCGATCGCCAGGCCATAGTCCTGCGAGAGTTTTGCGAGCGCCGCGCGCGCCTTGCCGACGCCGCCCTTGAGCAACGCCCCGCCTTCGGCGCCGAGCACGACATTCTCGACCACGCTCAGCGTCTCCACCAGCATGAAATGCTGGTGGACCATGCCGATCCCGGCCGCGATCGCATCGGCCGAGGAGCGGATGCGGCGTGGTTCACCCGCGATCCTGATCTCGCCGGCATCGGCCTCGTAGAAGCCGTAGAGGATCGACATCAGCGTCGACTTGCCGGCGCCGTTCTCGCCGACGATGCCATGAATCGAGCCGGCGGCGACCGAAAGGGACACGTCCCTGTTGGCGGCGACCGGGCCGAAGCGCTTGGAGATGCCGACGAGCTCGATGGCGGGCGCAGAACTCAAGGGAGCTGTCCGCGCCTCACATCGTGCATTTCTGATCGGACATGTAGTCGTGGACCTTGACCGTGCCGGCGATGATGTCGGCCTTGGCCTTGTCGGCAGCCGCCTTCATCTCCGGCGTGATCAGGGCCTTGTTGTTGTCGTCCAGCGCCCAGTCGATGCCGTCCTCCTTCAGGCCGAGCACGGAGACGCCCGGCTTCCAGGAACCGTCCTGCGCCGCCTTGAAGGAGTTGTAGGCGGCGATGTCGACGCGCTTGAGCATCGAGGTCAGCACCTTGCCTGGATGCAGGGCGTTCTGGTTGGAATCGACGCCGATACCGAGCTTGCCGGCATCCGCCACGGCACGGAGCACGCCGATGCCGGTGCCGCCGGCGGCGTGATAAACCACGTCGGCGCCGCGATCGATCTGCGACTTGGCGAGCTCGCCGCCCTTGACCGGGTCGTTCCAGGCGGCCGGGGTCGAGCCGGTCATGTTCTGGAAGATCTCGGCATCGGCCTTGCCGGCCTTGACGCCCTGGACATAACCGCAGGCGAATTTGCGGATCAGCGGGATATCCATGCCGCCGACGAACCCGACCTTGCCGGTCTTCGAGGCCATCGCGGCGAGCAGGCCGACCAGATAGGAGCCCTCATGCTCCTTGAAGACGACCGACTGCACGTTCGGCAGCTCGACGACCATGTCGATGATCGTGAATTTCAGGTTCGGGAACTCGGCCGCGACCTTCTGCAGGGCGGTCGCCTGGGAGAAGCCGACCGCGATGATCGGCGAATGGCCGTCGCGGGCGAAGCGGCGGAGCGCCTGCTCGATCTGCGCGTCGTTGGTCGGCTCGAAATCGCGGAAATCGACGCCGGTCTCCTTCTTGAACTTGTCGGCGCCGATGAAGACGCCCTCGTTGAAGGATTTGTCGAACTTGCCGCCCTTGTCATAGACGATAGCCGGCTTGATCGGCTGCGATTGCGCGAAAGCCACGACAGCCGATAGCGCAACGCCGGCGAGCGCCGCCGCGAAAGAACCCAAACGCATCGAACCGATCCCCTGTTGCAGCCGGGCGCCGTTGTCCGGCCCTCGATGGCGCCACGATGGCATGGCTCGACGGCGCGGCCAAGCTGGCGGAAGGTCATGATCGTCGCGAGGGTGCGGCCGGGCCGGCATGGCGATTGCCGAAAGGCGGCCACCGGCCTTAGGCTGTCATCCATGATGCTGAACGATGACGAGATCGAGCGCTATGCGCGCCATATCGTCCTGCCGGAGATCGGCGGGCCGGGGCAGCAACGCCTGAAGAACGCGCGCGTGCTGGTCATCGGTGCCGGCGGGCTCGGCGCACCGCTGATCCAGTATCTGGCTGCCGCCGGCATCGGCAAGATCGGCATCGTCGACGACGACATCGTCTCGCTCTCGAACCTGCAGCGCCAGACCATCTTCACAAGCGAGGATATCGGCGCGCACAAGGCGGTGGTCGCTGCCCGCTTCGTGCGCAATCTCAACCCGAATGTCGTGGTCGAGGAGCATGTCACACGGCTCGACCCCCATAACGCCCGCGCGATGATCGCCTTCTACGACGTCGTCGCCGAGGGCTCCGACAATTTCGCGACGCGCTATGCCGTGACCGACGCCTGTTTCCACGAGCACAAGCCGGTGGTGATGGGCGCGCTCGGCCGCTTCGATGGCTCGCTGACCACGATCCGCGCCCATGAGAGCGGGCCGGACGGAAAGCCGAACCCGACCTGGCGCTGCCTCTTCCCGGAAGCGCCGCCGCCTGGCGCGATCCCGACCTGCGCGGAAGCCGGCGTGCTCGGCGCCCTGCCCGGCGTGATCGGCTCGCTGATGGCGCTGGAGGTGGTGCGCGCCATCACCGGCTTCGGCGAATCGCTCGTCGGCAAGCTCCTGCTGGTCGATGCGCTGACGATGCGCTTCGAGACCCTGCGCTACGGCTGGGACGAGGCAAACCCGCTGAACGGCAGCGGCGTCGCGGCCTGAGTGCTTCCGTCATGGTCGGGCTCGTCCCGACCATCCACGTCTTCAGTCATACAATGGAGTGTTCAAGACGCGGATGCTCGCCACAAGGGCGAGCATGACGTGCGGGAGGCCGCGCGGCTGTTCAGGGAGCCTGTCCCCAGATGGCCGAAGCTGGAAACCTCAGCGCTTGCTCTCGATCACGTCGAAGAGCTGCGCCGCGAGATCCGGGCCGCCGAGCTTCTTGATGGCGCGCACGCCGGTGGGCGCGGTGACGTTGATCTCGGTGAGCTTGCCGTGGATCACGTCGATGCCGACCAAGAGCAGGCCGCGCTCGCGCAAGGTCGGGCCGATCGCCTCGCAGATCGCAAGCTCCTGCTTCGACAGGTCGGTCGGGCGGGCCGCGCCGCCGCGCACCATGTTGGCGCGGAGATCGCCGACCGCCGGGACGCGGTTGACGGCGCCGGCCGCCTTGCCGTCGATCAGGATGATGCGCTTGTCGCCCTCGGTGACCTCCTTGATGAAGCCCTGCACCACCCAGGGCTCGCGGAAGAGGTTGCTGAACAGGTCGAAGAGCGAGCCGAAATTCGGATCGGTCCTGCTGGTCTTGAACACGGTCGCGCCGCCATGGCCGTAGAGCGGCTTCATGACGATCTCGCCATGCTCGTCGCGGAAGGCCTCGATCTCCGCCTTGTCGCGGGTGATCAGGGTCGGCGGCATCAGTTCCGGGAAATGGGTGACGAGAATCTTCTCGGGGGCGTTGCGCACCGAGGTCGGGTCGTTGACCACCAGCGTCTTCGGGTGGATGCGCTCGAGCATGTGCGTCGTGGTGACATAGGCCATGTCGAAGGGCGGGTCCTGCCGGAGCAGCACCACGTCCAGCGTGGACAGGTCGATCTTCTCCTCGGCACCGGCCGTGAAATAGTCACCTTCGACGTCGCGCACCTTCACCGGGCGCATCGGCGCGGTGACCTTGCCGTCGCGCATCGAGAGCTTGTCGGGCGTGTAGGTGTAGAGGTTATGGCCGCGCGCCTGCGCTTCCAGCATCAGCGCGAAGCCGGTATCCCCGGCGATCCGGATGCGCTCGATCGGGTCCATCTGGATGGCGACGTTGAGGCTCATGACAGGCTTCCTGTTGCAGGCAGGCGGTTCTTATCGGACCGCGGACCGGGTTCCTGCAAGTGGGTGGCATCGACCACGTCGCCTTCTGACGAAATTGTCAGAAGGCGAAAAACGTGATCGATCTCAAAAACTTGGAGCATTGTTTCAGCAAAAACCGGTACCCACTTTTTGCACAATGCTCTTGCGTCAGAGGACAAGCGCGAAGGCGGCCGGCACATGGCGCGGCCGGCGCCAGGGCGCGAGGAACACCGCATCGGCCCGCAAATAATGCTCGGCTGCCCAAGGATTGCGCGAGAGCCAGTGCCGGATGCGCCGCTCGACCAGGCGCTGCTTTTCCGCGGTGATCGCGATCATGGCATCGTCGAGCCGGCCGCGTGCCTTGACCTCGACGAAGGCGATGGTGCGGCCGCGCTTCATCACCAGGTCGATCTCGCCGCCCTTGCCGCCGAAGCGCCGCTCCAGCAGGCGATAACCCTTCAGTGTCAGCCAGAGGATGGCGAGCCATTCGGCGCGGCGCCCGGTCAGGCCGGAGCGCCTTGCCCTATGGCTGCGCCCGCCCGGATCGGCGCCTGCCTTGCTCACGGATCGTCGCGAGTGAGTTCGAGCGCGCGGGCATAGACCTTGCGGCGCGGCTGGCCGGTCTCGGCCGCGACCTGCGCCACGGCCTCCTTCAGCGAGACCTTGGCCATTGCCGCGCGCAGTCGTTCGTCGATCGCCCCGTCGCTGGTGACGAGATCGGCGGCACCGGGCGGGCCGATGATCACGACGATCTCGCCGCGTGCCTCCTCCTCGCGCTCGTAATGGGCGGCGAGTTCCGGAAGCGTGCCGCGCCTCACCGTCTCATAGAACTTGGTGAGCTCGCGCGCGACCGCACCGGGCCGCGCCCCGAGCACGGCGGCAGCATCCGCCAGCATCTCGGCGAGCCGGCGAGGCGATTCGAAGAAGACCAGCGTGCCGGGAATGGCGGCGAGTTCCGTCAAACGGGTGCGGCGCCCGCCTGATTTCGGCGGCAGAAAGCCCTCGAAAAAGAAGCGGTCGGTCGGCAGGCCGGCCAGCACCAATGCCGCCAGCACGGCGGAGGGGCCGGGAATGCCGGTGACGGCTAAGCCTTCCGCCACCAGTTCGGCGACGAGCTTGTAGCCGGGATCGGAGACGAGCGGCGTGCCGGCATCCGAGATCAGGGCCAGCTTGCCGCCGTCGCGCAGCTTCGCCAGCACCTTCGGGCGCATCTGCGCAGCATTGTGCTCGTGATAGGGCAGGAGCGGCGTCGATATCCCGTAATGCGCCAGCAACGTCTTCGAGGTGCGGGTATCCTCGGCCAGGATCGCATCGGCGGCGGCAAGCGTCGCCAGCGCGCGGAAAGAGATGTCGCGGAGGTTGCCGATCGGCGTCGCGACGATGTGGAGACCCGGCGCCAGAGGCTCGGCCTCGGCCTTCAGGCCGAAGGCGGTGTAGCTGGGAGGGCGCGCGGCGGCATCGGTCGACATCCGTCCACGCTGCCACAGCGGCTGTGCCCGCGCCATGGCAACGCGCGCAGCACCCCCTGCAACCTATAGTTAACAACTTGAAAATAGGCTTCCACACTGGCACGAGAGGTCCGGGGGTAGAACAGTTCCGCAGGACCTATCGCGGGCGGCGCTTCGCCGGCCCGGTCACGACTGGAGATCGCCCGTGTTTCATCGGCACCTCGCACCGACCCTGCGGTTCAAGGCACGGGCCTTCGCGGTCCTGCTGCCGCTTGCGCTCGCAGCCTGCGGCGGCGGCACATCCGGCCTTCCGGGCTTCGATTCGGGCACGCCCGCTGCTGGCGGCGCCGCCGCGCCAACCGGCCAGACCATCGGCACCGGCAAGGTCAAGGTCGGCCTCATCCTGCCGCTGACCGCCGAGGGCCAGGGCGCCGTCGTCGGCAACTCCCTGAAGAACGCCGCCGAGATGGCGCTGGCGGAATTTCCGAACGCCGACCTCACGCTGCTGGTCAAGGACGATCGCGGCACGCCGGACGGTGCCCGCGCCGCGGCGCAGGAGGCATTGTCGGAAGGGGCCGAATTGATCGTCGGCCCGCTCTTCGCCCCCTCCGTCCAGGCAGCGGGGCAGGTCGCGCGCGCCGCCAACAAACCGGTCATCGCCTTCTCCAGCGATTCCAACGTCGCCTCGCGCGGCGTCTACCTGCTCTCCTTTCCGCCCGAGAACGACGTCAACCGCGTGATCGGCTATGCCGCCCAGCAGGGCCGCAAATCCTTCGCAGCGCTGGTGCCGGATACCGCCTATGGCAAGGTCGTCGAGGCCGCCTTCCAGCAGGCCGCCGCCAATCGCGGCGTGCGCGTTGCCGCGATCGAGCATTTCGGCGCCGATCCGGCCGCGATGAAGGCCGCGATCCAGCGCCTGATGCCATCGCTCGCCCAGGCCGATGCGCTGTTCGTGCCGGCCGCGGCCGACACGATGCCAACGCTCGGCCAATTGCTGCAGGAGGCCGGCTACAATCCGGCCAAGGTCAAGCCGCTCGGCACCGGCGTCTGGAACGATGCGGGGATCGCGCGCGTGGCGGGCATCCAGGGCGGCTGGTTCGCCTCGCCCGACACCGCCGGCTTCAACGCCTTCGCGGGACGCTACCAGCAGCGCTTCAACAGTGCTCCCACGCGCACCGCGACGCTCGCCTATGACGCTGTCTCGCTGGCGGCGGCGCTGGCGCGTACGCAGGGTTCGCAACGCTTTTCGGAAGCGGTGCTGACCAACGGCTCCGGTTTCGCCGGGGCCGACGGCGTCTTCCGCTTCCGCCCGGACGGGCAGGTCGAGCGCGGGCTTGCCGTGCTGGAGCTGCGCAACGGCCAGATCGTCACGATCAACGCCGCGCCGCGCGATCTCGGCCCGCGCTCGCAGTAAGCGAAGAGTCGACATCCCATCCATCATTGCCCGGGTTTGACCCGAGCATCTCCTGAAGGAGATTCTCAGGTCTGCGCTCCGCGTCGCCGGAGAATAACGGCCGTGCGGGCCTCCGCGGGATGAGGACTGGATTTCTCCAGCCGGGCTCTAAGGCAGGGCCACCGTCTTCTCGTTGCGCCCGGCAGCCCGCTCGGCCGCCAAGATCAGCGTATCAGCCGTCAGGAGCTGCGGCAGAATCTCGGCCTGCACCTCCTTGCGGGCGGGATAGAACAGATAGAGCGGCACGCCGGCCCGGCCCTGTTCGGCCAGCGCCTTGGCGATACGGCCGTCGCGATTGGTCCAGTCGGCCTTGAGATAGACGACACCGAGCTTGGCGAAGGCGTCCTTCACCTCCTGCCGCGAGAGCGCGACCCGCTCATTGGCGATGCAGGTGATGCACCAGGCCGCGGTGAAATTGACGAAGACCGGCTTGCCCTGCGCCTGCAAGGCCGCGACCCGCTCCGGCGACCAGGCCTCGATATCGCCGGCCCGCGCCTCGGTCGCCGCACCGGGGATGGCGTTCTGCACGGTGAACCAGCCGGCGCCGAGCACGACCAGCGCGGCCAGCACCGAACCGAAGGCGCGGCGCGCGAACGAGCCGCGCGTCACGCCGACGAGCCAGACGGCGAAGCCCGCCGCCAGTACGGCCACGAGCGCGGCGAGCACGCCCTGCGGCCCGCTCTGCACCGAGGCGACCCAGATCAGCCAGATCGCGGTCGCAAACATCGGGAAGGCGAAGGCCTGCTTCAGCACCAGCATCCAGCGGCCGGGCTTCGGCAGCAGGCGCAGCAGGCCCGGCGCGAAGGAAAGCGCGACCACCGGCAGGGCGAAGCCCAGCGCCAGCGCCATGAAGACGGAGAGGGCGACGGCCGGGGCTTGAGTCACCGCATAGCCCATCGCCGCGCCCATGAAGGGCGCCGTGCAGGGCGTCGCGACCACGACCGCAAGCACGCCGGTCATGAAGGCACCGAGACGCCCGCCACGGCTGGCGAGACCGTCCCCAATGCCAGCGACGGAGGTGCCGATCTCGAAGGCGCCGAGCAGGTTGAGACCGATCAGCACCATCACCACAGAGAGCCCGATGACCAGCGGCGGGGACTGGAGCTGGAAGCCCCAGCCGACGCTGCTGCCGAGGCTCCCCAGCGCGATCACCGCGCCGGCCAGAACCGCGAAGGTCAGCAGCACGCCAGCAAGGAAGAGCAGACCCTGCTCGCGCACCTCGGAGCGATTGCGGTGCGCGAGCTGCGCGAAGCCGAGCGCCTTGATGAACAGCACCGGCAGGACGCAGGGCATCAGGTTGAGGATCAGGCCGCCGGCAAAGGCGAAGGCCAGCGCCGCCCAGAGCGTCAGGTCTGCCCCCTCGGCCGGCATGGGAATGCGTACGACGGCCGGGCGCGCTTCAGGCGCAGCCGCCCCGCCGGCCGCCATCAGGGCCGGATCGGCATCGGCCACGATCGTAACGGCCCTCGGCGACCCGCCTTCGGTGAAGGTGAGGACGCCGGTCACCTCCGGCTTCTCCAGCTTGAAGGCGCTGGAGCGCGTCAGCGTTACGGCGGGCTTGTCGCCGGCCGTCAGGGGCTGGTCGGCCGCATGCTCGATCAGCGTGTCGGAAACCGGGAAGAAGCGCAGATCGGCGGCGCCGGTCGGCAGGCCGGGCAGGTCGAGAACGAGCTTGCCGGCATCGTCGCGCAGCTTCCCGCGGAAGGATGCCGGCTTGGGCAGCGCCGCGATGGCGGCATCAATCCGCGCAGTGGCGGCTTCATCGACCGCGCTTGCGGCGGCGATGGGGAGGTCGAGCGAGAAGGAGCCCTCTTCGGGAATGCAGATCTTCTCGCAGACGAGCCAGGTCGCCTCCGCCTTCAGCGCTAACGTCTCGCCGGGTCTGGCATCGGCCGGGACCGTGATCTCGAGCGGCAGCAGGACCGTGCCCTCGAAGCCGAAATTGACGAGCGGCTCGACGCGAATCGCCTTCGGCGCCGGCCACTGGATCTCACCGGCAGTCGCTCCGGCCGGCAGGTCCCATTTGATCTGGGTCGGCTCGCCGGAATCCCCCGGGTTTTGCCAATAGGTATGCCAGTGCGGCGCCAGCTTCTGGACGAGCGCGAGCTTGAAGCGCTCACCGGGCGCGACTGCATCGCGGCTCGACAGCAGGGTCGCGGTGACGCGCGGCGAAGTGACGGGGGCGGATTCGGCGGCGAGCGCCAGCCCCGGAGCCGCCAGTCCAAACGCCAGCATTGCCCCCCGCAGGAAACGCTTGCCGAAATAAAGCCGCATGATGCCGTCGCAATCCCTGGTCACCCGGACCCCATGCCTCAATCCGCCCTCGCCTGCCAATGACAAGGCAGTGAGGCGGGGTCAGGGCCATTCTGGGCGATCCGGCGCCGGGAGACAGCGTGCCATGATGTCGCCGCCCGATCGAGGGGTGCGCGATACCCGTCATGGCCGGGCTTGTCCCGACCATCCACGTCTTTGCTTCACTGATCGAAGACTGTGCTCAAGACGTGGATGCTCGCCACAAGGGCGAGCATGACGGGTGCAGGTCAGATCGCGGCGCCGTCCGTGACGATATCGGCGCCGAGGCCCTGACGGACCGCGCGCACGATCTCCGCTTCCGCCGCAGCGCCGCGCTTGCGCGGACGGCTCGCGTCTATGCGGTGCTCGGCGATGATCTGGCCGGGCGCGCCCGAGAGGACGACGACGCGGTCGGCAAGATAGGCGGCCTCGTCGATATCATGGGTGACGAAGAGCACGGTCTTGCCGGTGCGCTGCCAGACGCGGATCAGTTCGTCCTGCAGGGTCTCGCGCGTCAGGGCGTCCAGCGCCGAGAAGGGCTCGTCCATCAGCAGGATCTCCGGCTCGACGGCGAGCGCGCGGGCGAGCGAGACGCGCTGGCGCTGGCCGCCGGAGAGCTGATGCGGCCAGCGCTGGGCGAGCGGTGCAAGACCGACGAGATCGAGCATCGCGGTCGCCTTGGCGAGGCGCTCGGCACGGGGCGCGCGGCCTTCGATCCCGAAACCGACATTGGAGACGACCTTGCGCCAGGGCAGCAGGCGCGAATCCTGGAAGACCAGCGCGACCGGCCGGCGCGTCCGATCCTTCGCGTCGATGACGACTTCGCCGCCGCTTGGCTTCGCCAGTCCCGCGATGACGCGCAGCAAGGTCGACTTGCCGACACCGGAGGGGCCGACGATGGCGAGGAATTCGCCGCGCCCGACCGAAAGGTCGAGCTTGCGCAGGACCTCGGTCTCCTCGCCGTCGCGGGTGAAGGTCAGCGACAGGCTCTTAATCTCGATCACGCTTTCCAACGCAGCACCCATTTCTGGAAGGCGACGAAGCCGGTGTCGAGCAGGCCGTAGAGCGCCGCCATCGTCAGCATGTAGACCACGACGATATCGGTCGCGAGCAGGCTCGAGGCCTGCATCATGCGCTGACCGACACCGGCGACGCCGAAGATCTCGGCCGCGACCACCGCCATCCAGGCCTGGCCGAGCGCCGTCCTGATGCCGACGAGGATACCGGGGAGGGCCGCCGGCAGCAGGATCTTGAACAGGCGCTGCCAGGGAGAGCGGAAGCCGAAGGCATCGGCGACCTCGATGAGATCCCGGTCGACGCCCCGGATCGCGCCCTGCGCCGCAAAGAAGACGATCCAGAACACGCCGATGGCGATAATGAAGACCGCCGCGCCGGGCGTGACGCCGAACCAGATGATGGCGAAGGGCACCCAGGCGAGACCGGGGATCGGTCTGAGTACCCGGACGACCCAGGCCGTCGCCTCCTCGGCGATGCGGGACATGCCGATCAGCACGCCGAAGGCGACGCCGAGGCCGGCGCCGACGAACAATCCGACGAAGTAGTGCCAAAGCGAGCCCAGTATGGCCGAAAGCCAGGCGCCGGAGGAGAGCTCCCGCATGAAGGCCTTCGGCAGGGCGCTCGGACCCGGCAGGAAGGCCGGATTCACCAATCCGAAGAAGGGCATCGCCTCCCAGAGCAGAAGGAAGGCGACGAGGCCCAGAAGGGCAAGAGCCGGAGCCCGCAGTTTGCTCACGATCTCAGCCGCCCGCCTTGACCGCACGCTCGTAGTACTGGGTTTCGAACAGCCCGTCGAAGGGGAGTTCCTTCTCCAGCGAGCCGAGTTTGACCTGGTAGGCCTGCATGGCGCGAGCGGGCTCGATGATCTTGTGCGGATCGATCTCGAACTGGCTTGCCGGCGAGACCAGCGCTTTCTGGATCAAGTCGGGATCGACGATGCCCTTGCCGAGCGCAGCGCCGACATGGGGCGCGGCCTTCTTGGGATCGGCCTTGATCAGCGCGGCAGCCTTGACGAGGCCGGAGACGAGGTTCTGCACGGCCTGCGGGTTCCTGGTGGCGAAGGCGCCGGAGACGGCGACGACCGTTCCGGGCTGGCCGGGGAAGACCTCCTCGCCGCCGGCGACGAGCTTGATCTGCGGGTTGCGGGTCTGGAGGATCGTCAGCGCCGGCTCGCGGACGGAGCCGCCATCGACCGCACCGGCCAGGATCGCCTGCTGGGTCGCGTCGATGCCCATCGGCACGATCTCGACATCGGCCTTGTCGACCTTCGCGACCTCCCAGAGCCAGTATTGCAGCGTCGTGTTCGGCACCGAGCCCGCCGGCTGGGTGGCGAGGCGCGCCGCCTTGCCGTTGGCGGCGCGGAAGGCCTTGAAAGCGGCGGCGGCATCGGTGTCCGCGGTGAAGAACTTGGTGAGCGAGGGCGCACTGACCACGACATTCTCGCCGATCGCGGTCGAGGCGACGACGCGGATATCGACGCCGCGCGAACGGGCGACGGCGAGCGGCGCGACGCCGGCGACATAGACGTCGATCGTGCCGGAGGCGAGCGCCTGGATCATGTTCGGGCCGGATTCGAAGACCGTCACGGCGACGTCGATGCCGCCCTGCTTCAGCCAGCCCTCGCCATTGGCGACGAAGAACGGCGCAGTGCCGACGATCGGGATGTAGCCGACGCGCGCCGCGACGCTCTGCGCCTGGGCCGGAGCGGCGAAGGGCATGGCCGCCGCGAGGCTCGACCCGGCAATGAGGAACTGGCGGCGATCCATTGTTCAAATCCCTTTCGAAAACAGTGTCGAACGCGACCCCATTGACATCTGAGAAAAGGATTTTCTATCTGGATGCAATAGATTAGCTTGAAAAAGAAATTTGATCTCTTTCCTGCAAAATCTGCGAAACGAATTTCTCCAGATAGCGAGCTTGAGAGAATGGACGCCATCGACCGCAAGATTCTCACCGTGCTGCAGGGGGATGCGAATATCTCGATCGCGGAGCTTGCCGACCGCGTCGGGCTCTCGCAGACGCCGTGCTGGAAGCGCATTCAGAAGCTCGAACAGGCCGGCGTGATCCTGAAGCGCGTGGCGCTGGTAGCGCCCGAGAAGATCGGGCTCGGCCTCACCGTCTTCGTCCAGATCGAGACGGCTGATCATTCCGGCCCGTGGCTGGAGAAATTCGCACAGATGGTCGCGGCGATGCCGGAGGTGATGGAGTTCTACCGGATGGCCGGCGATGTCGACTACATGCTGCGCGTCGTGGTCGCCGACATGGCCGCCTATGACGGCTTCTACAAGAAGCTGATCGAGACGATTC
>NZ_CAMFKW010000047.1 GCF_945957345.1 uncultured Allobosea sp. | reverse complement strand
TGCCGCCGTCGCGCAATTCGTTGGTCTCGTGGTCGACGTCGAAGGAAAGCGCGACTGCGCAGCGCGCGCCGTTCTTCCATTTTGCCGGCTTCAGATTGCGGCCGGCGCGGACCTGATCGACCTTGCCGCGCCAGACCTCTTCCGGCCATTGCCAGGGCAGGAGTTCGTTGGAGTCAGTCATGGCGGCTCTCCTCAGGTCGTCACAGCACCCGGCAACACCGGCACGGCGGCGAGCAGGCGCTTGGTATAGTCGTGCTGCGGATGGTCGTAGACCTCACCCGCGGGGCCGCTCTCGACGATCCGGCCGCGATACATGATCGCGACGCGGTCGCAGAGATGGCGAACGACCGAAAGGTCGTGCGAGATGAAGATCAGCGTCAGGTCGAGTTCCTGCCGCAGGCGGATCAGCAGGTTGATGATCTGCGCCTGGATGGAGACGTCGAGCGAGGCGACCGGCTCGTCGCAGACGACGACGTCCGGCTGCATGGCGAGCGCTCGCGCGATGGCGACGCGCTGGCGCTGCCCCCCTGAGAACTGATGCGGGTAGCGATCCGCGAAATCGGGATTGAGCCCGACCGCCGCCAGCCATTGCCGGACGTAAGCCTTCGCCTGCGCGCGCTCGACGAGCCCATGCGTCAATGGCCCCTCGGCGATGCTGTCACCGACCGTCATGCGCGGGTTGAGCGAGGCGAAGGGGTCCTGGAAGATCGTCTGGACGCGCGTCGTGACCTTGTGCGGCTGCTCGCCCGCGCTCATCACCGGCGCACCATCGATACGGACGGAGCCGCTATCGGGGGCATAAATCCCGGCCGCGACGCGCCCGAGCGTCGATTTGCCGGAGCCGGATTCGCCGACAAGGCCGAGCGCCTCGCCGCGCTTCAGCACCAGCGTAACGTCATCGACTGCCTGCACCGCGGCCGGCGCCTTCGACAGGCCGGCCTTCTGGGCAAGCTTGCGGAACAGGCCCGGCGTCCCTGCGAAACGCTTCGCGACATGCTCGATGCGGACATAGTGCACGGCGTCCGCCACAGCAGGCGGCGCCTGTTTCGCGGCACGCGGCGGCGGCGCAACATCGGCCCCGACACCGCCAGCCAAGAGCTTGCCGGGCTCGGAGCGCGAGGGCAGCGCGTCGAGCAGAGCTTGCGTATACGGGTGCTGCGGGTGGGTCAGTACGTCGAGCGTCGGCCCGGCCTCGACGATCTTGCCGTGGCGCATGACGCAGACATGGTCGGCGAGCTCCGCGACGACGGCGAGGTCATGGCTGATCCAGATCAGCGCCGTGCCGAGCTCGGCGACCAGCTCCTTCATCTCCGCGAGAATCTCGGCCTGCACGGAGACGTCGAGCGCGGTGGTCGGCTCGTCGCAGATGATCAGCTTCGGCCGGTGCAGCAGGGCAATCGCGATAGCCACGCGCTGGCGCATGCCGCCGGAGAACTGGTGCGGATAGAAATCGACCTTGGCTTCCGCATCGGGAATGCGGACCTGCGCGAGGGCCGCAACCGCGCGGCGGCGCGCCTCGGCGCCCGAGACCGTTTCATGCGCTTCCAGGGCAAGCCTGATCTGCGTGCCGATGGTCAGCATCGGGTTCAGCGTCATCATCGGGTCCTGGAAGACCATCGAGATCTGCTTGCCGCGGACCTTGCGCAGTTCGGCGGGCGACAGGCCGGTGAGTTCGCGGCCCTCCAGCTTCACCGACGAGCCGGGCTCGACGCGGCCGGGCGGATCGATCAGCCCGATGATCGAGAAGCCGGTGATGCTCTTGCCCGAGCCGGATTCGCCGACGAGCCCCATGACCTCGCCGCGCTTCAGCGCGAAGGAGACGCCGTCGACCGCCTTCACCACGCCGGCACGAGCGTGGAAATGCGTGGCAAGGTCAGTGACGGCGAGGAGAGGCGCGTCGCTCATCGCTTCAGCCTCGGATTGACCTGATCGCGAATGCGGTCGCCGACGAGGTTGATCGCGACGATCAGCACGATGAGCGCGATGCCCGGATAGATCGAGATCCAGTAGCGACCCGAGAGCATGTACTGGAAGCCGTTGGCGATCAGCATGCCGAGCGAGGGCTCGGTCACCGGCAGGCCGACGCCGAGGAAGGAGAGCGTCGCCTCCAGCGCGATGGCATTCGCCACCTGCACGGTCGCGACCACGATCAGGGGCGGCAGGCAGTTCGGGAAGATATGGCGCAGGACGACGCGCCAGCCCGGCAGCGGCGTCGAGAGCACGGCCTCGACATAGTCCTTCCCGCGCTCGGCCGAGGCAGCGCCATGGGCGGTGCGAGCGAAGTAGGCATATTGGGCAGCAGCAAGCGCCGCGATGAGCTGCATCTTGCCCTGACCGAGCAGAGCGGAGAGCACCAGCGCCAGCAGGATCGCGGGGAAGGCAAGCTGCAGGTCGATGACGCGCATGATGAAGGCTTCGCGGCGCCCGCCGGCATAGGCCGCGCCGATGCCGAGCGAAACGCCCAGCGTGAAGGCGATGGCACCCGCCACAAGTCCCATCTGCAAGGAGATGCGGAGGCCGTAGAGGATGGCCGAGAGCAGGTCGCGCCCCTGCGCATCGGTGCCGAGCCAATGCGTATAGCCGCCCTCGCCGACATAGCCGGGCGGGCGACGCGCATCGGAAAGCGAGAGATTGGCGAGGTCGTAAGGGTTCTGCGGCGCGACGAGCGGCGCCAGCAGGGCGATGCCGATCATCAGGACGACGACGGCGAGCGCGATGACCGCCGTCCTGCTCTCGCGGAATTCGGCCCAGAAGCGGGCTACGGGAGAGGCGTCGGTCATCGCGCGCCTCCCTTCCTGAGCCGCGGATCGAGCCCGACATAGGCGAGATCGACGAGGAAGTTGATGGTGATGAAGACAAAGGCGACGAGCATCAGGTAGGCGACCATCACCGGCCGGTCGAGCGACTGGATGGAGTCGATGATCAGCTTGCCGATGCCGGGCCAGGAGAAGATCGTCTCCGTGACCACCGCGAAGGCGAGCGTCGAGCCGAATTCGAGGCCGAAGACGGTGACGAGCGGGATCGCGATCAAGCGCAGCACATGGCGGCGCAGAACGGTCCATTCGGAAAGGCCGGCGGCGCGGGCGAATTTCACGGTGTCCGACAGCATGGTCTCACGCGTGCCGGCGCGGGCGAGACGCGTCATCAGGGCGAGCTTGAAGAAGGCGAGGTTGAGCGCCGGCAGCAGCAGATGGCTCAGGCCGTTCAGTGTCAGGAAGCTCCATTCGACGCCGAAGACCGAGACCGTCTCGCCGCGCCCGCCGGCCGGCAGCCATTGCAGCTCCACGGCAAAGGCCATGATCAGCACGAGGCCAATCCAGAAGGTCGGCACGGAGAAGCCGAGGATCGAAACCGTCATGATCAGCTTGGAGGCGAAGCTGTCCGGTCTGTAGCCGGCATAGATTCCAGCGGGAATGCCGACCAGAGCCGCGCCGCAGACGGCGGCGAGCGTCAGTTCCAGCGTCGCCGGCAGCCGCGACAGGATCAGCTCCATCACCGGCATGCCGAAAACGAACGAGCGGCCGAAATCGCCATGCAGCACGCGGCCGAGGAAGGTCAGGTACTGTTCCCAGAGCGGCCGGTCGAGCCCGTAATGGGCGATGGTCTGGAGGCGCAGCTCCTGGCTGACATCGGGGCCGATCAGAACGTCGATCGGGTTGCCGATCGCGTAGACGCCGACGAAGACCAGCACCGACATGACGAGCATGACGACGAGCGCCTGCGCCAGCCGGACGACGACATGGCCTAGCATCGGTGGAGCTTTCGGCGCGGCCTCACGGCCAATTCTCCACCATCACGGCCCGCGTCTCCTCGACGCCGACCTGCCAGAGCCGAAGCATCTCCTCGTCGGGGCGCTGGTAGAGGCCGTGGAAGTTGCCATCGCCCAGAATCTCGCGGCGCTTCGCCGGGCTCGCGGCCTGGTATTCGGCCGCGTTGAAGGGCGGCTTCAGCGTATCGGGCATGGCGACGCCGGCAAGCCGCGTCCAGGGGAAATTTTCCATCCAGGAGGCGTGAGAAGCGGCGGGATCGACAGCCTTCACCGCCGCCTGGAATTGCGGCGCAGCCCACCAGTTGTGCAGGCGGATGCTGGCATCCGGGTGCTTGTCCAGCCACTCGGTCGCGAAATTCAGGGCCGGCGAATTGCCGCCATGGCCGTTGACGAGGACGATGCGACGGAAGCCCGAGCGGTAGAAGCCGTCGAAGATGTCGCCGAGCAGGGCGGCATAGGTGCTCATCTTCAAGGATATGCTGCCGGGGAAGTTCAGGAAACCCGGCGTCAGGCCATAGGCCAGGACCGGGAAGACGGGAATGCCGAGCGGCTCGGCCGCCTCCTGCGCCACGCGCTCGGAGAGGATCACGTCGGTCGCGAGGCTCAGATAGGCGTGCTGCTCGACGCTGCCGAGCGGCAGCACGCAGCGATCGTCCCGCTTCGCCTGAGCCTCGATCTGCATCCAGTTCAAATCGGCAACACGCACGGCGCGATCCTTGCTTCGCTTTCGCAAGCGGTAGACAATCCCTTCAGGCGGCGCGGACCGCCCAGTACAGACATCCTTGACTCCGGCGCCCGAGAGCGTCAAGTTCCATTTGGAACTAAATCGGTCGAGAGATTTTCCGATGCGGCGCGCTCCCACCTCTCCTTCCCGCATCGACCCGGAGCGCGAGGCCGCGCTTGCCGAGCTCGATCCGCTGACCGTGACCAAGCTCTGGGACAATCCCTGCTGGCTGTCCTTCCGGCTGAACTTCGTCGCCTTCCGCTTCAACGACCCGGTCTATCGCTGGATCGAGACACGCTACGGGCTCATGCGGCCCGAATTCGTCGCGCTCTATGCGGTGGGGCTCAAGGAGGGCGTCGCTGCCAAGAACATCGTCTCCTCCTCGGGCCTGCCGAAGAACACGCTCTCGCGCGCCGTGCAGAAGCTGCTGCAGCGGCGGCTGCTCAAGCGCGAGACCGATCCGGACGACCTGCGCAGCTACGTGCTCCATCTCACGCCCGCCGGACGCAAGATCTTCGACGAGACGATGGGGCCGATGGTCGAGCACCAGACGACGATGCTCGCCGGCCTCAGCGAGGACGAGCAGCGGCAGCTCTGCGCGCTGATGGACAAGCTCGTCATCGCCTCGCCCGCCTGGCCACACGAACTCCAGTCATAACCATAAAACCACGATAATCAGGGGATACCGTCATGAAACTTGCCCAAAGCTTCCGCCTTGCCGCCTTTGCCGCCCTGCTCGGCGCCACCGTCTCGACCGGTGCGCTCGCCCAGACGCTCACCATCGGCGTCCGCGCCGGCCCGGAATCGATCGATCCGCATTTCACCGCGACCGGCACCCATGCCGAGGCGCTGAAGCATGTCTTCGACACGCTGACGTGGTCCGGCGACAAGCTGCAGATCGAGCCGCGGCTGGCGCTGAGCTGGAAGACGCTGGAGCCGACGGTCTGGGAGTTCAAGCTGCGCCCCGGCGTCAAGTTCCATGACGGCTCGGACTTCACCGCCGAGGACGTGAAGTTCTCGATCGAGCGCATCCCGGTCGTGGCCGGCCCGAACCCGACGACGATCTATGTCCGGCGCGTCAAGGAGGTGAAGATCGTCGACCCGCTGACGGTGCATATCGTCACCGACGGGCCGGCGCCGAACCTGCCGAACGATTTCATCCGGCTGTTCATCGTCTCGCACAAGGCCGCCGCCGGCCTGACCAAGGACAATGCCAACGAGGCCTTCAATTCGGGCAAGGCCGCAATCGGCACCGGCCCCTACAAGTTCGTCTCCTGGACGCCGAAGGACCAGATGGTTCTCGACCGCTTCGACGGCTACTGGGGCGCGAAGGAGCCCTGGGCCAAGGTCGTGCGCAAGGAACTGCCGAACGACGCCGCACGCGTCGCCCAGCTCAAGGCGGGCCAGGTCGACATCATCGTGCGCGCGCCGGCCTCCGACGTGCCGACATTGAAGCGCGACGCCAAGCTCAACGTGACCACGATCGAGAGCGTCTATCTCTTCAACATGGAGCTCGACATGCGGGACAAGACCCCGCAGGTCACCGCCAAGGATGGCTCCGCGCTGCCGAAGAACCCGCTGCAGGACGTGCGGGTGCGCGAGGCGATCGACCTCGCGATCGACCGTCCGGCTTTGGCCGAGATCGCGATGGAAGGGCTCGGCTCGCCGGCCAACCAATTGGTGACGCCGACCATCGCCGGCTTCAACAAGAGCCTGCCGGCCCTCAAGCCCGACCTCGCCAAGGCCAAGAAGCTGATGGAGGAGGCCGGCTACCCGAACGGCTTCAAGATCACCTTCTCCTTCACCAATGACCGCCTGCCCGGCGACCGGCAGGTCGGCACCTCGATCGCGCAGATGTTGGCACGCATCGGCGTCGAGGTGAATGCCAATGCCCAGCCTGGCGCGGTGTTCTTCCCGGCCCGCCTGCGCGGCGATTTCTCGATGTCGATGTCGGGCTGGGGCACGCTGACGGGCGAGGCGAACTACACCTTGTCCTCGCTGGTGCATTCGAACGACCCGGCCAAGAAGCTCGGCGCCTTCAACATCCAGAACTATGCCAATCCGCAGGTCGACAAGCTGATCGAGGACGCCGGCATCGAGATGGACGAGGCCAAGCGCAACCAGATGCTGGCCGATGTCGCGACGATCGTCGCCAAGGACCGGCCGCGCCTGCCGATCACCGCCGTGGGCTCGGCCTGGGCGATGCAGAAGGACAAGGTGACGATCAGCCCGCGCGTCGACGAGGACACGCTGGCGATGGACATCAAGCCCGTCAAGAAGTAACGGGGCCGCCTTCGACGCCATGGCCGGCCTTAGGCCGGCCATGGCGGATCACGTTCAAGACCCGACAGGATACCGACATGACCCTCGCGCTTGCCATCCATGGCGGCTGCGGCACCTTGCCGAAGGCCGAGATGACGGAGGCCGAATGGGCCCAGGCCCGGTCCGACCTCGCCAGCGCACTGCGCGCCGGCTGGGCGATCCTGAGCAAGGGCGGCGCAGCGGTCGATGCCGTCGAGGCGGCCGTGCGGGTGATGGAAGATTCCCCGCATTTCAACGCCGGCCACGGCTCTGCCTTCAACACAGAGGGCGAGCATGAGCTCGACGCCTCGATCATGGACGGGGCGACGCTGGCCGCCGGCGCGATCTGCGGCGCCAAGCGCATCCGCAATCCGATTGTCGCCGCCAAGGCCCTGATGCTGCGCGGCGATCCGCTGCTGCTTGCCGGCCCAGCGGCAGACGATTTCGCTGAGCATGAGGGTGTCGACACCGTCGCAAACGAGCATTTCTCGACCGAGCGCCGGCGCAAGAACCTCGCCTCGATGAAGCTGCGCGAGATCGTCGGCACCGCCGCCGAGGCGAGCGAGGCCGAGAAGCACGGCACGGTCGGCGCCGTCGCCTGCGACGCGCAGGGGCATCTGGCCGCCGCGACCTCGACCGGCGGCTATACCAACAAGCCGGTCGGCCGCGTCGGCGATTCCCCGATCATCGGCGCCGGCACCTATGCCCGCGACGGGCGTTGCGCGGTCTCCGGCACCGGCAAGGGCGAGTATTTCATCCGCTACTGCGTCGGCCACGAGATCGCGTCGCTGATCGCCTATAAGGGGCTTTCGCTGGAAGCGGCGACGGATGCCGTCCTGGCCGAGCTCTCCGAGCACAAGATCGGCGCGGGCCTCGTCGCCGTGGGCGCCGATGGCGCGATCGTCGCGCCCTACAATACCGAGGGCATGTACCGGGGCTGGGTGACGGAGGATGGCCTCATCCATGTCGCCACGCACGGCCATGTGGAGCTGGCGGGACAGGCGTGAGCGAGCCCATCCTGATCTGGGGCGCCGGCGCGATCGGCGGTACGCTCGGCGCCTATTGGGCGCGGGCCGGTATTCCGGTCCTGCTCGTCGATATCGTGCCCGAGCATGTCGAGGCCTGCCGGACCAGGGGACTCGCCATTTCCGGTCCAGTCGAGGAATTCACGCAGGTCGTGCCCGCCGCGACGCCGGCCGAACTGACCGGGCGCTACAGCCGCATCGTGCTGGCCGTGAAGGCCGGTGCGACCGAGGCCGCGCTTGCCGCGCTGAAGCCACATCTGGCCGAGGATGGCTTCGTGCTCTCGGCTCAAAACGGCCTGAACGAGCTCGCCATCGCCCGGGCGGTCGGCGAGCGGAGCACGATAGGCTGCTTCGTCAATTTCGGTGCCGACTGGCTCGGGCCGGGCGAAATCCTCTACGGCAATCGCGGCGCGACGGTCGTCGGCGAGCTCGACGGATCGATCAGCGAGCGGGTCGTCGAGATGCACCGACTGATGCAGCTGTTCGAGCCGGACGCGATCCTGACCGACAACATTTTCGGCTATCTCTGGGGCAAGCTCGCCTATGGCGCGATGCTGTTCGGGACGGCGCTGACCGACGATTCGATGTCGGCGAATTTTGCGGACCCGGAACGATTGCCGGTCTGGCTCGCGCTCGGGCGCGAGGTCGGGGCGGTCGCGGCGAAGCGCGGCGTGACCTCGCTCGGCTTCGGCGATTTCGATCCGATGGTGTTCGCACCCGGCCGGCCGGAAGGCCCGCAGATCGAGACGATCCGCTGGCTCGCGCATTACACCTCACAGACCGCCAAGACCCATTCGGGCATCTGGCGCGATCTCGCGGTGCGCAAGCGCAAGACCGAGGTCGACCCGCAGATCGGGGTCATCGCCACGCTGGGCCGCGAGGTCGGCATCGCGACGCCTGCGATCGAGACGCTGGTCGCGCTGATCCACGACATCGAGGATGGCCGTCGTCCGATGGCCTTCGAGACGCTCAGGGTATTGATCGACCGATGCAGATCCGCTTCGACGGCCGCGTAGCTCTCGTCACCGGCGCGGCCCAGGGCATCGGGCGCGCGATCGCGGCCGCTTTGGCCGAGGCCGGCGCGCGCGTCCACCTCGCCGATATCGATGAGGCCGGTGTGCAGGCGACCGCGAAAGAGATCGGCGCGACAGGCCATGCGGCCGATCTCGGCTCGCCCGAAGCGGCACGGGCGCTGATCGGCGACATCGTGGCCGCCGATGGCAAGCTCGATCTTCTCGTTCACGCCGCCGGCGGCGTGCGCGGGCAGGTCGGCCGGGCGATCGAGGAGATTTCCGAGGATGACTGGCGGGTGATCTTCGCCGCCAATGTCGATGCCGCTTTTTTCCTGGCGCAGGCGGCGGCGCCCGTGATGAAGCAGGCCGGCTATGGGCGGATCGTGACGATCTCGTCGGGCGCGGGCCTGCGGCCGAGCCTCACCGGCATCCAGGCCTATGCCAGCGCCAAACATGCGCTGGTCGGGCTGACCAAGCAGCTCGCCTGGGAATTCGGCCCGCACGGCATCACGGTGAATTCGGTGGCGCCGGGCTTCGTGCGCTCCAATCCCGCGAGCGAGCGGCAATGGCAGAGCTATGGGCCGGAGGGACAGAAGAAGCTCGTCGAGAGCATCCATACCCGCCGGCTCGGCACGCCCGAGGACATCGCCAACGCCACGCTGTTCTTCCTCAGCGAGCAAGCCGGCTGGATCAGCGGGCAGGTGCTCTCGGTGGATGGCGGGCGGTCGTAGGGTGTGCGTGTGGCCGCCGGAGCCGCTGTTCTTCCGGTAAAAAAGCGCGTCATCCCGTGCGCGCTGCAGCATGTCCATGCTGCTGCGCAGACACGGGACCGTCCTCCGAAAAGGACGTCTTTTCTGCGCGCGCTCCAGAGAGGCGCCTTTTCCTGCAAACGGTCCCGTGTCTGCGCAGCGGCACTGCGCGCCGCAGCGCGCACGGGAAGACAGCGGCGGTAAGGCCGCCCGGTCGGCGCTGGCCCAGGGGCCTAGACCTCACCCCTGCCCCTCTCTCTGATTTCCGCTGTTGCCGAGATCAGCACTCACAGTGTCGAAGTCGGCAACAGCCGGCTTCAATGCAGGAAAGGGTTCCTCGAGCTTGCCGTCATTGGCGAGAGCCTTGAAAGCCGTCAGCCGCAGTTCATCTTGTCGGCCGGCATCTCGGCGCCGACCATCCAGCTCGTGCCGAAGCGGTCGACCAGCATGCCGAAGCGCGGCGACCAGAAGGTCTCGGCCATCGGCATGGTGACCTTGGCTCCGCCCTCGGACAGGCCGGCGAAGATGCGTTCCGCTTCTTCCGGGGTCGCCACACCGACGCTGACCGAGACCGAGCGCATCGGTCCATCAGAGCGATCCGGCGGCGCATCGGAGGCCATCAACATCTGGCCGTCGATCTCAAGGCAGGCATGCAGGATCTTGTCCCGCCATTCCGGCGCGACATGCTCCTCGGCCGGCGTGCCCTTGTGGTCCATCATGGCGAGCATCTTGCCGCCCAGCACTTTCTCGTAATGCGTGAAGGCCTCGCGGCAATTGCCGTCGAACATCAGATAGGTCGACAGTTTCATCTCTTGTCCTCCTTGGTGCGACGGAAAGCGCTCAGCGCTTGCGGTGGTATTGGGCGGCCATGAACTCGGTCGACTGGCCGTCAGGGCCGAGGGCACGCGAGGTCAGAGTGCGGTGATCGGGCGACAGGAAGGTGATGACGTCCTGGTATTTCGCCATGGAGCCGTCGCCGGTCATGCTCGGTCCTTCGGTGTCGAGGACCAGCGACTTGCCATCGGCGGACAGCGCGCCGTCATAGATCCACATCATCGTCATGATCGAAGCGACGAAGCTGCCGACGAAGCGGCCCTTGGCCGGATCGAAGCCGAGCGTCATCAGGCTGGTGACCGGCTTGCCGTCCGGAGAATCGCCGTGCCCCTCGCCGAGGGTCCAGAGTCCGCCGAGCGAGCGCACGCTTTCGGTGCCCCTCGAGGTGGAGGGCGGCTGATCCGGCCCCATCGAGCAGTTCATCTCGGCGGTCCAGTCGCCGATCAGCTGGTGGAGCCACTCATGCTCCTTCTGCGGTTCGCCCATCATGGTTTCTCTCCTCCGGTTTTTCGTTCTCCGCGGAAATCAGGATTGCAGGTTGCTTCAGGCCGGGCGCTCGGCCGCGGCCTTCATCGCCTTGAGGCCACTTTCGAAATCGCCGCCGACCATGCGGTCCATGTCCATGAAGACATGCATGATCTTGCCGATGAACGGCGTCGGGCCGGTCATGATCCAGGTCACGTTCGTCTGCTGGCCCTGCGGCGTCAGCGCGAAGACGACGTCGTTATGCGCTTCGAAGGGCTTGAGGAAATCGAGCTTGAGCGCGAGCTTGCCCGGCGCCTGCGCCTCGGTGATGCGCATGCTGCCCTCGCCGACATTCTTGTCGCCGGCCCAGGCATAGGTCGCGCCGACGCCCGTCTCGGGGCCGCCATAGGTGCGCTTCATCGCCGGGTCCTTCTTCTCCCAGGGCGACCAGGCGCTCCAGGCCCTGAAATCGGCAATCAGCGGGTAGATGCGCTCCGGCGCGGCATCGATCTTGATGGAGCGCGTGACCTGGAAGGTATCGGGCTTGCCGGCGGCCAGGATCAGCACGACGACGATGCCGACCGCGAGGATAGCGAGAAGGCCGAGAAGAACGGTCTTGATCATGGAAACACCTGAAAAATGAGTTGAAGCGATGATTATGAGCTCAAACGCCCGGTTTATCGGGTGGTCTCGCCTTGATCGCGCGGAGCATCTCGTCCAGCCGCCCCAGGCTCTGGTCCCAGAAACGGCTGTAATGCTCCAGCCATTGCGAGACGTCCTGCAGCGGGCCGGGGTCGAGCCGGCAGGGCCGCCACTGGGCTTCCTTTCCCCGCGTGATCAGCCCGGCGCGCTCAAGCACCTTCAGGTGCTTGGAGACCGCGGGAAGGCTCATCGCGAAGGGCTCGGCCAGTTCCTTCACCGAACTCTCGCCTTGCGACAGCCGGGCCAGGATGGCGCGGCGCGTCGGGTCGGCAAGGGCTGCGAATGTCAGGCTGAGCGGGTCCGTCGACATTGTATGAAACCGATCAGTTAATTAACTAATCGGTTTACTAATCGCATCCCTCCTGCCTGTCAACCAGGCTCCGCCGCAAGCTCGCGCG
Organism: uncultured Allobosea sp.; assembly: GCF_945957345.1. GTDB lineage: Bacteria > Pseudomonadota > Alphaproteobacteria > Rhizobiales > Beijerinckiaceae > Allobosea. The sequence continues at coordinate 27,359 of NZ_CAMFKW010000047.1, read as the reverse complement.
AGCCGCCGCCGGTTGTTGTCAGGAGCAGCGCCCCACGGCTAGAATCGAGCGGGATACGAGGAGGGTTCATGAGCTTCGAGACCGCAGCGACACCGGAAGCCGCCGTGGACCGGCTCGAACGGCTCTATGACGAGGCGCGCTCGGCCCTGCGCGGCGACCTGCAGCGCTTCTTCGACACCGGCGAGGCGCCCACGCCCGATGACCGGGAGCGCTATCGCTACCCGATGCTGCGCGTCACCTACGAACCCTCGAAGCTGCCGGCGGCGACGCGGCGCGGCTATGCGAAATTCGCGGTGCCCGGTATCTATTCGACCACGGTGACGCAACCCGCCGAGTTCCGCGCCTATCTGCTCGACCAGCTCAAGCCTCTGGTCGCCGAGTACGGCGCGACGATCGAGACGGGCGTCAGCACGCAGGAGATCCCCTACCCCTACGCGCTCGAAGGCGGCGACGAATTGGGGCGCGGCAAGATCACCGCCGCCGAGCTCGCACGGTATTTCCCCACTCCGCTGCTCGCACTGGTCGGCGACGAGATCGCGGATGGCAGCTATGAGCTGATCGAAGGCGAGCCGCGCCCGCTCTCGCTCTTCGACGCCGTCCGTGTCGATTATTCGCTCCGGCGGCTGGTGCATTACACCGGCACCGACTGGCGGGCGGTGCAGCCCTGGGTGCTGCTGACCAACTATCACCGCTATGTCGACCAGTTCGTGCGGCTCGGCCTTGCCGAGATCGAGGCCGGCACAGCCGAGGCGCTGGTCGCGCCGGGCGGCATCCGCATCGACAAGGAGGGCATCGACGTTTCCGCCGCCGAGCGGGTGATGTCGGCGCCCTGGCACCGCTTCCAGATGCCGGCCTATCATCTGATCCGGAAGGGCGGCGAGGGCGTGACCCTGGTCAATATCGGCGTCGGCCCGTCGAATGCGAAGAACATCACCGACCATCTCGCGGTGCTCCGGCCGAATTGCTGGCTGATGGTCGGCCATTGCGGCGGTCTGCGGCAGACCCAGATCATCGGCGACTACGTGCTCGCCCATGCCTATCTCCGGCAGGACCGCATTCTCGACGATCTCGTGCCGCCGGATATCCCGATCCCGGCGCTGGCCGAGGTGCAGGTCGCGCTCCAGCAGGCGGCCGCCGACATCACCGGCGAAAAGGGCGACCGGCTGAAGCAGCGCCTGCGCACCGGCACCGTCGTGACCCAGGACGACCGCAACTGGGAACTGCAATGGACCAAGGAGCGGCGGCGCATCAACCTGTCGCGCGCCATCGCGGTCGACATGGAATCCGGCACGATCGCGGCGCAAGGATACCGCCTGCGCGTGCCTTACGGCACCTTGCTCTGCGTTTCCGACAAGCCGCTGCATGGCGAGATCAAGCTGCCCGGCGCGGCGAACGCCTTCTACGAGCGCGCCGTCGGCGAGCACCTGCGCATCGGGCTCGACGCGCTGGAGAAGCTGAAGGTCACGGGCTCGGCGATCCATTCGCGCAAGCTCCGCAGCTTCGACGAGCCGCCATTCCGGTAAGCGCGGCTCAGCCGAAGACGCCGTAGGCCAAGAGCCCCGCGATCACCCAGAGCGCGATATTGCCCCAGCGGTTGCGCCGGGCTTCGGCCCGGCCGATCGCCTCGACGCTGCGCTCGTCGAGCGAGAAGCCGTGGCGCGAGGCGTCCTCGAGCTGGCCGAGCACGCGCTCTGCGCGGACGACCGTGTCAGGCAAGGTCGCGAGCGAGCCGAGCAGGGAGCGAGCGCCGCGCCCGGCTTCCTCCAGCCGGCCGATCGGCCCGAGATTATGGGTGATCCAGCCGCGCACGACCGGATCGGCCGTGCCCCACATGTCCAGATGCGGGTCGAGCGAACGGGCGACGCCCTCGACCACGACCATGGTCTTCTGGAGCATGACGAGCTCGGTGCGGGTCGCCATGTCGAACATGCCGGTGATCTCGAAGAGCAAAGTCAGGACCTTGGCCATCGAGATCTGGTCGGCGCGCTTGTCATGGATCGGCTCGCCGACGGCGCGGATCGCCTGGGCGAAATCCTCGACATCGTGATGGGCCGGGACGTAGCCCGCCTCGAAATGCACCTGCGCCACCCGGCGGTAATCGCGGGTGATGAAGCCGAGCAGGATCTCGGCGAGGAAGCGCCGCTCCTTCAGGCCGAGCCGGCCCATGATGCCGCCATCGACCGCGACGAGGCGCCCCTCGGCATCGACGAAGAGGTTTCCGGGATGCATGTCGGCATGGAAGAAGCCGTCGCGGATCGCATGCTTCAGGAAGGACTGGATGATGTTTCGGGCCAGTTCCGGCAGGTCGTGCCCGGCGGCGCGCAAGCCCTCGACATCGGAGAGACGCACGCCGTCGATCCATTCGTCGACCAGCATCTCGCGGGCGGTGAGCTGCCAGTCCGGCTCCGGCACACGGAAATCGGTATCGTCCTTGGTATTCTCCGCGAATTCGGAGAGGGCGGCGGCCTCCAGCCGCAGATCCATCTCCATCGCGACCGAGCGCGCCAGCGTCTCGACCACGCCGGTGAAGCGCAGGCGCCGTGCCTCGGCCGAGCGCTGCTCGGCCATCTCCGCTCCGAAGCGCATGGCCGCCAGATCGCGGTTGAAGCGGTCGCGGATGCCCGGCCGCAGGATCTTCACCGCGACCTCGCGGCCGTCCTTCAGCCGGGCGCGATGGACCTGGGCGATCGAGGCGGCGGCAACCGGCTCGCTGAACTCCGGGAACAGCGTCTCCAGCGGCACGCCATGGGCGGCTTCGACGATGGCGCGGGCCTCGGCCATCGGGAAGGCGGGCATCCGGTCCTGCAGGGCCGAGAGATCCTGCGCGATCTTCATGCCGACCACGTCAGGCCGCGTCGCCAGGAACTGGCCGAACTTCACATAGGACGGGCCCAGCCGGGTCATCGCCGCGGCAAGACGGGTCGCGGAAGAGCCGGCGCCGCGCCGCTCGATCAGCCGTCCGACGCGGATCAGCCCGCGCGCCAGCGGCGGCAGCACGGAGGGGTCGACCAGCGCCAGCGCCCCCTCGCGCGCCAGCACGAAGCCGACGCGCGCGCCGCGCAGCATGTGGAAGAAGGAGGAAATCATGCGGAAAACGCTGTCGTGGTGATGGGGCGCATCGTCATGCTCGGGCTTGTCCCGAGCGTCCACGCCTTCCCTTCATCCGCGTCGCAAGACGTGGATGGTCGCCACAAGGGCGACCATGACGGGAGGAGGCGCATCACAGCTTCCAGCCGGAATGCAGCGCCACGACGCCGCCGGTCATCGGCGTGAATTTCGCGCGGCGGAAGCCGGCATCCTCGATCATCCCCGCGAAAGCCTGCGGCTTCGGGAACTTGCGGATCGACTCGACGAGATACTGGTAGGGCTCGGCCTCGCCGGTGACCATGCGGCCCATCGGCGGGATGACCTTGAAGGAATAGGTCTCGTAGATCTTGTCGAGCAGGGGCACGTCGACATGGCTGAATTCGAGGCAGAAGAAGCGCCCGCCGCGCTTCAGCACGCGATAGGCCTCGGCCAAAGCCTTGTCGATCTGCGGCACGTTCCGGATGCCGAAGGCGATGGTGTAGCAGTCGAAATGATTGTCGGGCAGGCCGAGCGCCTCGGCATTGCCCTGGACGAAGCGGATGCGATCATCGTCCGGGAAGCGCTTGTCGGCACGCTCGCGCCCGACGCGCAGCATGTCGGCATTGATGTCGAGCACGGTGACGTCGGTCTGAGGGCCGCCGGCCTCCAGCACCGAAAAGGCGACATCGCCCGTGCCGCCGGCGACATCGAGATGGTGGAAGGGCCGGTCCCTGGCCGGGTTGATCGCGGTCAGGAGCGCGCTCTTCCAGGCGCGGTGCAGGCCGCCCGACATCAGGTCGTTCATCAGGTCGTAGCGGTTGGCGACCTTGTGGAAGACGTCGTCGACCTTGGCCTGCTTCTCGGCGAGCTTCACCGTCTCGAAGCCGAAATGGGTGGTGTCGGAAGCTGCTGTCACGGTCGGGCCGGCCTTGTGCAAATCTGTCTTGTATTCGCTTGTGCCGATCAATAGCCAAAGGCGGCGGGCTTGTCGCGGGCCCTCTCGACGCAGGCTTTACAAGAGAGTTCAGGGATGCCGGAGCTACCCGAGGTCGAAACCGTCCGCCGCGGGCTGGAGCCCGCCATGCTGGGCGAGCGCTTCCAGCGCGTCGAGCTGCGCCGGCCCGACCTGCGCTTTCCCCTGCCCGAGCGCTTCGCCGAGCGGCTGACCGGCCGGCGGATCAAGGCCCTGTCGCGGCGGGCGAAATACCTGATTGCCGATCTCGACGACGGCGCGGCGCTCGTCATGCATCTGGGCATGAGCGGTCGCTTCATCGTCGAGGCGCCCGGCACGCCGCCGACCGAGCCCGGCTCTTATTATAATGAGATCGGCCGACACCTGATCCACGACCATGTCGTGTTCGAGATGGGGACCGGCGCGCGCGTCACCTATAACGACGTGCGCCGCTTCGGCTTCATGGACCTCGTGCCGCGCGCCGAGCTCGCGACATCGAAGCATTTCGTCGGCATGGGCATCGAGCCGCTCGGCAATGAGCTTTCGGGCGAGACGCTGGCGAAGCTGTTCGCGGGCAAGTTCGCGCCCCTGAAGGCCGCGCTGCTCGACCAGCGGCTCGTGGCGGGTCTCGGCAATATCTATGTCTGCGAGGCTTTGTTCCGGGCCGGGCTCCACCCGGAGGCGGAAGCCGGGACGATCGCGACGCCGACAGGCCGCCCGCGCGAGAAGGCGCATGAACTCGCCCGCATCATCCGCGAGGTGCTGGAGGAGGCGGTCGCGGCCGGCGGCTCGACGCTGCGCGACTTCGCCCATGCCGACGGCTCGCTCGGCTATTTCCAGCATCGCTTCAAGGTCTATGACCGCGAGGGTGAGGTTTGCGTCACGCCGGGCTGCGGTCAGCTGGTGAAGCGGCTGGTGCAGTCGGGGCGCTCGACGTTTTATTGCGAGAGCTGCCAGAAGCGGGCCGTTCGCTAGCGGTCTGGTGCCCGCTTAGGGTCGAACCGATCGGCAGCTTCGATTTGAGATCATCGCGTTTTGGGGAGAGTTAAGCTCACGGCCCCTTCTCATAGGCGGCATATTGCTCCGCCGACATGCCCGGCAGCTTCTGCACGAAGGCGACGACGGCCCGCAATTCATCGTCGCTATGCGACTCCGCGAAGGACGGCATGCCGGTCATCCGGACACCGTTCTTGACGATCCAGAAAATCTCGGCGGCCTTCCAGCGCTGGATCGTGTCCGGCAGGAAGGGCGGCTCCGGATTGAGACCCTTGCCGATATCGACCGGGTCTTTCCCCGGGCCGCCATGGCAATAAACGCAGGTCTCGTTGTAAAGGCGAAAACCCTGGGCAATGTCCGTGGACGGTGCCGGCGCCGGCACATTGGCCGCCTGGCGAGCCACCGATTGGCGCATGGCGGTCTGCAGGAGGAAGAACACCGGAGCGCTGTGCGGCTCGCGGGCGGCGATCGTGACGAAGCCGCCGAAGACAACGGCGAGGCCGGCAATGGCCAGGACAACGAAGGCTGTGATGAAACCGGCGATGAATCGCATGGCGTCCTCCCGCGCGGGGTACGGCCCGGCTGTCACTTCGCCGCCGGGCCACCATGATGCTGGGGCCGCTCGATGCTAGCTGAATCAGAGAGGAGCGAATAGCGCCCAGCGGCTGGGACAGCTTCTGGTTGCCGGAATTTGTCCAGCGACGTGGCCCTTCAGTGCTTGGGACAGGTCGATTGCGCTCGTTGGCCGGAGAACCGGAGGGACGCCCAAACGCGGACGGCCTCAATGGCGGAATGGGCCGTTTTTGACCGGTTAGCGGCTCGCCGCAAATGTCGCAGTTGGTCGAAAGCAGACACTGCCCGAAACTAATCCCCGCCTCTCAAAACCGCCCCTATCCTCGGCCCACCTCATCCCGAGGGGCGGCCATCCGGAGGCATGCTGCATGGCGGGGCGGGGGCGGCGCCCTGCGGCCGGGTTTGCACCCCGGACTCGGGAGGCTGCGGGAACCGCCCTGGGGATAATACGGTCCCTGCGCGAGGAGCCTCGCTAGGAGAGGCAGCGCGGCGGTTGTGAGGCGGCAGGCGTGTGACAACCCGTTGAGGGAAGCTGGCACGCCATGTCCGTCCGCGATCGACGCTCCGCCCAACGGAAGCGCGGCCCGCAGTTTTCAAGAACGCCGGCAAGCGGAGCGCCACGGGGCGTGCGGAGGGTGGCTCAATCCTTCCGCGCCGCATCCTGGCTCAACGGAAGCGGCTTTATAGACACCGCGCCTCGCGGCGCTCCGCTGCCCCTCGTCATCGACGAACGCCCGCGCGCGAGCCCGGGCGGGTGAAAATGCGTGCGCGGGAACCTCATCGTCATGCTCGCCCTTGTGGCGAGTATCCACGTCTTGGATACCGCACTGCTGGAAGGAAGACGTGGATGGTCGGGACAAGCCCGACCATGACGGCAAGCGCCGGGGAGACCGCGCGAATGCGCGGATGCGTTGAACGCGCATGGACCGCCCCGCCACCGCCCGCTAAAGCTGCCATCACAGGAGCATCCGGGAGGCCGCCATGGCTTATGAGACCATTCTCGTCGAGACGAAGGGCAAGGTCGGGCTGATCACGCTCAACCGCCCGCAGGCGCTGAACGCGCTGAACGGCCAGCTCATCGGCGAGATCAACCAGGCGCTCGACGGTTTCGAGACGGATGACGGCATCGGCTGCGTGGTCCTCACCGGCTCCGAGAAGGCCTTCGCCGCCGGCGCCGACATCAAGGAGATGCAGAGCCGCACCTTCCCCGGCACCTATCTCGACGACAAGTTCGAGGACTGGGACCGGATCGGCCGGCGCCGCAAGCCGATCGTCGCTGCGGTCGCGGGCTTTGCGCTCGGTGGCGGCTGCGAGCTCGCCATGATGTGCGACTTCATCATCGCCGCCGACAATGCCCGGTTCGGCCAGCCCGAGATCAATCTCGGCGTCATCCCCGGCGCCGGCGGCACGCAGCGCCTGACCAAGGCGGTCGGCAAGGCCAAGGCGATGGACCTGATCCTCACCGGCCGGATGATGAATGCCGAGGAAGCCGAGCGTTCCGGCCTGGTCGCGCGCGTCGTGCCGCTGGCCGATCTCATGGCCGAGACGCTGAAGGCGGCCGAGGCGATCGCCGCGAAGTCGCTGCCCTCCGTGCTGATGGCGAAGGAATCGGTCGAGCGCGCCTTCGAGGTAACCCTTCAGGAGGGGTTGCGCTTCGAGCGCCGCGTCTTCTCCTCGCTCTTCGCCACCGCCGACCAGAAGGAAGGCATGGCTGCCTTCGCGGAGAAGCGGAAGCCCGATTTCAAGAACGGCTGAGCGGCCGGTCCTCACCTGCCGCATGGCGGCGTGGAGCCGTGCCGCCTTGATGAAACGACGCTCCTGCTGGCAGATAGCCCTCGTCTTTCGCCAGCAGGATCTCCCGCGATGAACGCCCAGACCGGACCGTCCCTTCCGACCTATGCCGATGTCGAGGCTGCGGCCGGCAGGCTCAAGGGCATCGCCCATCACACCCCGGCGATGAGCTCCGCCACCGCCAACCGGCGGACGCAAGCCAGCCTCGTCTTCAAGCCCGAGAACCTCCAGCGCATGGGCGCCTTCAAGTTTCGCGGCGGCTACAACGCGATCGCCTCGCTTTCGCCCGAGCAGAAGAAGGCCGGCGTCGTCACCTATTCCTCCGGCAACCATGCCCAGGCCATCGCCTATGCCGGCCAGCTCCTGGGCGTGCCGACCACGATCATCATGCCGAACGACGCCCCGGCCGCGAAGGTCGCGGCGACCGAAGGGTATGGCGGGCAGGTCGTGCGCTATGACCGCTATAAGGAGAACAGGCTCGAGATCGGCAACAAGCTCTCCGCCGAGCGCGGGCTGACGATCATCCCGCCTTACGACCATCCTGACGTCATCGCCGGCCAGGGCACCGCGACCAAGGAACTGATCGAGGATGCCGGCCCGCTCGACATCCTGCTCGTGCCGCTCGGCGGCGGCGGGCTGCTTGCCGGCGCCTGCCTGACCGCCAGGGCGCTGAACCCGGGCTGCCGCATCTTCGGCGTCGAGCCGGAGGCCGGCAATGACGGCCAGCAATCGCTGCGCAAGGGCGAGATCGTCGCGATCGGAGTACCCAAGACGATTGCCGACGGCGCCCAGACCGCCTTCCTCGGCGACCTGACCTTCCCGATCATCCAGCGCGAGGTCGAGGATATCGTCACCGTCAGCGACGAGGCGCTGGTCGACGCGATGCGCTTCTTCGCCGAGCGGATGAAGCTCGTGGTCGAGCCGACCGGCTGCCTCGCGGCAGCCGCCGCCTTCACCGGCGCCGTGCCGGTCGAGGGCAAGCGCGTCGGCATCATGCTCTCGGGCGGCAATGTCGATTTGCCGAGCTTTGCGCGCTTTATCGCGCCCTCCGCGTGAGATCGGCAGCATGAACGCGATTCCGGCGTTGACGTAGCGCCGGCAAGCGACTATAGCCCCACCACTCGCGGCGGCCCGCGCAAGCTCGGCCGCCGCGCACGTTTTTCCAGCAAGGATGCGGTCAGCCCCGCCGGCAATGACGCCAGGCGCCCGGCCGCGATGAAGAGACGAGGACGTTTCGATGGCCAATACGACGTCGGCCAAGAAGGCTACGCGCAAGATCGCCCGCCGCACCGAGGTCAACAAGGCGCGCCGTTCGCGGATGCGCACCTTCCTGCGCAAGGTCGAGGAGGCGATCGCCTCCGGGGACAAGGCGGTTGCCGCCGAGGCCCTGAAGGCCGCCCAGCCGGAAATCATGCGCGCTGCCCAGAAGGGCGTGGTTCACAAGAACACCGCCTCGCGCAAGGTCTCCCGCCTCGCTCATCGCATCGGCGCGCTGGCTTCCTGAGCCTGAAATCACACCGTTTCGACGACCCGAAAGCCCGGCCGCAAGGCCGGGCTTTTTCGTTGGCTTCATGGCCTCTGTGGCGCCTCCGCCACAGACTCCGACGGAACAAAACAAAGCGGATTTCAAGCCATTTTCGTAGGCTTTCCACGGCCTTGCCGACTTGACTCTCGGGCGCCGTTCAGGGCGCGAAAACAAGCATCGGGCCGGACTCCGCCGCACATAAAAAGATGTGATTTTTCATCATCTTAGCAGGCAAAGGATTTTGGACGGCGGAATCGCGGCGACTCTGCGGCAGGCTTTTAGGGGCGCGGCAAAAAAAGATTCGGCGCCCTCCCGACTAGGGGGCATGAAGAAAATCTTAAGTTCCCCAACCAATTGCGGCAGGCGTCCCCATCAATCGGAGTACCCTGCCGGGCCTGAGTCTCGGAAGCCGGCTGAAAGGGATGTTGCAGCCCGTCGAGAGCGCCTTGTAAGGTCCCTTTCATCGCCGGGCGGACAGCAATGACCGCCGCGGGATTTCCAGAGATGATCAGCGTTTTGGCTCGCGACCATGGAGGTTGGAGGATGTGACCCTTTGTCTTTCTTGATTGAGATGAAGGGTGGCATCGTCCCTCGGCGAGCCTTCCAAGCGTAATCAACAGAACCGGAACCGAAGCCCGAAGCGGCGCACTGCGCCCGTCGGGACCGGGACCATTTTGACCGGAACAACAGCGCCGGAACGGAGGCCAGGAAGCGGCCGCCGAACCCTAAGCGCGTGCATTTTGAAGAACGGGGCCATTGATGTTCGAGCGGCAGAATTTCGGGGACACCGTCGAGACGACGCCGGTGGTGGTGACGATCGCCACGGAAGAGACTGCAGCGGTTCATGTCGGGGAAGTTTCGATTCAGGACGCATGGGAGCGCGTGCGTCGGCGCCTGCGGGCCGAGCTCGGCGAAGATGTCTTCTCGAGCTGGTTCGGCCGCCTGGAGATCGCCGGCATCGTCGAGGGCGTGGCCTATCTCACCGTTCCCACGCGGTTCCTGAAGAGCTGGCTCGAGGCGCATTATACCGAGCGCCTGCGGGTGAACTGCATGGCCGAATTGCCGGCGCCGAACGGCGTGATGCTCTCGGTGCGGACCGTCTCGCGCGACCCTGCCGCCCAGCCGCAGATCGAGGCGCTGCGCAGCCGTCCCGCAACGGTGGCGAGCCCCGCCCCGGCCGAGACCGGCCGCCCGGCTGCCGTAAGCGCGCCTCAATCCGGCGAGAGCGACCTCGTCGATGCCTGCGGCACCTCACTCGACCGGCGCATGAGCTTCCAGAGCTTCGTCGTCGGCAAGTCGAACCAGCTCGCCTTCGCGGCGGCCGAGCGCATCGCCGGCGCGCCGGCGGGCCAGAGCCCCTATAATCCGCTCTATCTCCATGCCGGCGTCGGCCTCGGCAAGACGCATCTCCTGCAGGCGATCGCCCAGGAAGCGCGCCGCCAGGGCAAGCGCGTCGCCTATTTCACCGCCGACCGCTTCATGTATGGCTTCGTCGCGGCGCTGAAGTCGCAGACGGCGCTTGCCTTCAAGGAGAAGCTGCGCGGCATCGACCTGCTCGTCGTCGACGACGTGCAGTTCATCCAGGGCAAGTCGATCCAGCAGGAATTCGGCCACACGATCAACGCGCTGCTCGATGCCGGCAAGCAGATCGTCGTCGCCGGCGACCGGCTCGCCGGAGAGCTTGAGGCGCTCGACGAGCGCATCCGCTCGCGGCTCGGCGGCGGCCTGGTCGTCGAGGTCGGCGAGCTCGACGAGACCCTGCGCGCCACGATCCTCTCCAGCCGGCTGGAGGCGCTGCAGACCGCGCATCCGAATTTCCAGGTCAGCCCCGATGTCGTCGCCTATGTCTCGCGCGTCGTCGCGACCAACGGCCGCGACTTGGACGGCGCCGCCAACCGCCTGCTCGCCCATGCGACGCTGTCGGGCCAGCTCGTCACGCTGGAGACGGCGGAAGCGGCGATCCGCGACCTCGTCCGGACGCGCGAGCCGCGCCGGGTCAAGATCGAGGACATCCAGAAGCTGGTCGCGACGCGCTACAATGTCAGCCGCGCCGACATCCTCTCGGAGCGCCGCACCGCGGCCGTGGTGAAGCCGCGCCAGATCGCGATGTATCTGTCGAAGGCGCTGACGCCGCGCTCTCTGCCCGAGATCGGCCGCCGCTTCGGCGGACGCGACCACACGACCGTGCTGCATGCGGTGCGCAAGATCGAGAAGGCGATCAGCGAGGACCGCTCGCTGCATGACGAGGTCGATCTGCTGAAGCGCATGCTGCAGGAGTGACACCCGCGGGCATTAGCCACTTCCGCCAAATGGTTGTGGTTGCCGGAGCGGGCAGGTCTTGCGCCCCCGCCCGGCGTCCTGCAATGTCGCCGGCCACTCATTCGGCTCGCGCAGCGATGCGCGGGCGGCCAGCGCCAGAAGACTAGACAATCATGAAGGTCACGGTCGAACGTTCCACGCTGCTCAAGTCGCTCGGCCACGTCCATCGCGTGGTGGAGCGCCGCAACACGATCCCGATCCTGTCGAACCTGTTGCTCTCAGCCTCCGAGAACGGCCTGCGGCTGAAGGCGACCGATCTCGATATCGAGGTGGTGGAGACGATCGCCGCCGATGCGCCCGAGCCCGGCGCCACGACCGTTCCGGCGCATACCCTCTACGATATCGTCCGCAAGCTGCCCGACGGCGCCCAGGTTTCGCTGGAGACCACCGGCGATAGCGGCCTCGTGCTGCGCTCCGGACGCTCGCGCTTCCAGCTCCAGACCTTGCCCGAGAGCGATTTCCCGGACATCACCGCCGGCGATATGGCCCATCGCTTCGTGCTGCCGGCCGGCGAGCTCAAGCGCCTGATCGACAAGACCCAGTTCGCGATCTCCACCGAGGAGACGCGCTACTACCTCAACGGCATCTATCTCCACACCATCGATGTCGATGGTCACCCGGTGCTGCGCGCCGTCGCCACCGACGGCCACCGCCTCGCCCGCGTCGATACCGCCGCCCCGAAGGGCTCGGTCGGCATGCCCGGCGTGATCGTGCCGCGCAAGGCCGTGGCCGAGATTCAGAAACTGCTGGAGGACGGCGAGAGCGAGGTTGCGGTCGAATTGTCCGGTTCGAAGATCCGCGTCGCCACGGCGAGCGTCGTGCTGACCTCGAAGCTGATCGACGGCACCTTCCCCGACTATCAGCGCGTCATCCCGAGCGGAAACGACAAGCGCCTCACCGTCGACAAGGGCGATTTCGCCGCGTCGGTCGACCGCGTCTCGACGATCTCGTCGGAGCGTGGCCGCGCCGTGAAGCTCTCGATGGCCGAGGGGCGCATGACGCTCTCCGTCACCAACCCGGATTCCGGCTCGGCGACCGAGGAGATCGAGGTCGATTACGACGCGAGCCCGCTCGATATCGGCTTCAACGCCCGCTATCTCATGGACATCGCCGCGCAGCTCGACGGCGACACCGCCCTGCTGAAGTTGGCCGATCCAGGCTCGCCGACCGTGATCCAGGATCGCGAAGGCGCCTCCGCGCTCTATGTGCTGATGCCGATGCGCGTCTGATCCCGCGATCATGGCCGCCGTCGCGCGCCTGATCCTGCAGGATTTCCGTTCCTACGAGGCCCTCGATCTCCCGGTCGAGGGCCAAATCGTTGCGCTCGCAGGCGAGAACGGAGCCGGCAAGACCAATATCCTCGAAGCGCTCTCGCTGTTTACGCCGGGGCGTGGCCTGCGCCGCGCCGAGATCACGGCGATGGCAAGGCAGGGCGGCGACGGCTCCTTCGCCGCCTCGATAACCCTTGATGATGAGGCGGGCCGGCTCGGCATCGGGCTGGGACCGCTCGATGCGGAAGGGCGCAGGCCGCGGCTCGCCCGGATCGATGGCGCCAATGTCGGCTCGGCGCTGGCGTTCAGCGACTATCTGCGCGTGGTCTGGCTGACGCCCGATCTCGACGGGCTGTTCCGGGGCGCTGCCGGCGACCGCCGCCGCTTCCTCGACAGGCTGGTGCTCGCGATCGACCCAAGCCATGCCACGCGCTCGAATGCGCTTGAACGCGCCCTGCGCTCGCGCAACCGCATTCTCGAAGAAAGTTCCAACCAAGGCCAGTGGCTCGATGCCGTCGAGCGCGAGGTCGCCGAGCTGGGCGTCGCGGTCGCCGCTGCGCGGGCCGAGACCGTGGCGCGGCTCTCCGCCATCATCGCCGAAACGCGCGACGAGGCTTCGCCTTTCCCCTTCGCCGATATCGCGCTCTCCGGCGAGATCGACGCTCTGGTCGCCCGCCTGCCGGCGGTCGATGCCGAGGACGCCTATCGCGACCTGCTGCGCCAGAGCCGCCATCGCGACCGTGCCGCCGGGCGCACGCTGGCGGGGCCGCAAGCCTCGGATCTCGAAGTCCGGCACGGGCCGAAGGACATCCCGGCCGGGCAGGGCTCGACCGGCGAGCAGAAGGCCCTCCTGATCGGGCTCGTGCTCGCCCATGCCAGACTGGTCGCGGCGATGAGCGGGATCGCGCCGCTCGTCCTGCTCGACGAGATCGCCGCCCATCTCGATCCGCGCCGGCGCGGCGCGCTCTACGAGGGGCTGACCGGGCTCGGCTGTCAGGTCTGGATGACCGGGGCGGACGCCGCGCTGTTTGGCGACCTGCCGGCCGGCGCGCAGCGTTTCGCGGTGACGCCAGGGCGGATCGATCCACTCGATTGATCGGTCGGGCCACGGCTTGCGATGGGACGCCTGCCCGCGTTCCTGCTAATCTCCGGCAGTTTCGGAGGCTTTTCATGGATCTCTCCAGCCTTGCCCTGTTCGCTGGCGTGTATTTCCTCGCCGTCGCCTCACCCGGCCCGGCCATCGCGGCGCTGGTCGCGCGCTCGCTGTCCTCGGGCTTCCGGCGCTCCTTGCCCTTCCTCGCCGGCATCGTCGCGGGCGATCTCGTCTGGTTCACGCTCACGGCGCTGGGCTTGAGCGTCCTGATGCAGAGCTTCCACGGCGTGTTCGTCGCGATCAAATATGCAGGCTGCGCCTATCTCGTCTTCCTCGCCTACAAGGCCTGGACGGCTCCTGCCGAAGCGCCGAAGCCTTCGGCCGCCGCGCGGGGCGAAGGCCTGCGCCTCTTCCTCGGCGGCATCGCGCTGACACTCGGCAACCCCAAGGTCATGGTCTTCTTCCTGTCGATCCTGCCGCTGGTCATCGATCTCAACGCCATGAGCACGCTCGCCTTCGTCGAGGTCGCCGCGCTGATCGCCCCGATCATCACGGGCACGCTGATGGCCTATGCCTATGCGGCCGACCGGGCGCGGCGCCTTGTCGCCAGCCCGCGCGCGATGCGCTGGATCAACCGGACGACCGGCGGCGTGATGGCCGGCGCGGCGGCCGCGATCGCGACGCGGAGCTGAACGCCTTGGCTCTGGCGGCGGGGCTCATCGATCTCGGCTTCGCGCTGTTCCATGCCGCGTTCCACCGGCTGTTCGGCTGGCCGGAGCGGCTCGCGCCCTCCGGCAGCCTGAACACGGCGATCACGCAGACACTCAACGCGATGCTGATCTTCGTCTTCCTCGCCTATGGCGCGACCCTGATCTGGCTAGCCGGGCAAGGAAACGTGCATCCCGTTCTGCCGCTGGTGGGCGCCGCGTTCTGGGGCCTGCGGCTCGCGCTGCAATTCATCTGGTTCGATCTCAAGCCCTGGGCCTCGAAGCTGATCACGGCGGTTTTCGCGGTCACCGCAGCGGTTCATCTGCTGGCCGTGCGGGTCTAGGCACAGGATATCCGGCGAAAGGCTGGCCAAGCGCGCCCGGCTGCGGCACATCCCTTGTCCATGTCGCATGCCAGCGAATCAGACGCCCGCGCGGTCCTCAAATCGGTGTGGGGCTATGACGATTTCCGCCCCGGCCAATGGGAGGTGATCGCGGCCGCGCTATCCGGCGAGGACGTCTTCGCGGTGATGCCGACCGGCTCCGGCAAATCGATGTGCTACCAGCTTCCGGCACTGGTCTCAGGGGGGCTGACGCTGGTCGTCTCGCCGCTGATCGCGCTGATGCGCGACCAGGTCGGGCAGCTTGTGCGGGCCGGCGTCTCGGCCGCCTCTCTCAACTCGATGAATACCGAGGACGAGGCGGCGCAGGCCTGGGACCGGCTGAATTCCGGCGATTTGCGCCTGCTCTTCGTCTCGCCCGAGCGCCTGGCCGGTGAGGGGCTCGTCTCGCGCCTGAAGCGCCTCGGCGTGACCCGGCTCGCGATCGACGAGGCGCATTGCGTCTCGCAATGGGGCCATGATTTCCGCCCGGAATATCGCCTGCTCGCCAAGACGCGCGAGGCACTGGGCGGCGTGCCCGTCACCGCCCTGACCGCGACCGCCGACCGGCAGACCCAGGCCGATATCGCCCAGCAGCTCTTCCCGCAGCCGCCGCGGATGGTGGTGCATTCCTTCGACCGGCCGAACCTGAAGCTCGCCTTCGCGCCGAAGGAGCAGCCGCGCCGGCAGATCGACGATTTCCTGCGCCGTCACCGCAACGGCTCCGGCATCGTCTATTGCTCCTCGCGCAGCAAGACAGAGCGCCTAGCGACGGCCTTGAGCGAAAAGGGCTGGAATGCCCTGCCCTATCATGCCGGGCTCGAACAGGAGACGCGCAACCGCAACCAGGACATCTTCCTGCAGGAGGACGGCGTCGTCGTCTGCGCCACCATCGCCTTCGGCATGGGCATCAACAAGCCCGATGTGCGCTTCGTCGTCCATGCCGACATGCCCGGCTCGATCGAGGGCTATTACCAGGAGATCGGCCGCGCCGGGCGCGACGGCCTGCCGGCGGATACGCTGACACTCTACGGCGTCGACGACATGTCGCTCCGGCGCCGCCAGATCGACGAGAAGCCGATCGACGACGAGCGCCGGCGCATCGAGCACAAGCGCCTCAACGCGATGATCGATCTCTGCGAGAATGCGCTCTGCCGGCGCAGCGCGCTGCTCGCCTATTTCGGCGAGGAGACGCCACCCTGCCGGCATGGCAACGCGCCGTTCCGCTGCGATCTCTGCGGCGCGGAGGCGCCCGCCCTGCAGGATGCGACGCTCGATGCGCGCAAGCTGCTCTCGGCCGTGATCCGTTCCGGCGAGCGGTTCGGCGCCGGCCATCTCGCCGATATCCTGACGGGTACGACGACCGAGGTCATCCGGCGCCAGAACCATGACGGCCTGAAGACCTTCGGCGTCGGTGCGGACAAGTCGAAATCAGCCTGGATGGGGCTGACGCGCAAGCTTTTCGCGGCGGGCGCGCTGGCCGAGGCCAGCATCGAGCATGGCGGCTTCAAGCTGACGCCGAAGGGCGAGGACATCCTCTTCGGCCGCGAGAGCATCGCGCTCAGGGCCGACCCCTTCGCCGAGAGGCGCTCCCGCCGTTCCGAGCGCGACGCGGCGCGGGCCGACGGGCTCGACGAGGGCACGGCCGGCCTGTTCGAGCACCTGCGCAAGCTCAGGCTCCAGATCGCGCGCGAGGAGGGCGTCGCGGCCTATATCATCTTCACCGACCGGACGCTGATCGCGATGGCGCGCGAGCGGCCGTTGGGCTTGGAAGAGATGCGGGCGATCGAAGGCGTCGGCGAACGCAAGCTCGCGCAATATGGCGAGGCCTTCGTCGAGGCGATCTCGGAATTCCGCGGCTGAGCGTCGACGCGAATTATTGCCCGATAGGTCTCTCTACGCGCACGCACGCGTAGGCGCGTGAAAAAGCCATCGTCTCACCCTATATTGTCGTTTCGAATCAGGATCATCGCGGGCGCTCGCTCGCCCGCTCAGGAACCACTTCATGACCGACGCCGCCCTCAGCGCCCAGCCCGACGACTACGGCGCCGATTCCATCAAGGTTCTCAAGGGCCTGGACGCGGTGCGCAAGCGGCCCGGCATGTATATCGGCGATACCGATGACGGCTCGGGCCTGCACCACATGGTCTATGAGGTCGTCGACAACGCGATCGACGAGGCGCTCGCCGGCCATGCCGACCTCGTCACGGTGACGCTGAATGCCGACGGCTCGGTCACGGTCAGCGATAACGGGCGCGGCATCCCGACCGATATCCACAGCGAGGAAGGCATCTCGGCGGCCGAGGTCATCATGACCCAGCTCCATGCCGGCGGTAAGTTCGACCAGAACTCCTACAAGGTCTCGGGCGGCCTGCACGGCGTCGGCGTCTCCGTCGTCAACGCGCTCTCTGTCTCGCTGAAGCTGCGCATCTGGCGCGGCGGCAGCGAGCACTACATGGAATTCCGTCATGGCGACGCGGTAGCCCCGCTCGTCGTCGTCGGCCCGCAGGGCGACAAGCGCGGCACCGAGGTGACCTTCCTGCCCTCGCAGGAGACCTTCACCATGGTGGAGTTCGACTACAAGACGCTGGAGCACCGCCTGCGCGAGCTCGCCTTCCTCAACTCGGGCGTGCGCATCGTCCTGACCGATGCGCGCCATGCCGAGGTGGTGCGCGAGGAGCTGATGTACGATGGCGGCGTCGAGGCCTTCGTGCGCTATCTCGACCGCGCCAAGTCGGCCGTGATCGAGAAGCCGATCATGCTGACCTCGGAGAAGGACGGCATCACCGTCGATGTCGCGCTGTGGTGGAACGACAGCTACCACGAGAACGTGCTCTGCTTCACCAACAACATCCCGCAGCGCGACGGCGGCACCCATCTCGCCGGCTTCCGCGCCGCGCTGACGCGCCAGATCACCGGCTATGCCGAAAGCTCCGGCATCTCGAAGAAGGAGAAGGTCTCGCTCACCGGCGACGATTGCCGCGAAGGCCTGACCGCGATCGTCTCGGTCAAGGTTCCCGATCCGAAATTCTCCTCGCAGACCAAGGACAAGCTGGTTTCTTCGGAAGTCCGTCCGGTCGTCGAGAACGTCGTCAACCAGGCGCTGTCCGAGTGGCTGGAGGAGCATCCGGGCGAGGCCAAGACCATCGTCGGCAAGGTGGCGGAAGCCGCCGCCGCCCGCGAGGCCGCCCGCAAGGCGCGTGACCTGACCCGCCGCAAGGGCGCGCTCGATATCGCGTCGCTGCCCGGCAAGCTCGCGGATTGCCAGGAGCGCGACCCCGCCAAGTCGGAACTCTTCATCGTCGAGGGTGACTCGGCCGGTGGCTCCGCCAAGCAGGGCCGCGCCCGCGAATACCAGGCCGTGCTGCCGCTGCGCGGCAAGATCCTGAACGTCGAGCGCGCGCGCTTCGACAAGATGCTCTCGTCCGACCAGGTCGGCACGCTGATCACGGCGCTGGGTGCCGGCATCGGCCGCGCCGAGGCCGATCAGGGCGGCTTCAACCTGGCGAAGCTGCGCTACCACAAGATCATCATCATGACCGACGCCGACGTCGACGGCGCCCATATCCGGACGCTTTTGCTGACGTTCTTCTACCGGCAAATGCCGGAGCTGATCGATGCAGGCCATCTCTTCATCGCCCAGCCGCCGCTCTACAAGGCGGCGCGCGGCAAGAGCCATGTCTATCTCAAGGACGAGCGGGCGCTGGAGGAATATCTGGTCGACTCGACGGTGGACGGCGCGACCTTCCGCACCAGCGAGGGCGTCGAGCGCGGCGGCGCGGATCTGCGCGCTCTGATCGAGGAAGCCCGCAACGTCCGCAACGCGCTGGCCCAGCTGCATTCGCGCTATGACCGCCGCGTCGTCGAGCAGATGGCGATCGCCGGTGTGCTGCACCCGATCAGCGAGGATGACGAGGCCAAGGCGAACGAGGCGGCGGCTTATGTGGCACGCCGGCTCGATGCGATCTCGGACGATCTGGAGCGTGGCTGGGAGGGCAAGGTCAGCGAGGGCGGCTTCGTGTTCTCGCGGATGATCCGCGGCGTGAAGCAGGCGGCGACGGTCGATGCCGGCCTGCTCGCCAGCGCGGAAGCCCGCAAGCTCCACGCGGCAGCGGCCTCCTTGCAGGAAGCCTATGCCAAGCCGGGTGTCCTCGCGCGCAAGGGCGACGACTTCACCGTCAACGGCCCGAGCGACCTGTTCGACGCGGTCTCGACCATCGGCAAGAAGGGCGTCTCGCTGCAGCGCTACAAAGGCCTGGGCGAAATGAACCCCGACCAGCTCTGGGAGACGACGCTCGATCGCGACGTGCGCTCGCTGCTGCGCGTCAAGAACGACCAGAACGACGAGGCCGACGATCTCTTCGTCAAGCTGATGGGCGATGTCGTCGAGCCGCGGCGCGAATTCATCCAGACCAACGCGCTGAACGCGACGGTCGATATCTGATCGTCGCGATGTCGTATGTCAGAATAAATGAGTCTAGATCAGAATATGTGAGTCTGATCTAGGCAGAAGACGTCGGCTTCTTCGTGCCCGCATCGCTTAAGGAGGCCGCCTCAGCAGAGTGGCGCCCGATCGATGGGCCGGACAGCAGCCGCTTTAAGCCGGACGATGAGTTACTGGCCTTCCTGAACGCGCTGTGATCGGCAAAAGTCGACGACGGGCGGGGTCCGTCGTCGATCGTTCGTTTGCGCAATCGCGATCAGACCATGCCCGTCGCAAGCCCATAGAGCAGCCCGGCGACCGAGCACGCTGCGATGACCTTGATCATCCCGACCTTGAAGCGGAACACCGCGATCATGGCGGCAATGGTCAGCAGCAACGAGGCGACGTTGACGGTGCTCAGGACGGGCACATCGAGTTCCATGCCATAGGCTCGAACCTGGCTGACCTCAGCGAACAAGACGTGCATGGCGAACCAGATCGACAGGTTCAGGATCACGCCGACGACGGCAGCGGTGATGGCGCCGAGGGCAGCCGACAGGGCCTTGTTGCTGCGCATCGTCTCCATGAACGGCGCACCCAGGAAGATCCAGAGGAAGCAGGGCACGAAGGTCACCCAGGTCGTCAGGAGGCCGCCGAGCGTGGCCGCCAGCAGCGGGTTGAGCGAACCCGGTGCGCGGTAGGCGCCCATGAAGCCGACGAACTGCGTGACCATGATCAGCGGCCCGGGGGTGGTCTCGGCCATGCCGAGACCATCCAGCATCTCGCCCGGCTTCAGCCAGCCATAGTGCTCAACCGCCTGCTGGGCGACATAAGACAGGACCGAATAGGCCCCGCCGAAGGTCACCATGGCCATCTTGGAAAAGAAGACGGAGATTTCGGTAAATACGTCACCGCGGCCAAACGTCGCCAGCAAAATGATGATTGGACCAAACCAAATGAGGGCACCAATCGCCGCAACCTTCAGCGACCAGCTTAAGGGGGGCGTGGCATGGGCTGGAATGCCTTCGCCAAGCGCGGAGTCGATATCGGCGACCTGATTGCCACCGACCTTGCCATGGCCGCCACCAGCCAGAAAGGCCGACCACCCCGCACGCCCACCGACATAACCGATCAGGCCGGCTACGAAGACGACGAGGGGGAAGGGAGCCTGAAAGACGGTTAGCGCGAGAAAGGCGGCCACGGCGAGGCCGATCATCACCCCGTTCTTCAGCGAGCGCCGACCGATCCGGAGCACAGCTTCGAGCACGATCGCAAGGACCGCGGCCTTCAAGCCGAAGAAGAGCGCTTGGACGCTTCCGACATTGCCGAAGATGGCGTAGATCCAGCTCAGCGCCATGATGGCGACGACACCGGGCACCACAAACAAGATTCCGGCAACAAGGCCGCCCTTTGTCTTATGCAATAGCCAGCCGATATAAACGGCGAGTTGCTGTGCTTCCGGTCCAGGCAGCAGAGTGCAATAGTTCAAGGCGTGCAGGAAGCGCGTCTCACCAATCCAGCGCTTCTCCTCGACGACGATGCGGTGCAGCACCGCGATCTGCCCGGCGGGCCCGCCGAAGCTGAGCGCCGCCACCCGGGCCCAGACGCGCACCGCCTCTCCGAATGAAACACCGTGATCGGGCACGGGACTCTGCTTGGCCGGTGTGGAACCAAGAGTTTCGATCTTGCTCATAGCTGATCCCCGATCATTAGGCTCGCTTGGACCTGAAGTACTGGTATAGATTGTCAAAGATCGTGGCGCCTTGGGTAAGCCGGTCCTCGTCCTGCGGATTGGCCGCGCAGACGCCGGAAATGAGACTTGCCACCCCGGTCGTTTCCTCGCGACCGAACTTGCCGTCCTTTAGATCTATGTCGTGGACGATCTCGGCGATGGCTTGGAGAGCAGGATCGGCAAGACCGGCGCGGGTCAGCAGGACTTCGAAACTGCATCGGTCGCCTTCATGGGTGATCTCGCCTTCAAACATGTCGAAGCGCAACTCTCCGGGCTTGGGTTCGTAGTTCTTGCCAGCAACGAAGATGATAGCGGCGCTCGGATCGATGAAACGACGGATCAGCCAGCTGCAGCCAATGCGGTCGATAAAGATACCGCTGCGTGTGACCCAAACGCGGCCCCTATAATCTGGCGGATTCGATTGTGGGGTCTCTGGCGGTTTTTCGACCATCTGTTTATCCTTTGTCAGCCTAAGCTCCAGATCAGCGATCAGGCTTTCAGCGGTTAGGCGGCCGGTGGCCGCAAAGAAATCGATAGCGGCGATATCGGTCAGCCGCTTCCGCAGGCGCTTGGCTTGCGAACCAAATTCGACGCCTTCGTCGTCAGCGCTGGGTGTTGCGAGGCGGACGCCGAGGGCCCGCGCCTCCTTCGAGAGGGCCTCGTAGTCCTCGTCCCGCGCAGCATCGAACAGAGCCCGTGCCTGGTGATCCGAGAGCCCGTCGATCAGACGAGCTTCGCAGAGCATGGCCTCGCCACCGCCCTCGACGATCTCCTTCAACAGCCACTCGAAATCCTCCTGTGTCTCGGCATTCGCAGGCAGCGCATAAACCGTGCTCTTCACCGCGACCGCGCCGATGCCTTGCAGCCGTCGCCAGATCTTCACTCGGAAATAGGCGGGCTTGCTCGGCAACTGGTGGATCAGCAGGAGCCAGCGCTGCTCAGCCGAGGAGTCGTCAACGTTCATGTCATCACCGTATCATCAGAAATGTGAAAAGCAACACTTGTATCCAGATTGATTCAGGCGTAGCGTCCCTTCGATACCTATTCCGAAAGAGGGTGCCATGCACCGGATCAAGCCATTGCCCTTTAAGCCGCCGCGCCTCGAAGGACTCTCAGAGCGGCTTCTGGCGAGCCATTACGAGAACAATTATGGTGGAGCCGTACGGCGCCTCAACGCCATCGAGCGCCGGCTTGACGAACTCGACTGGAGCCAGACACCGGTATTCGACATCAACGGTCTCAAGCGGGAAGAGCTCATCGCCGCCAATTCGGCGATCCTGCACGAGATCTATTTCGACGGCCTTGGCGGCACCGGCGATGCCGCGGGCGACCTGGCCCTCGCGCTGGAGCGTGATTTCGGCAGCGTCGCCGGTTGGCGCTCGAAATTCGCTGCCTGCGCCAAGGCGCAGGCAGGCGGCTCGGGCTGGACGTTGCTGGTCTGGTCGGAGCGCCATCAGCGCCTGATGATCCAGTGGGGGCAGGATCACACCAGCTTCCTGGCCGGCAGCATCCCGATCATGGCGCTCGATATGTACGAGCACGCCTATCACATCGACTTCGGCGCAAAGGCTGGAGCCTATGTCGACGCCTTCATGAAGAACATCCACTGGGAACGGGTCGGCACTCGCTTCCAGCGGCTCGCGCAATACCGGCAGGTGATCAGCGAGCCGGAGGTTACCGTCCCGGGCAACAGCATCGCTGCCGAGGATCTGCTGGCGCGTCTGCAACGCCAGGACGATCTCGTCCTGCTGGATGTCTGCCTCGCCGAGGATTTGGCGAAGCGCAGCGATATGATTCCGGGAGCGCAACTGCGCACGCCAGAACGGATCGCCGAATGGGCAGGTGACCTGCCGAAGGACAAGCCGATCGTCGCCTACTGCGTTTACGGCTTCCAGGTCAGCGGCGATGCGGTCGCTGAACTCCGACGCCGCGGTCTCGATGCTCACTCGCTCGCGGGCGGTATCGCCGCCTGGCACGCGATCGGCGCCCCGACCGTTCCACTCACCACCGCTGAAGGGAGGCCTACGCCATGAAATGGGTCACACGCGAACGCCCGGTCATCGACCGGATCGCCTGCCCCTGGCTGATCACGCGATTCATCGACAAGGAGCCTGAGTTCCTGTTCGTGCCGCCGGATCAGGTCCGGAAGGTAGCCGAGGAAACCGGCGCCATTCCCTATGACGTGCCCGGCGTCGAATACACGCATGTCGGAGAGGGATGCAGCTTCGACACCTTCGTCGAAAAGCATCATCTCGCCAAGGATCCGGCCGTCGCTACGATTGCCGCCATCGTCCGCGGCGCCGATACGGACCGCCACGATCTCACGCCGCAGTCGGCCGGGCTGCTGGCGATCTCGATGGGCCTTCGCGACCTCTCGCCGGACGATCACGAGGTCCTGAAGCGCGGCTTCATCATCTACGACGCGCTCTACGCCTGGGCCTCCCGCCGGAAGGGCGAGACCCACAACTGGCCGCCCATGATGAAACCGGCTGCCGCCTGACGGCACACTGTCCGGTATTGGAGAAAGCCCATGATCAGACCCGTTGCGGTCGCATCGGCAATCGTGCTGGCCAGCGCGGTCTTTTCCGCGAACGCCCAGATGATCACCTTCGGGAGCGCGCGAGTTCGCGCGCTCCCTCTCGACTTTGTTTCTGCGCTTACGGGTAGCGGCGCCGTCGGCCGCTGGGAAGTCGTTGACGATGGCTCGGCCGATGGCGGGAAGGCATTGGCCCAACTCGACGTCGACAAGACCGACTACAGATTCCCGCTCGCCATATACGACACGATCTACCCGGCAGATGTAGAAATCGAGACCCGCTTCAAGGCGGTTTCGGGGAGCGTCGACCGTGCCGGCGGCATCGCCTTCAGGCTGAAGGATCAGCAGAACTATTACGTCGTCCGGGCCAATGCCTTGGAGGACAACGTCCGTCTCTACCGCGTGAGAAGTGGCAGGCGCGAGGAACTGGCGGGAGCCAACGTCAAGGTGCCGTCGAACGAATGGCAGACCCTTGCGGTGCGGGCGTTGGGAGATCGCCTCAGTGTCTCGTTCAACGGCAAGGTTCTATTCGAGGCTCGCGACGGGACCTTCTCCACGGGTGGGAAGGTCGCGCTCTGGACCAAAGCCGATAGCGTGACCCGTTTCGATCGGGTCGGGATCACGCCACTGCCGTCCCCGGCGCTGGAGGGTGTGAAGCCATGACGAGCTCCTGCCGCGAAGCCATCCGGCGCATCCGACCGATTTCTGGCACCCTCTTCGGCCTCGTCGTTTTGGCCAGCATCGGCTCCGCGACGGCGGAGGCCTTCCGTGTCCTCAAAGGTCCGGAAATCCGAAGCTTGTTCACGGGTATGGAGTTCACGGATGAAGTCCACTGGACGCTCGTGCTTGGACGCGATGGGACCCTCACGAACATAGGAATGGGCAGGAAGACCGTAGGGCGCTGGCAGGTGAAGCAGGACCAGCTCTGCCTGGACCGAGCCCGCGATGAGCAGCGCTGTTACGTCGTTTCGCGTTCGGGAAAGACCTACCGGCTCCAGGAGCCGGACTCCGATATCTACGAGGAAGGCATCGTTCAGCGGCCTGTGGCGCGGCACTGATAAGCACGCTCGCATCTATGGGTGCGTGATCAGGGGCATTTCAACGCGGGGGCGATGAAAGTGGAGCATCATGATGCAACCGAAATTCTCTCTCGGCGCCGCCTTGGCGTTGCTTATTTGCGCGCCGGCACATGCCGAACCTGACTGGTCCGCAGTTGGCAAGGCACTCGGAAAATCCGGCGCAATGGCGTCAGGTCACATCTATCGAGTCGGGTTGCCGCGGACGGATCTGAAGGTCAGGCTCGACGGCGTGGAGCTCAAGCCCGCACTGGCGCTCGGCTCATGGTTGGCATTTCAGTCGATGGGCGATCACGACGCCATGGTGATGGGGGATCTCGTCCTGACCCAACCGGAAGTGAATCCGGTCATGAAGAAGCTGGTCGAAAGCGGCCTCGAGATCACCGCGCTGCACAATCATCTGCTGCGGTCGGAGCCTGCGACCATGTACATGCATGTCAGCGGCCACGGCGATGCAGTGAAGCTGGCGGCAGCACTGCATGCTGGCTTGCAGGAGAGCGGCACGCCTCTCGGGGAGACAGCGCCGGCTCCCGCTGCCGCGATCGATCTTGACACGTCGGCCATCGACCAGGCGCTCGGGTATAAGGGCAGGGTGAACGGCGGCGTCTACCAGGTCGGTGTTCTGCGTCCGGAGACTATTCGCGATGGCGGCATGGAGGTGCCGGAAGCGATGGGCTCGGCCACCGCTATTAATTTCCAGCCAACGGGTAACGGCAAGGCGGCCATCACCGGCGATTTCGTCCTGATCGCATCGGAGGTGAACCCGGTCCTGCGCGCTCTCCGCGAGAACGGGATCGAGGTGACTGCGGTCCACAGTCATATGCTCGAAGACACGCCACGGCTGTTCTTCATGCATTTCTGGGCGAATGACGACGCCTTGAAACTGGCCAAGGGGCTGAAGGCTGCGCTCGACAAGACCGCGAGCGGCAAGAAGTCCTAGCGGCCTGCAGGCGCTGATCGAGGCCAGACATCGACGTCGGTCGGCAGCCTTTCGCCCGCGTTTCTAATAATCCGGGGCGCGTGGCCTGTTTAGCCTCTGACTTTTCAACTGGCCCCGCCGGCTCAGCTATCCAGTCCCACTGCCGACCGGGCGCGTGCCGCAAGAACCTGGAGTATAACAAGGATGGAAAAGCCCGCTGCTTATGTCCCGCGAAGCGCGTTCAGTCGATGGCTGGAACGACGTTTGCCCATCATTAGTCTTGCTCACGAGTCGTTCATTTCCTACCCAACACCTCGGAATATCAATTACTGGTGGACGTTTGGCGCGATGCTGAGTGTTGTCCTCGTGACTCAAATCATCACGGGGGTCGTGCTTGCAATGCATTATACGCCAGAATCAACGATGGCGTTCTCGTCCGTCGAACACATTATGCGCGATGTAAATTATGGATGGCTCCTGCGGTATTTGCATGCGACTGGAGCATCATTTGTATTTATTGCCGCGTATACGCATATGTTTCGAGGGATGTATTACGGATCCTACAAGCAGCCCCGCGAGGTTGTTTGGGTTCTCGGGGTGGTCCTCCTGCTCCTGATGATGGCAACCGCATTCATGGGGTATGTATTGCCGTGGGGCCAAATGAGTTTCTGGGGCGCCACCGTCATCACGAACCTGCTCTCTGCGATTCCGGTGGTCGGCGAATGGATCGTGACGTTGCTTTGGGGCGGTTACACCGTCGCGAATCCGACGCTCAACCGCTTCTTTTCGCTACATTATCTTTTGCCTTTCATGATCGTGGGCGTGATCGTCCTCCATATCTGGGCCTTGCATGTCGTTGGACAAAACAATCCTGATGGCATCGAAATTCGGGACGTTGAAAAGGATACATTGCCGTTTACGCCTTACGCCACGATCAAAGATGCGTTTGGGGTCATCTGTTTCTTCTTCATCTATCTTTTATTTGTTTTCTACGAGCCGAATTATCTTATGGCCTCTGAGAATTACGTGCCTGCCAACCCGGCGGTAACACCGGCGGAGATCATGCCTGAGTGGTATTTTCTGCCTTTTTATGCAATCCTCAGGAGTATTCCGTCAAAACTCCCGGGTGTTTTGGCTATGTTCTCGGCCATCGGTGTCTTGGCGTTCTTGCCATGGCTCGATACCTCGCCCGTTCGATCTGCAAAATATCGTCCGTACTACAGAGTATTTTTCTGGATTTTTTGCGCCGTATGCTTGTCTCTGGGATATCTTGGGTCTCGACCTGCGGAAGGTATCTATGTTGTTCTTTCGCGCATTTGCACAGCGTATTACTTTGCGCACTTCCTGATCGTGCTGCCTCTCCTCGGCGTGTGGGAGACCCCGAGGCCCCGTCCCGCCTCAATTGCGGACGGTATCCTGGCGGATCGCCCGAGGTCATACGCAATGGAGCGGTAAACCTGCTTTCGCACCTGAAGACGTGCCGATGATGCCAAAAGCATCACCTCTAGCAAGGAGACTGCAAAATGGGCAATCGAATCGCTTTCGCTCTCGCCGGAGTAGTTTTGGCCCTGGGAATTGCCGGGATGGTCGTGGCATATCATGAAATGGAGCTCAGACAGGCTTTTGTGCCAAGCGACAAGCCCGTCTCGGAAGATATCATCAAGCAGAAGATGCAGGAAGCGAAGTACAATGATATCCAGGTCATGCACCTAGGCTCGGCCTTTGTGACCACAGGCGTCAAGGACGGCAGAACGGATACATTTGTCGTCGATGCTCGTTCCGGGCGCCTCATGACTGCCGGAGACGATGATGACTAGTGCCCGATATCCGGGAGCTACGTAAGGCTATCGCGGGGCCAGAGGCCCGGCGTCGAAGCCCGGGCCGGAGGATCGCCATTCTGTAGCGAAGCTCGGGGGCGCCTGAAATGGCTGGCGGACCCGGTGGTTGTGTTTCGGCCCTTTAATTGCGGGGAGCTGTCAACCTCAGATTTCGCGCCGTCA
>NZ_CAMFKW010000046.1 GCF_945957345.1 uncultured Allobosea sp. | reverse complement strand
CCTCTTCGAGGGTGTGGTCGGTGTTCATGCCGATGCCGAAGCGCATGCGCAGCACTCTTTCTTCGCGCGGGGTCAACGACGCGAGAACGCGCGTCGTTGTTTCGCGAAGATTGCTCTGGATCGCGGCGTCGATCGGCAGGATCGCGTTCTTGTCCTCGATGAAGTCGCCGAGATGCGAATCTTCCTCGTCACCGATCGGCGTTTCCAGCGAGATCGGCTCCTTGGCGATCTTCAGGACCTTGCGCACCTTCTCCAGCGGCATGGCCAGCTTCTCGGCCAGCTCCTCCGGAGTCGGCTCGCGGCCGATCTCGTGCAGCATCTGGCGCGAGGTCCGCACGATCTTGTTGATCGTCTCGATCATGTGGACGGGAATGCGGATCGTGCGGGCCTGGTCGGCGATCGAACGGGTGATCGCCTGCCGGATCCACCAGGTCGCGTAGGTCGAGAACTTGTAGCCCCGGCGGTACTCGAACTTGTCGACCGCCTTCATCAGGCCGATATTGCCTTCCTGGATCAGGTCGAGGAACTGCAGGCCGCGGTTCGTGTACTTCTTGGCGATCGAGATCACGAGACGCAGGTTCGCCTCGATCATCTCCTTCTTGGCCTGACGGGCCTCGCGCTCGCCCTTCTGGACCATCAGCACGATCTTGCGGAACTCCTGGATCTCCAGGCCGGTCTCGGAGGCGAGCGTGTGAACCTCCTCGCGCAGCTGCTTGATCCGCTCCAGCTCCGCCGCGACGAACTCCTTCCAGCCGCGCGAGCCAAGCTTGGAGACGCGCAGGACCCATTTCGGATCAAGCTCGCCGCCGACATGCTGCTTGAGGAAGTCCTCGCGCGCCACGCCATAGCTCTCGGCGAGGCGCAGCAGGCGCGTCTCATGGCCGATCAGGCGCTTGTTGATGTCGTAGAGCTGCTCGACCAGCGCCTCGATGCGGTTGTTGTTGAGCGAGAGCGACTTCACCGCGGTGATGATGTCGTCCTTGAGCTTCTTGTACTTGCGGTCCTGCGAGGGCGAGAGCTTGGTGTTCTCCAGCCGGTTGGCGATGTCCTGGTCCTGCAGGCGGCGCAGCTTCTTGTAGTCGTCGGCGATGGCGTTGAAGGTCTCGAGCACGCGCGGCTTGATCTCGGCCTCCATGGCCGAGAGCGACACGTTGTTCTCCATGTCGTCGTCGTCCATGTCCGGCGGGGTCTCGCCCTCCGGAGTCTCGGCCTGCTCGCCCTCTTCGCCTTCCTCCTCGCCGGCGACGGCGGGATTCTTGCCGTCGGGGCCGGCATAGGTGGCTTCGAGATCGATGATGTCGCGCAGCAGCACCTTGCCGTCGACGAGCTCGTCGCGCCAGATGATGATGGCCTGGAAGGTCAGCGGGCTCTCGCAGAGGCCTGCGATCATCGCTTCGCGGCCGGCCTCGATGCGCTTGGCGATGGCGATTTCGCCCTCGCGCGAAAGCAACTCGACCGAGCCCATCTCGCGCAGATACATGCGCACCGGATCGTCGGTGCGCTCGGTCGGCTCCAGGTTGCGCTTGGTCTCGACCGGCAGGGTCTGGCGCGAGGCGTCGACCATGTCGCCGCCCTCGGCCTCCTCCTCGTCGGCGCCACCGTCCTTGCGGTTGGCGCGCTCCTCGCCGGCAGCTTCCGGGTCCTCGTTGTCGACGACGTTGATGCCCTGCTCGCTGAGCTGGCCGAGCACGTCCTCGATCTGCTCGGAGGAGAACTCCTCCGAGGGCAGAACTTCGTTCAGTTCGTCATAGGTGACATAGCCGCGCTTCTTCGCGAGCTTGATCATGCGCCTTACGGCCTGATCGGTCAGGTCGAGCAACGGGCCGTCGGTAGTCGGGGGGGCATCCGGCGCGACCTGATCGGTCTTTTCCCGTTCGCTCGCTTTAGTCGCCATCAATCAGCGCTCCGCACTCGCACCGGCCATGGCCGAGACAGCCATATACCGACGCATAAAAGGGCGGCGCGACCGCAGGCCCGGCGCGCTCACCCACCCAAATCCAGTTGCAGATGGCACCAGACGTCGTTGACGAATCGTGAACCACCCCACAGCTTGCGCGCACCAGACTCGCGTCCACCCTTCGCTGGGTATTCAATCCTCGGACATGGCCTCGGTGCCTTCGATCGTCTCGAGGCGGGCCTTCACGTCCTTGATCCAGGCGAAATTGGCTTCGGTCGCGTCGTCAGCCAATGCGCGCTCGGCTGCTCTCAACTCGCTATTTAGCGTTCGCGCGCGATGATGCAAGACGATGGCCTGATGAATCGAGTCAAAAACCGATTCAGGATCAGCATCTTGCGCAAGCTTGCGCCGCTCGGCCGGCCCCGTGACGGCCATGAGATGGCCCTGCGCTTCCCTGACTCGCGGCTGCTCCAGCCGATTCGCCAGCGTCTCGCGATCGAGCGTCTCCTCGACGGAATCGAGCAACGCCTGCCGGAAGCGCTCGGCCGCCGGCCCGTCCAGCGAGAGATCGGCGATCTCGTCGGCACAGCGCAGGATCAGATCGGGATGGCTCGCCAATGCCAGCAGGATGAAGGCCTCGCGCTGGTCCTCGCCGCGCAGCTTCGCCACGAGCCGCGACTGCGTCAGCGCGCTCGAAGCCTTGAGCGGCCCGGCAAGCCAGGGCGGCACCTGCCGTCCGAACCCGCCGCGCTGGGACGCCCCGCCGCGTCCGCGCTGGAAATTGCCCTGCCCTCCGCCGCGTTCCGGCCGCGCCGGCGCCGCGCTGGCGAAGAGCTGCGCCAGCCGCTCGTCCATCTCGCGGCGGTAATGCTTGCGCGTGGTCTCGTCGCGGATCTGCCCGAGCGGCTCCTTCAGGCGCCGCTCGAAGGCGGCGCGGCGCTCCGGCGTATCCAGCGGGCCGGCCTCGACCTCGCGCTGCCAGAGCATGTCGACCAGCGGGCGCGCCGCCGCGATCACCTCGGCGATCGCCTGCCGCCCGCCTGAACGAGCGAGATCGTCGGGATCCTGCCCGTCCGGCAGCAAGGCGAAGGACAGCGACTTGCCCGGCTCCAGCAATGGCAAGGCCAGATCGATCGCCCGGCTCGCGGCCTTGCGGCCGGCCTTGTCGCCGTCGAGGCAGATCACCGGCTCGTCGGCCATGCGCCAGAGCAGGCCGAGCTGGTCCTCGGTCAGGGCCGTGCCGAGCGGCGCGACCGTCTGCGGAAAGCCCGATAACGACATGGCGATGACGTCGACATAGCCCTCGACCACCACGACCTGCCCGGTGTCATGCGCGGCCTTGCGGGCATTGTGGTGGTTGAACAGCAGATGGCCCTTGTGGAAGAGCGGCGTCTCCGGCGAGTTCAGGTATTTCGCCGCTACCTCCGCGCTCATCGCCCGCCCGCCGAAGGCGACCACGCGTCCCCGCGCATCATGGATCGGGAACATCACCCGATCACGGAAGCGGTCATAGGGCACGGCGATTTCCTCGCCATGCACGAGCAGCCCCGCCTCCATCATCAGTTCGGCCGGGACGCCCTTCCCCGCCAGATGATCGCGCAGCGCGAACCGGTCGGCCGGGCCATAGCCCAGCCGGAAGCGCGTCCGCGCCTCGCCGTCGAGCCCACGCGTCGCGAGATAGCGCCGGGCTCCGCCGCCGCGATCGCCCATCAATTCGGCCTCGAAGAACTGCGCCGCCAGCTCCACGACCTCGTGCAGCCCCTTGCGCTTCTCCTCCTGGACCTGCGCCTCCGCCGTGATCTTGGGCAGGATGACGCCGGCCTCGGCCGCGAGCTTCTCGACGGCCTCGGGGAAGGAGAGCCCTTCGGTCTCCATCACGAACTTGAAGATGTCGCCGTTCTTGCCCGACGAGAAATCGAAGAAGGACGCCTTCTGGTCGTTGACGAAGAAGGAGGCCGTCTTCTCGGCATTGAAGGGGGACAGCCCCTTCCACTCGCGCCCCGCTTTTTGCAGGCGCACGCGCTTGCCCACGACCGCCGAGACAGGCAGCCGCGCCTTGATTTCCTCAAGGACGGAGGGCGGGAATTTCATCGACCTTATGTGGACCTGCGAAAGCCGAAAGCCAACCACCGATCGTGCCGGCGATTGGCTTTCACCCGTGATTCACAGAGACGACGGCGGTCCGGAATAGGGCCGCCGAAGTGAGCTCAGCCGCCGAGTGCGGCCTTCACCATCGGGCTGACCTTGCCGAAATCCATCTGCCCGGCATAGGCAGCCCGCAGCACGCCGATGACCTTGCCCATGTCCTTGACGGCGGTCGCACCGGTCTCGGCCACGGCCTTGTCGATCGCGGCCTTCACCTCGTCGTCCGACATCTGCTTGGGCAGGTAGGACGAGATCACCGCGACCTCGACGCGCTCGCCCTCGGCAAGCTCAGGGCGGTTGTTGGCGTCATAGATCGCGATCGATTCCTGGCGCTGCTTGATCATCTTCTGGAGCACGCCGAGAATCTCGTCGGCGGTCGCTTCGCCCTTGCCGGCGCCGCGGGCCTCGATGTCCTTTTCCTTCAGCGCGGCGCTGATCAGGCGGATCGCCGCGACCTTCGCCTTCTCGCCGGCCTTCATCGCTTCTTTCATGTCGGCCGTGAAGCGCTCGCGCAGGCTGGTCATCGTCTTCGTCCTTTTCTCTTGCTCTTTTGTCCTGTGCGGCCTGCGCCAGCTTCGATTGACGGGCAGCGCCCGGCTCTTTAAGGCTCGCGTTCCAGACCGGCGGAGTGGATTGCCGCAGCCCCGCCCCCGCATTTTTCCGCTCAAGCGGACTGGACCGAGACATAGACATGACCGCTTCCGAAGGAAACCCCGCCGCAGGCGGCTGGACCGAACCGCGCGCGACCGCGCTCCTCGTGCTGGCTGATGGCACCGTGCTGGAAGGCTTCGGCCTCGGCGCCGTCGGCGAGGCGCCGGGCGAGGTCTGCTTCAACACCGCGATGACCGGCTATCAGGAAATCTTGACCGACCCGTCCTATGCCGGTCAGATCATCACCTTCACCTTCCCGCATGTCGGCAATGTCGGCGTGAACGAGGAGGACACCGAGACGGTGAACGCCGCCGCCTCGTCCGGCGTGCGCGGCTGCGTGCTCCACGCCGCGATCACCGAGCCATCGAACTGGCGCGCGAACCGGCATTTCGAGGCCTGGTTGAAGGCCCGCAACATCGTTGGCATCTGCGGCGTGGACACCCGCGCGCTGACCGCCCTGATCCGCGACAACGGCATGCCGAACGCCATCCTCGCCCACAGCCCGGACGGCGTCTTCGACATCGAGCGCCTGAAGAAGCAGGCGGCCAGCCTACCCTCGATGGCCGGCCTCGATCTCGTCCCGCTGGTCACCGCCGCGCAGCGCTATGATTGGGACGAGACGCCCTGGATCTGGCCGGCCGGCTACGGCAAGCGCGACAGCAGCCAGTTCAAGGTCGTCGCCATCGATTACGGCGTGAAGCGCAACATCCTGCGCCTGCTCGCCAAGGCCGGCTGCGACGTCACCGTCGTGCCCTCGACCGCAAGCGCAGCCGACATCCTCTCGCTCAACCCGGACGGCATCTTCCTCTCCAACGGTCCGGGCGATCCGGCCGCGACCGGCGAGTACGCCGTGCCGGTCATCAAGGAGCTGCTTGAGAAGAAGGTCCCGACCTTCGGCATCTGCCTGGGGCACCAGATGATGGCGCTCGCCATCGGCGGCCAGACCATGAAGATGAAGCAGGGTCATCACGGCGCCAATCACCCGGTGCAGGACAAGACCACCGGCAAGGTCGAGATCGTCTCGATGAACCACGGCTTCGCTGTCGATCCCGCCAGCCTGCCGGCGAATGCGGTCGAGACCCATGTCTCGCTCTTCGACGGCTCGAACAGCGGCATCGCGCTGACCGACCGTCCGGCCTTCAGCGTCCAGCACCACCCGGAAGCCTCGCCCGGCCCGCAGGACAGCCACTATCTCTTCACCCGTTTCACCGAATTGATGGCGGCCGAGAAGGCGAAGAAGGCGGCCTGAGGGCCGCCGAAGGAGACGGGCATGATCCACCAGTTGCGCATCTACGAGATCTTCGAGCGCAACAAGGCGGCCTTCCATGCCCGCTTCCGCGACCATGCCGCGCGCATCATGGCCCGCCACGGCTTCCACATCATCGCGATGTGGGAAACCGCCAGTGCCGGGCGCACCGAGTTCGCCTATATCCTCGCCTGGCCGGATACCGAGACGAAGACCATGGCCTGGGCGAGCTTCATGGCCGACCCGGAATGGAGCGAGATCAAGCGCGTGACCAAGATCGAGCATGGCGACATGGTCGGCGCCATCGAGGACCGCGTTCTCACACCCACGGCCTATTCGCCGCCGCTCGATTGACAAGAGCCGGCCTCGCGCGCTTTAAGCAGGGCATGATCAGCCTGCTCGCCTTCCTTCACGGCTATTACGCCCCGCTCTCATAGAGGCGGTGGCATTCCCATGTTCAACCGCCGCGCTGGCGGTTGAATTCAGGCAGATCACCCGGCATCGCGGCTCCATCGAGCGAAAACGATGTCCTCCACGATCAGAACCATCTCCACTATCGGCATCATGGGCTTTGGCGCCTTCGGGCGATTGATGGCCCGCCATCTCCAATCGCATTTCGCCTTGCGCGTCTGCGATCCCGTCAACGCGCCCGCAGCCGATGCGAGCGGCAAAGGATTGCAGCCAGGCAGCGCGGCGGAAGTCGCTGCCTGCGATCTCGTCATCCTCGCGGTGCCAGTCCCGGCAATCCCGGAGGCGATCGCGGCCTTGCGTCCGCATCTCAAGGCCGGCGCGATCGTGCTCGATGTCGGCTCGGTCAAGATCGGCCCCGCCCGCGCGATGCAGGCCGCACTCCCCGACGATATCGAGATCATCGGCACGCATCCGCTCTTCGGCCCACAAAGCGCCCGCAACGGGCTTGCCGACCTCAAGATCGCGCTGTGTCCCATCAGGGGCCACAGCACGCCGCGCATCGCCGCCTTCCTGCGCCGTGTTCTCAAGCTGAAGGTGATCGTCACTACGGCCGACGCCCATGACCGCGAGGTAGCGATGGTGCAGGGCCTGACCCATCTCATCGCCAAGATCCTGGTTCGCATGGAGCCCCTGCCCCGCACCATGACCACCGCGAGCTTCGATCTGCTGATGCAGGCGACCGAAATGGTCCGCTACGACGCGCCCAACGTCTTCATGGCGATCGAGCGCGCCAATCCGCATGCCAAGGCGGTGCGGGATCGCTTCTTCGCTTTGGCCGAAGAGATGCGGCTGTTCCTGGAGCACGGGCATGCCGAAGCGGCGCCATCTACGACCCTGCCTCACAAGGTCGCAGAGGTCGCGCAGGCCTAGCCTTCGCGCCTCTCGCCTAAGAGAATACCGGAAACGCGAATGTTCCTGCGATGACCGACAATCCCCTGCTCTACCCGGGCGCCGCCCATCCCGACCTGCGCGAGCCGATGATCGCGCAGCTCGTCCGCACCTTCTATGCACGGGCCCGGCAGGACAAGCTGATCGGCCCGGTCTTCGAGGCCGCCGTCGAGGACTGGGACCACCATATCGGCAAGATCACCGATTTCTGGAGCGGCGTCATGCTGCGCACTGGTCGTTACGATGGCCGCCCGATGCGCCCGCATCTGATTCTGCCGCTGGAAGGCAAGCATTTCGACCGCTGGCTCGACCTGTTCGAGATCACGGCGCATGAGGTCTGCCCGCCCGATATCGCGCAGGCCTTCATCATCCGGGCGCGGCGCATCGCCGACAGTTTCGAGATGGCCCGAGCCAGCCAGCGCGGCGAATTCGCGGCGCCGCGGCATAGCTTGCGCTGAATGCAGTCCGCAGCGTCATGGTCGGGCTTGTTCCGACCATCCACGTCTTCGCTGGTCGAAGGCGGTGTTCAAGACGGAGATGCTCGCCACGAGCGCGAGCATGACGCGAGGCGGATCAAGCCGCCCTAGCTTCCCGGCTGAGGAACGTCGCGATCTCTCCGCGATCGGCTCCCGCTTCCAGCGCGATCCGCTCGGCCAAGGCCGCCGCCGATGGCCTGAGTGCGCCAAGCGGCCGGTCGAGCCAGTAGGAGACCGGATTCAACGCCTCGCGCTCATCGACCCTGACGATCCGCCCCACAGCCAGTTGCTCGCGCGCCAGCGGCGGCCGCGCCAGGGCGATACCGAGCCCATGCGCAGCAGCGTCCAGCACGAGGTTGTAGTCCTCGAACCGCCGATCCTGCGGGCGCGGACGATAATCCAGCCCCTGCGCCGCGAACCAGACCTTCCAGCCGGCGGCATCGGAATCATGGATCAGCGGCTGCGCGAGCAGCCGCTCTGGCGCGCCCTCTCCGATCGCTTCGGCAAGCTGCGGCGAAGCAATCGGGAAGCACCATTCCTCGAACAGCTTGAGCGAAAGCCGATCCGGCGCGCCGCCGCGGCCGCAGCGGATGCCGAGATCGACGCCCTCCTCCTCGAAATCCACCTTGCGATGCTCGACCTGCAGCACGATCCGTAGCGAGGGCATCCCCGCTTCCAGCACAGCCAGTCGCGGCATCAGCCAGAGCGCACAGACGGAAGGCGGCGCGCTGACCCGCACCACCGAGGCGCCCCGCACCTCGCGCCAGCGCTCGGAATTGTCGGCGATCAGCGCGAAGGCCTCCTGCGTGCGCTGGAGCAGGCGCTGGCCTTCCGGCGTCAGCGAAACACCGCGCGCCTGCCTCAGGAAGACGCGCAGGCCCAGCCAATGCTCAAGCTTGGCGATCTGCCGGCTGACAGCGCCGTGAGTGAGGTTCAGCGCCTCGGCCGCCGAGGAGAAGCTACCGGTGCGCGCAGCCGCCTCGAAGGCACGCAGGGTATCGAGCGGCGGCAGGTTCGAGCTGTGATCCATTCTCACAGCTCATGCGCGAATTGTTCGTTTGTCAATCAGCTCGCCGAGGCGCTTATCGGGAGCAACTTCTCATCACCGATGGAACGACGCCATGTCCTCCTCAAGCTGCGCTTCTCCCGCCCTCGCCGCCTCCGGCAGCCAGCGCCTCGACCCGACGCTGGTCTTCACCGTGACCTTCACGGTCATGGCCTGGGCCTCCTCCTTCCCGGCGATCCGCGCTGGCTTGGCCGGCTTCGGCCCGGCCGAGATGGCCGCCTTGCGCTTCGCGCTTGCCGGTGGCCCCGCCGCTCTCTTCCTCATCGTGACACGGGCGAAGCTGCCCGAGCTCGGCGATATCTGGCGCTTCCTCGTCGGCGGCGTGATCTTCATCGCCGGCTATGCGCTGCTCTTGAATTTCGGCCAGCGTGTCGTGCCGGCAGGCCCCGCCGCCTTCATCATCAACACCAATCCGATCATGACGGCCGTCCTCGCCATGATGATCCTCGGCGAGCGCTTCAGCCTGACCGCCTGGCTCGGCACGGCCTTGTCCTTCGCCGGCATCGGCGTGATCGCGCTCGGCAAGGGGCTCGACGTCGAGATCGGGATGAGCGTGCTGCTGATCCTCGGCGCCGCCTTCTGCAATGCCATTACCACGGTGCTGCAGAAGCCGCTCTTCGCCCGCTACAAGCCCCTCCATGTCGCCGCCTGGAACATGGCGATCGGCGGCTTCGTGCTGCTGCCCTTCCTGCCCTTGGCGATCGAGCAGGCGCAGGTCGCGCCGAGCGTCTCCTTCTGGTCGGTGGTCTATCTCGCGGTGGTGCCGAGCCTGATCGCCTACGGCACCTGGGCAATCACGCTGTCTCGCCTACCTGCCGCCCGCGCCTCGAATTTCCAGTACGCCGTGCCGCCGATGGCGATGCTGATCGGCTTCTTCTGGCTCGGCGAGGTGCCGACTGTCTTCGGCCTGATCGGCGGCGCCATGGCGCTCGCCGGGGTGATCGTCGTTAACCTGAAGCGCTGATCAGAAGCCTCTCGCCTCCAGCGCCTTCTCGTCATCCGCGATATAGTCGCGGATGACGGGCACGGCGCTCTTGTGCTGGCCGAGCAGGAGCTGGAACACCATGTCGCCGCCGATATCGAAGGAGATCGAGCAGGCGCAGAGATAGAATTCCCACATCCGCGCGAAGCGCTCGCCCATCATGGCGACGACCTCCTCGCGCTTGGCCATGAAGCGCTCGCGCCAGGCCTCCAGCGTCCAGTGATAGTGCCGGCGCCAGAACTCGCAGTCGGAGGCCCACAGGCCTGTCTGCTCCTGCGCCGCGAACACTTCCGACAGCGCCGGCGCATAGCCGCCGGGGAAGATGTACTTGTTGAAGAACGGGCCGGTGAAGCCGGGTGGTCCGACGCGGCCGATGCAGTGGACCAGCGCGATCCCGTCCGGGGTCAGCAAGTCGCGGATCCCCCCGAAGTACTCGCCGTAATGCGCGACGCCGACATGCTCCATCATGCCGACCGAGACGACGCGGTCGAACCTGCCGCCCAGTTCGCGATAATCCTTGTTGATGAAAGTGACGGCGTCGCCGACGCCGGCCGCCTCGGCCCGCTTCTGGGCCGCCGCCATCTGGCCCGGCGAGACGTTGAGCCCGGTCACCTTGGCCCCGCAGGCCTTGGCGAGGTAGATCGCCAATTCACCCCAGCCCGAGCCGATATCGAGGACGCTCATGCCGGGTTCAATCTTCAGCTTGGCGGCGAGGTGACGGAGCTTCGCTTTCTGCGCGGCCTCCAGCCCGACCTCAGGGCTATGCCAGTACGCACAGGAATAGGTCATCGTCTCGTCGAGCCAGAGCCGATAGAAATCGGTCGGGATGTCGTAGTGATGCTTGACCTTCCTGCCGGCGACGCCGAGCGGGTTATGCATTCGCCAGCGCCGGATCTTGAACCGGACCTTGCGGATCGCTTGCTGCAGCGGGTCCTTGCGCATCTCGCGGCGCTGCAGCCAGAACAGCGTCAGCAGGTCGTGGATCGTGCCTTCCTCGAAATCGATCCGCCCGTCCATATAGCCTTCGGCCAGGGCGAGTTCGGGATTGAGGAAAAGCTCGCGCTCGACGCGGTTGTCGTGGAAGCGCACGGTGACGGCCGGAGCGGTCTTGGTGACACCGGCGAAGAGCAGCTCTGTCGGCCCGGAGCCGAAGACATGTCGCTTGCCGTCCGGCGTGATGACCGTCAGGCGGCCGTGGCGGATGAACCGCTTGAGCAATCGCGGCAGCAGCAGCATGGGCGCTCCTCGTCTCGATTCGGTAGCCAGACGATGCGAGGACTAAAGCGGAAACCCAGCCGGCTCGAAACCCCCGGCGGTTGCAGAGCCGCCCGCCTTGTGCGTAGTCATCGGGAATAGTGGCCACAACCCGAGGGTCGACCGAACACATGTCCTGGCGCGATTTCTGGAATGGCGAGCATTCGATTTACGTCTCGCCGCGCCACAAGGCCCTGCATTACCGCGCCATCGCGACCGACCTGATCGGCCATATCCCGTCAGCAGATGCGGTCGTCCTCGACCATGGCTGCGGCGAGGCGCTCGATGCCGCACGCGTCGCCACAGCCTGCGGCAAGCTTTTTCTCTGCGAGGCGGCGCCGACCGTGCGCGATAAGCTGCGCTCCCAGTTCGGGCGCACGGACAACATCGTCGTAGTCTCGCCGGAAGAGGTCGAGGCCCTGCCGCCGGCCTCGCTCGACCTCGTCGTCGCCAACTCGCTGCTGCAATATCTCTCGCGCGACGAGCTGAAGGTGCTGCTGGAAACCTGGCATGACCGGCTGAAGCCCGGTGGCGCGCTGGTCATCGCCGATGTCATCCCGCCCGATGTCAGCCCGCTGACCGATGCCTCGCAATTGCTCGCCTTCGCCTGGCGAGGCGGCTTCTTCCTGGCGGCGCTCGGCGGCCTCGTCCGCACCGCCTTCTCGGACTATCGCAAGCTCCGGGCGCAGTACGGCCTCTCGACCTATACGGCGGAAGCGATCACCAACCTGATCCGCGCAACGGGCTTCGCCGATGTGCAGCGGCCGCAGAATTTCGGACACAATCCGCACCGGATGACTTTCAGGGCCACCAAGTCCGAGACATAGACGAAAGTAGAATTCAAGCCGGAAAGCCGGCACATCTGCATCGAAATTCCCTTACGGAAGTTCGCAAAACGCCTTGATTTGACGCCTCAGATATGGCTTTGAGCGCGGCTTGCCCCAAAGGCGCGAGATTTCCGTGCAGGATCAGTTCACCTGTCCCTATTGCGATGCCGCGCTCAACAAGGGCGTGCTCTCGTGCCGCTGCTGTGGCCGGGACCTCACGCCCGTGCTGCCGCTGCTGCGCCGTCTCGATGCGCTGGAGGAGCGCCTCGCCGCCGCGGAAAGGCGCGCCGAGGAGGATAGCGCCGCGCTCGCCGCGCGACTGGCCGAGCCCCGAAGCCCCGCCGCCATCGAACCCGCGGAAGCCCCGCGAGATGCCGAACCGGCTGCCCCGCCGCTTGCGCGCCGACGCTTCTGGGTGCTGCCCTTCGGGCTGGTGCTGCTGCTGCTCGCCTATTGCGCGGTCATCCTCTGGCTCGATCTGCCACTCTGGAGCCTGCGTCTCGCCTCGATCACGATCCCCTTCTTCACGGGACTGATCTATTTCGGCATTCGTCCGCGCCTGATCGCCTTCGATTTCGCCATCGCCATCGTCTTCGCGATTTTTTCCGTCGTGACCATGAACGCGTTGCTGAGTTGGCACGACAACATACCGCTCCTCCCGCAGGGGTCGGCAGCCTGGCGCGAGACATCGTTCTACGCGCTGAGCATCGGCGCCTCGATGTTCTCGGGGATGTTGCTGCGCGTGACGCAGGCTGCGCTCGCCGCGCGTGGCCTCGTCTCGCTGCCGGAACTGCGGAAAGGGCTTCTGGCGGTCCACGGCAAGGTGCCGATGGAGACGCTGAAGACCATCGAAACCACCATCCTGCTGGCCGGTACCGTCATTTCCGCGGTGGCCGGCCTGATCGCCGCAATTCTGGGAGTGAAATAGGACGATGATGAAGTCTGTGCTCATCCGGCACATTCTGCCTGCCGTTCTCGCCGCCGCCGCCATGCTGACGGCGGCACAAGCAGCCGACCCGATTCCGCTCATCACCCGCGAGGAAGCAGGCCTGCCGGCGCCGCCCAAGGCCCCGGCCAGCACTCGCAACCTGACGCGCGGCCCCGGCATCGACACCTTGCCGACCCCGGACAAGGGCGTCGACGGAAAGCCCTTCCGCCTGTCCGTGCGCTTCCTGCCGGCGAACGGCGTGCCGATCGACCCGGCGACCGTGCGCGTCTTCTACCGGCGCCAGCCCCCGATCGACATCACCGAGCGGATCAAGCCGTTCATCACGCCGGCCGGCATCGAGGCCCCCTCCGTCGTGGTGCCCAGCGGCAGCCACATCCTCGAGATCGAGGCCACCGACAAGGAAGGCCGCATCGGCCGCAGGCAGCTCACGCTGACGGTCGCTCCGACGCAGTAGCAGAGGAAAGGGCGGCGCGAGCTTCCGGTCTCACGCCGCCCTGTCCGCGAAGCTGAAGAACTTGTGGCCGAGAAACGAGAACACCATCACCACGCTCGTGGTGACCAGTTGCATCGGCAGATAGGGCAAGCCCGCCCGCGCTACGAAGAGATGCATCAGGATGCCGGTGAGCACGAAGCCGCCGGCCGCGATCAGGGCGAAGCGCCAGCCGGCCTGGGCATGGCTGCGCGTCGCGTCGAAGGTCATCCAGCGGTTGAGCGCATAGGAGACCAGCGCGCCGACGATGAAGCCGGCGAGCGTCGCCGGGACCGGGTCGACGCGGCCGAGCTCGACCAGCCCGATCAGCACGCTGTAATGCGCCACGGCGGTCAGCCCGCCCGCGAAGACATAGGCGACGAGCTGGCGGAACTGGCGCGGATAGCGGCGAAGCGGCATCCGCGCTTCGTAGATCATGGACGGCGCCGGGCGAAACGACTTTTTCGCCTGCGCGCCGCTATTCCTTCCGACTGCCCCGCTACAGGAAGCGGCGGCCTCAGGCTCGAACCTCGAACACCATGTTGAACGGCGTCTCGGTCGCCCTGCGGAAATGCTGGAAGCCGGCATCCATCGCGACCTTGCGCAGCCGCATCTCGCCGGCCTGCGCGCCTAAGCCCAGCCCGACCTCCTGGGAGAGCGAGGCCGGCGTACAGATCATCGTCGATGCCCCGTAGAAGATCCGCCCGACCGGGTTGAGATTGTCCTTGAGATGGTCATGCGCAAAGGGCTCGACGATCATCCAGCTGCCGTCTTGCGCGAGCGATTCCCGCACATGCCTGCCCGCCCCGACCGGATCGCCCATGTCGTGCAGGCAGTCGAACATCGTCACGAGGTCGTATTTCCGCTCCGGAAAGTCTTTGGCCGAAGCACGCTCGAAGACGATGCGGTCCGCAACACCCGCCTTTTCCGCCGCCTCACGCGCCCGCTCGATCGAAGGCTCGTGATAATCGAAGCCGTAGAAGCGTGATTGCGGATAGGCCTGTGCCATCAGGATGGTCGAGGAGCCATGCCCACAGCCGACATCGGCGACGGTCGCGCCCTCCATCAGCTTGGCCTGGACACCGTTCAGAGCAGGAATCCATTCGGCCGTCAGATGCTGGTTGTAGCCTGGCCGAAAGAAGCGCTCGGTTCCACGGAACAGGCATTTGCTGTGCTCGTGCCAACCGAGACCAGCCCCGTGGCGGAAGGCGTCCTCGACCTTCGGTTCGTCGAGCCACATCGACTGGATGATCTCGAAGGCGCCGGCGAAGAAGGCCGGGCTCTCCTCCTCGGCGAAAGCCATGGCCTGCTCCGGCGAGAGGCTGAAGCTGTCGCTGCCTTCGTCATAGTCGACATAGCCGGCCGAGGCCTGGCCGGCCAGCCATTCGCGCAGATAGCGCTCCTTGAAGCCCGTCTTCTCCGCCAGTTGCTGGGAGGTGACGGGCTCGCCATCCGCCATCGCCTTGTAGAGGCCGAGCTGGTCTCCGAGCACGATCAGGGCGCCGGTGACGGAAGCTCCGACATCACCGACGAGACGCCCCACCAAAGTGTCGAGTTTCTGAGGGTCGGCAGCACGCATGGCCATGCTCCTCGGGTTCGGGCGTGGCCGGTGCCGTATCGCGAACCGGCTCGACGCCATCGCGGAAGCGAAGACGTTAAACCTGTCCGGAGACCTGTCAACGAGGCGAAGT
Organism: uncultured Allobosea sp.; assembly: GCF_945957345.1. GTDB lineage: Bacteria > Pseudomonadota > Alphaproteobacteria > Rhizobiales > Beijerinckiaceae > Allobosea. Next base: position 28,782 of record NZ_CAMFKW010000046.1, on the reverse strand, counting down.
CAGTCCCTATGCCCCGCCGCTGCCGGAGAGCCATTCCGGCCCGAGCCGCGGAAGGTTGGGGTCGCGCCGCGCGGTCTCGATCACGCTGTCGATCAGCCCCGGAAAGCGCTGGTTCAGCTCGTCGCGCCGGATGCTGAGATAGCGCGAGGTCCCCTCCACCCGCATGCGGGTAATGCCGGCCTCGCGCAGCTTGGCGAAGTGATAGGACAGCAGCGAGGGCGAGGCGAAGGCGGTGAAATGGCTGCAACGCGCCTTGTCGACCTCGTTGACATCAGAGAGCGCGACGAGGATGCCGAGGCGGATCGGATCGGCCAGCGCCGCGAACACGTCGGCGGGCGCGACATCCTCGATATCGGGGTGAAAAACCGGCTTCATGGCCTTCGAGATAGGCGATGCAGTCGCCCCTGACAATATTCAACGTCCATTGAAATTAGCCTTGCGGTCATCGCCCGGCAGGATTAATTCAACGATCATTGAAATTCGAAGCGTGACTTCGACACAGCGACCATCCGCAAGGATTACTCCCATGGATACGCGCCTTCTCTCGCTCGCCGGTGGCGCCTTCGCCATCGGCACGGGCAGCCTGATCGTCACCGGCATCCTGCCCCATCTCGCCTCCGGCCTCGCCGTCTCCGTCGACACCGCCGGCCTGCTCATCTCGATCTTTGCTTTGGCCTACGCCATTGGCTCGCCGATCCTCTCCACCGTGCTCGGCGATGCCGACCGCAAGCTCGTCCTCGCCGGCGCCATGACCGTCTTCGGCCTCGCCAATCTCGGCGCGGCCTTCGCGACCGACTTCTGGGTCGTGATGGCCGCTCGCATCGTGATGGCGCTCTCGGCCGGCGTCTTCATGCCCGCCGCCAACGCGGTCGCCGTTGCGGTCTCCGCCCCTGAGCGGCGCGGCCGCGCCATCGCGCTCGTCACCGGCGGCATGACCGTCTCGCTGATCCTCGGTGTCCCGATCGGGACTGCCGTGGTCGGCTTCGGCGGCTGGCATCTTGCCTTCCTGCTCGTGGCTCTGCTCAGCGTGCTTTCACTCGTCGGCCTGCTGGCCAAGCTCCCGCGCGGCCTGCCTCGCGGCACCAACACCCTGCGGGAGCGGCTTCAGGTCGCGGGCCGCGGCGACGTGCTGCTGGCACTCGCCACGACCATGTTGTGGACCACCGGCGCCTTCGTTCTCTACACCTATATCGCGCCCTTCCTGACCCATCATGCCGGCATTGTCGGCCCCTGGCTTGCGGCCACGCTGGTCGTCTCCGGCGTCGGCTCGGCGCTCGGCAACCAGTTCGGCGGCGTCGCCAGCGACCGCTTCGGCCCCGAGCGCTCGTTGATCGTGGTGCTGTAGATCCTGGCGGCCGCGCTCTTCACCGCCTCGCTGATCGCGGTCAGCCTGCCGCCTTCCCTGGCGATCTGGCCGATCCCCTTCGTGCTCTTTGTCTGGAGCGCAGCGGGCTGGGCCGGCCACCCCTCGCAGATGTCGCGGCTGGCCGCGATGGCGCCGGATGCGACCGTGGTCGCGCTCTCCCTCAATGCCTCCGCGCTCTATTTCGGCATCGCGGCCGGCGCGGCGCTGGGTCAACAGGTGATGCGCCATGCCGGCACCTGGCCGCTCGGCTTCGTCGGCGCCGCCTGCGAGGTCGCGGCGCTCGCGGTGCTCTTCCTCGCCATGCGGCGTAAGCGCCGGCAGCCCGGCTCGCTGGAGATCGATCTCATCATCCCCGAACCAAGACCTGTGCGTTGAGCGAAAGGACAAGCGCTTTTAGCTTTCCCCCGCGGCCTTCGCCGTCTATAGCGAGCGCCTAGCATTCATTCAGACGCTCGCCTCGCCTCCGCTCGCCCGATCGGACCGGCCTTGCGCGCGCCTGCCCAAGACCGGTCGAGATCATGCCCAAGCGCACAGACATCAAGTCCATCCTGATCATCGGCGCCGGCCCCATCATCATCGGACAGGCCTGCGAGTTCGACTATTCCGGCACCCAGGCCTGCAAGACGCTGAAGGCCGAAGGCTACCGCATCATCCTGGTCAATTCGAACCCGGCGACGATCATGACCGATCCGGACCTGGCCGACGCGACCTATGTCGAGCCGATCACGCCGGAGATCGTCGCCAAGATCATCGAAAAGGAGCGCCCCGACGCGCTCCTGCCGACCATGGGCGGCCAGACCGCGCTGAACTGCGCGCTCTCGCTCAAGAAGATGGGCGTGCTCGAAAAGTTCAACGTCGAGATGATCGGCGCCACCGCCGAGGCCATCGACAAGGCCGAGGATCGCGAGCTCTTCCGCGAGGCGATGACCAAGATCGGCCTCGACACGCCGCGCTCGCACCATATCAAGACGCTCGGCCAGGCGCTCGACGCATTGGAGGATATCGGCCTGCCGGCGATCATCCGCCCATCCTTCACCATGGGCGGCACCGGCGGCGGCATCGCCTACAACAAGGGCGAGTTCATCGACATCGTCGAGCGCGGCATCGACGCCTCCCCCACCAGCGAGGTCCTCATCGAGGAGAGCGTGCTCGGCTGGAAGGAGTACGAGATGGAGGTCGTCCGCGATAAGAAGGACAACTGCATCATCGTCTGCTCGATCGAGAATTTCGATCCGATGGGCGTCCATACCGGCGATTCGATCACTGTCGCGCCGGCGCTGACGCTGACCGACAAGGAATACCAGATCATGCGCGACGCCTCGCTGGCGGTGCTGCGCGAGATCGGCGTCGAGACCGGCGGCTCGAACGTCCAGTTCGCGATCGATCCGGCCACCGGCCGCATGATCGTCATCGAGATGAACCCGCGCGTCTCGCGGTCTTCTGCCCTGGCCTCCAAGGCGACGGGCTTCCCGATCGCCAAGGTCGCGGCGCGGCTCGCCGTCGGCTACACGCTCGACGAGATCGAGAACGACATCACCGGCGGCGCGACGCCGGCCTCCTTCGAGCCGACGATCGACTATGTCGTCACCAAGATCCCGCGCTTCGCCTTCGAGAAGTTCCCGGGCTCCGAGCCGACCCTGACCACCGCGATGAAGTCGGTCGGCGAGGCCATGGCGATCGGCCGCACCTTCCAGGAATCGCTGCAGAAGGCGCTGCGCTCGCTGGAAACCGGGCTCGACGGCCTCGACGAGATCGAGATCGAGGGCTTCGGCCAGGGCGACGACCGCAACGCCATCAAGGCGGCGATCTCGACCCCGACGCCGGATCGTATCCTCCATGTCGCCCAGGCCATGCGCGCCGGCTTCACGGACGAGGAGATTCACGAGAGCTGCAAGATCGATCCGTGGTTCCTCGCCCAGATGCGCGAGATCGTCGAGACCGAGCAGAAGATCCGCGCGATCGGCCTGCCGACTACGCCCGGCGCCTTCCGCCAGATCAAGGCGATGGGCTTCTCGGACAAGCGCCTCGCCGCCGTCTCCGGCAAGACCGAGGCCGAGGTCAGGAAGGCGCGCCGCGCGCTGGAGGTCCGCCCAGTCTACAAGCGCATCGACACCTGCGCGGCCGAGTTCGCCTCGCCGACGGCCTATATGTATTCGAGCTACGCCATGCCCTTCGCCGGCAAGGCCGCAGACGAGGCCAATCCGTCCGACCGCAAGAAGGTCGTGATCCTCGGCGGCGGGCCGAACCGCATCGGCCAGGGCATCGAGTTCGACTATTGCTGCTGTCACGCCTGCTACGCGCTGCGCGACGCCGGCTATGAGACCATCATGGTCAACTGCAACCCGGAGACGGTCTCGACCGACTACGACACCTCCGACCGGCTCTATTTCGAGCCGCTGACGGCGGAAGACGTGCTCGAGATCCTCGAGACCGAGAAGCAGAACGGCACGCTGATGGGCGTCATCGTCCAGTTCGGCGGCCAGACTCCGCTCAAGCTGGCGAATGCGTTGGAAGAGGCCGGCATCCCGATCCTCGGCACCTCGCCCGATATGATCGACCTTGCCGAGGATCGCGACCGCTTCAAGCGCCTGCTCGACAAGCTGCACCTGAAGCAGCCGAAGAACGGCATCGCCTATTCGGTCGAGCAGGCTCGCATCATCGCCGGCGAGCTCGGCCTGCCCTTCGTCGTGCGTCCGTCCTATGTGCTCGGCGGCCGCGCCATGGCAATCATCCGCGACGAGATCATGTTCGAGGACTACCTGCTCGGCACCCTGCCCTCGCTGATCCCCTCCGAGGTCAAGGCCAAGTACCCGAACGACAAGACCGGCCAGATCAACACGGTGCTCGGCAAGAACCCGCTGCTGTTCGACCGCTACCTGTCGGACGCGATCGAGGTCGATGTCGACTGCCTTTGCGACGGCAAGGACGTCTTCGTCGCCGGCATCATGGAGCATATCGAGGAAGCCGGCATCCATTCCGGCGATTCGGCCTGCTCGCTGCCGCCGCGCTCGCTCTCGGCCGAGACGATCGCCGAACTGGAGCGCCAGACCAAGGCGATGGCGCTCGCGCTCGATGTCGGCGGCCTGATGAACGTCCAGTACGCCATCAAGGACGGCGAGATCTACGTGCTCGAAGTCAACCCGCGCGCCTCGCGCACGGTGCCCTTCGTCGCCAAGGTGATCGGCGAGCCGATCGCCAAGATCGCCGCTCGCGTCATGGCCGGCGAGCCGCTCGCCGGCTTCAACCTGAAGCCCGCCAAGCTCGGCCATGTCGGCGTCAAGGAAGCGGTCTTCCCCTTCGCCCGCTTCCCCGGCGTCGACGTCCTGCTCGGGCCGGAAATGCGCTCGACCGGCGAGGTCATCGGGCTCGACCGCTCCTTCGACACCGCCTTCGCCAAGAGCCAGCTCGGCGCCGGCTCGAAGGTCCCGGTCAAGGGCACGGTCTTCGTCTCGGTGCGCGACGAGGACAAGCCGCGCATCGTGCCGGCGGTCCGCATCCTCGCCGATCTCGGTTTCCGCATCCTCGCGACCGGCGGCACGCTGCGCCACCTGCAGGAGCAGGGCATCTCGGCCTCCAAGATCAACAAGGTTCTGGAAGGCCGCCCGCATGTCGTCGATGCGCTGAAGAACAGCGAGATCCAGCTCGTCTTCAACACCACGGAGGGGCCGCAGGCGCTTGCGGACTCCCGTGCGCTCCGGCGCACGGCCCTCTTGCACAAGGTGCCCTATTATACCACCTTGGCCGGAGCGATCGCGGCGGCGGAGGGCATCAAGGCCTATTGCAGCGGCGATCTCGAAGTACGATCCTTGCAGTCGTATTTCGAACGCGCTGCCTGACCGGCCGCACGTCGCAGTTCAGAGATTGAGTGGAAGCGCGGGAACCGGCGGTCGATATGCCGCCGGTGAGCCGCGCTTTCGAAGCTTATGGGACGGAAGGTATGGAAAAGGTTCCGATGACCGCGGGCGGCTTCGCCGCCCTGGAGGCCGAGTTGAAGGACCGCCAGCAGGTCCAACGCCAGCGCATCATCACCGCGATCGCCGAGGCGCGCGCGCTGGGTGACCTTTCCGAGAACGCGGAATATCACGCGGCCAAGGAAGCGCAGTCGCTCAACGAGGGCCGGATCATGGAACTCGAATCGCTGATCGGCCGCGCCGACATCATCGACATCGCCAAGCTCGCCGGCGGCGACACCATCAAGTTCGGCGCCACCGTCAAGCTGATCGACGACGATACCGAGGAAGAAAAGAGCTACCAGATCGTCGGCGAGCCGGAATCGGATGTGAAGTCCGGCAAGGTCTCGATCGGCTCGCCGATCGCGCGCGCGCTGATCGGCAAGAAGGTCGGCGATTCCGTCCAGGTGAACACGCCCGGCGGCGGCAAGTCCTACGAAGTCGTCAGCGTCGTTTTCCGGTAACGATGCCGTCAGGGCGCCGGTGCAAACCGGCGCCATCATCCCTACATTGTCTTCGACCGCATCGGAGACGACGCCATGATCACCCGCCGCAGTTTCCTCACCACGACCATCATCGGGGCATCGCTTGCCCTGCTCCCCGCCGGCCTTTCCGCCGCCCTTGCGCAAGGAGCGCCAATCGGCTCGCTCAGCGTCGTGTTCTCGCCCACCGTTCGGGAGGGCTGGGGCGACAATGTCGTCGTGGTCCGCAGCGAACTGGAGCGGACGCTGGCCAACATCCTCGGCCCCGGCTTCCAGCGCGGCGCCGGCAATCGGCTGGTCGTCTCGGTCAACAGCCTCTGGCTCGCGAGCTCAGCCGGCGGCAATGGCGGTGGCGGCGGCCGACGCCATGGCGATGGCGGCGGCTCGGACAGCGACTATCTCGAAAGCACGGTGACGCTCTACGATCGCGCGGGCCGCACGATCCAGAGCTGGCCGATCCGGTCCACAGAGAATGCCAGCAGCGTGTTGTGGACGCTGCCGGATGCCAGCGAGCGCCGGCTTGCGGCACTGGCTCGCAACAACGCTTGGTGGATCAAGCATTATCTCGGCTGAACAGTCAGCCGAACGGAACGATCGGCTCGTCCTTGACCCGGTCGAGGGCGAGCGCGGTCCGCACGTTGCGGACATTCGGCATCGCCGTCAGTTCCGCGACGAAGTCCTGGAAAGCCTTCAGGTCCGGCGCGACGCATTTCAGGGCGAAGTCGATATCGCCCGACAGCGTCCAGCACTCCCGTACCGTCGGCCAGTTGCGCATGCGCTCCTGGAAGACGACGAGGTCCGCCTCGGCTTGGCTCGCCAGATGCACGAAGGCGAAACAGACCACCTCGTAGCCCAGCTTCCGCTCGTCGAGATCGGCATGGTAGCCGCGGATCAGCCCGGCTTCCTCCAGCGCGCGCACGCGCCTGAGGCAAGGCGGCGGCGAGATGCCGACGCGGCTCGCGAGCTCGACATTGGTCATGCGCCCATCGGCCTGAAGCTCGCGCAGGATGCGCAGGTCGATATCGTCGAGTTTGGGGCGCACGAAATTCCTCGCGTGAAGGTCGCGCTGGTGTAGACGGCGCAGCCAAGCGATACAAGGCGCATGCCACGAGCGCAGAAAGCCATGCACGACAATCCGGAGCCGACCGTCTGGGTCCTGACCGACGGCAAGGCCGGCGACGAATTGCAATGCCTCGGCGTGGCCGAACGGCTCGGCGTCACACCCGAAATCCGCCGGGTCAAGCCGCGCAAGCTCTGGGCCTGGCTGATGCCGCGCGGGCCGATCGATCCGCGAGAGGCACCCGACCGGCCGGATAGCCCGCTCAAGCCCCCCTTCCCCGACATCGCCATCGCCTCCGGCCGGCGCGCCGTCGCCTATCTGCGCGCGCTGAAGCAGGCCTCGAACGGCGCGACCTACACCGTCTTTCTCAAGGACCCGCGCACCGGCCCCGGCACGGCCGATCTGATCTGGGTCTCCGGCCATGACAGGCTGCGCGGCGACAATGTCCTGGTCACCACAACCTCGCCGCATCGCCTGACGCCCGAAAGGCTCGCCGCCGCCCGCGCTGTGCCGCCTGCGACCATCGCAAACTTGCACGGCCCCCGCGTTGCAGTGCTGGTCGGCGGCGACAGCCGGCACCATCGCTTCACGCCGGCCGATATCGAGCGCCTCGCGGCGCAGCTCGACACGCTCGCCAGGTCAGGCGTCGCCCTAATGGGTTCGCCCTCGCGCCGGACCTCGCCCGCGCTCGCTGCCGCTGTCGCCGCCGTCTTCGCGCGGCATGGCGGCTGGTGGTGGGACGGAACGGGCGAAAATCCTTTCCTCGCATTGCTCGCCAATGCCGACGCGGTGGTCGTCACCGCCGACTCCACCAACATGATCGGCGAGGCCGCCGCGGCCGGCAGGCCCGTGCTGGTCTTCGAGCCAACGGGCGGCCATCCCAAGATCGCGGCGCTGGTCGCGGCGCTGGAGCGCGAGGGCGTTGTGCATCGCTTCTGTGGACGCCTTGAAGGCGAGGCTTACGAACCGATAGACTCAACGCCGATCATAGCCGATGCGATACGGCAAGGCTGGCTGCGCCACCGGGCTGCGCTTGGGTTCTCGCCCCCCCGAACCCGACCGCTCTTGTTTCGGCGCTAGGCCTGCGTATCTGACGGATCGAAACTGCGGCTCCAAGCCCGCAGGAGAGGAACTGAGACGATGGCCCACACCCATGCCCGCGTCATGATCGTCGGCTCCGGCCCGGCCGGCTATACCGCCGCGATCTACGCCGCCCGCGCCATGATGGAACCGGTGCTGATCTCCGGCATGCAGGCCGGCGGCCAGTTGATGATCACCACCGATGTCGAGAACTATCCCGGCTTCGCCGACGTCATCCAGGGCCCCTGGCTGATGGAGCAGATGCGTGCCCAGGCCGAGCACATGGGCACCCGCATGGTCTCCGACCATATCGCCCGCGTCGACCTCTCGCAGCGTCCCTTCCGCCTTTGGGGCGATGGCGGCGAGACCTATTCCTGCGACGCCCTGATCATTTCGACCGGCGCCCAGGCCAAGTGGCTGGGCCTGCCCTCCGAGCAGAGCTTCCAGGGCTTCGGCGTCTCGGCCTGCGCCACCTGCGACGGCTTCTTCTTCCGCAACAAGGAGGTCGCGGTCGTCGGCGGCGGCAACACCGCCGTGGAGGAAGCGCTCTATCTCGCCAATCTCGCCAGCAAGGTGACCCTGGTCCATCGCCGCGACAGCCTGCGGGCCGAGCGCGTGATGCAGGAGCGCCTGTTCAAGCATCCGAAGATCGAAGTGGTCTGGGACAGCGAGATCGCCGAGATCTGCGGCGGCACGACCCCGCCCAGCGTCACGCATTTACGCCTGAAGAACCTCAAGACCGGCGCCGAGAGCGAACTGAAGACCGACGGCGTCTTCATCGCCATCGGCCACAAGCCGGCGACGGAGCTCTTCATCGGCCAGCTCGCGATGAACGAATCCGGCTATCTCGATGTCGAGGCTGGCACGACCCGGACCAATGTCGATGGCGTCTTCGCCGCCGGCGACGTCACCGACGAGCATTATCGCCAGGCCGTGACCGCGGCTGGCATGGGCTGCATGGCCGCGCTCGACGCCGAGCGCTGGCTCGCGGCCAGCGCTCTGGATCGCCGCGAAGCAGCGGAATGACGGTTTCGTCGCAACCCATCACTGACTCTGATGGGTTGCGTCACCAGATTCACGACGAATAACAGTGACTGTCTGCCACGCAGACATTGACGCATCACGCCTTTATCCCCCATCATGCAAAAAACGCATAGCGGGGGAAGCGCGGTGGATTGGGACCGCATTAGAATCTTTTATACGGTCGCGGAGTCAGGCAGCTTCACGAAAGCTGGCGATGTTCTGGGCTTGAGTCAATCGGCCGTCAGCCGGCAGATCGGGGCGCTTGAGCGGGAGCTGCGCGCGCCGCTGTTCCACCGCCATACGCGCGGCCTGATCCTCACCGAACAGGGCGAATTGCTGTGGCGCGCTGCGCGCGAGATGACGCAGCGGCTGGAGCGCACCCGCTCGCAGCTCTCCGAGACGCGCGAGCATCCCTCCGGCGAGCTCAAGGTCACCGCGACCCGGGGCCTCGGCGGCCACTGGCTGACGCCGCGCCTGTCCGAGTTCATGGATCTCTATCCCGACATCCGGGTCGAGCTCATCCTCACCGATGAGGAACTCGACCTGTCGATGCGCGAGGCCGATATCGCGATCCGCCTGCGTCAGCCGCAGCAGCCGGACCTGATCCAGCGCAAGCTCTTCACCGTGCACTTCCACGTCTACGCCTCGCCGGCCTATGTGAAGCGCTTCGGCGAGCCCAAGAGCTACGACGATCTCGACAACCACCGCATCCTCTCCTTTGGGGGCACCTCGCCCTCCTATCTGACGGCGGTGCACTGGCTCGGCACGATGGGGCGCGACCAACGCAACCCGCGACCGATCCACCTGACGGTCAACAACATCACGGCGATGAAGCGGGCGGTGGATTCGGGCGCCGGCATCGCCGTGCTGCCGGATTACCTGATCGAGACCGGCTCCCCGCTCGTGCAGTTGATGCGCGAGACCGAGATGCCGCAACTCGAGAGCTATCTGGTCTATCCCGAGGAGATGAAGTCAGTCGCCCGTGTGCAGGTCTTCCGCGACTTCCTCATCCAGAAGGCCCAGCGCTGGACCTACTGAGGCCGCCTTCTCACAGGCGGAACGGAATCGGGCGCCGCAAGGCGCCCTTTTCAATTCTGGCGGTTTTGTGACCAAGAGACCGTCTCGCATGCGCCAAAATCAGACCGTTCGCCTGAAAACTGTTCAGACACGGACGAAAATCGGGTTTCGGAACGGCCTGCAACTTCTCCGCGCAGCCTCCATCCTGCAATGAACGCATATTTCTCAATCATTTAGGCTCAAATTCGCGCCATCTGCCCTTAGTTCATGCAGCCATTGCATGGCGGACCCAAGATATGTTGCATTGCAAAATGGCAGGCCATGCCCGATATTGAACTCACGGTTGTTCGGAACGGGCTCCGCAATCTCCTCCCGGCGTTGAGTTCGTTTCAGCCGTTCCCCTCTGAGATGTTTGGCGTTTCGCCAGATGTTTCAAACTTACAAAGCCGGCTCCCCTCGGGGACGCCGGCTCTTTTTTTGCCCGACTGCGACCGCCTCCATCGGGCTCCCTCTTCTTCACCACCGGCCAAACGAAAAAGGCGCCGCCCGGAGGCGACGCCTTCACGCATGCGCGCAGGGCGCGTCGATCAGGCAGCGAGCTTGCCGGCGATCTTCGCGAAATTGTCCAGGAAGCCCTGCAGGAAGCCGCGCGTCGCCTCGTTGGTGACGTTGTGCTGGGCGTCGATCAGGTCTTCCTTGAAGGTCACGAAGACCTGGCCGCCGACGACGGCACCGGCGAGGTTGGTCAGGATCATGCGCAGTTCGTTCTGCGAGACCGCCGTCCCCACGGCGCCGCCGCTGGTGCCGGTAACGGCGACCGTCTTGCCCGCCCAGGAATTCTTGCCATAGGGGCGCGAGGCCCAGTCGATCGCGTTCTTGAGCACGGCGGGGATCGAGCGGTTATGCTCGGGCGTGACGATCAGGATCGCGTCGGCCGCCTCGATCTCGCGCTTCAGGCGCAGCGTCGACTCCGGCCGGTTCGGCTCCAGGTCCTGGTTGAACATCGGCAGGTCGTCGATCTTGACGAAGCTGGCGTCGAAGGCGCCTTCGCCCAGCTTCGCCAGCGCTTGGGCCAGCTTGCGGTTGATCGATTCGCGGCGGTTGCTGCCCACGATGATGGCGAGCTTCAGTTTGGCCATGCTGGTCCCCAATGGAGGGTGGAAAGGCCGGCACAGTAGAGGCCGCACCTTGCGCCGCGCAAGCGCTCGCGCTGCAAGAGCGACATTGCGCGATTTCAAGCTGTGCGGCTGGTTGGCAACCGCTCAATGACGGCCCGGTCGCGCCGCCAGCGGCAGCGCATCGAACAGGCTGGGCTCGGCACTGGTGCGCGCCTTCTCGATGGTCAGGATCCTCAGCTTGATCTCGACACCACCCTCGGCCGAGAAGCCGCCGGTCTTGCCGCCGGCCGCCAGCACGCGATGGCAGGGCACGATGATCGGCCAGGGATTCTGGCCGAGCGCGACGCCCACCGCCCGCGCCGCGCCGGGGTCGCCGATGCGCTGCGCGACCTCGCCATAAGTCAGCGTCTCGCCATGCGGGATGGCGAGCGCGACCTCGTAGACCTTGCGGTTGAACTCGGAAACGCTCTCCAGCGCCACCGGCAGACGCGACAGGTCGCGCTTCTCGCCGTCGAACAGCGCCCGGATGCCGGCCACGGCTTCCGCGACGAAGCCCTCGGCTTCCGTTTCGTCAGCCTCGGGAAAGCGCCGCTCGAGGCGCTTGCGGGCGTGCGCTTCGTCACGCTCGGGCAATTGCGCGCCGATGAAGCGGTCGCCTTCCCAGATGACGGCGCAGGGGCCGATCGTGGTCCCGAACAGGTGGAAGTGCTGATTGGCCATGCTCGACCCGTGTCGTTCCGACTTGAGATGACAGGAGGTCTATCACGGCAGCGGCAGGAGACGGCACCAGAAACCTGCCGAGTGCCCTGCTCTCACATGAAGAGCTTCTCGCTCTCCAGCCCCTTGTAGAGCCCTGCGACCTGCTCGCCATAGCCGTTATAGATCTGCGTCGGGCGCCGATCGCGCGAACCCAGCACCTGCTCGCTCGCCTGACTCCAGCGGGGATGCGGTACCGCCGGGTTCACATTGGCCCAGAACCCGTATTCCGACGCTTGCAGGCCCTCCCAGAACGTCTTCGGACGCTCGGCGACGAAGCTGATCTTGCGGATCGATTTGACCGACTTGAAGCCGTATTTCCACGGCGTGATCAGGCGGATCGGCGCGCCGTGCTGCGTCGGCAGCGGCTTGCCGTAGATGCCGGTGACCAGCAGCGGCAACTCGTTCGTCGCCTCCGCGATGGTCAGCCCCTCCGTATAGGGCCAGGGATACCAGCGCTGGTTCTGCCCCGGCGCGACGCGCGGATTCATGAAGGTCTCGAAGCGGATATATTTCGCGCCCGAAAGCGGCTTCGCCAGCGCGACGAAGGAGGCGAGCGGGATACCCGTCCACGGCACCGCCATCGCCCAAGCCTCGACGCAGCGGAAGCGATAGAGCCGCTCCTCGATCGGCAGCTTGCGGATGAGGTCGTCGAAGCCGATCTCGAAAGGCTTCTCGACGAGACCGTCGACCTGGATGTTCCAGGGCCGTGTGGCCAAGCGTTTCGAGGCGTCGACGATGTCCTTCGACATGCCGAACTCGTAGAAATTATTGTAGTTCGCGGCATCGTCTTCCGCCGTCTGCGGCACGCCCAGCACATAGGCGGCGTTGCGCTTGGCCGGATAGAGATCGAGCGTTGGATCGGCTCCTTCGGCCATCGCAGCGCCCGGTAAGGCCGCTCCCGCGATCAGTCCGGCGCCCGCGGCCATCAACTGGCGGCGATTGAGGAACGCGTCCTCGGGCGTGGCCTGGCTTTCCGGCATTTCCCAGCCGGCACGGCGCTTGATCAGCATGACGGACATACTCCGTTTTCGTCGGGCCGACTTAGGCCACGAAAGCGGGGTCACGGCAATTCACGAGGGAGAGAGACGCGGGATCAACCTCCGTCATGCTCGCCCTTGTGGCGAGCATCCACGTCTTGAACACGTCCCTCGATCAGCAAAGTCGTGGATGGTCGAGACAAGCCCGACCATGACGCCTGAACTGGAATCAGCCGCGCGCTTCCAGCGCCTTGATGATCGCCGCGCCCATCTCGCTGGTCGAGACGGCGTTGGCGCCCGGCGCGGCGATGTCCTTGGTGCGGGTGCCGGAGCCGAGCACGTCGGCGATCGCGCCTTCGAGCCGATCCGCAGCCTCGCCCGCGCCGAACGAGTAGCGCAGCGCCATGGCGAAGGAGCCGATCATCGCGATCGGGTTGGCGAGGCCCTTGCCGGCGATGTCCGGCGCCGAGCCGTGGACGGGCTCGTAGAGCGCCTTGCGCTTGCCGGTGGCCGGATCCTCGGCGCCGAGCGAGGCGGAGGGCAGCATGCCGAGCGAGCCGGTCAGCATCGCCGCGACGTCGGAGAGGATGTCGCCGAACAGGTTGTCGCAGACGATGACGTCATACTGCTTCGGCCAGCGCACGAGCTGCATGGCGCAGTTGTCGGCCAGCACATGCTCCAGCTCGACATCCTTGTACTCGGCGGCGTGAAGGGCCGTGACCGTCTGCTTCCAGAGCACGCCGGTCTTCATGACGTTGTGCTTCTCGGCCGAGGAGACCTTGTTGCGGCGGGTGCGCGCCAGCTCGAAGGCGACGCGGCAGATCCGGTCGATTTCCGGCGTGGTGTAGAGCTGTGTGTCGACGCCGCGCTTGGAGCCGTCCTCCAGCGTGACGATCTCCTTCGGCTCGCCGAAATAGACGCCGCCGGTCAGCTCGCGCACGATCAGGATGTCGAGGCCCTCGACGACTTCGGGCTTCAGCGACGAGGCCGACGCCAACGCCGGATAGCAGATCGCCGGACGCAGGTTGGCGAACAGGCCGAGATCCTTGCGCAGGCGCAGCAGGCCGGCTTCCGGGCGATGCTGATAGGGCACGTCGGCCCATTTGGGGCCGCCGACCGCGCCGAACAGCACGGCGTCTGCGTCCTGAGCGAGCTTCATGTCGCCTTCGGAGATCGCCTGCTTGTGCGCGTCATAAGCGGCGCCGCCAACAAGGCCTTTCTCGATCTCGAAGGAGCCGAGACCCTGCTTGCCGAACCAGGAGACGATCTGCTCGACCTGGCCCATCACCTCGGGGCCGATGCCGTCGCCGGGGAGCAGCAGGAGCTTGTGGGTCGCCATGGTCGTCGCCTCGCGCGCTTGATGTCGTCAGCTTGGCCGTTTTCCGGCCTCGCCGGGTGATTACGGTCGGAACCGTGGCGACGCAAGCGGCAGGCGCGCGAAGCCGGCGCATGGCAGGCCATGCGCCGGCGCCGTGAGCGCTGCTCAGGCCTTCTTCTCCATGTTCCAGAAGAACTGGGCCGGCGCGAGCACCATGCCGCTCAGGTTCCGGCGGAACGCCATCGGTTGCTGGACCAGGCCGCAGGGAACATAGGGAACGACCTCGAAGCCGCGTTCCTCGATCTTCGCCGCGATTTCCTTCTGCTTGGCCTCCTCCGGCGTCGCGATCCAGGCGTCCCGCAGCTCCTCGATTTTACCGTCCTCGGGCCAGCCGAACCAGGCCGAACCGCCATTGGCCCGCATCAGCGGATGCAGCGCCGGATTGAGCGTGTCGGCGCAGGACCACAGCGTATGGAACACCGACCAGCCGCCCTGGTCGGGCAGGCCACGATTGGAACGCCGACCGATGAAGCTGGCCCAGTCGGTCGCGACCAGCTCCGTGTTGATGCCGAGCTTCTTGAACAGGTCCTCGGTGATCATGCATTGCTGATAGGCGATCGGCTGGTCCGCCGGCGCGAGCAGGACGACCTTCTCGCCCTTGTAGCCGGCTTCCTTGAGCATGGCCTTGGCCTTCTCGAGATTGCCCGGCATGGCGGCCGCCCCGCCCGCCCCCGACGACATCGGCGAGCCCGGCGTGAAGAAGGTCTTGGCGGGGCTGTAGAACGCCTTGTCTCCGACGACGGCCTCCATGTAGTCGGTCTGGTTGACGGCGGCCATCACGGCCCGGCGGATCGCCGGATTGTTGAAGGGCGGCTGCATCTGGTTGAAGCGCATCAGCAGGAACAGCCCGAGCGGCACGTTCTCGATGACGACGTCCTTGTTGCCCTTCAGCATCGGGATCAGGTCGACAGGCGGCTGCTCATACCAGTCGAGCTCTCCCTGCATCAGGGCGCCAGCCGCGGCAGCGGCTTCGGTGAGCGCAAGCCACTCGATACGGTCGATCCGCGCGACCTTGCCGCCGGCAGCCCAGGACGGCGCCTCCTCGCGCGGCTTGTACTTGGCGAAGCGCTCGTAGATCGCGTTCTGGCCGGGCACCCACTGCTTGTCCATGAAGCGCCACGGGCCGGAACCAACCGCCTCGGTGATGTTCTTCATATGGTCGGTCTGCGCGATGCGCTCCGGCATGATGAAGGGCACGTTCGACGAGAGCTTGCCGAGCGCGGCCGTCATCATCGGGAACGGCTTCTTCAGGCGGATGCGGAAGCTGCGCTGATCAACGACGTCGTAACCGTCGACGAAGGTGGCGAAGGTCTGGCCGAAGGCATCGCGCTTCGACCAGCGGGCGATCGAGGCGATGCAGTCCTGCGCACGGACCGGCGTCTCGTCATGGAAGGCGAGCCCGTCACGCAGGCGGAACGTCCAGCTCAGCCCGTCCGGTGCGGTCTCCCAGGCCTCGACCATCTGCGGCTTGATCTGGAAATTCGCATCGGTCGCGAAGAGCGTATCGTAGATCAGATAGCCGTGATTGCGGATGACGTAGCTGGTGGCCGTGATCGGATCGAGCGAAGGCAGCGGCGTCGAAGGATTGAAGCGCAGCGTCGCCGCCGCCCCTTGAGAAAAAGCCCGGTTGCCCATGAAGGCCGTCGCGGCAAGCGCCCCGGCTCCCTTGAGGACAGTGCGACGGCGGATCGACATGGCAAATCTCCCTCATTGTTAGGCAAGTGCCTCAACGGCACCGCCAAGCAAGGGATATACCAAATGTCGGCAGCTTGTCGACAACTTGCCGTCAAGCGCGCGGCATGCGGGCCGTCACCTCGATCTCGACCTTCATCTCTGGCTTGAGCAGCCCGGCCACGACATAGATTCCGGCGGCGGGCCTGATCTCGCGGAAGAACTCGCCGCAGACGCCGAGCACCGGCTCGCAATAGCTGCGATCGGTGACGAAATACTGCGCCCGCACGGCATGAGCGAGCGAGGAGCCGGCTTCCTCCAGCACGGCGCTGATCGTGCGGAAGATGTTGCGCGCCTGCTCGGCCGGATCGTCCGGCAGGATCATCGTGGCGTAATCGTAGCCCGTGGTGCCGGAGACGAAGACGAGATCGCCGTCGATCACGGCGCGCGAATAGCCGAAATTGCGCTCGAACGGCGAGCCGGTGGAAAGCAGGCGGCGGGTCATGGCGTCTCCGAAAGCTTCAGATGCGGCGGAAACGCTTCTCCGAAGCACTCCCGCAACGCCACCCGTTTTCTGCGCGGTCAGACCCGCCCGCCCTTGAGCGCGCGCAGGACCTTCTCGCCCGGCCGGCCGGTCTGAGGCATGCCGATCTTGGCTTCGATCTCCTTGATCGCGGCGCGTGTCAGCGAGCCGACCGCGCCGTCGGGCTCTCCCACATTGTAGCCGCGGGCGATCAGCAGGCGCTGCAGCTCGCGGCGCTGCTCGCGCGACAGCGGCAGGTCGTCGGTCGGCCAATCGCCCTGGACGCCCGGCTTGCCGCGCAGGCGGTCGGAGAGCAGCGAGATCGCAAGCGCATAGGAATCCGCGCCGTTATAGCTGTAGGCTGCATCGTAGTTCTTGAAGACGAGGAAGGCGGGACCGTTGCGCCCGGCCGGCATCAGCAGGCCGGCATTGCCCGAGCCGCTCAGCGGGGAACCGTCGAACTTGACGATGCCGCGCGAAGCCCAGCTCGATACCGGGTGCTTGGGATTGCGCCCGGTCGGACCGGAATAGCCGCCGGGAACACGGACCTCGTAGCCCCAGGTCGCCCCGGTGACCCAGCCGGCCTTGGCCATGAAATTCGCGGTCGAATGCAGCGCGTCGGGAATGGAATCGACAAGGTCGCGCCGGCCGTCGCCGTCGCCGTCGACCGCGAGCCGGAGATAGGTCGAGGGGATGAACTGGGTGTGCCCGAAGGCGCCAGCCCAGGAGCCGAACAGCCGCTCGGGCCGCACGTCGCCGCGCTGGATGATCTGCAGCGTCGCGATCAGTTCGCCCTTGAAGAAGGCGTTGCGGCGCGGTGCAAGGCAGGCGCCGGTCGCGAGCGACTGCACCAGCGGCCATTTTCCGCGTGCCTTGCCGAAATCGCTCTCGACGCCCCACACTGCGGCGATGGTGTGGCGATCGACGCCGAAGCGCTGCTCGGCCGAAGCGAAGACGGAAGCGTATTGGCGCAGCATATTGCGGCCTTCGGCGACCTTCTCGTCATCGACCAGCGTGCCGAGATAGTCCCAGATCGGAGTCTTGAACTCCGGCTGGTTGTTCATGGCTTCGATGACCTTCATGTCCGGCTCGACGCCGGCCATGGCCCGGTCGAAGGTCGCACCAGAGACGCCCTTGGCGGCAGCCTCCGAACGCAAGCCCGCCAGGCAGGATTGGAAGCTGCCCTGCGCCGAGGCGGAGGAAGCGAAAAGGACGAGTGGCAAGGCCAGGTGAATTGCGCGCATGGTCTCCACCGAATCGCAGAATTCCCGCCAAACTAGGGCGTTGCCGTTAACGGAAGTTAACCATGCCATCTGGCGGCAGGGCCGCGAATCCGGTTATGGGAGCCACGTCATCCGGAACTCCCGCCCTTGCCCCTCGTCGTCGAACTCCTCGGTTTCGCCGCCGCCACGCTGACCAGCCTGTGCTGGCTGCCGCAGGCGTGGCGGACGTTGCGCACGCGCGACACCCGCGCGATCTCGTTGTGGACGCAACTCCTCTTCGCTTGCGGGACGACGCTGTGGTTGCTTTACGGCGTCCAGATCCTGTCCTGGCCGGTCATCGCAGCCAACGCCCTGACCCTGCTGCTCGTCCTCGCCATCATCGTCATGAAGCTGCGCTTCGGCTGAACGCCGCCTGCGCCTTCTTCATCTTCCACGCCAAGGCCTGAGCCCGCGCTTCACCTTCTCTTCGATAGGACTGACTGCCTTGCAAAAAACGGCACTGATTCTCTGCGGCCTCGTACTCGCCCCGGCCGCCGCCCTGGCCGGCCCGACCTGCAGCCCGAGCAGCGACACCGTCCGCATCCTCTCCGCGGCCTCGCCAAACGCCATCCATCGCAACTGGCAGGGCGGCAAGCAGCTCGGCTATGGTTGGTCGATCCAGGTCGAGCACTCCGCCCATGACGCTGCCGGCGCCGAATATTATGTCGGCGACCTCTACGACCCCAATGGCAGCCTCGCCACGCGCAAGGTCTTCGTCATGGAGCGCGAATGGGATTGCGGCCCCTGATCGCGACCTAGCGGGCCGGGCGCACCCGCCGCACCTTCCCGCTATCCTCGTCGGTGAGCAGGTAGAGGAAGCCGTCCGGCCCCTGGACGACGTCGCGGATGCGCTCGCCGATATCGGTCAGCAGGCGCTCCTCGCCCGTCACCTTCTCGCCTTCGGTCGAGAGCCTGACCAGCATCTGCCCGGCCAGCGCCCCGACGAAGAGCGAATTCTTCCAGGCCGGCCAGACCGGCCCGGTATAGAAGGCCGCACCCGAGGGCGCGATCGACGGGTCCCAGTAGAACAGCGGCTGCTCCATGCCGGGCTTGGCCGTGCCCTCGCCGATCTTCGCGCCGGAATAGTCGACGCCATAGGTGATGACCGGCCAGCCGTAGTTCAGCCCGGCCTTGGGCGTGTTGATCTCGTCGCCGCCGCGTGCGCCATGCTCCGCCGTCCAGAGTTGCCCGGTTTGCGGGTGGAGTGCGGCACCCTGGACATTCCGATGGCCGATCGACCAGATCTCCGGCGCCCACCCGTCCTTCTTCGGATTGTCGGCGGGCGGGCGACCATCCGGCCGGGTGCGGACGAGCTTGCCGAGATGGTTGGCGGGGTTTTGCGCCTGATCGCGTTGGCTGTAGCGCTCGCCCAGCGTGACGAAGAGCGCGCCCGTCCGGTCGAAGACGAGGCGGGAGCCGAAATGCAGATTGGAATTGACCGCCGGCATCTGCCGGAAGATCACCTCGACGCTTGTCAGCGCCGTGCCCTGCTCGTTCAGGCGCCCCCGCGCCACGCTGGTGCCGTTCCCCCCCGAGCGCGGCTCCGAAAACGAGACATAGACAAGGCGGTTATCCGCAAAGGCAGGATCGAGCGCGATGCCGAGCAGGCCCCCCTGCCCGCGCGCCATCACGCTTGGTACACCGTTGATCGGCCGCGAGAGCTTACCGTCTTTCTCGACCAGCCGAAGCCGCCCCGGACGCTCGGTGACGAGCATGCGCCCATCCGGCAGGAAGGCGAGACCCCAGGGATGCTCCAGCCCACTCGCGACTGTCTCGACCGTCAGTTCACCGCCGCTCGACGGAAAGCGCTTCTGCGCGGCAACCGGCAGCGCCGGGCTCGCGACCCCCAGAATGATCCCGAGCGCCCCAACCAGTCCGAACCGCAACATCATTCGCTCCCTGCTCCATCCGATCGGCAGACCGGAGATAACGGGGAACGCCGCTGGTCACCAAGCCGTTGCGGCCAACTCACGACGAAGTGAGACGATCGGCTGGCTTTCGTCCAGCGCAACGTCAGCCTCCGTCACCGGCTGGCCAGCGGCGACGTCGCGCGTCAGCCGAACGCCATGGGCAAGGCCGATCGGCAAAGCGCGCCGCGTGCCACTCTCGGCCGCCGGCATCAGCCGGCCATAGACGGTGTAGCCGCCTTCGCCGTCGAGCATCTCGCCGGCCTTGAGCGCGCGCTTCGCCACGGCGACGGCATCGCCGCGCCAGCCGCGTGTCGTACCCGTCGGCTCGGCCCGCAGCACTGCGTTAAGGGCCGAGATCGAGAGTTCGAGCCCGATCAGATGGAAAGGCTTGTACATCGCGGCATAGCGGCCGGTCGCATCGGTCGGCAGGCCATATTGCTTGAAGCAGGCCGCGGCGTAGTCGTTCGGCGCCTTGAGCACGACATAGACGCCCCAGCGCAGGTCGCGGAAGACCGGCCGCCCGTCACGCTCCAGAGACGAGACGACCTCGACCATGCCGTCACGCTCAAGCTGCCCGCCGACGGCGCGCGGCCGCAGCACATGGGCGAGATCGT
Organism: uncultured Allobosea sp.; assembly: GCF_945957345.1. Lineage (GTDB taxonomy): Bacteria > Pseudomonadota > Alphaproteobacteria > Rhizobiales > Beijerinckiaceae > Allobosea. The sequence continues at coordinate 8,592 of NZ_CAMFKW010000046.1, read as the reverse complement.
CGACGCCGCAGGGCGGAAAGGCGAGCCCCGCCTCCGGCACGTCGAGATCGCAGGCATTGGCGATCGCCGCCATCTCGATCGCCGATTTGGTGCCATCGAGGAAGGAATTGAACATCTGCGGGTTCATGCCGCCGGCCTTCGCCGCCTCCGGCGTCAGGCCGTAATGCGCCCAGACATCGTCCGGCGTGACATTGTGATAGGCCGGCAGGTATTTGGTGCCCTTGCCGGCAGCCGCGACGGTGAAGCCCGCGGCGCGTGCCCAGTCGACCATCTCGCAGACCAGTGCCGGCTGATCGCCATAGGCCATCGAATAGACCACGCCTGCGGCCTTCGCCCGCTGCGCGAGAACCGGCCCGACCAAAACGTCGGCCTCCACATTGACCATCACGACATGGCGCTTGGCCTCGATCGCGGCCAGCGCATGACGCGCGCCTGCGGCGGGATGCCCCGTCGCCTCCAGCACGACCTCGACGCCGTCCGCGCGCGCCGCCTGCACGCCGTCATCGACGAAGCGGGTCCGTGCGATCCGGGCCTCATCCCAGCCGACAGTGTGGCAGGCGGCTTTCGCCCGCTCGGGATCGAGATCGGCGATGACTGCGACTTCAAGTCCCTCGATATGCGGCACCTGCGACAGGAACATCGAGCCGAACTTGCCGGCGCCGATCAGCGCCGCGCGCACGGGCTTTCCCGCCTCGCGGCGGGCGGCGAGCTTGGGCATCAGGTTCATGATTTCACTCCGTCCGGAGCGCCGTCATGTTCGGGCACGACCCGAGCATCCCTGCGACGAGATCCCCGGGTCGGCGCTCCGCCTCGGGAATGACGCTTGAGGCAGCTTACTCGGCCTTCACGCCGGCATCGGCGATGATCTGCTTCCAGGTCGCGATCTCCTGGGCGTGATAAGGCTTGAACGCCGCGGGATCGCGCACCTTGAGCGTGAAGCCGAGCTTCAGGATCGCCTCTCGCGTCTCGGGCTTGTTGAGCGAAGCGATCACCGCCTTCGACAGCTTGTCGAGCACGTCGTCCGGAGTCTTCACCGGCGCGAAGAAAGCCGCCCAGGAATCCGCATCGGCATTGCTCACGCCCTGCTCGCGCAGCGTCGGGATATCCTTGGCACGCGGGTTGCGCTCGGGGCTGGCCAGCGCCAGCGCACGCAGCGTGCCGGCATTGATCTGCTCCAGCACGCTCGGCAGCGTCGAGTTGGCGATGTCGATGCGGCCGGCGACGATCTCCTGCACCAGCGGCGCGGCGCCGCGGAACGGCACATGCGTCATCTTGATGCCGGTGCGCTGCATGAACAGCTCCATGGCGAGATGCGAGCCGGAGCCGACGCCGGTCGAGCCGTAGTTGAGCTTGCCGGGATCGGCCTTGGCGAGCGCGATCAGCTCCTGGATGTTCTTGGCCGGCAGGTCCTTGCGGACGACGAAGGCGTGCTCGAAGGCACCGACGCCGGCGAGCGGCGCGAAATCCTTCACCGCGTCGTAGCCCGGCTCCTTCAGCAGGAACATGTTGTTGCCATGCGTCTGGTTGTTGCCGAAGACGATGGTGTAGCCGTCCGGCGCCGCATGGGCGACGGCGCGGGTGCCGACGGCGCCCGAGGCGCCCGCCCGGTTGTCGACCACGACGTTCTGGCCGAAGGCGGCCGACAGGTCCTGCGCCACGAAGCGCGCAATGGCATCGGTCGGCCCGCCCGCCGGATAGGGCACGACCAGCGAGATGACCTTGGTGGGGAAGCTCTGCGCCCGCACGATCGACGGCGCGAAGACGGCGCCGGCCATCAGGCCGAGCGTGGAACGGCGGGTCAACGACATGAAATTCCTCCCGGACACCCGCCTGAATGGCAGGCCTGCTTTGCCGCGAGATTTACGGGCAAAGGCGTCATGCGTCCAGCAGCACCTAAGGCGGGCCTGGCTTCGACTGATCTGCAGCAAGCGCGGAACGATCCGGTTCGGATCGGCCTGCCGCGTAACAGGCGACCTAGGCGCAGAAGCCCGCCCGCTTCAGCCGCTGGATCGCGAGGTCCAGCGCCTGCAGGAAGGCAGAGCGGTCCTTCTGCGAGAACGGCTTCGGCCCGCCCTGCACGGTGCCCATCGCGCGCAGATCCTCCATCATGTCGCGCGTCGCCAGCGCCATGCCGATAGAGGCCTCTGTGAAGGGCTTGCCGGTCGGCCCGATGACATCGGCGCCGGCCTTGATGCAGCGATCGGCCAGCGGGATATCTGCCGTGATCACGATCGCGCCGCGCGAGACCCGTTCCGCGATCCAGTCATCGGCCGCGTCGAAATTGCCGGGCACCGTCACGCGCTCGATCCAGGGCTCGCGCGGCACGTTGAGGAAGCTGTTGGCGACGACGAAGACATGCAGGCGGTGTCGTCCGGCGACACGATAGACCTCGTCCTTCACCGGGCAGGCGTCGGCATCGACATAAACAGCGATAGGGCCGGTAGCGTTCGTCATGGACCGGCCTTCGCATGTCCGGGCCGCAGGGGCAAACCGCTCGCAATTCATGACGTTTCTGCCAGACATCAATCAGTTGCGCTTGCGATCATGGCCCGTGAGTCATAAACCTCGCCCGCGCCTTCTTCCGGCGCGCATCCTTCCGCCTCCCCGGAGATCAGTCCCATGGCCTTTCTTGCCGATGCCCTGAAGCGCGTGAAGCCGTCCGCGACCATCACGATCACGCAGAAGGCCCGCGACCTGAAAGCCCAGGGCAAGGACGTGATCTCGCTCTCCGTCGGCGAGCCCGATTTCGATACGCCGGACAATATCAAGGAAGCCGCGATCGCGGCGATCAAGCGCGGCGAGACCAAGTATACCCCGGTCTCCGGCATCCCGCAGCTGCGCGAGGCCGTCGCCCGCAAGTTCAAGCGCGAGAACGGCCTCGACTACAAGGCGAGCCAGACCATCGTCTCCACCGGCGGCAAGCACGTCATCTACAACGCGCTGCTGGCGACGCTGAACCCCGGGGACGAGGTCATCTGCGTCTCGCCCTACTGGGTTTCCTATCCCGAGATGGTCGCACTGTGCGGGGGCACGCCGACCTTCGCCGAGACCTATCTCAAGAACGACTTCAAGCTGCAGCCGGAGGATCTCGAGAAGGCGATCACCCCCAAGACCAAGTGGGTGATCCTGAACTCGCCGTCGAACCCCTCGGGCGCCGCCTACAGCCATGCCGAGATGAAGAAGCTCACGGATGTGCTGATGCGCCATCCGCATGTCTGGATCCTCACCGACGACATGTACGAGCACCTCGTCTATGGCGACTTCACCTTCGTCACCCCGGCGCAGGTCGAGCCCGCCCTTTACGAGCGCACGCTGACCATGAACGGCGTCTCGAAGTCCTATGCGATGACCGGCTGGCGCATCGGCTACGCTGCGGGCCCGCAGCAGCTCATCAACGCCATGGACCTCGTCCAGGGCCAGCAGACCTCCGGCACCTCGGCGATCTCGCAATGGGCCGCTGTCGAGGCGCTCGACGGCACGCAGGAGCATATCCCGGTCTTCAAGAAGGCCTTCGAGCGCCGCCGCGACCTCGTCGTCTCCATGCTGAACCAGACCCGCGGCCTGAAATGCCCGGTGCCGGAAGGCGCGTTCTACGTCTATCCCGACTGCTCGGCCCTGATCGGCAAGACCCTGCCGAACGGCAAGAAGATCGAGACCGACGAAGACCTCGTCATGGGCCTGCTGGAGACGGAAGCCGTCGCGGCCGTGCACGGCTCGTCCTTCGGCCTCGGCCCGAACTTCCGCATCTCCTACGCCACCTCGGACGAGAAGCTGGAAGAGGCCTGCCGCCGCATCCAGCGCTTCTGCGCCGAGCTGCGCTGAGCCCGATGACCAAGGGCGCCGCGACGCGCCGGATCGTTCTGGCCGGGGGCTTCATGCTCCCGGCCTCTTTCGTTTTCGGGCAATCCACAACGACGCTCTCGGCTCGCGAAGCCTATGAAGCGGCCCAGGCAAAGCGCATCCTGCTGATCGATATCCGCAATGCACAGGAATGGGCCGATACCGGCCTGCCGCAGGGCGCTCTCGCACTGGATGTCGACGCGCCGGCCTTCGAGGTCAAGATCGCGGGCTTGCGTCTCGACAATCCCGGCAAGCGCATCGTCCTGATCGATCGCACGGGCGCGCAGGCGGTCGCCGTCGCACAGAAGCTCGCTGGGCGCGGCTGGCGCGATCTCGCGGGCGTAAGAGGCGGCATGCTCGGGCCGGGCGGCTGGCTCGCCGAGAAACTGCCGGTTTCGGCCTATCGTTAGCCTTCCTTCTCCCCTCGGGGCGAGGGTGGCAGCGCGAAGCGCTAACGAATGAGGGAAGACTGACGCTAACGGCCCTCATCCGTCTGCTTCGCAGACACCTTCTCCCCCGAGGGGAGAAGGGAAAGAAGGTCAGGCCGCCGCTCCCGCGTGATCAGCTCCGCCTGCTCGCGCCGCCATTTCGCGATGCGGGCGTGGTCGCCGGAGAGAAGCGCCTCGGGCAGGCCCCTGCCCTCCCATTCGCGCGGGCGGGTGTAATGCGGGTATTCGAGCAGGCCGTTCTCGAAGCTCTCGTCCTCGCCGGACGCGACCTTGCCCATCACACCGGGGATCAAACGCACGCAGGCATCGAGCAGCGTCAGCGCCGCCATCTCGCCGCCGGAGAGGATGTAGTCGCCGATCGAGACCTCGATCAGGTTGCGCCCCTCGATCACCCGTTCGTCGACGCCCTCGAAGCGCCCGCAGACGATCACGAGGCCGGGCCCCTCCGCCCAGTCGCGCACCTGCTCTTGCTTGAGCGGGCGTCCGCGCGGCGACATCAGCAGGCGCGGGCGTGCATCGTCTGCCGGCACGGCCGCGTCGATCGCCGCCGCCAGCACGTCGCAGCGCAGCACCATGCCGGCGCCGCCGCCGGCCGGATTATCGTCGACATTGCGGTGGCGGCCGATGCCGTGCTCACGGATCTGGTGGGTGTCGAGCGACCACAGCCCTTTACGCAGCCCCTCACCCGCCAGCGAGATGCCGAGCGGTCCCGGGAACATCTCCGGATAGAGCGTCAGGATCGAGGCGCGGAAGGACATGCCTTCAAGCAAAGCGCAGCGCTGGCAACCCGTCCAGAGCGGTGAAGTCGCGGGCCGAGGCGATCAGGTTGTCGTAGCCAGCGAAGCCCTCTGGCCCGAGCATGGTCAACAGCGCCACGGCCCGCATGCCGGCACGACGTGCCGCCTCGACGCCGAGCGGCGCATCCTCGAAAACGATGCAGTCGGCCGGATCGACCTTCATCCGCTCGGCCGCAGCCAGGAACATGTCCGGATGCGGCTTGCCACGGAAACCCTGGCTCGGCGAGACGATCGTCGCGAAGCGCTGGCGCAGGCCGAGCGTATCGAGCACGACCTCGATATTGGCCGGGGGCGCCGCCGTCCCGACAGCCATCGGCACGCCCGCCTTCTCGGCGCGCGCGATCAGCTCTAGGAAGCCGGGTGTCGCGGCGACGTGCGGCAGATAGGCCTCCCGATAGAGCGCCTCCTTGGCATCGCTCATCGCGTCGAGCTCGGCCACCGCTGCCTGCGGGAAATAGGACGAAATGATCTCGTTGCCGGCCATGCCGGCAGTACGCGCCGCGAAGGTATTGCGGTCGAACGGGAGGCTGTTGCTGACATGCCAGCTCTCCCAGGCATCGTCATGGAAGCGCATGTTGTCGACGATGGTGCCGTCCATGTCGAAGATCAGCGCGCGGGCAGGCTTATCGCTTGTCATCGTCAGGCTCGAACAATCCCAATGGCGGCTCGGCCTCAATCCGGCGCGCGGCCATGTCGATGCGCGGCGCGAAGGCCTTGGTGAAGGGCATCAGGACGAAGCGCCCGTCCGGCGTCTTGATATCGAGCAGGTCGCCGGCCCCGTAATTCTCGACCCCGATGACGGTGCCGAGCACGACACCGTCCGGTCCGGCCACACTGCAGCCGATCAGGTCAGCATGCAGGAACTCGTCCTCGTCAGCGTCTGCCGAGAGCTTGTCGCGGGCGACGAAGAGTTCCGTCCCGTTCAGCGCCTCGGCCTGCTCGCGTGTCGTCACGCCCTCGAGCCGGGCGACGACCACTTCCTTGGCCGGGCGGATATCGGTGATCTCGTAGCTGCGGCCCTTGCTGTCGGTCAGCGGGCCGTAATCGGCGATCCCGAGCGGATCGCCGGTGAAGGTCTTGATCCTGACCTCGCCACGCACGCCATGCGGCGCGCCGACGATACCGAGCAGGATAAGGTCGCTCATGTCAGCACGCCATGCCCGGCCTTGAGCCGGACATCTCCTTGAGAAAACGCTCGGGCAGAAGCAGTGCTCCGCCCGAGAACGACGTGCGGACGATCAGGCTCACGCCTCGGCGGCTTCTTCGGCAGCCGGAGCAGCGGCCTTCTCGGCCTTCTTCTCGGCGCGCTCCTTGGCCTTCTCGCCGGGAACAGCCTTGTTCGGGTTGTTGCGGGCGGCACGCTTGACGAGGCCGGCGGCGTCGAGGAAGCGCAGGACGCGATCGGTCGGCTGGGCGCCCTTGGCGAGCCAGACCTGGACCTTCTCGATGTCGAGCACGACGCGGTCGGCGGCGTCCTTGGCCTTCATCGGATCATAGGAGCCGATCTTCTCGATGAAGCGGCCATCGCGCGGCGAGCGCGAGTCGGCGACGACGATGCGGTAGTAGGGGCGCTTCTTGGCGCCGCCGCGGGTCAGGCGGATCTTGAGGGACATGGGTCTTCTTCCTTTGGTTTGACTGTGACGTCGGTTGAATGGTGAAGGCTATTTCTTCTTGCCGAACGGGTTGCCGCCCAGACCGGGCAGACCGCCGCCGCCGAGGCCCGGCAGCTTCGGCATCATCCCGGCCGGCGGGGTGACGCCCTTCGGCAATCCCGGGAAACCGCCCGGCGGCATCGACGGCAGGCCGCCGCCAGCGCCAAGCTGCTTCTGCAATTCCGCCAGCTGCGCCGGATCCATCTTCGAGGGATCGGGCATGCCGGCCGGCAGGCCGCCGCCGAGCCCGAACATCGAGCCGAGCTTGCCGAGCATGCCGCCCTTCTGCTTGGCCATCATCTTCATGGCGTCGGCCATGCCGCGATGCATCTTCAGCAGCTTGTTGATCTGCTCGGCCGTGGTGCCGGAGCCTGCCGCGATGCGCTTCTTGCGGCTGTTCTTGAGCAGGTCGGGATTCCTGCGCTCGGCCGCCGTCATCGAGTCGATCGCGGCGATCATGCTCTTGAACATCTTGTCGCCGACGCCCGCGCTGGCGAGCTGCGACTGCGCCTGCTTCATGCCGGGCAGCATGCCCATCACGCCGCCGATGCCGCCCATCTTCTCCATCTGCTGGAGCTGCGCGCGCATGTCGGAGAGGTCGAACTGGCCCTTGGCCATGCGCTGCGCGGTGGCCTGCGCCTGCGCGGCATCGATCGTCTGCGCCGCCCTCTCGACCAGCGAAACGATATCGCCCATGCCGAGAATACGGTTGGCGACGCGCGAGGGATGGAACTCGTCGAGCTCGTCGACCTTTTCGCCGATGCCGACGAGCTTGATCGGCTTGCCGGTGACGGCGCGCATCGAGAGCGCCGCGCCGCCGCGTGAGTCGCCGTCCATACGGGTCAGGACGATGCCGGTGAGACCGACGCGGGCATCGAAGGCACGCGCCGTATTGACCGCGTCCTGACCGGTCAGCGCGTCGGCGACGAGCAGCACCTCATGAGGATTGGTCGCGGCCTTCACCTCGGCGACCTCGGCCATCAGCGTGTCGTCGAGCGTCACGCGGCCGGCGGTGTCGAGCATCACGACGTCGAAACCGCCGAGACGGGCAGCTTCGACCGCGCGCTTCGCGATCTGCACGGCCGACTGGCCGGCGACGATCGGCAGCGTCTGCACGCCGACCTGGCTGCCGAGGATGGCGAGCTGTTCCATGGCGGCCGGGCGTCGCGTATCGAGCGACGCCATCAGCACCTTCTTCTTGTGGCGCTCGGTCAGGCGCTTGGCGATCTTCGCCGTCGAGGTCGTCTTACCGGAGCCCTGAAGGCCGACCATCAACACCGGAACCGGCGGCACGGCATCGAAATTGATGCCCTCGCCCTCGCCACCCAGCGTCTCGATCAGGACGTCGTTGACGATCTTGATGACCTGCTGGCCGGGCGTGACCGACTTCAGCACCTCGGCGCCGACGGCGCGCTCGCGCACCTTGTCGGTGAAGGACCGGACGACCTCGAGCGCGACGTCGGCCTCGAGGAGCGCGCGGCGAACCTCGCGGAGAGCCGCGTTGACGTCCTCCTCGGTCAGCGAACCCCTGCGGGTCAGCCCCGAGAGGATGCCGGAGAGCCTGTCGCTCAGCGTGCCGAACATGCGGACCTGCCTGCTTGCCTCCGGAGCATCGGACCGAAAAGTGGAAACCACTTTTCGGGCGAATCCGATGCTCCAACGATCGGATGGACCACCGTGACCGCGTCCTCCCGGACGCGCGGTGATCCGTGAGCCTTCAGCGCCACAACCTCATCGCCAAGCGGTTTCGCGCCCGAGGGCGCAATCGCGCTGTCGGGCGTTGACCTCCGGGCTCATGAAAGCGGCTTGCGCGGCCCGGTCGGCGGATGTGGTTTCGGCGATGTCGGCGAAACG
>NZ_CAMFKW010000045.1 GCF_945957345.1 uncultured Allobosea sp. | reverse complement strand
CCAGTTCACCGCGAGCTTCTTCTCGGCCTTGTCGATCAGCGTCTCGACGAAGGCGTAGAGGTTCTTGGCATAGAGTGCCGACGAGGTTGCCGCGAGACGGCCGGGCACGTTGAGATGACCGACGATCTTGACGCCGTTATCGGTCGTCACGACCTCACCCGCCTTGGCCAGCTCGCAATTGCCGCCGCGCTCGACCGCAAGGTCGACGATCACGGAGCCGGGCTTCATGCTCTCGACCATAGCCGCCGAGATCAGCTTCGGCGCAGGCCGCCCCGGGATCAGCGCAGTCGTGATGACGATATCCTGCTTGGCGATATGGCTGGCGGTCAATTCCGCCTGCTTCGCCTGGTATTCCTTGGACATCTCCTTGGCGTAGCCGCCGGCGGTCTGCGCCTGCTTGAACTCCTCGTCCTCGACGGCGAGGAACTTGGCGCCGAGCGATTCGACCTGCTCCTTGGTGGCGGGGCGCACGTCGGTCGCGGTCACGATGGCGCCGAGGCGGCGCGCGGTCGCGATAGCCTGCAGGCCGGCGACGCCGACGCCCATGATGAAGATCTTCGCGGCCGGGACCGTGCCCGCCGCCGTCATCATCATCGGCAATGCCCGGCCATATTCGGCAGCGCCGTCGATCACGGCGCGATAGCCGGCGAGATTGGCCTGCGAGGAGAGGACGTCCATCACCTGCGCGCGGGTGATGCGCGGCATGAACTCCATGGCGAAGGCGGCGACATTGGCCTTGGCCAGGGCCTGGACCTGCGCCTCGTTGCCATAGGGGTCCATCGTCGCGACGACGAGGGCGCCGGCCGGCAGGCCGGCGATCTCGCCCTCGCCCGGACGGCGCACCTTCAGCACAATGTTCGCGCCGGCGAGCGCTTCCGCCGCCGTTTTCGCGATCGTTGCCCCCGCTGCCTCATAATCCGTATCGAGGATGCCGGAGGCTTTACCCGCCCCTGCCTCGACCACGACCTCGGCACCGAGGCCCTTGAACTTGCGGACGGTCTCCGGCGTCGTTGCGACGCGGGTTTCCGCCCCTTGCGTTTCGGCTGGGACAGCAATGCGCATGGCGGGGGCAGGCCTTTCCGGCGTTATGGGGAGACGGTCAGAGCAGGAGCAGCGCGAGAAGCATCAGGACGAGCGAGACGAGAGGCGCGCGCCAGCCGATCGAGGGGGCGGCAATGCCGACGCCCGTGCCGAGGACGGCGAGCAGCGTGCCGATCAGCGCCGTGCCCCAGGCATGCTTCGTGCCACCGACGGCGAGCGCCGCGACGATGGCAAGACAGGCGACCGTCCCAACCTCGGCGAAATGAATGAAGCCGACATAGGTCCGCTCATGCTCGGCATAATCCATCGCGGGAGTGTCGGCGGAATGGGCGTGGTCGGCCATGGTCTCAATCCTGAAAAAGACACAGTCTCTTTAAGCCTGTAGCGCACCCGCGACGCACGGGCAACGCAGCAGCGCGCCGCAACCGTGGAGCTTTGCGTCGCAGCGCCCCATAGCCACCGTCTAGCGAATGGAATGAAGCAATTCAATCGATTTAAATAGAAAGGAATTCTCTTTTCTCGTTCGATTTCAGAGGCCCTTAACGCCCACAGGCAAAGGCTGAGCGCTGCCCCAAGATTCGTCTATCCTTGAATCCGCGAAAGGACGGAGCGATGGACGGTCGCAGGAAGCCAATCGCGAAGGGCCGTCTCCTGGACCTCGACCCTGCCCTGCGCGAGAAGGCGAAGCGCTGGTTTGCCGAAGCGCGAGAACAGACGAAGCGCGACGACGAGGATATCGCCGCTTGGCGCCGCACATCCGGCGGCGGTGACGGAGGAAGCGGAAGCTTCGGCGACGACGGCGGCGGCGATTGCGGCGGCGGGAGCGACTGAGCCCTGCGAGGCTAGTGTTTCAAACCCGCCGCAACCAATGCCGCGCTCTGCCGCTGCGCGACGCGCTCCACCGAAAAGCCCTCGATCTCCGCCTCGAACAGCTGGTGGAAATTCAATTCGGTGTCGAGATGCAGGAAGACGCCGCCGAGCCCGATCGCGGCGCGGTCCATGAAGACGAACTCGCGCGGCACCGTCACAGGCCCGCGCGCCTTCAGCGCCTGATGCACCTGGAACGCCTGTTTGCGCCCGTATTCGGCCGGGCTGACATCCTCGGCGATGCGCCTCACCCGGTCTTCCAGCAGCGGCCCGTAGATGAAGCGTGCCCAGATGTTCAGGGTGTCGACGAGGTCTTTGGTCAGGCCCTTGAAGCCCCAGGTCTCGTAGGCATGGACGACGCGGGCCTCCTCGCCGTCGCGCAGGCCCTTGTAGAGATCGACCACGCCGCCCACGAAGCTCTCCGGGAAGATGCGGATACAGCCATAGTCCAGCAGGTTGATTCCCTGCGGCTCGCCGCCCTCAGCGAACACCGTGTAGTTCCCGAGATGCGGATCGCCATGGATGACGCCGTGGTGGCTGAACGGTCGCCACCACGCCTTGAACATCGCGGTCGAGATCCGGTCGCGCACCGCCTGCCCGTCCTGCTTGTGCGAGAGGATCGGGCTGCCCTCCAGCCAATGCATGGTCAGGAGCCGCCGGGTCGATAGCGCGGGCTCCAGCGCCGGCACGCGCACTTCCGGCGTATCCGACAGGATCGCCTGATAGAGCGCGGCATGCTTCGCCTCGCGCCGGTAGTCGAGCTCCTCGCGGACGCGGGCGCCGATCTCCTTGGCGATCTCGGTAGTATCGATCACCGCGCCCATGCGCCGGTGCAGCGAGAACAGCACCTCGAGCTGCGCGATATCGGCCTCGACGGCCGATTCCATGTCGGGATATTGCAGCTTGCAGGCCAGCGCCGCGCCGTCCAGCGTCGTCGCGCGATGGACTTGCCCCAAGGAGGCCGCCGCAGCCGGCTTCAGATCGAACTCGCCGAAGCGCTCGCGCCAGCTGGCGCCGAGCTCGGCCATCATCCGCCGCTTGACGAAGGCCGCGCCCATCGGCGGCGCCTGCGATTGCAGCTTCTGCAATTCGGCGGCGTATTCAGGCGGCACGACATCGGGAATGGTGGCAACGAGCTGCGCCACCTTCATGATCGGGCCCTTCAACCCGCCCAGCGCCTTGGCCAGGGCTTCGGCGTTGGTGGCGTCGCGCCCCTCGACGCCGAAGAGCCGCGCACCCGCGATCCGGGCCGCTACGCCGCCGACATTGGCGCCGACGCGAGCATAGCGCGCCGCGCGGGCAGAGAATCGGTTGGCTTCGGCGTCGCGTTCGGACATGCGTATGGCGCTTTCGCTGTTCCTGCCCACCTCATGTAGGTGCCGGTTCGCCCGGCGCCAATGCGACAAGCCGCGCTAGCCCTCCTGACCCGCCAGCAGGCAGATCCGCCGCGCGACCTCGTAGGAGGTCTCGAAAGCCGGCAGCGGCAGGAACTCGAAGCGCGAGTGGAAATTATGTGCGCCGGTGAAGAAGTTCGGCGTCGGCAGCCCGCGCGCCGAGAGCGCCGCTCCATCCGTGCCGCCGCGCATCGGAATCTGCTTCGGCGCGATCTGCAATTCAGCCAGCACCGCCATCAGCAGATCGACGGAGCGCCGGTCCTCGCCCAGGCTGTCGGCGATATTGCCGTAGACGTCCGCCACCTCCGACCTGACGCGCCCGGTCGGGTAGCGCCGGGCGATCTCGGCCGCGACCTCACCGATCCGGCGCTTGCGCGCAGCGAAGGACGCCTTGTCGAAGTCGCGGATATTGGCCCTGAGCACCGCCTCCGCCGGCGTGGCGACGAGTTCGAGGAACCAAGTGTAGCCCTCGCGCCCCTCCGTATGTTCCGGTGTCTGCGCCCGGTCGAAGGCTGCCATGAAATCCTGCGCCATCATCAGCGGGTTCACCAGCACGCCCTTGGCCGACATCGGGTGGGCGGTGACGCCGGTGAAGACGATCTCGGCCATGGCAGCGTTGAAATTCTCCCAGACGACCTCGCCGACCTCGCAACTGTCGATCGTGTAGGCGAAATCGCAATCGAACCGGGCGAGGTCGAGCGCCTTGGCGCCGCGCAGGCCGATCTCCTCGTCCGGTACGAAGGCGACGAGGATGTCGCCATGCTGGTCCTCGAGACGCAACTCCGCCAGCAGCGTCATCACGATCGCGACGGCCGCCTTGTTGTCGGCGCCGAGCACGCTGGTACCGTCGCTGAAGACGATCGAACTGCCCTTGTAGGGAGCGATCTCCGGATGCTCGGCGACGCGCAGCCAGATGTCCTTCTCCGCATTGAGGCAGAGATCCTCGCCCGCGAAGCGCAGCAGCTGCGGCTTGATCACCGGCGACAGGCCGACATCGACCGTATCGACATGGGCGATGAAGCCGATACGCGGCGCGCCCGGCTTCGTGCCGCGCTTCAGCGCCGTCACCGTGGCATGGTCGTCGATGACGACATTCTCCAGCCCGAGCGCGCGCAGCTCCTCCGCGAGCAATTCAGCCAGAACTTGCTGGCCGGGCGTGCTCGGCAGGCTCGTCGCCTTCATGTCGCTCTGGCTCTCGATCGCGACATAGCGCAGGAACCGTTCGAGCAGTTTGTCGCGCACGCTCATCGCGCCTCTCCCTTCGCCTGTCGCGACAGCCAATCCCGCACCTCGGCCGCGCTCGCAGGCTTTCCGCCGGCAGCCTCGACCAGGCGGACGGTGTCCGCGATCAATTCACGATTCGTCTTTTTGCAGCCAAAGGGCGCATCCTCCAGCCCGCCGCGGACATGGACGCCCCGCGCCACCGCCGGGCCGATGAGGTCGGCGAGATCGACCCCGAGCCCGGCGATCATCACCGGCGCTTCGGGCGCATCCTCGGCGAGCAATTGCAAATGCGCGTCCAGCGCCCATTCGCGCGGCGGAAAGCCCCAGGCGAAAGCATCCGAGAACATCAGCCGGTAGATCGGCATCGGCATGCCCGGATAGGCCTTGGCTAGCGCGGCACCGAGCCGCGTGAAGCCGGGCTCGTAGATCGCATAGCTCGGATGGACCTTGTGGCGCTCGGCGACCTCCATCCCCTCGCGGATATGCTCGCCCGGGTTCTGGTAGATGAAACCGGCTTCACCCTGCGGAATACCGGCAAAGGTCGTCCAGTTGCAGGAGCCGGGATCGAGCACGCCCCATTCGGCGAGGCCGCGCTTCGCCAGCTCTTCGAGATGGGTGTAGCGGCCGGACCCGATCATGTCGCCGGCATAGCCGGAGCCGAGAATCGGGATGGTCGGATAGACGATCGCATCGGCCTTGGCCCGGATACCCTCGATCGCCTGCGCATAGAGCTCCCAGTCGTCGCGCTGGCGGCCGGTCGCCATGTCGTAGACATGCAGATGCACGATCGCCGCGCCCGCCTCCACCGCGGCGATGCCGTCGGCGACGATATCGGGAATGCTGATCGGGATGCCGGGCTGGCGCTCCTTGCCCCAGGGGCCGTTGATCGCGGCCTCGACCCAGATCGGCTTGGTCACGGCGTTTCCTCTCGTCCCGCAATTTTGCGCAAACCGTAAGCTGCTCCGCTCGGGCTTGTCAGCCCACAGGCCGGCTGGGCAGGATCGGCATAAACGCATGCGAAGACCGGAGCCGACCATGCTCGAACGCCGCGCGACCTATCGCGAAACGCTGGACGCCTTCGCCTGGCGCATCCCCGAGCGCTTCAACATCGGCACCGCCTGCTCGGACGCGCATGCCGACGGCTCGGGCAAGCCTGCGCTGATCTTCGAGGAGGATGGCGGCAAGGTCGCGAAGCTCTCCTTCGACGATCTCGCCCGCGCCTCGAATCGCTTCGCCAACCTGCTCGGCGCTCACGGCGTCGGGCCGGGCGAGCGCGTCGGCATCCTCTTGCCGCAATCGCCGCAGACCGCGATTGCGCATCTCGGCTCCTACAAGCTGGGCGCCATCGCCCTGCCGCTCTTCATCCTGTTCGGACCGGAGGCGCTGGAGCACCGGCTCGGTCATAGCGGCGCCAGCGTGCTCGTCACCGACGCCGAGAACATCGGCAAGGTCGAGGCGATCCGCGACGCCCTGCCGAACCTGCGCAAGATATTCGTCGTCGGCGGCGCCGGCCATCTCGATTTCGAGGCGGAGATGGCGAAGGCCTCCGACCGCTTCACCGCAACCGACACGCGCGCCGACGATCCGGCCGTGATCATCTACACCTCCGGCACGACGGGGAAGCCGAAGGGCGCGTTGCATGCCCATCGCGTCCTGCTCGGTCATTTGCCGGGCGTGCAATTGCCTCAGGAATTCTTCCCGCAGGCGCAGGACCTGTTCTGGACCCCGGCCGACTGGGCCTGGATCGGCGGCCTGCTCGATGTCTTGCTTCCCAGTCTCTATTGCGGCGTGCCGGTGCTCGCCTCACGGGCCCGCAAATTCGACCCCGAGGCTGCCTTCGCACTGATGGGACGGCACAAGGTGCGCAATGCCTTCCTGCCGCCGACGGCGCTCAAGCTGATGCGACAGGTGCGCGATCCCCGGCGCTTCGGCTACGCAATGCGCTCGATCGGCACCGGCGGCGAGACGCTCGGCGCCGACATGCTCGACTGGAGCCGCGAGACCTTCGGCTTCCCGGTCAACGAGTTCTATGGCCAGACCGAGGCGAACCTGCTCGTCGCCAACTGCGCGAGCCTCTATCCCGTGAAGCCGGGCTCGATGGGTCGCGCCGTGCCCGGCCACCGCGTCGCGGTGATCTCCCCGGAAGGCCGCGAACTGCCCCCGGGCGAGCAGGGCCTGATCGCCGTCGCCAAGCCCGATCCGGTGATGATGCTGGAATACTGGAACCAGCCCGAGGCCACGGCGGCGAAGTTCATCGGCGACTGGCTCGTCACCGGCGATAGCGGCGCGTGCGACGATGACGGCTATTTCTGGTTCCAGGGCCGCGACGACGACATCATCTCCTCGGGCTCCTACCGCATCGGGCCCGGCGATATCGAGGATTGCATCATCCGCCACCCGGCCGTGCTGATGGTGGCGGTCGTCGGCGTGCCCGATCCCGTCCGCACCGAGATCGTCAAGGCCTTCGTGCTGCCGAAACCGGGGGTGACGCCGACGGCGGAACTGGCGGCAGAAATCCAGGCCTTCGTGCGCGACCGGCTTGCGGCCTACCAGTACCCGCGCGAAGTCGAGTTCGTGACGGAGCTGCCGCTGACCGCGACGGGGAAGATCATGCGCAAGGATTTGCGCAACCGGGAGATCGCGAAGCAGCGGGGCGGTTGAAAGGCGCGCCGCTAAGGTCCCAAGGCTCGGTATCCCCTCTCCTGTAAGGAGAGGGATAGGGGTGAGGTGTAGGCCCACGGATGAGTGAGCGACGCCCTCACCGCTACGCAGCGACCACCTCACAGCAAAAGCGGTGAGCGGCCTACCCCTCACCCTGCCCTCTCCCTCCGGGAGAGGGTTCCCCGCGGGTTCTGAAGAGCTGTCAGCGCGCCTCCAGCACCAGCTCGAACGTCATCAGCACAGGATTGTCGCCGCGAACCAACCGTCCACTCGCCAGCGCGCCGCTATAGTCGACCAGCGCAACATCGATTGCCGCTTCGAAGCCATCAACACCCGGAGCGACCCGCCCCTCAGTAATCACAACCTCCGTCGCGAAATTCTCGACCCCGCCGCCATCAACGAAGCGCGCACCAATGGTCGAGCCGACGCCGCCATGGATCACCGCCTCGCGTATGTCTTGCTCTGCGCAGAACGCTTCCAGCGCTCCGCAGAAATCGACATTCGGCTTCACCCGCAGCGCAAAGAAGCGACCTCCCCCGGCGCCACCGGGCACAGCGACCGCCGGCCCGAACAGCTTGAAATGCGTCTCGCTATCCGGCTCGGCTGCGAAGACCGCGCCGTCGAGCCCGACAGCCTCCACCGTGATCGTCTCGGCAACCGTCGTCTCGTCCGGCAGGATATGGCCGCCGCTGCGCTTGCCGTCGCGCTCTGCCCATAAGGCATGAGCATGGAAGAACGGCGCCCCGTCGCGCTGGCCCAAGGTCATCGCACCGACTTCGATCCGCGCCCCGCCCTCCGGCCGATACGTATCGCTGTAGAAAGCCGCATGCTCGGGCGTCTTCGACAAGGCCGGCATCACATAGGCGAAAGGCGAGAGCTTCAGCCCGTCGAGCTTCACGACACCCGAGGTAAACCCTTCAGCCTCAAAGCCGCTCCTCACCGCTTCCAAGAGCGGCACGCCGGCCGGCAGGGTCAGCGAAAACGCCCGCCCGCCACACGCCGCCCACTGGATGCGCTCGGGCGTACCGGTGCCGGGCTGCTCGATCCTCCTCACGACGCCTTCCCCTTCAGGAAATCGAGCTCGCCGCGCTTCTCCAGCTCATCCTTGACCAGCCGCTTCGGCACCTTGCCGTAGCCGGATTTCGGCAAGGCATCCCAGAACAGGAAGCGCTTCGGCATCTTGTAGCGGGAGATCTTCGGCCCGAGGAAATCCGCGATCTCGGCTTCCGTCGCGTTCTGGCCCGGCCGGTTGACGCAGACCGCGATGCCGATCTCGCCCCAGACCGGATCGGGCACGCCGAGCACCGCGACCTCGGCGATCGCCGGATGGGTCAGGATCTTCTCCTCGATCTCGCGCGGATAGATGTTCGAGCCGCCGGAAATGTACATATCCGAGGCCCGACCGGTGATGTAGACGAAGCCCTGTTCGTCCATATGGCCGAGATCGCCGGTCCGGAACCAGCCATTGCGGAAGGATTTCGCATTGGCTTCCGGGTTGTCGTAATAGCCGGCGAAGACCGCAGGCCCGATCACGCAGATCTCGCCCTGAACGCCGGGTTCGACCTCTCGGCCCGCCTCGTCCTGAATCTGCACCTGCATGCCGGTGCGCTCGAAGCCACAGGTGCCGATGCGGGCGTTCGGCCCGTCCTCGGCCTCGTGCAGGGCCGGCGGCAGCACGGTGATGTTACCGGTGACCTCGCCCAGCCCGAAATACTGCACGATCACCTTGCCGAGCTTTTTCAGCGCGGCCTTCTGGTCCTCGCGATACATCGGCGCGCCCGCATAGATGATGTAGCGCAGGCTCGAATGATCGTGCTGGTCGGCGGCGGGATGCTCGACCAGCATCTTCAGGATCGTCGGCACGGTGAAAATGTTGCTGATGCGGTGCTTCGCGATCAGGCGATAGGCCTCGTCGATGTCGAAGCGCTCGGTCGGCAGCAGGATCGAGGTCGCCCCGCGCGCCGAGATCATGAGCTGGTGCACGCCCGCGCCATGCGAGAGCGGCGCCACGACCAGAGACGCATCCTTCTCGGTCGAGCCGGGCACGAGATCGCAGAGATGGTTGGTGATGACGAAGCCCATCTGGCCATGGGTGAGCACTGCGGCCTTGGAGCGCCCGGTCGTGCCGGAGGTGAAGAAGAACCAGCATGGATCGTCATGCTCGACAGCTGCGTTCTCGACCTTTTCGCCGCGATGGCGCGCGATCACCGCGCCGACCTCGTCCTCGCCGAACGCCCCCGCACCGATCCGCCAGATGAATTCCGGCGCCGGGCTCGCAGCCGCGACGGCGGCCGCATGCTCTGGGAAATCGCCATGGCAGAGGAAGCCCTTCGCGCCGGAAGCCGTGGCGAGATAGGCGACCTCGTCAGGCAGCAGTCGGAAATTGGTGGGCACCCAGACGGCACCGAGCCGGAAGGTCGCGAACATCGAGACGAACATCGCGTCGCAATTCTTGGAATGGACGAGCAGACGGTCGCCCTTGCCGATGCCCCGCGCCCGCAGGCCCGCCGCCAGAGCCGAGACCTGCGCATCGATCTCGGCCCAGTCGAGCGTCTTGTCCCCCCAGATGAAGGCGGGATGCGCCGGCAGGCGTCGCGCATTCTGCGTCGCGATATGGGCGAGGTTCATGACGCGCCGCGTCATCGGCACGACGCCCCCGGTCTGAGCTGGCTTTGCAGAGCTCATCTTATGGCTCTCCCTGTCTCGATGGATCGCGATGCGGCGGTCATGATCGGCCGCGCGACCCGCTTGGATACGAACATTTCGGCCAGGAGCGTTTCCATGCGCTCGGCCTCTCGCGCCAGCGGCACGGCGAGTTCAGCCTGCCTGGCTGGCGTCATGCGGCTGTCGATCGCAGCGATCGACAGGGCGCCCGCGACGCGCCCATCCGGGTAGCGGAAAGCCCGGCCGATGCCCCATGAGCTGGCGACGAGCCGGCCGGGATTGAGCGAGAAACCACGTTCGCGCGTCGCCCCGACATCGGCCCGCAAGGCATCGGGCGCGAAGCCCGGATAGCGTGCCAGCAGCGCGGCCTCATTGGCCGTGATCACCCGGTCCACATCGTCGTCAGGCAGTGCCGCCAGCATGGCGAGCGAGCCGGCGCCGACGCCGAGCGGATGCTGGTCGCCCGCCTGCAAGGCATGGGTGCGGACCGGATAAGTTCCCTCCTCCCGATGCAGGCAGATCGCGTAATTCTCGCGCCGGACCGTGAGGAAGCTCGTATCCTGCGTTTCGGTGGACAACCGGCGCAGACCGTCCATCGCCAGCTCGATCAGGCCATGGCGCCGCGCCGCCAATACGCCGAGCACGAAGGCCTCCTCGCCCAGGCAATAACGCCGCGTCTGCGGCTCCTGCTCGACCAGCCCCGCCCGCATCAATGCCAGCAGCAGGCGCCGCGTCGTCGGCTTGTTGAGGCCGCTGCCGGAAACGATCTCACCGAGCGGCATGCCCTCGGCCGGCTCCCGCCCGATCAGCGAGAGCAGCCCGAGCGCCCGGTCGACGCTCTGCGAGCCGGACAAGCCGGCTTCGGGCGCGGAATTCTGCGGCAAGCGCTCCTCCAGATAGTCCATGATGTGGACCTTATTCTTGTACCCCAACCCTAGATGGGCGCTTTGCGGATTGCAATGCCGCGACCCTCGTGTAATCTGCCCGCCGTCCCGCTGACTGGCTATTCACAGTGTGGACCGCAATCGACGCCGGCGACATCACAAGATCGGCGCGAAGGGAGGAACGGAACGATGACCCTCCGGGCATCTCACATGACGGGCGAGTTGCGTCCGGCCAGCGGCATCTGAGGCCGTCGCATGAGCGATATCGCCGACACCCTGACGATCCCCGAGAACCTGAGCGAGAACGCGGATGCGCGTCCGGGCTCCGCTATCATGCGGCCCGTCGAGGCCGTCGCCGCTGCGCTGGTCGCCTTCATCATCGGTGTGCTGCTGCTCGGCGTCGTCTCGCGCTATGTCTTCGCGCTGCCCTTCGTCTGGGTCGATGAGGTCGCCTCGATCGCCTTCATCTGGCTCGCCATGCTCGGCGCCGCCATCGCCGTGGACCGCAACGAGCATCTGCGCCTGACGCTCTTCGTCGGCATGATGCCGCCGCGCCTGCGTGAGTTCGCCGAGACGCTGGCGCTGACTGCCGTCGCCGCCTTCCTCGCCGCGATGGTCGATCCGGCCATCGAATATGCGGTGGAGGAGAGCTACGTCACCTCGGCCGCGCTGAACATCCCCGTGAGCTGGCGGGTCTCGGCCATCGCCGTCGGCATCGCACTGATGGGGCTGCTGACGCTGCGCTACCTTTTCAAGACGGCGCGGCTCGCCGACATCGCCGCTGCGGCGGCAATCGTCGGCGGATTCGGGCTCGCCTTCTGGCTGCTCGGGCCGACCTTGAAGGGGCTCGGCTACTACAACATCCTGATCTTTCTGATCGGCGTGGTCGCCGCCTGCCTCGTCGCGGGCGTTCCGATCGCCTTCTGCTTCGGGCTGGGCACGCTCGCCTTCCTCGTCTTCTCGACCAATGTGCCGATGATAGTGATGATCGGGCGCATGGACGAGGGCATGTCGAGCCTCATCCTGCTCTCCGTGCCGATCTTCGTGCTGCTGGGCTGCATCCTCGACGCCACCGGCATGGGCAAGGCGATCGTCGATTTCCTGGCATCTTTGCTCGGCCATGTCCGCGCCGGCATGTCCTATGTCCTGCTCGGCTCGCTCTATCTCGTCTCCGGCATTTCGGGCTCAAAGGTCTCGGACATGGCGACGGTTGCCCCCGCGTTGTTCCCGGAGATGAAGCGGCGCGGCTACAAGCCCAAGGACCTGATCGCGCTGCTCTCGACCGGCGCCGCCATGGCCGACACCGTGCCGCCCTCGATCGTGCTGATCGTGCTCGGCTCCGTCGCCGGCGTCTCGATCGCTGGCCTGTTCAATGCCGGTTTCGTCATTGCCGGCGTGCTCCTCGTCGCGCTCGCCGGCCTCGCCCGCTGGAAGGCGGCGGCGGAGGACATGAAGGGCGTGCGCCGTGCCCCGCTCGCGGTCATCGGCAAGGTCGCGCTCGTCGCGGCGCCTGCGCTGGTCCTGCCTTTCATCATCCGCGCCGCGGTCGGCGGCGGCGTCGCGACTGCCACCGAGGTCTCGACCATCGCGGTGCTCTATGCGCTGGTCATCGGCATCGTGCTCTATGGCGGCATCGGCCTGCGCAAGTTCTACGCGATGCTGGTCGAGACGGCGGCGCTGTCCGGCGCGATCCTGATGATCCTCGGCACGGCGCTCGCCATGGCCTGGGCGCTGACCCAGACCGGCTTCGCGCGCGACCTCGCCAGCTTCATGGCGCACCTGCCCGGCGGCTGGCTCAGCTTCATGGCGGTGTCGATCGTCGTCTTCATGATCCTCGGCTGCGTGCTGGAGGGCCTGCCGGCGATCGTGCTGCTGGCGCCGCTGATGTTTCCAATCGCCAAGAGCCTCGGCATCAACGACGTGCATTATGCAATGGTCGTGGTCACCGCGATGAATATCGGCCTGATGGCGCCGCCCATCGGCATCGGCTTCTACATCGCCTGCAAGATCGGCAACGTCTCGCCGGACGAGGCGATGGGCGCGATCTGGCCCTATCTCATCGCCCTGCTCGTCGGCCTCGTCGTCATCGCCCTCGTCCCCGGCCTCTCGACCTGGGTGCTGTGAAGCTCACCGCCAACCATAAGAAACCTGCAAGACAACAGACGTTCTCAAGGAGAAAACGCCCATGACCATCTCGCGCCGTACCTTGCTCCAGGCGACAGCCGCCGCCTCCGCCATCGGCACCTTCCATATCGGCCGCGCCAATGCGCAGGCCGCCGAGTTCACCTATAAATACGCCAACAACCTGCCCGTCGCGCACCCGATGAACGCGCGCGCCAACGAGGCGGTGGCCAAGATCAAGGAAGAGACCAAGGGCCGCGTCGACATCCAGATCTTCCCGAACAACCAGCTCGGCTCCGACACCGACATGCTGAGCCAGGTCCGCTCGGGCGGCGTCGAGTTCTTCACGCTCTCGCCGCTGATTCTGTCGACGCTGGTCGCCAACGCCTCGCTCTCCGGCATCGGCTTCGCCTTCCCGAACTACGATGCGGTCTGGAAGGCGATGGACGGCGAGCTCGGCGCCTATGTCCGCGGCCAGATCAACAAGGCCAATCTCGTGGTCATGGACAAGATCTGGGACAACGGTTTCCGCCAGATCACCTCGTCCAAGGGCCCGGTCAATTCGCCGGATGACCTCAAGGGCTTCAAGATCCGCGTGCCCGTCTCGCCGCTCTGGACCTCGATGTTTACCGCCTTCCAGTCGGCGCCGGCCTCGATCAACTTTGCCGAGGTCTATACCGCGCTGCAGACCAAGATCGTCGACGGTCAGGAGAACCCCCTCGCGATCATCTCGACGGCCAAGCTCTTCGAGGTGCAGAAGTATCTCTCGCTGACCAACCACATGTGGGACGGCTTCTGGTTCCTGGCCAACCGTCGCGCCTGGGAGAAGCTGCCGGAAGACCTGCGCGCCATCGTCGCCAAGAACATCAACGCCGCCGCGCTCCTGGAACGCGACGATGTCGCCAAGCTCAATGCCGGCCTGCAGGGCGAGCTCGCCTCCAAGGGCATGACCATCAACGAGACCAAGGCCGACGCCTTCCGCGACGCGTTGCGCAAGGCCGGCTTCTACGCCGAGTGGAAGAAGAAATACGGCGACGAGGCCTGGGGCATCCTGGAGAAGGCCGTCGGCAGCTCGCTGAGCTGATCGGCTGTCAACCTCGTCATTCTCGGGCGCCGAACACGGCCACGAGGGCGCAGGGAACCCTCTCCTGTAAGGAGAGGGCAGGGTGAGGTGTCGGCCGTTTGACGCTTTAGCCGCGACCTGACCGCCGCTACGGCAAGGGCGTGTCTTACTGGTCCAGGGGCCTACACCTCACCCCTACCCTCTCCTTACAGGAGAGGGGATCCCGCGCCCTTCTCCTCCCTCATCGAAAGAACACCTCATGGTCGACCGGCTGAAGGGCAAGATCGCCATCGTTTTCGGCGCCGGCTCCTCCGGCCCAGGCTGGGGCAATGGCAAGGCCGCCGCCGTCGCCTTCGCTCGCGAGGGTGCCGGCGTCGCCTGCATCGACCTCAACCTGGCCGCAGCGCAAGAAACCGCTGCGATCATCACCGGCGAAGGCAGCATGGCTGTAGCGCTCGCCGCCAATGTCACCGATCTCGCTTCCGTCGAGGCCTGCGTCGCTGAAACCATCAGGCATTTCGGCCGCATCGACATCCTCCACAACAATGTCGGCGTCACCCATATGGGCGGCCCGGTCGAATTGTCGGAGGAGCAGTTCAACGCCTCGCTCCAGCTCAATCTCGGCTCGGTCTATCGCTGCGCCAAGGCCGTGATCCCGGAGATGCTGAAGGGTGGCGGCGGCGCCATCGTCAACATCTCCTCGCTCGCCGCCATCCGCTGGACCGGCTATCCGTATTTCGCCTATTACGCGACCAAGGCGGCAGTGAACCAAGCGACGGTCGCGCTCGCGATGCAATACGCCAGGCAGGGCATCCGGGCGAACTGCATCATGCCCGGGCTGATCGACACACCGCTGATCTACAAGCAGATCTCATCGCAATACGCCTCGGTCGAGGAGATGGTCGCCGCCCGCGACGCGCAGGTGCCGATGGGCAAGATGGGCACCGCCTGGGACATCGCCAACGCAGCCGTCTTCCTCGCCTCCGACGAAGCGAAGTTCATCACCGGCGTCTGCCTGCCGGTCGATGGCGGCCAGAGCTGCACCGCCGGCCTGCCGGGCTGAGCGTACAACGTCATTCTTGGGCGATGAGCCCGGAGCCGATACCGTGCCCGTCATGGTCGGGCTTGTCCCGACCATCCACGTCTTCCTTCAAGCCAGGAAGTGTTCAAGACGTGGATGCTCGCCACAAGGGCGAGCATGACGGAGAGGTCGCATCGCGCCTATCGAGCGTTCATTCCTCCATTGGAACGCTTGCTCCATTTCCGCTTCGCTGCCAGAACTGTTGCAACAGGGACGGCAACGGGAATCCAGGATGAGCGAAACCGCCGTTGCGGAGCTGCCGCGCGACTTCGACGAATTGCGCGCATCGATTCTCAGCCAGCGCGAGAGCCTGCCCAAGCGCATCGCCCAGATCGCGGCCTATGCTCTCGACAACCCCGACGAGATCGCCTTCGGCACCGCCGCCAGCATCGCGATCTCGGCGGGCGTGCAGCCTTCGACACTGATCCGCTTCGCCCAGCATCTCGGCTTCGACGGCTTCACGAGCCTGCAAGGCGTCTTCCGCGCAAGGCTGCGCGAGCGCAATTCCAGCTATGAGGAGCGCCTCAACACGCTGCGCGTCGGCGACGGCACGGCCGCCGGCAATCACCGCATCCTCGACGGCTTCCTGACCGCCTCGCGCAAATCGCTGGATGTAATGAGCCGCACGCTCGACGAGGACACGCTCGACCGTGCGATCGACGTGCTCGCCCGCGCCGAGACGATCTATATCCTTGCCCGGCGCCGCTCCTATCCGGTGGCGAGCTATCTCGCCTACGCGCTCGGCAAGCTCGAAGTCCGCAACCAGATGATCGAATCCGCCGCCGGGCTCGATCCCGAGATGATCTCCTTCGCCACGCCGAAGGATGCCGTCCTCGTCATCAGCTTCTCGCCCTACGCTCCCGCGACCATCGAGGATGCACGCGGCCTCGCCGAACGCGGCGTGCCGCTGATCGCCATCACCGACAGCGCTTTTTCGCCGCTCGCGAGCTTCGCAAAACTCTGGTTCGAGGTCGCCGAGGCGGATTTCGGCGGGTTCCGCACGCTGGCGTCGACCATGGCGCTCTCGATGGCGCTTGCCGTCGGTGTCGGCGAAGCACGCCGGGCCGGACGCGGCAAGGGCCGGCGCGGCGGACAAGCCTAAAGCCATAGGAATATACATTCCGTATTGACGAAGCATTGGAATTATTATTTCATTCTGGCAACAGGAGCCGTTCGACTCCGATGACCAGCGCAGCCGGGAGAGAGACATGACGGGACCGCTCGGCGGATCGACGCAGGCGCTCGACGTCATCACCATCGGGCGGGCCTCGGTCGATCTCTACGGCCAGCAGATCGGCTTGCGGCTGGAGGATGTCACCTCCTTCGCCAAGTCGGTCGGCGGCTGCCCGGCCAATATCGCCATCGGCACGGCCCGGCTCGGCCTGCGCTCGGCCCTGCTGACCCGCGTCGGCAACGAGCAGTTCGGCCGCTTCCTGCGCGAGCAGCTCGCCCGCGAGGGCGTCAACCTCGACGGTCTCAAGACCGACGCGGAGCGCCTGACCGCGCTCGCCATCCTTTCGGTCGAGAGCGACAAATCCTTCCCGCTGCTGTTCTACCGCGAGAACTGTGCCGACATGGCGCTGGAGGAAGGCGATATCGACCCGGCTTTCATCGCCAAGGCCCGCGCCGTCGTCGTCACCGGCACGCATTTCGCCCGCCCCGGCCCGGAGGCCGCGCAGCGCAAGGCAATGAAGCTGATGCGCGGCAACGGCGGCAAGGTCGTGCTCGACATCGACTATCGCCCCAATCTCTGGGGTCTCGCCGGCCATGACGCCGGCGACAACCGCTATATCGCCTCTCAGGCGGTTTCCGAGCGGATGAAGACCGTCCTGCCCGGCTGCGACCTGATCATCGGTACTGAGGAAGAGGTGCTGATCGCCTCCGGCGAAAGCGAACTCCTGCCCGCGCTGAAGACGATCCGCTCGCTGACGCCGGCCACGATCGTGCTCAAGCGCGGCCCGATGGGCTGCATCGTCTATGACGGCGCGATTCCCGACGATCTCGAGGAGGGCATCGTCGGCAAGGGCTTCCCGATCGAGGTCTACAATGTGCTCGGCGCCGGCGACGCCTTCATGTCCGGCTTCCTGCGCGGCTGGCTCGGCGGCGAGAGCCTCGCCACGGCCGCGACCTGGGCCAATGCCTGTGGCGCCTTCGCCGTCTCGCGCCTGCTCTGCTCGCCGGAAAGCCCGACCTTCGAGGAGCTGCAATACTTCCTCAAGAACGGCAGCCCGCACCGCGCTTTGCGCAAGGATGCCGACATCAACCACATCCACTGGGCGACGACCCGCCGCCGCGACATCCCCTCGCTGATGGCGCTCGCCTGCGATCATCGCTCGCAGCTCGAAGAGCTCGCCGCGAAGCTCGGCGCCGAGCCTGCCCGCATCCGCGACTTCAAGGTGCTCGCGGTCAAGGCCGCCGCCCGCGTCGCCGATGGCCGCCCGGGCTACGGCATGCTGCTCGACGAGAAGCATGGCCGTGAGGCGATGTTCGAATTCGCCCGCCATCCCTTCGCCTGGCTCGGCCGCCCGGTCGAGTTGCCGGGTTCGCGCCCGCTGCGCTTCGAGACCAGCCAGGACATCGGCTCGCTCCTGCCGGAATGGCCGGTCGACCATTGCATCAAGGCGCTCTGCTTCTACCATCCGGACGATTCCGAGGAGCTGAAGCGGGAGCAGCAGGAGAAGCTGCGCGGTCTGTTCGAGGCGGCGCGCAAGGTCGGCCGCGAACTGCTGATCGAGATCATCGCCAGCAAGAACGGCGCGCTCGGTCCCGATACGATCGCCCGCGCGCTGGAGGAGATCTACGCGCTCGGCATCAAGCCCGACTGGTGGAAGCTGGAGCCGCAATCCTCCCCCGCCGCCTGGGCCGCGATCGAGAAGACCATCGCCAGGCACGATCCCTGGTGCCGCGGCGTGCTGCTGCTCGGCCTCGATGCGCCGGCCGAGGAGCTGGAGGCCGGCTTCGCCGCAACGGCGGGCGCCCCGATCGTCAAGGGTTTCGCCGTCGGCCGCACCATCTTCATGAGCGCGGCTGAAGGCTGGCTTGCCGGCAAGCTCGACGACGAGACGGCGATCGCCGACATGGCCAGGCGCTTCGAAGCGCTGACCGGCCTCTGGCTTGCCACGCGCGGCCGCAAGGCGGCATAGCTTTCCGGCCTGGAGACCATCATGACCCGCACGATCCGCCTCACCATGGCGCAGGCGCTGACGCGCTTCCTTGCTGCACAGATGACCGAGATCGATGGAGAGCGCCTACCGATATTCGGTGGCGTCTGGGCTATCTTCGGCCATGGCAATGTCGCCGGCCTCGGCGAGGCGCTCTGGCACGAACGCGAGCGCCTGCCGACCTTCCGCGCCCATAATGAGCAGGCCATGGCTCATGCCGCCATCGCCTATGCCAAGGCCAACATGCGCCGCCGCTTCATGGCCGCGACGACCTCGATCGGCCCCGGCGCGACCAATCTCGTCACGGCCGCCGCACTCGCCCATGTCAACCGCCTGCCGGTGCTGCTGCTGCCGGGTGACGTCTTCGCCAACCGCATCCCCGATCCGGTGCTTCAACAGGTCGAGGCTTTCGGCGACGGCACGGTTTCGGCCAATGACTGCTTCCGGCCGGTCTCGCGCTATTTCGACCGCATCACCCGCCCCGAGCAGATCATCCCGGCGCTCACGCGCGCCATGCAGGTGCTGACCGATCCGGCCGAATGCGGCCCGGTCACGCTCGCGCTCTGCCAGGACGTGCAGGCCGAGGCTTATGACTATCCCGAGAGCTTCTTCACCGAGCGCCTCTGGGCGCCGCGCCGTCCCCGCTCCGACCGTGAGGAGCTGAAGGCGGCTGCCGAAGCCCTGAAAGCCGCGAAGAAGCCGCTGATCGTCGCCGGTGGCGGCGTGCTCTATTCCGGCGCCAGCGACGCGCTCGCCCGCTTCTCGGCCATGACCGGCATCCCCGTCTGTGAGACGCAAGGCGGCAAGTCCGCCCTGCCCGATGATAACCAGCTCAACATGGCCGCCGTCGGCGTCACGGGCACGGACGCCGCCAACCGCCTCGCGGCCGAGGCCGATCTCGTGCTCGCCGTCGGCACCCGCCTGCAGGATTTCACCACCGGCTCCTGGGCCTTGTTCGGGGCGGAGCCGAAGACGATCATCGGCCTCAACGTCCAGGCCTTCGACGCCGGCAAGCACCGCGCCCTGCCCCTCCTCGCCGATGCCCGCGAGGGGCTGGCCGAGCTGGCTGAGGCCATCGGCAGCTGGAAGGCGCCGGAGAGCTGGACCGCAAATGCCAAGGCCGGCAAGGCCGAGTGGCAGAAGGAGGCCGGCAAGGCGACCGCCGCCAGCAACGCCGCCCTGCCCTCGGATGCGCAGGTCATTGGTGCGGTCCAGCGCACGCTCGGATCCGGCGTCATCCTGCTCCATGCGGCGGGCGGCCTGCCCGGCGAGTTGCACAAGCTCTGGCAGGCCGGCGCGCCCGGCTCCTACCATGCCGAATACGGCTTCTCCTGCATGGGCTACGAGATCGCCGGCGGGCTCGGCGCCAAGATGGCGCGGCCCGACAAGGAGGTCGTCGTCATGGTCGGCGATGGCTCCTACCTGATGCTCAATTCCGAGATCGCGACCTCGGTGATGCTGGGCTTGAAGCTCACCATCGTCCTGCTCGACAATCGCGGCTACGGCTGCATCAACCGCCTGCAGATGGCCACCGGCGGCCAGAGCTTCAACAACCTGCTCAGGGACACCCGCCACGAGACGCTGCCGGAGATCGACTTCGTCCAGCACGCTGCCAGCATGGGCGCGATCGCCGTAAAGGCGGCCTCGATTGCCGAGCTCGAAACCGCGCTGGCTGAGGCCAAGGCCAACACTCGCACAACCGTCGTGGTCATCGACACCGACCCACTGATCTCGACCGGCGCCGGCGGCGCCTGGTGGGATGTCGCGGTGCCAGAGATCAGCGAGCGTGAGCAGGTCCGCACGGCGCGGGCGAATTACGACGAACGCCGCAAGCGTCAGACCATCGGCAACTGAAGCCGTTCCCATAGGCAAGAAAGACCCGACACATGATCCGCATCGGCGCGAACCCCATCGGCTGGTCGAATGACGACATGCTGGAGATCGGCGGCGATATCTCGCTCGAAACCTGCCTGAAGGAGGCTCGCGAAGCCGGCTTCACCGGCATGGAGCTCGGCAACAAGTTTCCGCGCGAAGCGGCGAAGCTGAAGCCGATCCTCGATGCCCACGGGCACGCGCTAGTCTCCGGCTGGTACTCGACCGAACTGCTCGTCCGCGACGTCGCCGCCGAGATGGCCGCCGTGAAGGCCCATGCGACGCTGCTGCGCGACATGGGCTGCTCGGTCCTGATCGCGGCCGAGACCTCGAACGCGATCCATTCCGACATCACCAGGCCGCTCTCGGCCCGTCCGGTCCTGCCGAAGAACCGTTGGGACGATTTCGGCGCGCGCTACACCAATTTCGCCGAAGCCGTGAAGACCGAATACGGTCTCCAGCTCGCTTATCACCACCATATGGGCACGGTGGTGCAGACCGAGTCGGAGATCGACCGGTTCATGGGCGTCACCAGCCCGGCCGTCGGCCTGCTGCTCGATACGGGCCATGCCACCTGGGGCGGCGGCGACCCCGCCCGGATCGCCCGCCACTGGAAGGCGCGCATCCACCACGTCCATTGCAAGGACATCCGCGAGGCCGTGATGTGGCGCTCGAACCGCGAGGACTGGTCCTTCCTCGAATCCGTGCTCGCCGGCGTCTACACCGTGCCGGGCGACGGCCTGATCGACTATGTCCGCGTGCTCCGGGAACTGCAGGGCTATTCCGGCTGGATCGTGGTCGAAGCCGAGCAGGATCCGAAGAAAGCGGAGCCCGCGACCTATGCGAAGCTCGGCCACGCCAATCTCACCCGCTTCATCAAGGAAGCCGGGCTGGCTTGATCGCGATACGGATAGGAAACAGCCGATGTCCCATCTCAAGGTCAAGCCGCAGGGCACGAGCGGCCGCGTCACCCATGTCACGCCGGAAAGCGCCGGCTGGACCTATGTCGGCTTCGACCTGCACCGCCTGAAGCCGGGCGAGACCGTTTCGGTCCAGACCGGCACCCGCGAGACCTGCCTCGTCTTCGTCACCGGCAAGGGCAAGGTCACGGCCGGCGGCAAGGCTCTCGGCGAACTCGGCCAGCGCATGAGCCCCTTCGAGGGCAAGCCCTGGTCGGTCTACCTGCCCGAGGGGGCCGACTGGTCGGTAACCGCCACCACCGATCTGGAGCTCGCGGTCTGCACGGCGCCCGGCCTCAAGGGCGGCCTGCCCGTCCGTGTCATCGGCCCGGACGATCTCGGCCAGGAGATTCGCGGCAAGGGTTCCAACACCCGCCACGTCACCAATATCCTGCCGGAAAACGAGCCGGCGGATTCATTGCTCGTGGTCGAGGTCATCACCCCCGCGGGCAATACCTCGAGCTATCCCCCGCACAAGCACGACCGGGACGATATCCCGCGCGAATCCCACCTGGAAGAGACCTACTACCACCGTCTCAACCCGCCGCAGGGTTTTGGCTTCCAGCGCGTCTATACCGATGACCGCAGCCTGGACGAGGCGATGGCGATCGAGGACGGCGACGTCGTGCTGGTGC
This sequence comes from uncultured Allobosea sp., assembly GCF_945957345.1. Classification (GTDB taxonomy): domain Bacteria; phylum Pseudomonadota; class Alphaproteobacteria; order Rhizobiales; family Beijerinckiaceae; genus Allobosea. The sequence goes on along the minus strand of NZ_CAMFKW010000045.1, from coordinate 22,318 downwards.
CCAAGGGTTATCACCCCTGCGCCACCTGCCACGGCTACGATCTCTATTATCTCAATGTTATGGCCGGCCCGAAGCGGACCTGGAAATTCCACAACGCCGCCGAGCACGAATGGCTCTTGAAGGCCTGACGGACATCAGCCGGCCAAGCTGACGAAGGCGCGGCGCGGCCGCGCCTCAGGGATTGCACTTGTAGACGGTGCCCTTGGTATCGGGCCCCTTCCATTTGATGTCGGCGACGGCGGCGAAGACATGGGTCCCGTCCATCTCCGCCGCACGCAGCTTCATGCGCGTGATCACCGAATCACGCGTCTTGTCGATCGTCATGATCGCCTGGACGCTGTCCTGCCCGTCGATCTCGCCGAGCTTCGTGCAATTCTCCACAACGCTTTTCGCGTCGGTCATCACGACTATGCTGCTGCGCGAGGTGTGATAGGCGCAGGCGCCGAGCGCCAGGGCGGGCAGGAGGATGAAAAAGCGGGGCATCGTCACGTCCGGGCTGTCCTGATCGGGTCTCTAGCCCATGTTCCGCCGGTTTGGCGCAAATGCAAGCCTGAGCCAACGTAAAACGGCCCCAACGCCCTTACCGCATCGTAAGGAACAGCGATATCGGCACGATTGCAGCGGAATTGTCGTGATCGGACGCGGCGAACTTTAACGCAAAGCCCGTGTCATTCTTGACCTTCCCGCGTGGCTGCTCTTAAGTCCCTTCAGGCCAATGGGAGGCTGAAAAGGATATAATATGCGTAGCATTCTGATTGTTGGCGCCATGGCCGCTCTTCTCGCCGGTTGCCAGACCGCGCAGGAGTCGATGGCCGACGCCGAAGTGACCTGCGAGTCCCAGGGCTTCCGCCCCGGCACCCGCGCCTATCAGCAGTGCCGCTCGGCCAACTATGTCGAGAACCGTCGCGCCTCGAACGAGGCCGGCTCGGCCGTCGCCGCTGGCGTCGCCGCCGGTGTCGTCGGTGGTGCGCTCATCGCCGCTGATAACCGCTCCTATTATCGCGGCTACTACGGCCCGCGCCGCTACTGGTGGTAAGATAGCGGGCGCCTTCCGCTCGGAAGGCACCCCTTCTAATATTCGAGCCCTGCGGCGTTCTGCGCCGCAGGGCTTTTTCATGGGAGGCAGAGACCGGCCGCCGTCAGCGCCGGGCTGCCCGCTTGCGCGCGGGAGCCGCAGCCGGCGCACTGGCCGAAGACGAAGTCAGCAGCGAACCGATCACATAGGCCGCAAGCCCCAGGCCGACGACGAGCGCCATCGGCTCGCGCTCTGCACGCTTCGCCAGCATGCGCCCGCCCCTGTCGGCATAGTCTCGGGCCATCGCCGCATAATCGTTCGCGCGATCGGCATAGTCGTCAGCGACATCGCGATGCGAACTCAGCCAGCTCCTCCCAGACTTGAGAGCACGGTTGCCGGCGTCGGCGGCCTCGGAACCGTAATCCTGGAGCCAGCCGCGCCAGCGGCCGTAATCCGGCTGGTAGCGTTCCCAGCCCGAGGAAGGCTGGCTGCGCAGGGTCGCCCAGGCGACGAGGCCGATACCGACCGCCCCGAGCCCGAGCACGGCAAGCGGGTGGCGCTCGACGGTCCGCGCGACCGCCTGTCCGCCATCGCGAACCGTCTCCAGGGGCTCCGCCTCGTCCCAGGCTTCCTTCGCCCGATCGTAATGCTCCTTGACCGTCTCCTGGGCCTTGCCGGCGAATTCCGCCGCCTTGCCGCGCAGGCTGCTGACGCTGGCGCCCGCTGCCTCGGCTGCCTCTTCAGTGGCCTTCGGGACGTCGGGCGGGAAGCTGTTGCTGATCGCCATGGCGGTCTCTCCGTTCTTGAAAGGGGTCATGGCCAGAGAACGAAGCGGGCGCTGACGGGTTCCCGGCCGCGACAAAACAACCGAACCGCGTTTCTTCGCGGCTTCGGCCACGACTGCGTCACGATTGGATGCGACCTACCAAGGAACAGGGGCATTCAACGAGAAGGAGACGCGCATGCATGTTCAGCACCTCCAGATCGCTCACCCGTTCGTTCTCTCCGATCCCGAATGGATCGCACTCGAGAGCATCGAGGAGGAAACCCGCCACTTCATCTTCGACGAGACGATGCTGCTATCCCTGAAGGATCGCGGCCTCGTGGAGTCGGATGGAGCCATCTGGCGAGTCACCCAGTCCGGCCAGAAGCGCCTGAACGAGCGCGACTGAGGCGGGCGAGAGCCGGGGCGCCCGGCGATAGCGATGGATAACCAGGCCCGCCCATTCGGCGGGCTTTTCCATGCGCGGACGCGGAGATTCAGAACAGTCCGCCCGGCCATGACCACCGGAGCAGCGCGGCTGCGCCCCCGATCCAGATCGCCAGGATCGCGATCATGCCGCCATAGCTCGCCTGCTTCGCTCGCCCCGCCGCCTTTGCCCGGTACTCGGCCATCAATGGCGCCGGTATGAGCTTCACCACCAGCAGGATGCCCAGCGGCACGATGATCAGATCGTCGAGATATCCGAGGATCGGGATGAAATCCGGAATGAGGTCGATGGGGCTGAGCGCATAGGCCGCAATCGCTCCCGCCGCCAGCTTCGCATGCCAGGGCGTACGGCTGTCGCGCGCCGCGATCCAGAGGGCAATCACATCCCGCTTGAGCAGGCGCGCCCATTGCTTTGTTCGCTCCAGCATTCTCGGGACCTTCGGGAACGCGATCTCATGCGCGCTTCGGTTAGCAGATATCTTTCGCCGGGTCTCATGTCCGACAGCGCTGGAAAAATGCCCCCGTTGTTGCCATCTAAGGCCCTCCTCCCCTTTCCGACGAGTTGACATGGGCAAGCCCGTTTCCATCACCATCTCCCATGATCTCGGCCGGGATGCCGCGCTCGCCCGCCTGCGCGGCGGCGTCGACAAGATCCGCGATCGGCTCGGCATGGTCCGGATGCAGCTCGTCGAGGAACGCTGGGAGGGCGATGCCCTGCATTTCGGTGTCGGCGCTCTCGGCCACACCGTCCATGGCCGCGTCGAGGTCGAGGAGCGGCTGATCCGCGTCGAGGTGACATTGCCCTGGATGCTCGCGGTCTTCGCCGAGAAGCTCAAGATCGGAGTCGAGAAGCAGGGTCAGATCCTGCTGGAGAAGCCGAAAGGCTGAGTCACTGGCGGCGCGCCATTCTGCCCGCGTGCCGGAATCATGCGCGCGGCGCCTCCCGCTCATGCCAGCCCGCCGCGAATTTCGGCAATGTAGCCTGAAAAGTCGTACGCCTTTCGGTTGAAATCACAGTCCCAAAACCCCATGCTCCGAATGTTCAAACAATCTTGATTTCTTGACCTTTCGGATTCGGGAGACCCATGCATCACGGCCCGCTGATCGCCATCATCGTCGCGGGCCTCGGCCTGGCTTTCGTCTTCGGGGCTCTCGCCCAGAAACTGCGGATTTCTCCCCTCGTCGGCTATCTCCTCGCCGGTGTCGCCGCCGGCCCGTTCACGCCGGGCTTCGTCGGCAACCAGAACCTCGCCAACGAACTGGCCGAGATCGGCGTCATCCTGCTGATGTTCGGCGTCGGCCTGCATTTCTCCCTCAAGGACCTGCTCTCGGTGAAGGCGATCGCCGTGCCCGGAGCCGTCGTCCAGATCGGCATCGCGACCCTGCTCGGCCTCGGGCTCGGCACATGGCTCGGCTGGAGCTGGTTTTCGGGGGCGGTCTTCGGCCTGGCGCTCTCCACCGCTTCGACGGTCGTGTTGTTGCGCTCGCTGCAGGAGCGCCGGCTGGTCCAGACCGAACGCGGCCGCATCGCGGTCGGCTGGCTGATCGTCGAGGATATCGCGATGGTGCTGGCGCTGGTGCTGCTGCCGGTGCTGGCCGAGATCATCAACGGCGCGCCCTCCGGCGGCAGCGCGCCGCTAGCCACCCGTTTCGATCTCGGCGTCTGGGGCGTGCTCGGCCTGACCTTCGCCAAGCTCATCGGCTTCCTCGCCTTCATGCTGCTGATCGGCCGGCGCGTCATCCCCTGGGTGCTGCACTGGGTCGCCCATACCGGCTCGCGCGAACTGTTCCGGCTCGCGGTACTCGCGGTCGCGCTCGGCGTCGCCTATGCGGCCGCCACCCTGTTCGGCGTCTCCTTCGCGCTCGGCGCCTTCTTCGCCGGCATGATCCTGTCGGAATCGCCGCTCTCGCAGCGCGCGGCCGAGGAAACGCTGCCGCTGCGCGACGCTTTCGCGGTGCTGTTCTTCGTCTCGGTCGGCATGCTCTTCGACCCCGGCATTCTGCTCCGCGCGCCGGGCCCGCTGATCGGCACGCTCGCCATCATCCTGATCGGCAAATCCGTAGCGGCCTGGTTGATCATGCGCGCCTTCGGCCGCTCGCAGACCGCGGCCCTGACGATCTCAGCCTCGCTCGCCCAGATCGGCGAGTTCTCCTTCATCCTCGCCGGGCTCGGCACGGCGCTCGGCATCCTGCCGGCACAGGGGCGCGACCTGATCCTCGCCGGCGCGATTCTGTCGATCCTGCTCAACCCCGTGATCTTTGCCCTGGCCGAGCGGCTGGCGCCGGAGGCGCCGGCCGCCAAGCCGAAACCCGCGTCAGCGCCAGAAGCGAGCGCAGCCGAGGCTGCCGCTCCTGCCCCCCAGCCGGAGACGCCGCCGGAGCGCGACATCACCCCGACCAGCCTCGCCGATCACATCGTCGTCGTCGGCTATGGCCGCGTCGGCAGCCTGCTCGGTGCCGGCCTGCTCTCGCAGGGCGCGAAACTGCTGGTCATCGAGGACAATCCCGACGCGGTCGCGACGGCCAAGCGCGACGGCGCCGAACTGCTCGTCGGCAATGCCGCCGATCCGGAAGTGCTTTCTGCCGCCGCCGTCGGGCGAGCGGTGCGCCTCTTCGTCGCCATCCCCGGCAGCTTCGAGGCCGGCCAGGTCTGCGAGCAGGCCCGCGCCGAGAACCCTGCCCTGCCGATCGTCGCCCGCGCCCATTCCGATGCCGAGGTGGCGCATCTCACCAAATGCGGGGCGACGCTGACGATCATGGGCGAGGCCGAGATCGCCCGCGCCATGCTCTCGCTCTGCCAGAATCTCAAGGGCACCCCACCGGTCGAACCTGCTGCTCCCACCGAGCCGGCGAAACCTGAGAGGGTGGCCGAGTTGCCGCCTCCCAAGCCGCCAGCGGCCAGGCCGGCGGAAGACCCGCCGGCCGATCCTCCGGCTGCGGCATAAAAAAAGGGCGGAGCGCCAGACGCCCCGCCCTTTCGTATTCAAACGCTGACCGCGCTCAGTCGACGAGGTCGAAGCGGACGTCCTGCACGCCTTCGTAGAGCGTCTTGCGGCCGAGCGTGTAGAGATTCTCAAGGCCCGAGGTCAGGGTGATGAAGTGGTTGCCGGAGAGCACGCCGGCCTTGCTGGCGAACTGCACGCCGCCATAGGCGAGCAGGATCTCGGTCTCGCTGACGCCGCCCGGATACAGGATGATGTGGCCGGGAGCCGGATAGGCGGTGTTGTTCTCGTAGCCGACGCCGAAATCGAGATCGCCTAGCGGCATCCAGACGCCCTCGCCGCTCCAGCGCACATGCACCATCTTGCTGATGAACGGCATCTGCTTCTTGAAGGCGGCGCAGGTCTTCGGCGCGGCTTCCAGCTCGAACTTGGCGTCGAACTTGAACGGCCCGGCGGTGACGATCAGCTTGCTCATGAAATCCCCGTCTTCTTGGAAAAATCTTCGGACCCGCTGAATGGCATCAGCCCCAAGGCCCGCGCAAGAGCGCTGCCGGAACAAGTGCGACGCCGGAACGTGAAGGATGCGGGCTGCGAGTATCGGCAGCCGCTCAGCCGATCGCTTCCCTGAGGTCGAGCGTGCCGGCCTTGCCGATCGCTTCGTAGTTGCGCTTCAGCCAGCGCCGGCCGGCGGTACGGCCCATGTCCCGCAGTTTCAGCAGGAACGACCATTCCGCGTTCATCCGCGAGGACGAGGTGAGCTCGGCCAACGGCGGGCCGCCGTCGATGCGATGCATCAGCACGCGCTTGTATTCGTCGCGCGGCAGCTTGCCCTCGTCGATCAGGCGATTGACGAAGTCGATCGCCCGGAGCTCACGCAGCATCGAGGCGTTGAAGGTGATCTCGTTCAGCCGGTCCTGGATCTCGCGCGCCTTGGTCGGCAATTCCCGCCGCTGGATCGGGTTGATCTGGACGAGCAGGATGTCGTCGCAATGCGCCTTGTAGAACAGCGGGAACAGGGCGGGATTGCCCATATAACCGCCGTCCCAATAGGCCTCCCCGTCGATCTCCACCGCCTGGAACACCATCGGCAGACAGGCCGAGGCCATCACATGGTCCGGGGTCAGGTCCTTGCCGTCGAACACGGCGATCTTGCCGGTGCGGACATTGGTCGCCGCGATGAACAGCTTCACCGCGTCGCAGGCCCTGACCTTGTCGAAATCGATGAGGTCGGCGACGACGCCGCGCAACGGGTTGATGTTCAGGGGGTTGACGTCATAGGGGCTCGCCACTTTCGCGAACATCTCGAAGAACAGCATACCCGGCGGCGTGCCGTCATTATTGCCCCAGGCGCCGAGCATGGTGTCGAGCAGCGAGCGTTCCGAGCCGCCATATTTGCCATCGACGCTGATCGCCCGCCAGAATGCCTCGAGCTTGGTGCGGGCGCCGTCGGCCCCGCCATCGATCCAGCCCTCGGCGAGGACGACCGCGTTCATCGCGCCCGCGCTGGTACCGGTCAACGCCTCGATGCCGAGTCGTCCGTCCTCCAGGATGGCGTCGAGCACGCCCCAGGTGAAGGCGCCATGCGCGCCTCCGCCCTGTAGCGCCAGCGAGACTGTTTTCTCGGCCTTGGGGCCGACGAGCCCCTTGACCGGTTCGGCTTTGCGGGAGGGGCGACCGCTCACTCGGCGGTCCAGCCGCCATCGATCGGCAGCGTCGCCCCGGTGATCGACTTGGCCGAATCCGTGCAGAGGAACACGGCGAGCGCCGCGACCTGCTCGACCGTGACGAACTCCTTGGTCGGCTGCCCGGCCAGCATCACGTCGTTGATGACCTGTTCCTTGGTCAGGCCGCGCACCTTCATCGTGTCGGGGATCTGCTTCTCGACCAGCGGCGTCCAGACATAGCCGGGCGCGATCGCGTTGACGGTGATGCCCTTGGTCGCGACTTCCAGCGCCACGGTCTTGGTAAGGCCCGCGATGCCGTGCTTGGCCGCGACATAGGCCGACTTGAAGGGCGAGGCGACCAGCGCATGCGCCGAGGCCGTGTTGATGATGCGACCCCAGCCCTTCTCCTTCATCTTCGGCAGGGCGGCGCGGATCGTGTGGAAGGCCGAGGACAGGTTGATCGCGATGATCTGGTCCCATTTCTCGATCGGGAACTCGTCGATCGGCGCGACGAACTGGATGCCGGCATTGTTGATCAGGATGTCGATCGCGCCGAACGCCTTCTCGCCCTCGGCAATGAAGCCTGCGATCTCGTCGGGCTTGGTCATGTCGGCCGGCGAGAACACCACCTTGATGCCGAATTCGGCCTCGAGGTCGGTGCGCAATTTCTCGGCATCGGCCGGCGGCATGATGCCGTTGATGACGAGGTTGGCCCCCTCGGCGGCCAGCGCGCGGGCATAGGCGAGCCCGATGCCGGAGGTCGAGCCGGTGATCGCAGCAGTACGGTCTTTGAGGAACATGAGCGTCAAGGCTCCTGACAATCGGGGAGAAAATGCTTAGGTTCAGGCGGAACAGGGCAATGGAGCGACGGGATATCGTCGCACGTTGCCCGATGAGTCTTCGCAACGCAACATGACGAAAATGCAGCCGAACGCGCACCATCACGGCGAACATGACCATGCGTCGCATGCCCATGGCGAAGGCGCCTGTCGCCATGCCGAGGATCACCGTCGCCACGCGGCCGAAGCCCTCGCCCGCGCCGAGCGCATCTGCCGCGAGCGCGGCCTGCGCCTGACCCCGATCCGGCGGCAGGCTCTGGAGGCGCTCCATGCGGACCACCGTCCGGTCGGCGCCTATGATCTCGCCGACCGCATCTCACCGGCCGGCGGCCGGCGGCTGGCGCCGATCTCGATCTACCGCGCGCTCGATTTCCTGGTGGAGCAGGGCTTCGTCCACCGCCTCTCGTCGAAGAATGCCTATATCGCCTGCCTGCACGGCCATGGCGCGAACGAGGTCGTCGCTTTCCTGATCTGCGAGTCCTGCGGCGGGGTCGACGAGGATTCCTCGCCTGCCATGAAGAAAGCGGTGGCGGCGATCGCGGAAAACCGGCAATTCTCTCCGTCGCACCAGATGGTCGAGATCGTCGGCCGCTGCGAGCATTGCCGGAATGCCGGATCGTGATAGAGCAGCCCGCATGAACGAGCGCGCCTTTTCCTATCTGACGCCGGAACGCGCTGGCCCGCTGGGCCGGCAGCTCACCGTCCCCGTCAAGGTCGGCCATGTCATGGTCGGCGGCGGCGCGCCCATCGTCGTGCAGTCGATGACCAATACCGACACCGCCGATATCGCGGCGACAGTGGCGCAGGTCGCTGCGCTGGCGCGTCAGGGTTCGGAACTCGTCCGCATCACCGTCGACCGCGACGAGGCTGCGGCAGCCGTGCCGAAAATCCGCGAGCGGCTGGACCGCATCGGCGTCGACGTGCCGCTGGTCGGAGACTTCCACTATATCGGCCACAAGCTGCTCAGCGACCATCCGGCCTGCGCCGAGGCCTTGGCGAAATACCGGATCAACCCCGGCAATGTCGGCTTCAAGGACAAGAAGGACAAGCAGTTCAGCCAGATCATCCAGCTCGCGATCAAGCATCGCAAGCCGGTGCGCATTGGCGCCAACTGGGGCTCGCTCGACCAGGAACTGCTGACCGCCCTGATGGACGAGAACGCGCGCGCCGTCCGCCCGCTCGATGCCCGCGCCATCATGCGCGAGGCGATGGTGCAATCGGCCCTGCTTTCGGCCGAGCGTGCCGAGGAGCTCGGCCTCGGCCGCGAATACATCATCCTCTCCGCCAAGGTCTCCGGCGTGCAGGATCTGATCACGGTCTATCGCATGCTGGCGAGCCGGGCGAACTATGCCATCCATCTCGGCCTGACCGAGGCCGGCATGGGCTCGAAGGGCATCGTCGCCTCCTCGGCAGCGCTCGGCATCCTCCTGCAGGAAGGCATCGGCGACACCATCCGCTATTCGCTGACGCCCGAGCCCGGCGGCGACCGCACGCTCGAGGTCAGGACGGCGCAGGAATTGCTCCAGACCATGGGCTTCCGCGCCTTCGTGCCGCTCGTCGCCGCCTGCCCCGGCTGCGGCCGCACGACCTCGACGGTGTTCCAGGAGCTGGCCCAGGATATCCAGGGCTGGATTTCCTCTTCCATGCCCGAATGGAAGACGCGCTATCCCGGCGTCGAGAACCTCAACGTCGCCGTCATGGGCTGCATCGTCAACGGCCCCGGCGAGTCCAAGCATGCCGATATCGGCATTTCGCTTCCCGGCACCGGCGAGGCGCCGACGGCGCCCGTTTTCGTCGACGGCAAGAAGGTCGCTACCTTGCGGGGTGCCGGCATTGCCGCCGAATTCAAGGCCATGGTCGCCACTTATGTCGAGCGGCGCTTCGGCGCCGGTCTCGGTGCGGCCGGCTGATCCTGCCTTTGCGTGCCGCCCGCAACGTGCTAGAGGCCCCGGCCTTTCGCTGCACCGCAGCATGCGCGGAGATCCCTGATGGGGCATGAGAACCCGAATCTTGCGACCGTTCGGCCGGAGGATTCACGTTTGGGCCTCGACGCCGGCCATGGCCAGAGCGGCGCCCACGGCCACGGCAAGCAGGGCTTCGCCGCGCTGGCGCTGGGCGCGCTCGGCGTCGTCTATGGCGATATCGGCACGAGCCCACTCTACGCGCTGCGCGAGACGATTCTGGCTGCGACCGGCGGCGCGGAAAACGCCACGGTTCCCCCGACGGTCGTCATCGGCGTGCTCTCGCTGATCCTGTGGTCGCTCGTCGTGGTCGTCACGCTGAAATATGTCGTGCTGCTGATGCGCGCCGACAATAACGGCGAAGGCGGCATCTTGACCCTCGTCGCGCTGGCCCAGCGCAGCCTCGGCCGCGCCCGCAGCCATGTCGCGCTGCTGCTCGGCATGATCGGCGCCGGCCTTTTCTATGGCGACACGGTCATCACTCCGGCGATCTCGGTCCTCTCCGCAATCGAGGGCGTCAAGCTCATCACGCCGGCGCTCGACGACTACATCCTCTGGATCGCCTCGGTGATCCTGATCGGCCTGTTCGTCATGCAGAGCCATGGCACCCATCGCGTCGCGACCCTGTTCGGGCCGATCATGCTGGTCTGGTTCCTGACGCTCGCGGGGCTCGGCATCTACCACATCTCCGACGATCTCACGGTCTTCCGCTCGATCAACCCCTATTACGCCCTGCTCTTCTTCCGCGATCATGCGGGCGTTGCGCTGGCCGTGCTCGGCTCGGTCTGTCTGGCGGTGACCGGCGCCGAGGCGCTCTATGCCGATATGGGCCATTTCGGCCGGGGCCCGATCCGTGGCGCCTGGCTCTATGTCGTCTTCCCGGCCCTGTGGCTGAACTATCTCGGCCAGGGCGCGCTGATCCTCTCCGACCCGACCGCGATCGACAATCCGTTCTATCGGCTCGCGCCGCAGGGCCTGCTGCTGCCCTTCGTCATCATGGCGACGGTCGCGACCATCATCGCCAGCCAGTCGGTCATCACCGGCGCCTTCTCGCTGACCCGGCAGGCGATCCAGCTCGGCCTCCTGCCGCGCATGGAGATCCGCCACACCTCCGAGCAGACCTCGGGCCAGATCTACGTGCCGCGCGTCAATCTGCTGCTGCTCGTCGTCGTGCTGATCCTGGTCTGGTCGTTCCGCACCTCGTCCAGCCTGTCGCATGCCTATGGCATCTCGGTCTTCGGCACGATGGTGGTCTCGTCGATGCTGGCCGCCATCGTCATCCGCCGGCACTGGGGCTGGAGCCCGCTGGCGACCGGCGCGCTCATCCTCCCCTTCTTCCTGGTCGACGTCTCCTTCTTCTCGGCCAACATGCTGAAGCTGCTTCATGGCGGCTACGTGCCGGTGCTCCTCGCCATGGCGCTGACGCTGGTGATGTGGACCTGGATGCGCGGCACCAAGATCCTGTTCGACAAGACCCGCAAGACCGACGTGCCGCTGCTCGAACTCGTCACCATGCTCTCGAAGAGCCCGCCCGCCCGCGTGAAGGGCATGGCCGTCTTCCTGACCAGCGACCCCGAGACGGCACCGGCCTCGCTGCTCCACAACCTCAAGCACAACAAGGTGCTGCATGAGCGAAACGTCGTCCTGACCGTGCGCTCGGCCGACACGCCCCGCGTCGTCGAGGAGGAGCGCGTGCGCCTCGCCCGCATCACCGACGATTTCTGGCGGGTCGACATGGTCTACGGCTACATGGAAAGCCCGAACGTGCCGAAGGGCCTGGCCATGCTGCGCAAGCAGGGCTTCAAGTTCGACATCATGTCGACCTCGTTCTTCCTGTCGCGCCGCTCGATCAAGGCTTCCCCGCAATCGGGCATGCCGATCTGGCAGGACAATCTCTTCATCGGCCTGACCAAGAGCGCGACCGACGCGACGGACTTCTTCCAGATCCCGACCGGCCGCGTCGTCGAGGTCGGCACGCAGGTCACGGTCTGATCCGGTTCGGATAGCCTCGAACACCTTACACAAAAGGGCGCGGGGAACCCCTCTCCTGCATCGAAGTCGGCTGTTGCCGACTTCGACACTTTGAATGCTGATCTCGGCAACAGCCGAGATCAGTGAGAGGGGCAGGGGTGAGGTGTAGGCCGCTGGACCAGTTCGCAAAACCTCACCGCAGCAGCGGTCAGGTCACAGCTACAGTATCCAACGGTCTACCCCTCACCCTGCCCTCTCCCTATGGGAGAGGGTTCCCCGCGCTTTTCCTTCCAGAAATGCTCGGGTCAAGCCCGAGCATAGCGCGCCTTGCGTCGTTTCAGTCGAGCCGCGCCGAAGCCGCCTCCTGCGGCACATGCCGCACCCGCTCGCGATAGAGCAGGTAGAGCCCGGACGAGATCACGATGCCGGCGCCGATAAAGGTCCAGCGATCCGGCAACTGGTCGAAGACCAGCCAGCCGAGCAACAGCATCCAGACGATCTGCGAATAGATGAAGGGCGCCAGCACCGTGGCCGGCGCCAGCCGGTGCGCCAGGATCAGGAGCCAGTGGCCGAAGCCGCCGAGTGCACCGACCGCGATCATCAGCAGCCACGGCAAGAGCGTCTGCGGCGTCTCCCAGATCCAGGGCAGGAGCGGAATGGTGGCAAGGGTCCCGGCCGCACCGGAATAGATCATCGTCGTCTCCGAGGAATCATGGCCGGAGAGCATGCGCGTCGACAGGGAGTAGAAGGCGTAGCAGAGGCAGCCCACGACGCTGAGCAGTGCCGCAGGATGCATGCCGCCGATCCCCGGCCGCGTCACCACCAGCACGCCGAGGAAGCCGACGCCGATCGCCGCGAGCCGACGCGGCCCCGGCCATTCCCCGAGCAGCGGCCCGGAGGCGAGCGCCACCAGCAAGGGCGTCGCGAACATGATCGAGACCGTCTCGGCGAGCTGAAGATAGCGCAGCGCGATGAAGTTCAGCGCGGTCGAGCCGAGCAGCAACAGCGAACGGCCCCATTGCAGCCAGGGGCGCCTGGTCCGCAACACGCCCGGATGCGTCCATGGATTGATGACCGCCAGGACCAGGATCATGCTGCCGGCATAGCGCGCGAACACCACCTGCAACGGGTTCATCGACTGGCCCAGCCATTTCGCGCTGGTGTCCAGCATCGAGAACAGCAGGACGGCCGCACACATCAGGCCGATCGCGGCCATACGTGCACGGCCCGTCTCGGAAGGCGCGACTGAGGGGGAGGACACGGAGTCTCGCCATGCTCTGGAGGAATGACGAGGGCAGATTGAACCGATTTAGGTAGCGTCGCCAGCACGCTGAAGCATGCGCTCCATGCAGAAATCAGGCGTCGCTATCGGCCTCGTCGAGATCGCCATCGGGATCGTCATGATCGGCACCGGCCTTGGACAGGCCTTTCGCCGCCTTGCGCAGGAGCTTGCGCAGCTGCTTGCGCTCCTTGCCGTCAAGCTTGTCGAGGAGCTCTTCCTCGACCTCGTTCCAGACAGCGTCGAGCTCGGCCGCCGTGCTCTGGCCGGCTTCCGTCAGCGCGACCTGCACGAGGCGGCCGTCGCGATTGCCGCCTTCGCGGGTCACGAGGCCCTGCAGCGAAAGCCGCCCGATCGTCTTCGACACGGTGGGCGGCTTGACGCGCAGCAGCGCCGCCAGCTCGCCCATTGTCATCGGGGCCGGCTGCAGCGCCTTCAACGCCTGCTCCTGCCCCGGAAACAAACCAAGGCCGTTCAGCCTCTCGCCCATCCGCGAGCGGTGCAGCCGCGCGGTGACGAGCAGGGCACGGCCGACACTCTTCTCGATTGCCTTGGTCATGGGGTCGATCCTTCGGGCCGATCCTTGGACGGGTAAGCAGACGCTTCGCCGGCTGCGTATTCGCGCGCGAACATGACAGACGGATGACAATCGGATGTCAGAGCTACGAGAGCGTGAGTTTGGTCGCGACTTTTTTCAGAAATGCCGCGCGACTGGCCGGAGTCGAGAGGTTCATTTCGTGATGGGCGAGATAGGTCGTCCGCGTCAACGGGTGACAAACCGCTCGCAGCGCTCGGCAGACCGCCTTGCGCGGCGGGTCGCCCACCAGGAAGGCCCGCCAGCGCGAGCCGCCATAACTGGTTACCGCGACGAGCCGGCGAATATTGTGCAGAGCCGGCTGCGCCTTGCCGTCGACCATCTTGAAGGACACGCCGGGCAGGAAGACGCGGTCGAGGAAACCCTTCAGGATCGCGGGATAGCCGAAATTCCAGACCGGGAAGCACAGCACCAGCGCCTCGGCCCGCCTCACCCGCTCGACATAACCGGCGACGGGCAATGTATTGCTGGCGACGTCGTGATAGCCGCGCCGCTCCTCCCGGCTCAGCACCGGATCGAAACCCTCGGCATAGAGATCGCAATCATCGACCTCGTGCCCCGCCGTCTTCAGGCTGGCGACAACCGTCTCATGGATGGCCGCGCCGAAGCTTTCAGGCACCGGATGGGCGTAGAGGACGAGGACACGCATGGTATTTAGCCGACGCCGGCTTCGGCGAGGCTGCGGAACAGGAAGGTCTTGCCCGAGCGGTAGTCGTAGCTCGGATCCTCCCAGGCGATCATCTTGCCGGGGTTGAGCAGGCCCTGCGGATCGGCCTCGCGCTTGAAGGCGAGCTGCGTCTCGTCGGTCTGCTTCATGCCGCCTTCCTCCAGCGTGTAGCGATGCGGATTGAAGATCGGCGCGCCCATCTCCTCATGGATTGCCATGATCTCCTCCAGCCGCTCCTCACTGGTGAAACGCACCAATGGCAGGCCAAAGCAGGTGATCTTGCCATCGAAGCGCACGAATTCGAGATGGCAGGTCACCTCGTCGCCGAAGCGGGCATGGATCCTGTCGACGAGATCGACCTGGTTCGGGAAGGGATAGAGCACCTGAAGGTAGGTGATCGCCGGATCGACGCGCAAAGCTCTGAGCGTCGTGTGGTTCCAGCCGAGTTCATAGGTCGGCGGCAGGCCCTTGGCATCCTCCGGTGAGAGCTTGTCGGTGCGCAGCAGCAGCTCCGCGCCCTTGAAGCGGCGCGCATAAGCACAGAGCGCATCGACCGCGAAATCGGCCGCCATGACGATGACGAGATGGCTGTCGCGCGGCAGGAACTTGCGGTGGCGCAGGAAGTAGTCATGCGGCGCGGGCGCAGCGACGACGCAGAGGTTCTTCAGCGCCAGCCCGTCCTGCTCGCCGACGGCATTGGCGAACTCGGTCGCGGCGCGCAGATTCTCGAAGCCGACGATGACATCAACCCAATTGTAGGCCGGGCCGAGCGGCATCTCGACCTCGGTGATGATGCCGTTGGTGCCATAGGCATGCGCGACCTTGTGCAGATCCTCGCCGGAGAATTCGAGGATGCGCGGGTTTTTCTCCATCGTCGCGACCTTGAGCCGGATGATGTTGCCCCAGTCGCGCAAGCCCCCCCATTTGATCGAGCCGACGCCGCCCGAACCGCCGGCGATGAAGCCGCCGATCGAGGCCGTCTGATAGGTCGAGGGGTGCAGGCGCAGCTCCTGCCGCGAATGGGCGCGGGTCTCGTCGTCGATCCGGGCCATGATCGCGCCGGGCTCTGCGACATAGCGGCCGGCCGCGATCTCCTTGACCTTGTTGAAGCCGGAGAGATCGAGCAGCACGCCGCCGGAGAGCGGCATCGCCTGGCCGTAATTGCCGGTGCCGGTGCCGCGCGGCGTCACGGGAATGCCGAGTTCGTGGCAGGCGGCGAGAACCTGCACCACCTCCGCCTCGCTTGTCGGCGAGGCCACGATATCGGCGACGACATGATCGAGCTGGCGCTTCAGGATCGGCGAATACCAGAAGAAGTCGCGGCTCTTCTGCTTCACCAGCGCCGGGTTCTCCTCGATGCGGATGCTGCCGAGCCGGCCCTTCAGCGTGGCGATGTCGTAGCGTTGGGTCATGATGCTCTGCCCATCAGATGGTCGAGTTCGCGGTAGTCCGGCAAGGTCCGGTCGATCGCCTTTCCAGCTACCAGCACGGTGCGATCGGCCTGCGGCCGGGAGAAGAGTTCGGTCCAGTCGCGCGCCCGCGTCAGGATGAGGTCCGCCGGCGCGCCGACCGCGATGATGCCGGCTGCGATGCCCATCGCCTGCGCCGGCGTACGCGCGACCGCATTCGTCCAATCCGGTCCGGAATGATCGAACTGGAGGATGCGCGTGCCCTCGCGCAGCACCTCGACGAGATCGAGATCGCCATAGGCATGGAACGGATCGCGGGTGTTGTCGGAGGCGATCATCACCGGCACGCCGGCAACCTTCAATTCATGCAGCGCCGTGACGCCGCGCCAGCGCGGCGTGCGGCCGGCCTGCCGGTCCTGCAGATACATGTTGCACATCGGCAGCGAGACCACGGCGATGCCCGCCTCGTGCACCTTGGCGATGATCCGCGCCTCATCCTGAGGTGTCTGCAAGGCCAACGAGCAGCAATGCCCGCAGAGGATTTTGCCCGCGAAGCGATGACGCAACGCCGCGTCCGCAATGTGTTCCAGCGAGCGCGCCGCTGGGTCGTTGGTCTCGTCGACATGGAAATCGAGATCGAAGCCGTTCTCGATCGCCGCCCGGAACAGGATGTCGAGAGCCCGGTCGAGATCCGGGATCATGTAGGTGACGCAACCGAGCAGCCCGTCGCCATGCGCTTTCACGGCAGCGATCACCGCCTGCATATGCGCGGGATCGAGCGCGGCATCCGCTCCGAACAGCGGCGTGGCCTGAAGTGCGATGCGCCCGGCCCATTCGGCCCGCAATTCCGCATAGACCGGCCAGGAAATCCTGATCTGCTTGCCCAGCGAATCGAGATGCGTCCGCATCGCCGCCGTGCCGTGCGCGAAGGCGGTTCGCAGCGAGAAATCCATGCGCGCCCGCACATCCTCAGCCGACCAGTTTGCCTCGCGATCGGCTCCCACGGTATTCAGCGCGCCGGGAAAGGTGCCGTCCGGATTGGGGCTGCGCGGCCAGATATGGCCCTTGTCGAGATGGACATGCGCATCGACGAGCCGCGGCAGCACGATGCCGCCATCAAGGTTCAAGGCAGGCCCTGCCCCTACAGCCGTCCCGGAAGGCTCGATCGCGGTCACGCGGCCATCCGCAATGGCGAGATCGACGCGCGCCAGTCCGTTGCGGTCGGCTGCGATATCGATGCCCTCGATCAGGCAGGCGGGAACGCGCAGATCGGTCAGGCGGAAAGCGGAGGCATCGGGCAGGCGGGCGAAACCGGTCGTCACGTTGTCTCGCCTCTCCTGCCTCTCAAGCTCCGGTTCGGAGATACCGGGCCGATGGAACACCCGCAAGCCGCGCCAGCCCCTCCTCCCCTGTTGATGGCGTCGCAGCCGGGAAAGCCGCGCATTCGGGCTTGTTCATGCGGGCGGGATCGCGCATGAGGGCGGCATCATCAGCAAGCACGAGGTCGGACCCATGACCGGCGAAGCCCGCATCATCGACGGCAAGGCCACGGCCGCTGCGCTCAGGACCGAGATCGGTCGCGAGGTCGCCACCATCAAGGCCGCACGGGGCATCGTGCCCGGCCTCCATGTCGTGCTCGTCGGCGAGGACCCGGCCAGCAAGGTCTATGTCGCCTCGAAGGAGAAGCTCGCGGTCGAGATTGGCATGAACTCGGTCGCCCACCGGCTGCCGGCCGAGACCACCGAAGCACAGCTCCTCGCCAAGCTCGCCGAGCTGAACGCAGACGACAATGTCGACGGCATCCTGGTCCAGCTCCCGCTGCCGAAGCATATCGACACCGGCCGCATCATCGACGCCATCGATCCGGCCAAGGATGTCGACGGTCTGCACCCGATCAATGCCGGCCTGCTCGCTGGCGGGAAGAACGGCCTCGTGCCCTGCACGCCGCTCGGCTGCATGTTGCTGCTGAAGCAGGCCCTGCCCTCGCTGTCCGGCCTCGACGCCGTCGTGATCGGCCGCTCCGAGCTGGTCGGCCGCCCGGTTGCGCAGCTCCTGCTCCAGGCCGATTGCACCGTCACCATCGCCCATTCGCGCACACGCGACCTGCCGGTGGTGGTCAAGCGCGCCGATATCGTGATGGCCGCCGTCGGCCGCCCGCGCATGGTCAAGGGTGACTGGATCAAGCCCGGCGCGACCGTGATCGATGTCGGCATCAACCGCCTGCCTGACGGCAAGCTGACCGGCGACGTCGATTTCGCTGAGGCCGCGAAGGTCGCGGGCGCGATCACCCCGGTCCCCGGCGGCGTCGGCCCGATGACGATCGCCTGCCTGCTCAAGAACACGCTGACGGCGTTCCACGCCCGGCGGGGATAGGGCGCTAGCGAGCGGTCGCGTTAAGCATATCTTAACCAAGAATTTGTTTGGCGCGTCGCGCGGGTGCACCTTGCGGTTCTCGCAAGGCCCGGAGGCGCGCCATGCATGGCACGACCATCGATATCGCCCGGCACAATGCCGAACTGTTCGATCGGGCCGACATCGCCGAATGGTATGGCGCGCGGAGCCTCTTCGCCTCCGAGCGCGTGATCTTCGAGCGCTTTCACGAGAGCTTTGCCGGCAAGCGCCTGCTCGACCTCGGCGTCGGCTCGGGCCGGACGACGCGGGCGCTGCTGCCGCATGTCGCCGACTATGTCGGGATCGACAAGGCCCAGGCGATGCTCAGCGTCGCCCGGCGCAATTTCCCGAGCGCCACCTTCCTCGATCTCGATGTCCGGTCGCTCGGCGAGTTCGGGCCCGGCCGCTTCGACTTCGTGCTCGGAGCGCTGGCCATCCTCAGTGCCTTCGACCATGCCGAGCGCCTTGCCGTGATCGAATCCGTGCATGACGTGCTGGCGCCGGGCGGTGTCTTCGCCTTCTCCTTCCACAATCGCGGCTGGCGCCGCGCCGGCGGCATGCCGCTGCACGCGCGCTCCTGGCATCCGCGTGAGATCGTGAATTCTGTGCATCCGCAGAGCTGGCTGAATTATCTGCGGCTGCGGCCCTTCGCACATGAGGAAACGGATTACGCCATCCATGTCGATCCCGCCCATCGCTGGAATGGGCTGTTCTACTTCATCGACATGGCGACGCAGGAACGCCAGCTCGCAGCGGCGGGTTTCGAGATCCTCGCCCGCTTTGGCGAGGACGGCCGCCCCATCGGCGCCGGCGACGACACCACGCAGGACGGGCTCCTTCACCTCGTCTGCCGGAGGATCGGCGCGCCTCACTGAACGGGCGCCGGTCCACGTGAAGAACAGACGATGGGCCACAATGCAAAACAGCCCGCGTTCAGGAGAACGCGGGCTGTTCCAATACCTGCGGCCGTGACAGCCGCTGCGATCACATATGGATCTGGCGCTTGTCGACCGCGAGCGCAGCTTCCTTGACCGCCTCGGCCAGCGTCGGATGGGCATGGCAGGTGCGGGCGAGATCCTCGGCCGAGCCGCCGAACTCCATCAGAACGGTCACTTCCGCGATCAGGTCGCCGGCATGCGGCCCGATGATGTGGCAGCCGAGGACGCGGTCGGTCTCCGCATCGGCCAGCACCTTCACGAAGCCCTCGGTATGGCGCATGGCGCGGGCGCGGCCGTTCGCCGTGAACGGGAACTTGCCGATCTTGTAGGCGACGCCGGCTGCCTTGAGCTCTTCCTCGGTCTTGCCGATCGCCGCGACTTCCGGCGCGGTATAGACGATGCCGGGAATGGCGTCGTAGTTCACATGGCCGTGCTTGCCGGCGATGATCTCGGCGACAGCGACGCCCTCGTCCTCGGCCTTGTGCGCCAGCATCGGCCCGCGCACGACGTCACCGATCGCGTAGATGCCGGCGACATTGGTCTTGAAATGATCGTCGATGACGACCCGGCCACGCTCGGTGGCAACGCCGGCCTTGTCGAGGCCGAGACCATCGGTGTTCGGACGACGGCCGATCGCGACCAGCACGATATCGGCATTGAGCGTCTTGGCCTCGCCGCCGGCGGCGGGCTCGACGGTGACGGTCGCGCCGCCCTTCTTGGCCGTTTCGACCTTGGTGACCTTGGAGCCGAGCTGGAAGGTGAAGCCCTGCTTCTCCAGGATGCGCTGGAACTGCTTGGCCACCTCGCCATCCATGCCGGGCAGGATGCGGTCGAGGAACTCGACGACCGTGACCTTGGCGCCGAGGCGGCTCCAGACCGAACCGATCTCGAGGCCCATCACGCCGGCGCCGACCACGACGAGCTCCTTCGGCACGGAGCCGATCTCGAGCGCACCGGTCGAGGTCACAACGGTCTTCTCGTCGATCTCGACGCCCGGCAGCGGCGCCGATTCCGAGCCCGTCGCGATGACGATGTTCCTGGTCTCGATCTCCTGCGTCTTGCCGTCCTCGGCGGTCACGACGACCTTGCCTGCGGCGGGGATCGAGGCCGTGCCGTGGAAGGCATCGATCTTGTTCTTCTTCAGCAGGAAGCCGACGCCGGTGACGTTGGCGTCGATCGTCTCCTGCTTGTGGGCCATCATCGCCTTGAGATCGAGCTTCGGCTTGCCGACGACGATGCCGAGCTTCTCGAAGGTGTGGCCGGCCTCCTCGAACATCTCGGAGGCATGGAGCAGCGCCTTGGAGGGGATGCAGCCGACATTCAGGCAGGTGCCGCCATGGGTCTTGCGCTTCTCGACCACCGCGACCTTGAGGCCGAGCTGGGCGGCGCGAATGGCGCAGACATAGCCCCCGGGGCCGGTTCCGATGACGACGAGATCGTAGGCCATGACGTCCTTCCGCTGCTGTTCCATGAGGCCACCGGCGTGGGCGGCGGCGCGTTGGGGCGGGCATACATCGGTTCCGCCCCCGGCGCTACGTCATTCCTGTGTTGACGAAAGGCCGGCCGCCCTTGCTGCGGCAGGCTGTCGCAGGCTTACTGCGCCGACCACCAGACAAGGACGAAACGCATTCGCTGAAGCACATCGCAGATCAGCCCGCTGGAGGGGCACGCCGTCATGTGGAATCAGGTCTATGATCCATTCGGCAACAGCGTCCTGTCGACGCTCGCAGCCGCGCTACCCGTCGTCGTTCTGCTCGGTCTCATCGCGTCCAACGCCGTCAAGGCGCATATCGCCGCCGTCATCGCGCTGATCGTCGCCAATCTGGTGGCGATTTTCATCTTCACCATGCCCGCCGGCATGTCGCTGCGCGCCACCGTGCTCGGCGCAGTCACCGGCTTCTTCCCGATCGGCTGGATCGTTCTCAACGTCATCTTCCTCTACCGGCTGACGGTCGAGAAAGGAGCCTTCGAGATCCTGCAGACCACGATCGGCGGCGACGCCCAGTCGATCGTCGTTGCCTCGACCGCCACCGGCTGGTTCGGCCATGAAGGCGTGATCCTGCGCTTCGTCTTCTGGCACTCGATCGCGCTGGCGAGCCTGGTCGGCAGTTTCGTCATGCTGCAGGCCTACGTCCATCCCTTCTCGGCGATGGTCGTGAAGTAGACGGCAAGAACGGTGCGGCGGCCAGCCGCCGCGCCGGTTTCGTTCAGCTCATCAGCCGGACCAGCATCATCACCAGGCCGACGATCGAGGCCACCCAGACGAGGGTGCGGATCACCGGGATGCCGGCGGCGTAGATGATGACGAAGACCACGCGCGCCCCGAGATAGAGCCAGGCGCCGGTGACGGCGATGCCGCCCGCTTTGCCGGAGACGGTCAGCGCCAGGGCCAGGGCGATGAAGGCGGGATAGGTCTCGAGCAGATTGTCGAGCGCCCGCTTGAGCCGCCGCGAGATCAGGCTCCCGGGCTCGCGCGGCACGTCGCGCGGGCTGAACAGATAGGCCGGGCCGAGATCGGCCGAGGTGCCGGCCTGCAGGGCGATCTGCACGAGCAGGAGCACGACGCTCCAGCCGAGAACGGTGATTTCGGTCGTCATCGCAAGCGCAGGCATGCCCGTCTCCTCTGTCGCGAAACGAGGAGGATGGCAGCTTTGCCCGGTTTGCGCCAATCCGTCCGCAACGCGCCGACAGCCGCCGCGCGGCGACGGCGGCTCAGCGCCCGCCGGTCACGCTCAGAACGGTTCCGTTGGTGTAGGAGGCTTCGTCCGAGAGCAGCCAGGCGATTGCCTGCGCCACCTCGCGCGCCGTACCCTCGCGCTTCATCGGAAGCTGGTCGCGCAGCAACGCAACGCGATCGGGCATGCCGCCGCTGGCGTGGATCTCCGTATCGATGATCCCGGGCCGGACGGCATTGACCCGGATGCCTTCGGCCGCGACCTCGCGAGCAAGGCCGAGCGTGAAGATGTCGATGCCGGCCTTCGCGGCGGCATAGTCGAGATATTGTCCGGCGCCCGCCAGCACCGCCGCGGCGGATGACAGGTTGACGATGCCGCCGCCCTTCCCGCCATGGCGGGTCGACATCCGCTTCACCGCCTCGCGGGCACAGAGGAAGCTGCCGGTCAGGTTGATCCGGAACATCCGCTCCAGCCGCGCGAGGTCCATCTCGTCGAGGCGTTGCGGGGTATCGATCACGCCGGCATTGTTGACCAGCGCGGTCAGCCGCCCGAGTTTGTCGGCCGCCGCGAAGATCGCGGCGACATCGGCCTCATTGCCGACATCGCCCCTGACCGCGATAGCCTCCCTGCCCTGCCGGAGCACGGCCGCGACCGTGTCAGTCGCGGCCTCGGCGTTGGACTGGTAGTTGACGACGAGATCGTAGCCGCGCTCCGCGAGCAGGATCGCGGTCGCCCGGCCGATTCCCCGGCTTCCGCCGGTGA
>NZ_CAMFKW010000044.1 GCF_945957345.1 uncultured Allobosea sp. | reverse complement strand
CGCTGACCAAGGTCATGACGCTCTACATGCTGTTCGAGCAGATGGAGCGCGGCCGGTTCTCGATGGATTCCGAGCTCAAGGTCTCATCTTATGCGGCCTCCCAGCCGCCGACCAAGCTCGGCCTGCGCGCCGGTTCGACCATCGCGGTCGAGGACGCCATCAAGAGCATGATCACGTTGTCGGCCAACGACTCCTCCGTCGTCGTCGCCGAGAATATCGCCGGCTCCGAGGAGGCTTTCGCCGACCAGATGACGCGCAAGGCGCGCTCGCTCGGCATGAGCTCGACCCGCTTCTACAATCCGCACGGCCTGCCGCATTCTCCGCCGAACCTGACGACCGCGCGCGACCTCACCATTTTGGCCCGCGCCATCCAGGAGCGTTTCCCGAAATACTACCCGCTCTTCTCGACGCGGGCCTTCCAGTACGGCAGCCGCACGATCCGCGGCCATAACCGCCTGCTCGGCAAGGTCGAGGGCGTCGATGGCATCAAGACCGGCTACACCCGCGCCTCGGGCTTCAACCTGATGACCTCGGCCCGCTCCGAAGGCCGGCATGTCGTCTCCGTCGTGCTCGGCGGCCGTTCCGGCGCCTCGCGCGACAAGATCATGACCGATCTCGTCCTCGCCAATCTGCCGCGCGCCTCGACCAGCGGCCGCGCCTCGGTGATGGTCGCCGAAGCCCCGGAGCCGGAGGAGCGTCCGCGTTCGATCCAGCAGGCGGCTGCAGCCGAGCCGGCGCCGATCCCGGTGCCGCGTCCGCGCCATCAGCAGCAGGTTGAGGAGCAGCAGCCGCTCCCGGCCGCCGCCCGCGCCTATGCCCCGATGCCGACCACCACGCCGATCGCGCCGCCGCGCCCGGTCGCCGTCGCCGGTGGCCAGCCGCTCCAGATCTCCGGCATGCGCCCGGTCACCGCGACGACCACGCCGTCGGCCATGCGCTGGTCGATCGGCGCCCAGCCGGCCGATGCCAAGGTCCTGCGCCCGCCGGCGAATGTCGACGTCACCTCCTCGATCGCCAAGGCTCCGGAGCCCGCGGCGGAGCCGGTGAAGGTCGCAGAAGCCAAGGCCGAAATCCCCGCCGTCCCGGTCGCCCGCAAGGCCGAGGCCGCCCCGGCCAAGGTGCAGGCTCCCGAGCCGGCCCCGGCCATGTCGCACCAGGCCGCGGTCATCGCCTCCGGCAAATGGGTGATCCAGCTCGGCGCCACCGACGACGAGGGCAAGGCCAAGGAAATCCTAGCCCGTGCCCGGGCCAAGGCTGCCGGCACGCTCGCCAGCGCTTCGCCCTTCACCGAGAAGGTCGCCAAGGGCGGCTCCACCCTCTTCCGGGCCCGTTTCGTCGGCTTCGACGACTCGAAGGACGCGCAGAACGCCTGCACCCAACTGAAGCGCGGCGGCTTCTCCTGCTTCGCCACGCGCAGCTGACCAAGGCTCAGGGAAAGGAGTTCACGACATGTCGCAGACCCACTCCCCGACCCCTTCGCTAGCGCTGCTTCAGAAGGACGTCCTTGGCCTGGTTGACGCGAGCGGCAAGGCCGCTGGTGCCCCCGGCATCCGGGTGGATGCGCTTCATCAGGGCCCGGTGGGCTTCGCGGATCGCCTCCTCGCCCGCCCCCGATTGAAGCCCCAGGATATCGTAGGCCTCCTGTTGCGTCATCGCGCCCGCGCCCGGCGCGCCGCGCTGCCCCGCGTCGCCATCACGCTGAGCGTCTTCACGCCAGCCGGGCGACCGGCGGTCGAGATATGCCTCTAGCAGGCGCGCCCCGTCCGGATCCCGCGTAAGGCAATCGCGCATCAGCGCGGCAAGGTCGCTCATGCTCAGGCTATCGAGCGCCTGCCCCGCATAGGGACCGGCCGTGACGCGGCCTGCCATCGCGCCGCTGTCGTGGTCGAGTTCCATCTCCAGCAACGCCGACTTCACCTTCGAGGTTGCGCCCGGCGTCGGGCTTGAGCGATCAGCCCAGGGAAAACGGATGCCGCCCGGCCCGGTCGCGCTCCAGCCGAGCAGCCAGGCGCCGAGGCCGCCGAGGAAGACGGCCATGTCCATCCGGCCGCGCAGCATCAGCAGGGCGGCGACGCCGAGCGAGCCCACGCCACCGACCGTCTTCGCCACCCGCGCCAGAAACTTCGGGTTGGCCCCGGTGAAGAGCTTCGCCAGCCACCAGACCAGGATGAGTACGGCAATGCCGTAGAGCAGGCTCACCGCTTGCCTCCGTCCATCGCAGCGATCAGCCCCTTCACCGCAGGCGTCGAGCCCGCCAGCCGCAGCATCGCCTCGCGTCCGCCGGCGGCATAGGCCGCCGCACCACGCAACAAATCGAGCAGCGAAGCCGGCGCATTCACGTCGAACCGGGCATGGGCACCGCCGGTCAGCCGCGCGATCGTCGCGAAGGCCGCGCTCGCCGCGGGATCATGTCCCTCCTGGAAAACGAAACCGCGGATCCCGCGCAGGCCGAGCTCGCCGGCAAGACTGGCAAGCGCATCGACATCCTCCTCCATCGCATCGCCTACGAAGACGAAGGCCCTGACCGGCACCGCCTTTGCCTCGTCACGGACATGACGCAGCACGCGCGCGATCTGGGTCTGTCCGCCCTCGCAGGCGATGCGGCGCCTCAGCCCGATCAGGCGCGCGGGCTCGCCGACCCAGCCCGACGCGCGGCACTCGCCGATGCCCCTGAAATAGACGAGTTGCACGGCAAGGCTGCCGCTTTGCGTGGCAACGTCGAACATCCGCGCCTGCAGCGAGCAGGCCAGGTCCCAGGTCGGTTGGCGGCTCATCGTGGCATCGAGCGCGAAGACCAACCGCCCCGCCTGTCCCGTCACCAAGGGCGCAAGCTGCTTCGCCGCACCGAGAAAGCGATCAATCTCACCCGGCTGCGAATGCGTCACCGGCGCGGTCGCTCCCGCCTTGTCGACGGCCCGGTCCTTCCTCTCGCTCATCGACCCCTTCGATCCGCCTGAATCATACCCTGGCCCTGATATTGGCCATGGCGCCGGCATTTGCTACCCGTGCGCTCAACGGAGGACGCGCCAGTGGCTGGGATCACGGTTTTCGAGACGGTCGCCGCGCTGCGCCAGGCCGTTGCCGGCTGGCGTGCCGCCGGCGAGAAGGTCGCGTTGGTGCCGACCATGGGCGCGCTGCACGAGGGCCATGTCGCGCTGGTCAGCGAAGGCCAGCGCCATGCGAAGCGCGTGATCGTGACGATCTTCGTCAACCCGACCCAGTTCGCCCCGCATGAGGATTTCAAGAAATACCCGCGCACCTTCGACGACGATTGCGCCAAGCTCGTCGCGGCAGGAGCCGATGCAGTCTTTTTCCCCTCGGTCGAGGAGATGTACCCGGCCGGCTTCGCGACGCGCGTGCTGCTGCTCGGTCCGGCCGCCGTCGGGCTGGAGGACCGCTTCCGCCCGACTCATTTCGAGGGTGTCGCGACGATCTGCTGCAAGCTCTTCACGCAGTCCCGCGCCGATCTCGCGATCTTCGGAGAGAAGGACTATCAGCAGCTCAAGGTCGTGACCCGCATGGCCGCCGATCTCGATCTCGGCATCCGCATCGTCCCGTTGGCCACGATCCGCGAGGCGGACGGCCTCGCCATGTCCTCGCGCAACCGCTACCTCTCGGCCGAGCACCGGGCGCTGGCACCCCTGCTCCACCGCGTGATGCAGAATCTCGCCATCCGCATCCGCAACCGCGACGACCTGTTCAAGGCCGTCGCCGATGCCCAGAACGAGATCATCACCGCCGGCTTCGAGCTCGATTATCTCGAAGCGCGCCATGCCGAAACGCTGGCGCCGGTCGCCTCGCTGGCAGACGGCCCGGTCCGGCTGATCCTCGCCGCCCGCATCGGCAGCACGCGTTTGCTCGACAATATCCCGGTCTAAGCTGCCTAGAGCAGCCCGAGCCCCGCCAGCTCCCGCCGCAGCTCTTCCGGCATCTCGCCGATATCGCCGCCATGCTCGGAGAGATCGCGCGGAGCGTCCTTGACCTGCAGATAGCGCCAGCCCTGGAAGGGTCGGAACGGGCGCGGCTCGACCGGCACCACGATCGGCTCCATCACCAGATGGCAGCGGCCGATGCCCTCGCCATCGGTGAAGGGGCGGATATCCGTCAAGCGCTGGCGTGCGGAAATCTGACCCTTGATCACCCAGTAGAGCGAGCCGCCGTCTAGTATCTCCTCGATCTTCTTCGGCACCATGCGCGTGGTGTGCAGTTGCTCTGCCGGCTCGCCGCAGGCGCGCCGCTGCGCCTGGCGCTCGGCGATCCATTCCTCGAGATCGCTGATCGATTCGGCGCCGACGCAGAGCTTGAGCAGATGAAGGGACATGGCTTTAAAATAGGCCTGCGCCAGCCGCCGGACCAGTCTCCACCGCGCTTCTCCACAGCCCGGCGTCAGCCTCGATGTGACAGCACGTTGACCAGCCGGCCGAACGGGTCGCGCAGGAAGAAACGCCTGACGCCCCAGGGCTCGTCGGCCGGGCCGTATTCGATAGCGAGCCCGGCGGCTTCGACCTTCCGCAAGACAGCGTCGAAATCCTCGACCTCGATCGACAGGTCCGGCACCGGCGTGCCCGAGCCACCCTCGCTGGCGAAGCTCAATTGCGGGCCGGCCGGATCGCCATCGGCCGCAAAGGTCTGGATCCAGCCATGATCCATGACGGGGTGCATGCCAAGAATGTCGCCGTAGAAGGGTTTGGCCAGCCCGGGCTCGGCGGTTAGCATGTTCGCCACGATACGCTTCACCATCATGCTCTTTTCCTCGACAGGCTACGGACGCTCCATCATGCGCGGACTTGCAGGCAAGGCCATCCTCGTCACCGGCTCCTCCACCGGCATCGGCTGTGCGATGGCCGAGCGCCTCATTGCCGAGGGCGCCAAGGTGCTGATCCACGGCCGCGACGCAGCCGAGGTCGACGCGGCAGTGGCGAAGCTCGGCAACGCGACGGCCGGAGCGACCGGGGACCTCGCCGATCCTGCGACCGCCCAGGCCATCGTCGATGCCACGCTCGCCGCCTTCGGCCGCATCGACGGGCTCGTCAACAATGCCGGCATCTACCCACGCGGCATCCTGACCGAGACCACCGCCGCCTTCTTCGACCACATGTTCGCGATCAACACCCGCGCGCCTCTGCTCTGCGCGGAAGCGGCGATCCGCGCCTTCCGTGTCCAGAAATCGCCCGGAGCCATCGTCACGGTCGGCTCGATCAACGCCTATTGCGGCCTCTCGAACCTGACGGTCTATTCGATGTCCAAGGGCGCGCTGATGACGATGACGCGCAACCTCGCCAACACGCTCGGTCCAGAGCACATCCGCGCCAACCAGCTCAATGTCGGCTGGACCTGGACCGCCAACGAGGACGCGACCCAGCAGCGCGAGGGTCAGAAGCCCGGCTGGCAGAACCATGTCCCGCTCCGCCATGCCCCGACCGGCCGCATCATGCAGCCAGAGGAGATCGCCGCGCACACTGCCTTTTGGCTCTCGGATGACAGCGCCCCGGTCTCCGGCCAGATCTACGAAGCCGAGCAGTTCCCGATCATCGGCCGCGGATGAACGACACCCCCGCGCGGGTTTTCGAGCCCTGGCTGATCCGTTGGGATCTCGTACCGGACGGCGAGCCGATCAGGACCCATGCCAGCCACCTGCTGCCCGTCCTGCAAGGCAGCGAACCTGCGATGCTCAAGCTGCCCGAGGTCGAGGACGAGCGGCGCGGCTACCTGCCGTTGGAATACTGGAATGGTGACGGCGCCGCCCGCTTGCTCGCCCGCAGCGAGAATGGAGAGGCGATGCTGATCGAACGCGCCACCGGCCAACACTCGCTCGCAGCCATGGCGCGCAGTGGTGCCAAAGGTGATGATGAAGCCACCGCCATCCTCTGCGACGCCATCTCAGCCTTGCAGAAACCGCGTGGTCCTTCCCCAACCGGGCTAATCCGGCTGGAAACCTGGTTCAAGGACCTCTTTCCAGCAGCCGCAAAGCACGGCGGTCTGCTCGCTCGCGCCGCAGCGGAGGCAAACGCGCTCCTGCCCACCCAGCGGGAAATCCTGCCGCTCCATGCCGACCTGCATCACGACAACGTCCTCGATTTCGAGGAACGCGGCTGGCTCGCGATCGACCCGAAAGCGGTGATCGGCGACCGCGCCTTCGAATACACGATCCTGTTCTGCGATCCCGATCTCGCCGACCCCGAGCCGCCGGTCGCCGTCGCGCCCGGAGCCTTCGAACGTCGGCTGGAGATCGTGCTGGCAAAATCGGCGCTGGAACGGCGGCGCCTGCTGCGCTGGATCATCGCCTGGTGCGGTCTTTCGGCAGCCTGGTTCCTTGAGGACAACGACCCGCTGGCAGAGGTCAACCTGACGATTCTGGCAAAGGCTGCTACGGCACTGGGCGCTTAGCGCCGTCATGCTCGCCCTTGTGGCGAGCATCCACGTCTTGAACACGACCTTCGATCAGTGAAGGCGTGGATGGTCGGGACAAGCCCGACCATGACGAAACCAGCTTGAATCAAAACCTCAGCAGTCGCCCGCAAGCGACTCCGCTGACTCGCCTATTCCCCCAGCACGACCACCTTCGCGCCCTCGGCCACCTGCGCGCCAGGCTCGCCCACGACCTCGCTGACCGTGCCGTCGCGGGGAGCGGTCAGCACGTGCTCCATCTTCATCGCCTCGACGATGGCGAGGCGCTGGCCCTTGGTCACGGCCTCGCCGGGCGCGACGAAGAGCGCAACGAGCTTGCCATGCATCGGCGCCTTGATGACGCCGCCTGAGCCCGCCGCCGCATCGAGATCGACGCTGAACGGATCGAACAGCGCGACCGCCGTCTGCCGGCCGCGATGCAGCGCAAGCCATGTCCCGCCCTCGCCCTCGGCCAGCGCGATCTCATGCTCGCCCTCGCCGATCTCATGGCCGGGCAGGCTGACGCGCGCATCCTCGCCATGCCATTCGATCCGCGCCTCGATGCGTTCGCCATCGACCATAAGCGGCAGGCCCAGCGGCTGGCGTGGCATCAGCGAGAAAGCGTCGGGATCGAGCCAGGGTGAACGCGCCTCGCCCTCCGCCCGGCCCGCAGCCGCGATCATGCCCGCCGCCTGCCGCTCCTCCTCGAGCTGCAGGGCCGCCGCCGCGACGGCCGCAGCATCGAGCGGCTGCGGCTCCGCGCCGAGCGCGCTGATATTGCGGTCGATGAAGCCGGTATCGAACGGCCCCCTGCGGAAGCCTTCCGCCTCGGTCAACTTCTTCAGGAAGGCGAGATTGGTGCGCGGGCCGGCAACCACCGTCTCGCCCAATGCCGCGCCGAGCCGGTCGAGTGCTTCGTCCCGCGTTGCGCCATGGGCGATCACCTTGGCGATCATCGGATCGTAGAACGGCGTCACCGTATCGCCGGCCTCGACGCCGGTATCGATACGGATGCCCTCGCCTTCCGGGAATTGCAGCGCCCAGAGCTTGCCGGTCGAAGGCAGGAAGCCCTTCTCCGGGTCCTCGGCATAAAGCCGCGCCTCGACGGCGTGGCCCGCAGCCGAGACATCGGCCTGCGTGAAACCGAGCGGCTCGCCCGCCGCGACCTTCAACTGCAATTCGACGAGATCGAGACCCGTGATCGCCTCCGTCACGGGATGCTCGACCTGGAGGCGGGTGTTCATCTCCATGAACCAGAAGCCGTCAGCCTTCAGCCCATCGCGCCCGTCGGCGATGAACTCGACCGTGCCGGCCCCGACATAGCCCACGGCCCTGGCGGCCTCGGTCGCAGCCTTTCCCATGGCGGCGCGAACTTCCGCGCTCATGCCCGGCGCGGGAGCCTCCTCGATCACCTTCTGGTGGCGGCGCTGGAGCGAGCAGTCGCGCTCGTAGAGATGGACGACATTGCCGTGGCTATCGCCGAACACTTGGATTTCGACATGGCGCGGCGAGAGCACATATTTCTCGACCAGCACGCGCGCATCGCCGAAGGCGTTCTGGCCCTCGCGCTGGGCACTGGTCAGCGCATCGTCGAAATCTTCGGGCCGGTCGACCTTCTTCATGCCCTTGCCGCCGCCGCCGGCGACCGCCTTGATCAGCACGGGATAGCCGATGCGCCGCGCTTCCGAGCGAAGGAAATCGGCGCCCTGCTCGGCACCATGATAACCCGGCACCACCGGCACGCTGGCCTTCTCGACCAGCGCCTTGGCGGCATCCTTCAGGCCCATCGCCCGAATGGCCGAGGCCGGCGGGCCGACGAAGACGATTCCGGCCGCAGCGCAGGCATCGGCGAAATCGGCATTCTCCGAGAGGAAGCCGTAGCCCGGATGGATGCAGGCCGCGCCCGCCTCTTTCGCCACGGCGAGGATCTTGGCTGCGTCGAGATAGCTCTCGCGGGCCGGGGCCGGGCCGATATGGTAGGCCTCGTCCGCCATCTGCACGAACAGCGCCTCGGCATCGGCATCCGAATAGACGGCGATGGTGCGCAATCCCAGCCGCCTGGCAGTGCGGATCACGCGGCAGGCGATCTCGCCGCGATTGGCGATCAGGATGGAGGGTAGCTTGGCGGCGATCGTCATGGCGGCGGCATCCTCAGGAGACGTGCCGCCTTTATAGCCCGCCCGTGGCATCTGTCTGCGCCTTGTTGCGCAAACCGGGTTGGGACGCTTCCGAACCCACGCTTCGCCACAACGAGCGCCAGATCGCCCATGTCGCCTGGAAACAGATGCCGGCGACGACGAGGTCGAACAGATATTCCGGCCAGCGCGCCGGCGCGACACGGGCAGCAAGCCCGACCAGCGCGAAACCGGTCGTCGAGATCGTATCGTTGCGGCTCGACAGCCAGGTCGCCTTGATGACCGGATTGCCCTCACGCCGGAACCGCCAGAGCGCGGCGACGACGAGGAAGGCGATGACGATGGCGCTCGCCGCCGCAAAGCCCAGCGTCCAGATCTCGATCGGCCGCGGCCGGGCGATCTTGTCCCAGAGGTCGTAGAGCGTGTGCAATCCGGCGACCGCCATGACGGCGCCGATCGCGATTGCGGCGAGACGCTCGATCCGCGCCTCGCGGCCGAAGACGATCGCCGCGATGCCGTAGAGCGCCACGTCATAGACCCAGTCGACACCGTCCTTGAAGAGCTGTGCATTGCCGACGGCGAGCGCCCAGGCGACGGTCGCCACCGCCTGGATCAGGATGCCGAGCGCGATGCCCCAGATAGTGAGCGTATAAGCGCGGGCAATGGCGGGATTCGGAGCCGAGCCTCCTCCGCCATCGTCATGGTCAAGCTTGTCCCGACTACCTACGTCTTGCGCCGCTGCGGCCACCCTCACCCCTGTCATCCCGGACAAGCCGCATCAGCGGCGCCGATTCGGGATCCATGCCAGAGCCGTCCCGGAATGGATCCCGGTCTACGCTGCGCTCCGCCCGGGATGACGGCAAGGGGACAGCGACCGGAAAGAGTGTTCGTCACCCACGCCCGACGAGCGGGGCCTTGGTCGCCATCACCGTGACGAACAGCACGTTCGCCTCGGGCGGCAGGCCGGCCATGTGCAGCACGGTCGTCGCGACATGCTCGACATCCATCACCGCCTCGACCTTGATCGAGCCATCAGCCTGCGGCACGCCGGTCGTCATCTTGCGCGCCATCTCGGTCAGCGCATTGCCGATATCGACCTGGCCGACGGCGATGTCGTATTTGCGCCCGTCGAGCGCCGCCGTCTTGGTCAGGCCCGAGATCGCGTGCTTCGTCGCGGTATAGGCGACGGAATTCGGCCGCGGCGCGTGGGCCGAGATCGAGCCGTTATTGATGATGCGCCCGCCTTGCGGCTGCTGCTCCTTCATCGCCTTGAAAGCGGCTTGCGTGCAGAGGAACGGCCCGGTCAGGTTGGTGTCGACCACCTTCTGCCAATCCTCCAGCGAGAGGTCCTCCAGCAGCACGCCGCCCGGCGCGTTCACGCCGGCATTGTTGAAGAGCACGTCGACCCGGCCGAAGGCTTCCTTCGTCCTGGCGAAGAGGTTCTCGACCGAGGCCTTGTCGGTGACGTCCGTCGGCACCGCGAGTGCTCGGCCCTTGTCGACGCCGGAGAGCGCGATCGTCTCCTCCAGCGCATCGGCGCGGCGGCCGGCCAGCACGGTGCGATAGCCGTCCTTCAGGAAAGCGATGGCGACCGAGCGTCCCACGCCCGAGCCGGCGCCGGTGATGATCGCGACCTTGTTATGCCCAGACATGCATTTCCTCGTATTTCCCTAGGCCTAAATCGTTTGAGATGGCACCCGACCATAACGGGCGAAACCGCCCAGGGGAACCATGAGGCGGGTGGAGTTCCATGCGCTTGCCGCCCGCCAACGCTGTCCTATCGTTGTAGTCGGCAGGACGACGCGATGACCAGCCTGAACCGCCGCCACCTGCTTGCGGCCGGTGCCGCCGCGCTCGCCGGCCCGGCGCTCGCCCAGCAGCAGGGCCATGAGCATCACGGCCCGCAATATGAGCGCCTGAGCCAGCCGGGCCGGATCGGGAAGCCGCCGCTCGCGGCGACACAGAACGTCTTCGATTCGCCTGCACCGAAAGCCGCCACGCCCGGCCGCTGGAGCGCCAAGGCGCC
Organism: uncultured Allobosea sp.; assembly: GCF_945957345.1. Taxonomy (GTDB): domain Bacteria; phylum Pseudomonadota; class Alphaproteobacteria; order Rhizobiales; family Beijerinckiaceae; genus Allobosea. The sequence continues at coordinate 34,360 of NZ_CAMFKW010000044.1, read as the reverse complement.
CTTGCCGCTGCCGCGCTCGGAAATGGCCTGGGCGACGGCCTTCGAGGACAGGATGCATGTCGTCGGCGGCTATGGCGAGCAGCGCACCGACCGCGCCTATCACCATGTCTACGATCCCAAGGCCGACACATGGCAGGATGGCGCTCCGCTCCCACAAGGCGCGAACCATGTCGGCGTCGCCTTCCTCGACGGCAAGCTCTACGCCATCAGCGGCTTCCTCGAGCAGAACCGCAAGCCGCATCCGCGCTGCTTCGTCAACGACCCGAAGACGGATCGCTGGGCCGAGATCTCCGCCCTGCCCCGCGCTGCCGGCTCGGCGGCCGTCGTAGGGCTCGGCGGTGTCCTGCACGTCATTGGCAGGGCGATCGGCGAGACCACCGAGACCAAGCGCTCGATCGACTGGCATCTGGTCTACGACCCGAAATCCGATCGCTGGAGCGAGCGCAGGCCCCTGCCGACCGCCCGCGATCACACCGGCACGCTCGCCATCGGCCCGCTGATCCATGTCATCGGCGGGCGCGTCGATTCCTTCCACACCAACTCGAACCTGCACCATTCCTACGATCCGGCCGCCGACAAATGGACGATGCGCACGCCGGCGCCGACAGGCCGCTCAGGCCATGGCGCGGTGCTTTATCGCGGCAAGGTCTTCGTGATGGGCGGGGAAGGCACCAATCGCGTCTTCGGCCAGATGGAGGCCTATGACCCGGCGAGCGACGGCTGGGAGCAATACGCGCCGATGCTGACACCCCGCCATGGGCTGGGTGCCGCGCTCGTCGGCGATGCGATCCATGTTGCCGGCGGCGGCCCGGTCATGGGCGGCGGCGTCCAGAGCGCCGTGCATGAGGCGTTCGCGCTGGGGTGAAGCCATCTGGGACTGGCCAACAGTGATTCTAGGAACTATCAGGACCCAACCACTTATGAAAACCCTCAATATCAGGAAAAAGAATACTTGGATCGCCACAAAGCAAATTTACGCTCAACGCCAATGAGGAAATAAATCTATTCTTACATGTAAATTTATATAATATTGGATCATCGATATCCATATCAGCAAGCTGCGCCTCCAGCGGCCGATTGTCAGACCCATGGATTGTAAAACAAGAATTCTGAGCCTTTAGTCGGCTAAATATAAAATCAGGAACAACCGGCGATGGAAATTTACCAACGCCCTTTTTTTGTCCATTATCAAATGAATACCCTGAATAATTCAATATTATATCATTGTCTTGCGTCGGGATAACGCCCTCGCCACACCTAACCAATTCTACCAGCGCAAACGGATTAAGAACCCAGATCGTTGAACTATTGAGCTTCTTTGATAGCGGCATCGTTGCAAAATACAAAGCTGGAAACAGGGATTCTGACCAATCCAACAAGCGGGTCGGAACTCCAAAATGCTGCATCGCACACAGCCAATCAAAATCTGTTTTCATACTCGGAAACTCGACGCGCATTCGGCGCCGAAATTCGACGGAGACGATATTTTCATTATAGTTACTGCTACGAAGGACCTTCGGAACTAAACTAAAATTAGCTGACCTCACCCCCCTGTACCATACAGAATCCCAATCTTTTGTTATTTTTATAATCTGACGAAAAAGATCATCTAAAGAATCAAATTGATTTTCAGATACCGCTGGCATGTTACCCCGCAGAAACCAATAGACCGCCTCCAACTAGACGCATGTTAGGCCCGCTGTTGCTCTATTAATCGAACACCATCACATCCGGAACACACCGAACTTCGTCTCCGGCACCTCCGCATTCAGCGTCGCCGAGAATGCCAGCGCCAGCACGCGGCGCGTCTCGGAGGGCAGGATGATGCCGTCGTCCCAGAGCCGAGCCGTGGCGAAATAGGGCGAACCTTCTTCCTCATACTTGCTGCGGATCGGCGCCTTGAAGGCCTCCTCCTCGGCTGCCGGCCAGCTCTTGCCTTCGACCTCGATATTGTCGCGGCGCACGGTCGCAAGCACGCTCGCCGCTTGCTCGCCGCCCATCACCGAGATGCGGCTGTTTGGCCAGGTGAACAGGAAGCGCGGCGAATAGGCCCGGCCGCACATGCCGTAATTGCCGGCGCCGAACGAGCCGCCGACCAGCACCGTGATCTTCGGCACCCGCGCCGAGGCGACCGCAGTGACGAGCTTCGCGCCGTCCTTGGCGATGCCGCGCGTCTCGACATCGCGGCCGACCATGAAGCCGGTGATGTTCTGCAGAAAGAGCAGCGGGATGCGCCGCTGGCAGCAGAGCTCAATGAAATGCGCGCCCTTGACCGCGCTTTCCGAGAACAGGATGCCGTTATTGGCGATGATCCCGACCGGGATGCCGTGGATGCGGGCGAAGCCCGTCACCAAAGTCGTGCCGTAGAGCTTCTTGAACTCGTCGAATTCCGAGCCGTCGACGAGGCGCGCGATCACCTCGCGGATGTCGTACTGCTTCTTGAGATCGGTCGGGACGACCGCTTCGAGCTCGGCCGGATCGTAGAGCGGCTCGACCGGCTCGGCGATGTCGATATCCGGGCGCTTCACGCTGTTGAGATTGCCGGCGATGCGCCGGGCGATCGCTAGCGCATGGGTATCGTCGCCGGCATAGTGATCGGCGACGCCCGAGAGCCGCGCATGGACATCGGCGCCGCCCAAATCCTCGGCCGAGACGACCTCGCCGGTCGCAGCCTTCACCAGCGGTGGGCCGCCGAGGAAGATGGTGCCCTGCTTCCTGACAATCACAGTCTCGTCCGACATAGCAGGCACATAGGCGCCGCCGGCCGTGCACGAGCCCATCACCACCGCGACCTGCGGGATGCCTTCGGCCGAGAGCGTCGCCTGGTTGTAGAAGATGCGGCCGAAATGCTCGCGATCGGGGAAGACCTCGGTCTGGTGCGGCAGGTTGGCGCCGCCCGAATCGACCAAATAGATGCAGGGCAATCGGTTCTCGCGCGCGATCTCTTGCGCCCGCAGATGCTTCTTCACCGTCATCGGGTAGTAGGTGCCGCCTTTGATCGTCGCGTCGTTGCAGACGATCATGCATTCCCGGCCGGCGACGCGGCCGATGCCGGCGATCATGCCGGCGGCATGGACATCGCCCTCGTACATGCCGAAAGCGGCGAGCGAGCCGATCTCGAGAAAGGCCGAGCCCGGATCGGTCAGGCGCAGCACGCGCTCGCGGGGCAAAAGCTTGCCGCGGGCGGTATGACGCTCTCGGGACTTGGCGTTGCCGCCGAGCGCGGCGGTGGCGCGGTGCTGCTGGAGTTCGTCGCGCAGGTCGGCCCAGGCTTCGGCATTGGCGCGCGTCTCGGTCGAATTCAGATCGACCTTGCTCTCGATGACAGGCACGGGCGCGCTCCTCGATAACAACCTCTGCCGAGGTTATGGCGCGCCGCGTCGAAAACGCCAACCGGCGCGGACGCACGGACGCGGCCGCGCAAATCCGCGCCGCAGGGTCGGCTCATTCCTTCATCTTGTTGATCGAGCCGGTCACCGACGGCGCGGCGACCGCACCGATCGCGCCACCGGCAATGGCCCCGATCGGCCCACCGACGATCGCGCCGGCTCCCGCGCCGGCCGCTGCTCCAGCGATGCGCTGGTCGGTGGTGTTGCAGGCCGCGAGCAGCATGGCGAGGCTGCCCGCCAGAAAAAAGCTTCGCATCGTCGTCCCCATTTTCAGCCCCAACCCCGGAGCGAAAATGGCGGCGCCATGGCTAACGGTTGGTAAATCAGACTTGAACGGTCGGCCCGAACACCCGCTCGAACGCCTCGCGCAGCACCGAATCGACCTCCGGCATCGTCACCGGAAGGCCGAGGTCGACCAGCGAGGTCACGCCATGCTGGCTGACGCCGCAGGGTACGATCCCGTCGAAATGCGTGAGGTCTGGCTCGACATTGAGCGAAATGCCGTGGAACGAGACCCAGCGACGCACGCGGATGCCGATCGCGGCGATCTTGTCCTCGGTGCCGGCACTCTTGTCCGGCCGGCGCACCCAGACGCCGACGCGGTCCTCGCGTCGCTCGCCACGCACATTGAAACCGTCGAGCGCACCGATCAGCCAACCCTCGAGCGCGGCAACGAAGCGGCGCAGGTCCGGCTGACGCCGCTTCAGGTCGAGCATGACATAGGCCACGCGCTGGCCGGGGCCGTGATAGGTGAACTGCCCGCCCCGCCCCGAGCGGAACACCGGGAAACGCTCGGGCGCGATCAGATCCTCGTCGCGGGCCGACGTGCCGGCGGTATAGAGCGGCGGATGCTCGACCAGCCAGACGCGTTCGCGCGCCAGCCCGTCCGCGATCAACGCCGCGCGCGCCTCCATCTCGGCGACGGCCTCGTCATAGCCGGTGAGCCCCTCGGCCACGACCCACTCGACGGGCTCGGGCACACCTTCCGGCAGGAAGGAGATGGCCAGTTCCTCACGCATCTTCACCATGGCTTAACCATGTTCCATTCAAAGTTTCCGGGCCGACGAAATGATCCGGCACGCCCCGCGGAACGCCTCTTGCGCCCAAAACCGGCAGGCAGGCAAGTTTCGCTGGACGAATTCTGAAGTAGGGTTCCGGAGGCAGGACTTGAAGGCCGATCTCGATCTCGTCCCGGTGGAACTCACGGTCGTCCTCGGCCAGACCGAAATGCCGATCTACAAGCTGCTGCGCCTCGGCCGCGGCGCCATCATCGAGCTGAACACCAGCGAGACCGACGAGGTCCAGATTCTCGCCAACAACCACCCCTTCGCCAAGGGAATCGTGGTGGTCAGCGGCGCGCGAATCTCCGTTGAGATCACCCAGATGCTGAAGCGCCCGACGATCTATACCCAGCAGAGCGTCGCCGAGGCCGCCTGACCCGGCCGATCTGGGGAAAAATCGAGCTTCTTCGTTTTTCCGTCATGACGCTCTTGTGGCGGCGGATTCGATTTGCTAGATCGGCGCCGCTCCCTGGTTGCACCGCCCGCAACCGGAAACGAGCTGCGGTCGTGGCGGAATTGGTAGACGCACTACCTTGAGGTGGTAGCGGGGAGACCCGTGGAGGTTCGAGTCCTCTCGACCGCACCAAATTCGGATGAAAATCCAGCGAAAGGCGACCTTCGGGTCGCCTTTCGTGTTTCCGGGCAATGCCAAGCGTTTGCACGCGAATCCTCACGTTCCGCAGCAACCGCGATTCGTCAGGCCCGCACCACCCTGCGACAGCCCCGTCGCCGATTTGGCTGACAGATGGCAGAACTTTGGTAACGTAAACCGAGCGTCAAGCATTCTCCGCAATTCTCCGCGACATGAACACCCGCCGCATGCCCCGCTTCCGCGCCCTGCCTTTTCTGGCTGCCGCCGCTTTCGTGGCCCTTGGCGGCTGCGTGGCGCTCGACAATTACCCGTCCAAGGGCGATGCAAGGCCGCATCCCGGCGTCGCGGCGGCGCATAACTATCCGATCCACGGCATCGACATCTCGCGCTGGCAGGGCGAGATCGACTGGAGCGCCGTCAAAGGCGCCGGCACCCGCTTCGTCTACATGAAGGCGACCGAGGGCGGCGACCATGTCGATCCGGCCTTCCGCCGCAACTGGGAAGGCGCGCGCCGGGCCGGCATCGCGCGCGGCGCCTATCATTTCGTCTATTGGTGCCGCCCGGCGCATGAGCAGGCGACCTGGTTCAAGCAGCAGATCCCGAACGATCCCGACGCCCTGCCCCCGGTGCTCGACGTCGAATGGAACGGCCATTCGCGGACCTGCCCGCAGAAGATCGACCGCGAGCTCGCCCGCGAGAAGATCCAGCTCATGCTGACCGAACTCGAGCAGCTCACCGGCAAGAAGCCGGTGATCTATACCGACATCACCTTCCATCGCGAGGTGCTGGAGGGGCAGTTCAACAACTACGCCTACTGGATCCGGTCGACCGCGGCGCTGCCGGAAGCTCGCTACAGCAACCGTCCCTGGTCCTTCTGGCAGTTCACCACTACCGGCCGCGTGCCCGGTATCAAGGGCGATGTCGACCGCAACGCCTTCTTCGGCAGCGAAAGCCAGTTCGCCGGCTGGCTGCGCGGCGAATACGATATCGGCACGCGTCGCTGGGACCGCCGCGACGCGCCGGCGGCCCCACAGCCCACCCCCACGCCGCAGCAGGCGCCGATCCCCGCCGTCCCCAGCCCGGATTTCGGACCGGAGCCGCTGGCGCCGCAGCAGGACGTGCCCGTCGCACGCGTTCCCGGCAGCGTGCCCGCCGTCGCCGCGTCCCTACGAGCGATGGACAATCAGGTCGAGCCCGACGTTCTCGACTGAGCGACGGGCCGTCGCCGCCCCGGTTAACCACGCCTGAAATTCATTGTTCGACTGCGCCGCAATTCTAACGGGCGCTTAACCACGCTCCTCGCATCTGGACCTGTGATGCGGGAGGAACACATGCCAGCGCGCAAGCTGACCAGCGGACGGATCGGGCTGAAGGCCCTCGCCTGTGCGGCGCTCTTGGCCTGCCTGGTCGAGCCCGCCCAGGCTCTCTATCCGAAGAAGGGCGACAGCGCCCCGCATCACGGCGTCCGCGATGCGCGGCGCAAAGTGATCCAGGGCATCGACGTCTCCCGCTGGCAGGGTGAGATCGACTGGGCCCGGGTCAAGGATGCCGGCACGCGCTTTGCCTTCATCAAGGCGACCGAGGGCGGCGACCATCTCGACCCGAATTTCAAGCGCAACTGGGCCGAAGCGAAGAAGCACGGCATCGCGCGCGGCGCCTATCATTTCGTCTGGTGGTGCCGCTCGGCCAAAGACCAGGTGCGCTGGATCAAGAAACACATCCCGCGCGACCCCGACGCCTTGCCGCCCGTGCTCGATGTCGAATGGCAGAACGACTCGCAATGCACCCGCAGGATCTCGAAGGAGCTGGCGCTGGCCAAGATCGAGGAGATGCTGAAGGGCCTGCGCGAGCATACCGGCAAGAAGCCGATCATCTACACCGACATCAATTTCCACGAGGACGTGCTGGAGGGCGAGCTCAACGACCACCCCTTCTGGCTGCGCTCGACGGCGGCCCCGCTCGCCAAGCGCTATGCGCGGGATCGCTGGGAGTTCTGGCAGTTCACCACGACCGGCCGCGTGCCGGGCATCTCAGGCGATGTCGACCGCAACGCCTTCTTCGGCAACGAACGCGAGTTCGACGCCTGGCGCCAGGGCCGTTTCGATATCGGCTCGCGGAAATGGCATGGCGGCGAGCCGAAGGTCGCGGTCCGCACGCCACCGCCGACCCCGGCCGGACTGCGCGCGCCCAAGGAAGCCGGCGGCACAAGGCTGAGATTCGCACCACCGGGCCGCATTCCAAACGCACACACGGCCGTGAATCGCAATGTCGACGTGACCGGCTCGATCGGGCGGGACTGAGGCAGCTTTGCCGCCCGTCACGCCGCTGTCACATCCGCGGCGCCCTTAGGCGCCGCGCTGCCGGGAGCTGCCCTGTAGCGGCAATGGAAGCCCGGCATGCCCAGCGATATCCAATCCCAGTCCGGCCTGATCTGGGCCTATCGCTTCGACGAGGACGGAAACCCCTCCCGTATTCCCCGCGACGAGATGCCAGGCCTGGCCCCGGCCGAGGGCTTCGTCTGGCTGCATCTCGACCTCGTCCATACGCGCGCGCAAAGCTGGATCGCCGAGCAGGACCTGCCGGATGCGACGCAGGAAGCCTTTCTCTCGCATGAACCGCACCAGCGGCTCGACCACTCGGCCAGCCTCGCCTGGGGTGTCTCGCACGACCTGATCCGCGACATCGCCGACAAATCCGAGGACGTCGGCGCGCTGCGCTGGATCGTCGGCGAGAAATTCCTGCTGACCGGCCGACGCGAGGCCCTGCATTCGATCCGCATGACGGCCGAGGCGCTGGATCGCGGCGAGCCGGCCGCGAGCCCTGCCGGGCTCTTCGAGCAGATCATCGAATATATCATCAACGACGTGACTGACGCCGTCGTGCGCCTCGTCGACGAGACCGATAGCGTCGAGGACCATATCCTGCTCGACCGTCTGCGCGACGGGCCGCAGCGCGTCGGCACGGTCCGGCGCACGGCTGTCCGGCTGCATCGCCAGCTCAGCGGGCTGCATGTCCTGTTCCGCCGCTTCGCCGAGACCCAGTCCGGCCGCAGCGCTCCGGACGCGGTCAAGGCGGCGGCGACGCGGCTGCTGCAGCGCGTCGACGGCCTGCATCACGACGTCCAGTCGGTGCAGGATCGGGCACGCCTCCTGCAGGATGAGATCGCCGCCCGCTCGGCCAGCCGCACCAACCGCCAGCTCTACGTGCTGTCGATCCTGACGGCCCTGTTCCTGCCCGCGACCTTCATCACCGGCCTGTTCGGCATCAACGTGAAGGGGCTGCCCTGGGTCGAATCGGAGGGCGGCGCAATGTTCGTGACGCTGACCTGCGTTGCCGCCGCCCTGATGACCCTTATCCTGCTGAGACGCCGGGGTGTGATCGGAAGCTGAATCGTCAGGGCTTTGCCAGCGCCGCCGCCGGTCGCTCGGTGATACGCAGCACATCGAGCACGCCGCCTTCAACCACCGGCAGCACCTTGTTGGCGGCGAGCCCGGTCTGGCTTTCCGGCTCCAGCATCACCGGCAGCAGGGCCGCCAATGGCTGGTCGAGGCCGATATAGACGTCACCCGGCGCGAGCGCGACCGAGGCCGGCTCGAGCGCATAACTGCCCTTCACGATCTGACCCGCTCCGGTATCGTCGCCGCGCCCGTCCTCCTTGGCGCCGAGCTCGACCTTGACCACCAGGAAGCGCTCTCCGGGTACGGTCATAGCCTTGGTCACCGTCTCGGTCTTCAACCCCAAGCGCTGCAGAGCCTCGATCGCAGCCCCGGCCTTGGCGGGCAGCACATAACCGGCCGGGCGCGGCCTCGTCAGCGTTGGTTCGATCTCGAGCGAGGACAGCCATTTCACCTCGACCGGCTTGTCCTGCCCCGTCTTGGGATCGATGAAGGTCAGCGTGCGCTGCTCCGGCTTCTGCCGCGCGGTGACAATGAAGGGGGTACCCGGCTTGATCGCCGTGACTTCGGCTTCCGCCTTGCGCGTCGCCGCGAGGATATCAGCGGGGCGTTGGGCCGCGAGCTTCATCATCGCTTCCGACGCGGCGACATGAGCCTGCACCCGCCTGCCCAGATGCGCCCGGCCGATCCCGACGCCGCGCGTCTCCAGCAGGAGGCTCACCGCATTGCGCAAGCCGGCGATGTTGCGTCCGGTATCGGCGCCGATGCTACCCATCGCCACCGGCGAAGCCGGGTTCGCTCCGTCCGTGGTGTGATACCAGTCATAGGTCACGCCAGCCGCCTCGAAGGCCGACCGCAGCGCCGGCAGCACCACATCGTCCTGGACCTGTTTCAGGGCCGGCGCGAGATTGGGCACCGTCGCGGCCTGGATCATCCCGTCGATCCTGACCAGACCGCCGGTCTTCTCGACCCAGCGCCCGGCGACGGTGAATTCATGGCAATCGAGCAGAATGTCCGGGCGATAGCGCGTGAACAGCTCGGCGATCGCCCGGATTTCCGGCGTGCGCAACTGCGTATGGTCGCGGTTGGCATCGATGCCGTTGGCCAGCGCCCGGCGGAAGCGATCGGCTCCGTCCGGATTGCCACGCGGGATGATGACGACATCGATCGCATCGAGCAGCGGCGCGAGATTGCCCGCCCCGAGCCGTTCTGCCAGCACCAGCATGGCCTCGCCGCCGGCCGGCTCGTTGCCGTGCTGCTGGCCGATCAGCATCACCACCGGCCGTTGGCCCTTGCCGATCGTGTCGAGCCCATGGCGCGTGAACATCAGGGCGGGCATGTCGCGCCCCTCCTGGCTCTTGGCGACGATCGACAGCGTCATCTGCGGCGCGCGCTCCTTGAGCGCCGTCAGGAAGGCCATCATTTCGGCCTGGCTGGTGAAGTCGGCCTTGCCCGGCGCGAAGGCCGGCGTCGTGAAGGCGACCTGCGGATCGGGATAGCGCTCGGCCACCGCCGGGCTCTCATGATAGGCGCCTTCCGGCTTGAACTGCGCCAGCGCCCCGCCTCCGAGCGCGACGAGGAGACCGGTTGCGAGGATGGTCCGACCGTTCATAACGCGCTCCCGACTGACGATATGGGAGCGCTACCCTAGAGCGGCGCGCGAGCGGCCTGCAACGTCTGGCACCCGCAGATGCTTCAGGCTGCAATCGGGCGTGCATTCACCTCGACGGTGACATGGGACAGCGTCGGCAGATCGGCAAGCAGAGCCTTGTAGGTCGCGGGCGGCTTGGGCTCGCCGGTGACGATCGAGACGATGGCGCTGCGATGGCCAGGCCCGACCTGCCAGAGGTGGAGATCAGCAACCTCCGCCCCTTCCGCGGCGAGCCGCTCGCCAATGCGCTCCGCCAGCTTTTCGTCCGGCACGGTATCGAGCAGGACGGCGCCCGAGTTGCGAATGAGCCCGACCGACCAATGCGCGATCACGCCGGCGCCGACGATGCCCATCACCGGATCGAGCCAGACCCAGCCGTAAAACCGCCCGCCGAGCAGCGCCACGATCGCCAGAACCGAGGTGAAGGCATCAGCGATGACGTGCATATAAGCCGCGCGCAGATTGGTATCGCCGCCATGCCCGCCATGCGAGTGATGGGCATGATGGTGATCGCCATGATCGTGATGATCATGCGCGTGCCCATGGCGATGATGCCCGGCGCCGCCATGGTTGTGACTATGGTGATGGCCGTCATCGTCCCTGAGCAGCCACGCGCTCGCCAGGTTGACCGCGAGCCCGAGCACCGCGATCGCCGTCGCCTGCGTGAAATCGATTGCGATCGGAGAATAGAGGCGTAGCGCCGATTCCCCGGCAACCGCGAGCGCGATGAACATCAGCAGCAAAGCACTGGCGAAGGCTGCGAGATCGCCGAGCTTGCCCGTCCCGAAACTGAAGCGGCGGTCATGCGCATGCTGTCGCGCGAAGCGATAGGCGAAAGCCGCGATGCCGAGCGCCGCCGCATGGGTCGACATGTGCCAGCCATCGGCTACCAGCGCCATCGAGCCGAAGACGGTGCCGGCGACGATCTCGGCCACCATCATGACCGCGGTCAGGCCCACGACGAGCCAGGTGCGCCGCTCGTGCCGGTCATGCTCGCTGCCGAGGAAGACATGCTGGTGCTGGGCGGGAAAGCTGTCCACGGCTGACATCGGTTCGCTCCGAACAATCAGAGATATTTGGTGAGGGCCTTGAGCTCCTCGATCGAGCGGCGCGCCTCGGGCGTCGTCGCCTGGGTATGGTCGAACAGGTGATGCTCGATATGGTCGAAGATCAGCAACGACTTGACCTTCTCCAGCGCCTTCTCGACCGCCTGGAGCTGGTGCACGACGTCAGGAACGCTCCTGCCCCCTTCGACCATCCCGACGACGGTACCGAGATGCCCCTGCGCCCGGCGCAAGCGGTTGATGATGTCGGGGTCCATGGCATGACTCATGAGTCCCATCCTATCCCCCCGGATAGGATATGCAAGAGCCCTGGCCGCACCGACGCTCAAATGCGTCGGGCGCGGCTGCGCACTGACGCCCCGGCCCGGGACGGCTATAACAGCGGCAAAGGGAGCAAGGCTCCCCATGCTCTGCCGGGAGGATCAGCCATGCTTGCCAACGCGCCGCGTCCGTTCAATTTCGACCTCGGCGAGACCGCCGACGCCATCCGCGACACAGTTCATGCCTTCGCGCAGGAAAAGATTGCCCCGCGCGCCGAGGAAATCGACAGGACCAACCAGTTCCCGCGCGATCTCTGGCCGGAGATGGGCGCGCTCGGCCTGCACGGCATGACGGTCGAGGAAGAGTATGGCGGCACCGGGCTCGGCTACCTCGAGCATTGCATCGCGGTCGAGGAAATCTCCCGCGCCTCGGCCTCGGTCGGCCTCTCCTACGGCGCCCATTCCAATCTCTGCGTCAACCAGATCAGCCGCAACGGCAACGAGGCACAGAAGCGCAAATACCTGCCGAAGCTGATCTCCGGCGAGCATGTCGGCGCGCTCGCCATGTCGGAGCCCGGCTCGGGCTCGGATGTTGTCTCGATGCGGACCCGCGCCGACAAGAAGGGCGACCGCTACGTCCTCAACGGCAACAAGATGTGGATCACCAACGGCCCGATCGCCGAGACGCTGGTCGTCTACGCCAAGACCGATCCGGACGCCGGCCCGCGCGGCATCACGGCCTTCCTGATCGAGAAGGGCATGAAGGGTTTCTCGACCCACCAGAAGCTCGACAAGCTCGGCATGCGCGGCTCGGACACTTGCGAGCTCGTCTTCCAGGATTGCGAGGTGCCGGAGGAGAACGTGCTGGGTACAGTGGGGCGCGGCGTCAACGTGCTGATGTCCGGCCTCGACTACGAGCGCGTCGTGCTGGCGGCCGGCCCCCTCGGCATCATGCAGGCGGCGCTCGACGTGGTCATGCCTTATGTCCATGAGCGCAAGCAGTTCGGCCAGTCGATCGGCGAATTCCAGCTCGTCCAGGGCAAGGTCGCCGACATGTATGTCGCGATGAATTCCTGCCGCGCCTATGTCTACGCCGTCGCCAAGGCTTGCGACCGCGGCGAGACCACCCGCGAGGATGCTGCCGGCGCGATCCTGATCGCAGCCGAGAAGGCGACGCAGATCGCGCTCGACGCGATCCAGCTCCTCGGCGGCAACGGCTATATCAACGACTATCCGACCGGCCGCCTGCTCCGCGACGCCAAGCTCTACGAGATCGGCGCCGGGACGAGCGAGATCCGCCGGATGCTGATCGGCCGGGAGCTGTTCAACAAGACGAAGTGAGAGGCGTCACCGCGTCATGCTCACCCTTGTGGCGAGCATCCACAGCTTGACCACAGCCCTCGAAAAGCAAAGACGTGGATGGTCGGGACAAGCCCGACCATGACGGAAAGCGCGCGACCCGAACCATGCCACTCTACTTCGCCTATGGCCTCAACATGGATCCGGTCGGGATGGCCGAGCGCTGCCCGAAGGCGCGGCCGCTCGGCCCGGCCCGCTTGCCGCGGCACCGCTTCATCGTCACGCGCGACGGCTATGCCTCGGTGATCCGCGATCCCCGCGAGGAGGTCCATGGCGCGCTCTGGGACTGCTCGCTCAGCGACATGCGCGCCCTCGACAAGTTCGAGGAACTGGCCAGCGGGCTCTATGTGAAGATCAGCCAGCCAGTGATCGTGCCGGGCGGCGCCAAGCGCGCGCTGATCTATATCGGCCGCTCCGGCGATCCGGGGCGCCCCAAGCCGGGCTATATGGAGGGGGTCATCGCCGGGGCAAAACATTTCGGCTTGCCAGAGACTTACATCGCCGGCTTGAATCGTTTTCTGACCAAGCCGACTCTCGATCTGAAGAGCTTGAATCGGGATGCGAGCGCACCGCTGCCACCCGGCCCGGTCAAGGGCGTGCGGCCAAGGGCGCTGGCGCCGAAATAGCTCCGAGAACGAAAAGGGCCGCTCGCGCGGCCCTTTCCTTATTCGGGGAAGCTGACGGCGATTACGCCGCCAGCCCCTTTGCCAGCTCGCTGACCTGCTTCTCGAACAGCGCGCGATAGGCGCCGTCCGGACGGGTCAGCAAGGCCTCGTGCGGGCCTTCCTCGATCACCCGGCCGCGATCGAAGACCAGGATGCGGTCCATGGCCCGCACCGTCGACAGACGATGCGCGATCACGATCGTGGTGCGGCCTTCCATCAGGCGCTCGATCGCCTGCTGGATCAGTGCCTCCGATTCCGAATCGAGGCTCGAGGTCGCCTCGTCCAGGATCAGGATCGGCGCATCGGCCAGGAAGGCGCGGGCCAGCGCGACACGCTGGCGCTCGCCGCCCGAGAGCTTGATGCCACGCTCGCCGACGAGCGTGGCGTAGCCCTTGGGCAGACGCATGATGAACTCATGCGCGTTGGCGAGCTTCGCCGCCTGCTCGACCTGCGCCAGGCTCGCGCCCGGCCGGCCATAGGCGATGTTCTCCGCCAGCGAGCGGTGGAACAGCACCGGCTCCTGCTGCACGATCGCGATCTGCTGGCGCAGAGACGCCTGCGTGACATCGGCGATGTCCTGCCCGTCGATCGCGATGCGGCCCGCAGTGACGTCGTAGAGCCGCTGCACCAGCTTGACGAAGGTCGTCTTGCCGGAGCCCGAGCGGCCGACGAGGCCGACCTTCTCGCCGCCACGGATGGTCAGCGAGAAATCGCGGTAGAGCGGATCGTGATGCCCGCCGTAATGGAAGGTCACGTCCTCAAAGGCGATCTCGCCCGCCGTCACGCCCATGTCCACCGCGCCCTTCCGGTCCGGCACGCCATAGGGAAGGTCGTGCATCCAGACGAGCTCCTCCATGTCGTTGACCGAGCGCTGCAGATTGTGGACGTGCTGGCCGACATCGCGCAGATAGCCATGCACCACCGCATAGGCCGTCAGCACGAAGGCGACATCGCCGGGCGAGGCCTGCCCGTTCGCCCAGAGCCAGATCACGAGGCCGATCACTGCCGCACGCAGCACCAGCAGCACGACGTTCTGGCCGGTACCCGACCAGGTGCCGCGCAGCCAGGCCCGACGCGTCCGGAGGCTCCATTTGGAGACGACCGTTGCCAGCCGCAGGTCCTCGCGGGCCTCGCCGCCGTAGGCCTTCACCACCGGGTTGCAGGTGATGGCGTCGGCCAGCGCGCCGCCGAGACGCGTGTCCCAGGCATTGCCGAGCCGTGCCGCCGGCGCGACGAAGCGCAGCGACAGCGCCAGCGTCAGCCCGATATAGGCCAACGCACCGAGCGCCACGACGAGCCCCATCGCCGGCCAGTGCCAGGCCAGCACCGCCGTCATGCCGAGCAGGATGACCAGCGAGGGCAGCAGCGCGATCAGGACCGTATCGCTCAGAAGGTCGAGCGCCCACATGCCGCGCGTGATCTTGCGCACCGTCGAGCCCGCGAAATTGTTCGCGTGCCAATCGGTCGAGAAGCGCTGCAGGCGCGCGAAGGCCTCCTGCGAAACGTCGCTCATCGTGCGCAGCGTCATCACGGTGATGCCGGTGAAGGCGAAATGCCGCCCGATCACCATGACGGCGGCGAGCACCATCATCGCGCCCAGCGCCCACAGCGCCGCTTCCGCACCGCCGGAGCCGGCAGTTCCCGACACAGCATCGACGAGGCGGCCGGCATAGACCGGCGTGAAAAGCTCGGCGAGCGTGGCGGCGATGGTGACGCCGGCCACCCAGGCGACCTGCCCGGGCTGGCGCGCCCAATGCTTGAAAGTGAAGCCGAGAACGGCCCGGAACGGCTCCCGCCGCCCGGTTTGAGTATCGTGAGACATAGCGTCATTCGGCGCCGAGGCGGCTGCCGACTCCGAAATCAGGCAGAGACGACGACGCGCGCCGGCTCCGGCAAGGAAAGACAAAAGTTGGAAAAAGGCTCAGGAGACCGCCCGGAGGCGGGCCTCGTGCGAGACCGACCTAGTGCCAGGTTGGTCGCATGGGAGGGGCGGTGATCACGATGAATTTCATTCAGCCCTCCCTTTCTTGAGTTGGAGCCAAGGTCGGAGAAAATGCCTGATTGTTGGGCAGGGCGCAAGCCCACCCCTCATGCAACGGTTGCAGAGGGCGCCTTCGCCCAATTCAAGGCAGAGTTGTGCGCCGGCTTACCAGAACAGCGCGACGAGACGCGCAGCAATCACCAGCAGGAAGGCCGCGATGATCGTACCCAGCACCTGCTGGCGCTTGGCGTGATTGGGCCAGCGTCGCGCGAGCAATTTGCCCAGCGGCTTGCGGAAGACAAAGGCCGCGACCAGCAGAACGATGACGTAGTGGGACAAGATACGGGTCTCAGGCCTTCTTAGCCGCCGGAGCCGTGTCGACGGGCGCGCCGGCCTTCTTCCAGGCGCCGAACCCGCCGGCGACATGCGCGACCGGCTTCAGGCCCATCTCCTGGGCCGCCTGCGCAGCCAGCGCCGAACGCCAGCCACCGCCGCAGAAGAAGACGAAGCGCTTGTCCTGCTGGAAGACCGGCTTGGCATAGGGGCTTTCCGGATCGATCCAGAATTCCAGCATGCCGCGCGGGCAATGGAAGGCGCCGGGCATCCGCCCTTCCCGCTCCAGTTCACGCGGATCGCGCAGGTCAACGAAGACGACATCGTCGCGACCGGAAAGAGCCTGCGCCTCTGCGACCGACAAGGTCTCGATCCGGCTCTCGGCTTCCGCGACCAGCGCCTTGTAGCCCTTGGTGATGGTCTGCGGCATGGCTCTCGCCCTCCCCCGATTCCGGCCGCACCGTGGCGGTTCACCGCCGCAGCGTCAATGCCATCCCGCTTGCCGCCGACCGGCCTTCGTCACAAGCTGCTTGCTTCTCCGGCTCCCGAAATGGCAGAGCGGCAGCATGCTCGGTTTCAGCAATCTGGACGTCATCGCGCTGGCGTTCTTCGCCGCCTCCTGGGTCGGCTATCACTATGCGGTCGAGCTCGGCCCGCACGCCGCCGGGACCCTCAACATGCGGATGAACCTGCGCCGCGCCCGCTGGATCCGCGAAGCGGCGGGCCGCGAGGTCCGGATCGTCGACACGCAGGTCATGAACGGGCTGCAGAACGGCACGGCCTTCTTCGCCTCGACCTCGCTGATCGCCATCGGCGGCACACTTACCTTGCTGAACTCGACCGAACGTGTGGTCGCTATCTTCAGTGATCTGCCCTTCGTGCCGGTGACCCTGCGCTCGGTCTGGGAGATGAAGGTGATCGGGCTCGTCGCCATTTTCGGCTACGCCTTCTTCAAGTTTGCCTGGGCCTATCGGCTGTTCAACTACTGCGTCATCCTGCTCGGCGCTTTGCCTCCGTTCGAGAGCAAGGACGAGAGGGCCATGGCCGATGCCGTGCACGAGACCACCGAGATGAACATCGCTGCCGGCCGTCATTTCAATCGCGGCCAGCGCGCCTTCTTCTTCGCCCTGGCCTATCTCGGCTGGTTCCTCGGCCCGGTCACCTTCATCGGCTTCACAGGCGCGGTACTGGTCGCGATGTATCGCCGCCAGTTCGCCTCCGACGCGACGCGCGTCTTCAACCACCCGAGCCAATCATGAGCATCGAACCCGAGGCGATCGAGAGCGCGATCCTCGACCTGCTGGCGAAGCGCGAAGCGGGCCTGACGATTTCGCCGATGGATGCCGCCCGCCAGCTCGGCGGCGATCACCCGGATGGCTGGGGGCCGTTGATGCAGCCGGTGCGCCGGGCCGCCGTGAAACTGATGAAGGAGGGCCGGCTCGTCATCACCCGCAAGGGCCGCCCGGTGGACCCAGACGATTTCCGCGGTGTCTATCGCCTGGTCCTGCCGGCGGCTTCCTCCTGACTCACGGCGCCGGGAAGAGTTCGTCGGTATAGCCCGCGAGGCGGTAGGCAACGAGCCCCACCCACTCCTTGAAACCGTTATCGGCGATTTCGAGCGCGCGCGGCGCCCGGCTGTAGGGGCGGAGGAAATCGCCCGGCTGCCCGCTCGTCCAGTAATCGACCGGGAAGGCCTCGACGGCGAATCCGGCCTTGCGGAAGACGCCCATCGAGCGCGGCATATGCCAGGCCGAGGTCACCAGCAGCCAACGCTCGCCGGGCTTGGGATCGACGAGTTTGCGCGTGAACGTCGCGTTCTCGCGCGTGTTGCGCGACTTGTCTTCGAAGATGAGCCGGGAAGGATCGAGCCCGAGCCCCTCGAACAGCAGCTTCGCTCCGTCCGCTTCGGTCACGGTTGTTTCCGAGATCAGGTTGGCCGCCCCTCCGGTGAAGACGATCTTAGCCTGCGGATGCAGCCGTGCCAGCTCGACCGCCTTGGTCATGCGCGCCGCCGAGGAATTCAGCGCGACATCGCCCCGCGACACGCCGATGGCGCCGCCCAGCACGACGATTCCCGTCACCGGTTCTTTGCGGGCATCCTGCTGCGGGAAGCGGTCCTCCAGCGGCCGGAGCACGATGCGCGGCAGCGGGCTGAACGCCATCAGGCCAAGCGCGATCAACGAGATCAAGCCGATCCAGCGCGCCGGGCGGGCGAAGCGTGTGAAGGCCATGAGCCCTGCGAACCCGGCAAGCAGGATAGCGAGATTGACCGGCGACAGGACGAACCAGACGACCTTTGAGAGAACGAAGAACATCGGGGGCTCGCGCGCCGAGAGAAGGACTTGGAGAGTCCTATCGTCAAATACTGACGGCTTTCTGAAAGCGAGAATCCGCCGGATCTATTACGGCGTCTTTGGGCTCGTTCCAGCAATGTCAGCGGATGATCTGCGGCGGCGATTGCGGACGACGGCGGCCGCTTTGCGGCAGGGCCTTCGCGAGTTCGATCGCGCGGCCCGCGACCTCCCGCAATTCGCAGCCCGCCTGACGGCCAGCCTGCAACGCCTCTCGCTGGGTCGCACCATAGAAAGCGCATTTCTGCGTGACATAGCTTTCCCAGGCAAGCTGCAGCGCCGCGAGCCGGCTGCGCTGGCCGGCATCGAGCGACCGTCCCGCCACTTGCAGGGCGGCCGTCAGGCGCTCGCGCCATGCTGCCTCCTCGCGCCGGGCACAAGCGGCCTCGGCGCCGCGCGGATCATTGCTGGCGGCACGCACGCAGGCCACGGCCACCGCACCGATGCAGGCCGACGGCGAGGAGCCGCTGTCGCGCAGGCACCCTGAGAGCGCCGTGAGGTCCGCCCGCAGCGTCGGTGAATTCTGCGCCGCCGCCGGCGCAGCAGCGGCGAGGCTGCACAGAAGCAGGATCGTCCGAAGAGCGTTCATGCCGCTATCATGCCAGCGGCAGCGACCGGATCAAGCGCCGTTGCGCGACCTCACACGATCGGCAACGGCAGCGCGGCCTGGGCCGCCGGACGCGCGAAGAGCTGCTCGTACCAGCGCTGGACCCGTGGCCGCGCGATCCGCTCGACCGGCATGTTGAGCCAGCGATGCGCGCCACAGCCGACTGCGATATCGGCCATGCCGAAGCGCTCGCCTGCAAGGAAGGGCCGATCCGCCAATTGCGCCTCGAGGATAGCCATCAGCGCCTCGGCTTTCGCGATCGCGTCGGAGATCACCTTCGGATCGGTGAAGGGCGGCACCTTGCGCACCACGCCCCAGAGCACCGGCGCCATGGCAGGCTGAAGCTCCGACAGCATCCAGTCCAGCCAGCGATCGGCCAGCACACGCCGCGCCGGATCCTCCTCCCAGAGCATGCCCGAAGCATAGCGGGCCGCGATATAGCGCAGGATGCTGTTCGACTCCCAGAGCACGAGCTCGCCGTCGCGCAGCACCGGAATCTGCCGGTTCGGGTTCATCGCCCGGTATTCTGGCGTATCCAGCCCACCGAATGGCCCGCCGACATCGATGCGCTCGAAGGCCTGCCCGGCCTCGCCGGCGGCCCAGACCACCTTCTGCACGTTTATCGAGCTCAACCGGCCCCAGATCGTCAGCATGAAACCCTCCGGATCGTCATGCTCGCCCTTGTGGCGAGCATCCACGTCTTGAACACGACTTGGACCAGCGAAGACGTGGATGGTCGGGACAAGCCCGACCATGACGGCAGAGCCGCGTCATGCACCGTCCGCTCAGGCGAATTCCATGATCACCGCGTCGACGGCGAGCGAATCGCCCTCCTTCGCCAGAATCTTGGCGATGGTGACGTCCTTTTCGGCGCGCAGCACGTTTTCCATCTTCATCGCCTCGACCATGGCGAGCGGCTCGCCGGCCTTGACCTCCTGCCCGACCGTGACCGCGATCGACTTGACCAGGCCCGGCATCGGGCAGAGCAGGAACTTGCCGGTATCGGCCGCGACCTTCTCCGGCATCAGCGCGGCAAGCTCCGCCTCACGCTGCGTGTAGACATGGGCATTGGCATAGGCACCGGCATGGCCGAGCGCGACGCCGTTCAGGATCGGCCGCACCTGTGCCGCGACCTTCACCCCGTCGAGCGTGCCATGCCAGACCGGCTCGCCCGGCGCCCAGTCGCTGACGACACTGACGCTGCGGCCCGGGAAGGCGATGATCACCGCCCCGCCCTGCTCCGTCACCTCGCCCTCGAAGCGCTCCGCGCCGAGCTGGACGATGCGTTGCCGATCGAAGGAGACCTTGCGCCAGCCTTCCATCTGCGCCGAGACATGGCGCTTGCGCTGGTTGAGCTTGTGGTCGCAGGCGATCGCGATCGCCGCCATGCGCTGCGCGATCTCACCCTGCGGCGCCGGCAGCGAGAAGCCTTCCGGAAATTCCTCGGCGATGAAGCCGGTCGAGAGATTGCCGGCGATCCAGCGCGGATGCTGCATCACCGCCGCGACGAAGGGGATATTGTGGCGGATGCCGTCGATGGCGAAGGCATCGAGCGCGCGCGCCTGGGCCTTGATCGCGGCCTCGCGCGTCGGCGCGTGGGTCACGAGCTTGGCGATCATCGGGTCGTAATAGATCGAGATCTCGCCGCCTTCGAACACGCCGGTATCGTTGCGCACCATCGCCTCGCCATCCGGTCCCTCGCTCGGGGGGCGGTAGGTCACGAGACGTCCGGTCGAGGGCAGGAAATTGCGGGTCGGGTCCTCGGCATAGACTCTGGATTCGACCGCCCAGCCGTCCAGCTTCACATCGGCCTGCGTGATCGCGAGCTTCTCGCCATAGGCGACACGGATCATCTGCTCGACGAGATCGATGCCGGTGATCATCTCGGTCACCGGATGCTCGACCTGCAATCGGGTGTTCATCTCCAGGAAGTAGAACGACTTGTCCTGGCCGGCGACGAATTCGACCGTGCCGGCTGAGTCGTAATTCACCGCCTTCGCCAGCGCGACGGCCTGCTCGCCCATCTTCTTGCGGGTCGCCTCGTCGAGCAGCGGCGACGGCGCTTCCTCCAGCACCTTCTGGTTACGGCGCTGGATCGAGCATTCGCGCTCGCCGAGATAGATGACGTTGCCGTGCTTGTCGCCGAGGACCTGAATCTCGATATGCCGGGGATCGACGATGAACTTCTCGACGAAGACGCGGTCGTCGCCGAAGGAAGACGCCGCTTCCGACTTGGCGCGGGCGAAACCCTCCGCCACCTCACCGGCCGAATGGGCGATACGCATACCCTTGCCGCCGCCGCCCGCCGAAGCCTTGATCATCACGGGATAGCCGATCTCATCGGCGATCGTCACGGCATGCTCGGGGCTCTCGATAATGCCGAGGAAGCCGGGAACGGTCGAAACCTTGGCCGCGGCTGCGGCCTTCTTCGACTCGATCTTGTCGCCCATCGCGGCGATCGCACCGGGATTGGGGCCTATGAAGACGATGCCGTTATCCTTCAACGCCTGGGCGAAAGCCTCGCGCTCGGAGAGGAAGCCATAGCCGGGATGCACGGCCTCGGCGCCCGTTGCTTTGCAGGCATCGATGATCTTGTCGATCAGCAGATAGGACTGGGCGGCGGGAGCGGCGCCGATATGCACGGCCTCGTCGGCCATCTCGACATGCAGCGCGTCGCGATCCGCGTCGGAATAGACGGCGACCGTCTTGATGCCCATGCGCCGCGCCGTCTTGATGACACGGCAGGCGATCTCGCCGCGGTTCGCGATCAGGATCTTCGAGAACATGCGCGGCCACTCCCGGCTTCAGACCAGACTGCAATAGCCGGGGTCTATGGGATGCCGCAACTGCCGTCCACCGATGCGAAAGTCGGCTATCGGCCAAGCCGTTGTGCAAGGATGCACAGGTCCGGGGTACCACGCCCTGTCAGAGAACGTGCGGCCCGACGCCGTCATGCCCGGGCCTGACCCGGGCAGCTCTGGCAGGAAGCGCTTGCCTCCTTCGGTCCAATATTCTCTGGCCAAGCCCGGGAATGACGCTGGCTCAGCTCGCGAGCAGGACGCGCGGGGCGGCGCCGACACCGGCACGGACCACGGCCTTCGCCGAGCCCTTGGCGAAGGCGAAGGCAAGCAGCGTCTCGTCGCAATGCTCGGCCTCGCGGACGATCTCGTTGGCGATGCGCTGGGCGGTCGCAGTCGGCCCCTCGCCGGCCGAGAGCGTCGTGACCAGCCAATGCGCCTTGTCGCGATCGATCACGCCGGTCGGGCGGTTCTCCCAGACGGCGAAGTCGACGACCAGCGCCACCATGTAATTCGCATAGGCTTTGCAGCTTTGCGGCACGGCCCGGTCGAGCGCGATGAGGACATCGACGATGTCCCGCGTGATGACGATGTCGCTCAAGATGTTACGGTGAAGCATCTTGACGTCTTCTTCGTCGATCGCGCAACGATCCATCACGCGATCGACGAATTCACGAAGCTCATGATCCATCATGTTCGAACCCCTGTCCGGCGTTGTTTTGTGCCGGTACGTCCCTGTTGTGGGAACACCATGCACCCCGCCTCGGCATCAGGTGGTTAACGCGCAAATCTGAACGGTTATTCAGGTTAAACGGAACTGAGTCGGCTTGGTTGCGAAGATGTTACTGGCGAGCAAGGCGGGGGCGCCGCGGACAGCGACCTCCAGCCCGCGCCACGGCAAGCACGCCGGGTACTTGCCGCCGCTTGAGGGCATGCAGACGAGCATGGCGAGATCGGATCGGGAAAAGGCATTCCCGCACACAGATCCGGCCTGACGACCGATCGTTTCCGGCCCGCCCCTTTGTCATTCCGGGGCTTCGCATCGCGAAGAACCTGGAACCCACGATTGGGCATGCCGCCTGCAACCAAGTGCCCGAGGCCTCACCCAGTCGTGGGTTCCGGGTTCGCGCCGTTGGCGCGCCCCGGAATGACAAGGGCTGCGCCTCGAAATCAAGCGATGCTTTTGGGCACTTCTACGCTGCCACGGCCTTCGGCAACCCCAGCGCCGTCGGCAGTTCCTGAAACTCCCGCAGCACATGCCGGGCGCCGAGCGAGACGAGCTTCTCGACCGGCTGGAAGCCCCAGGACACAGCGACGGGCACGACGCCGGCCGCCACCGCCATCTCGATATCGAAGGAGCTGTCGCCGACCATCGCGGTACGCTCCGGAGCTGCTCCCGTCTCCGCCATCGCCCGCTGGATCATGCCGGGATGCGGCTTCGACGGTGGATCGTCCGCCGACTGCACCGTGTCGAACAGGCCTTCCCAGCCATGCCGGGCAACAATGAACTCGGCCCCCTTGCGCGACTTGCCGGTGGCGATGCCGAGCTTCAGCCCGCCATGGCGCTTCAGCTCGGCCAGCGTTTCCGCAACGCCCGCGAACAGCGGCTCGTCCAGCGAAGGATCGCTCTCGGCCTGCACCCGCATCGCGCTGAAGACCTGGCGATAGGTCTCGGTCAGCACATCGTCAGGCTCGGTCAAGCCAGCAAGTTGCGCTAGCGCGATATCCAGGGTGAGCCCGACGATGCCGAGCCCGGCCTCGCGGCCCGGATGCGCCCTCCCGCAGAGCTTGAAGGTCTCGTATTGCGCGCCGAGGATGATCGCCTCGGAATTGATCAGCGTGCCGTCGAGATCGAAGATGATGAGATCCATGCCGGCGCTTTAGCCCGGATCGCGCGGGCGATCCACTGCAGGCCCGGCATGGCTTCATCCCGCTCGCGAGCAGTCAGCCCTTGGCCTCGCGGGCGCAGGCATCGACAGCCTTGCGCAGATCGGCGCCGTCGAGCCCTTTGGCCCGCGCTTCCTTGCGGCATTCGGAGCGCTGGGCAAGGTCCGGCCGCTTGCCGTTGAAGCAGGCGGTCAGAGCCGCGATCCGCTCCGAACCTTCGAGCTTGCGCCCGTCGACCTCCTCCTTGCAGGCCGCCCGCGCCGCCACTGCCGTCGGCTTTCCATCGCGGGTCACGCCGTCGCGGGCATAGAGCTGCACGCCGGGGAATTTGCCCTGCATGCAGATCCGCATCGCCGCACGCAGATCGTCGCCCGTGAGCGCGATGTTCTCGGAGACGCAATCCTGCCGCGCCTTGGCCCGCTCAGTGCGCGGAATCGGCTCATCCGTCGGTGCCGCAGCGACGGTCTGCGCCGGCGCTTTCGCGGGCACGGCAGTCTGTGCCTGAGCGGCCCCGACAAGGCCGAGAACAAAGGCGGAAACGATCCAGATCGAACGCATGGTCAGCCCCTCCGATGACGAGAACATCAATAGAACAGAAAGCGTTTTGTTCCGCAACTGTTCTCTTACGTTTCGTCATCCCATCAAGGGAAATCTCACTCGTCGGGGGCCTCGACGATCGGGTCATAGGGCGCGTCGTCGAAGCCGAGCAGGTTCCAGCTCTGCCGCATATGCGGCGGCAGCGGCGCGCTCACATCGATCGTGCCCTTGCCGCGCGGATGCGGCAGCACGATCCGCCGCGCCAGCAGGTGCAGCTTGTTCTGGATGCCGCCGGGCAGTTCCCAGTTCTGGATGTTGAAATATTTGGGATCGCCGATGATCGGATGGCCGATATGGGTCGTGTGGGCGCGCAGCTGGTGTGTGCGCCCGGTCACAGGCTTGAGCGACAGCCAGGCGAGCTTCTGCGCTGCCGTCTCCACCACCGCGTAATAGGTCACCGCATGCATCGCGCCATCCTCGCCATGCTTGGCGACCGCCATGCGCTGGTCGCCGTCATAGGCCTCCTCGCGGGCGAGATAGGTCGAGATCCGGCCCTGTCGCACGCGCGGCACGCCGACGACCAACGCCCAATAGACCTTGCGGGCCGAGCGCGAACGGAAGGTCTTGGCCAGCGTCGCCGCCGCAAAGCGCGACTTGGCGATGACGAGGCAGCCGGCCGTATCCTTGTCGAGGCGGTGGACGAGGCGCGGCTTCTGCCCATCCTTGCCCGTCAGCGCCTCCAGCATCTGGTCGACATGGCGCGTCGTACCCGAGCCGCCCTGCACGGCAAGCCCCGCCGGCTTGTTGAGGACCATGACGTCGTCGTCCTCGTAGAGCGTGATCGAGCGCAGGAAGCCGATCGTGTCGGCATCGGCCTTGGCCGAGCGCGGGCGCTCGGCCTGCTCCTCCAGCCTCAGCGGCGGGATGCGCACGGTCTGGCCCTCGCTCAGCCGGTCCTTGCTGTCGGCGCGTTTGCCGTCGACCCGCAACTCGCCCTTCCGGACGATGCGCTGGATATGGCTGAAGGAGAGCTGCGGGAAGCGCGCCTCGAGGAAGCGGTCGATCCGCATCTCGTTCTCGTCCGGCGTCACCACGAGCTGCTGCACGCCGGTCGAGAGCACCTGTGCGGTTTCGGCCTTGACCTGCGCGCGGGTCGGCTTGGGAGCAGCTTCCTCCATCGGCCGCAGACGGGCTGGGCGCTGCGCGCGCTCCTCGCCGCCGGTCGGGCGCGCCGCGGCACGACGCCGGGCATCATGGCTCGGCCGCTTGCCACGCGGCGCACCCGCCGCTGGCGGCTTCCCGCCGCGCGAGGGGCCTCCGGTGCCCTTGCTCCCGGCGCCCTTGCCGCCAGGGCCTTTCCCGCCCGCCTTCATGACATGCTCCGCATCATCGCGAGGCCACCGATCAGCGCCGCCAGCGACAACATAACCGAGCCGATCACATAAGTGGCCGCCAGCATCGTCTCGCCGCGCTCCCAGAGCAGGACGGCATCGAGCGAGAAGGCCGAGAAGGTGGTGAAACCGCCGAGGATGCCTGTCGCCAGGAACAGGCGGAGGTGCTGCGGCACGCCCTCCCCGGCGCGGAAGGCAAACCAGCCGGCGACGAGCCCCATCAGGGCGGAGCCGATGATGTTGATGGCCATGGTCCCATAAGGGAACCCCATGCCGAACCAGCGCGGCGAGACGGTATTGATGCCGTGGCGCAGGGCGCCGCCGATGCCGGCGCCGACGAAGACGAAAGCGGTGGAGATCATCGTTGTGGAATAGAGCGCACAGCCGCCTTGCACAAACGAAATCCGCCGCAATTACACGGCTCCGTGCAACCGGGCAGCAAGCCGACAATAGAAACGAACCCGGCGCAGGCGATAGGAATGGAAACGATGGATCTTCAAGCGCGTATCGCCAAAGCCGGCATGGTCGCCTCCTTGGTGACCATGGGCAGCACGCTTGCCCTCTCGCAGCAGAGCGGCGGCACGGACTGGCCGACGGAGAAGTGCAACCGCTACCGGAAGGCCTATGATCAGTCGATCGCCTATCTCGGCAAGAAGGGCCTGAGTGCTGAATTCCTCGCCAGCCACGACGCCTTCCTCGCGTCGAACTGCCAGGCTCGCGCCGAAGTCTGCGCCCGCAGCAAGGAGGAGCTGGAGCTTGCGAACCGCCTCGTCCTGATGGCGATGAACAGCGGCATGTCCGGCACCTTCCTGCCGTTCACCTGCCGCAGCTGAGAGCGGGCTACGAGTCGCCGCGCCTCCTCAGCCGCGGATGCACGTAAAGCTCGAAGGCGATGGTCAGCACGATGAAGACCAGCGCGATCGCGAAAGCGACGACCCAATAGGAGACATCGTCCTTCGAAACGAACCAGCCCGCGATCACCGAGGGCACGATCAGGAGCAGGCGCGCCAGCATCGCTATTCCCCCCGCTCCTGCCGCAGCCGTTCCCAGTATTCCAGGCGCTTGCGGATCTCGCGCTCGAAACCGCGTTCCGGCGGATCGTAGAAGCGCTGCCGTCCGAGCACCTCCGGCCAGTAGTTCTGCCCGGAAAAGGCATCGGGCTGGTCATGATCATAGGCGTAATCGGCGCCATAGCCCTCTTCGCGCATCAGCTTGGTCGGTGCGTTGAGGATGGTCTTGGGCGGCGTCAGGGATCCCCGCTCCTTCGCCACCCGCACTGCCGCCTTGTAGGCGGTGTAGGCGGCATTCGATTTCGGCGCGGTCGCCAGGTAGATCACGCAATTGGCCAGCGCGAGCTCGCCTTCCGGCGTGCCGAGTTGCTCATAGGTTTGCGCAGCGGCGCGCGCATGCAGCAGCGCCTGCGGATCGGCGAGCCCGATATCCTCCACTGCCATCCGGACCAGCCTGCGCGCCAGGAAACGCGGGTCCTCACCGGCATCGAGCATGCGCGCGAAATAGTAGAGCGCAGCATCGGGATCGGAGCCGCGGATCGTCTTGTGCAAGGCGGAGATCAGGTTGTAGTGGCCGTCCTGTGCCTTGTCGTAGATCGGCGCGCGGCGCTGGATCACTTCGGACAAGCCGTGCTCGTCGAGGATCTCGCCGGGTTTCGCCGCCCGCCAGATCTCCTCTGCCAGAGTCAGTACAGCACGCCCGTCGCCATCGGCGAAGCGCGCCAACGCGAGCCGCGCCTCCGGCGTCAGCGGCAGCTCCTTGCCTTCCAGGACCTCGGCCCGGCCGAGCAGGAAGAGCAGCGAGCCCTCGTCCAGCGATTTGAACGTCAGCATGCGCGCCCGCGACAGCAGAGCAGCATTGAGCGCGAAGGACGGGTTCTCGGTCGTGGCGCCGATCAGCGTGATCGTGCCGTCTTCCATGACGGGCAAGAAGGCGTCGAGCTGGGCGCGGTTGAAGCGATGGATCTCGTCGACGAAAAGCAGCGTGCCCCGGCCGCCGAGGCGGCGCCCGCGCGCGGCCTCGAACACCTTCTTGAGATCGGCGACGCCGGAGAAGATCGCGCTGATCTGCTCGAAGCCGAGATCGACCAGCCCGGCGAGCAGCCGCGCTACCGTCGTCTTGCCGGTGCCGGGCGGCCCCCAGAAGATCAGGCTGCCGATCGTCCCGGAGGCCACGAGCCGGGTCAGCGCGCCGTCCGGCCCAGTCAGATGTTCCTGACCCGCCACCTCGGCGAGCGTCGTCGGCCGCAAGCGGTCGGCAAGCGGCCGCGGGCCGGACTTGTCCAGCCCCGAGGCTGAAAACAGGTCGCTCACCCCGGGAAGACCGACGTGATCGTCTGACCGTTGCGGATGATCGTCACCTCCCAGGCGCGCTTGCGATCCTTGAGGATCGCTTCGACCTCGCGCGACGTGTTCATCTGCTCACCGTTCAGCGCCTTGATCATGTCGCCCTTCTGGAAGCCGATGTTGGCAGCGGTGCTGCCCTCTTCGACCTCACTGACGACTACGCCCTCGTTGCCGGTGTCGACCGAGAGCTCCTCGGCCAGAGCCGGCGACATGTTGCCGACGGTCAGGCCGGCGAGCGGCGAACGGCTCGTGAGCTTGACCATTTCGCGCGGCCGGGTCTCGGGCGCCGCGACCAGCTTCACGGGAATCGAGATACGCTTGCCGCCGCGCAGGACAGTCAGCATCGTCGTGCCGCCGATCGGCCGCGTCGCGAAGCGATAGCCGAAGGATTCGGGGTCATCGACCGCGAAACCGTCGACCGAGAGAATGACATCCGAGCGCTTCAAGCCAGCCTGATCGGCCGGCCCCTTCTCGACGACGCTGGCAACGACCGAGCCCGCGGGGCGGTCGAGCCCGAGCCCGTCGGCGACGTCTGCCGTCAGAATCTGCAGCCGTGCGCCGAACCAGGGGCGCTTGACCGTCTTGACGCCGGCCTTGGCGCTGTCGACGACGAGGCGCACCATCGCCGAGGGGATGGCGAAGCCGATGCCGACGCTGCCGCCGGAGCGCGAATAGATCGCCGTGTTGATGCCGACGACGCGCCCCTTCATGTCGATCAGCGCGCCGCCCGAATTGCCGGGATTGATCGCCGCGTCGGTCTGGATGAAGGACTGCGCATCGCCGACGCCGATCTGCGTACGCGCCAGCGCCGAAACGATGCCCTGCGTCACCGTCTGGCCGACGCCGAAGGGGTTGCCCATCGCGAGCACGATATCGCCGACCTGGAGTTCGTCGGTATCGGCCAGCTCGATAGCCGTCAGGTTCTTGGCATCGGCAAGCTTGAGCACGGCGAGATCGGTGCGCGGATCGCGCAACAGGATCGTGGCCTCGACCTCGCGCTTGTCGGCGAAGGCCACCTTCACTTCGCTCATGTTCTCGATGACGTGGTTGTTCGTCACCACGAGGCCGGCGCCGGCATCGACGATCACGCCCGAGCCGAGCGAACGCTGCACCCGCTCGCGCGGCACGCCGAAGCCGCCATCGCCGAAGAAGCGGCGGAAGAACGGGTCGTCCATAAAGGGGTTCTGCGGACGCTTCTCGACGCGCGCGCCATAGACGTTCACGACCGCGGCCTGCGTCTGCTTGACCAGCGGCGCGAAGGAGAGCGTCACCTGCTCGCGCGTCTCGGGCACTTGCCGCGCCTGGCCGAACGCCGGCCACGGCGCCCCGCCTGCCATCAGCGCGCCGGCAAGGGCGGCCGCAGCCAAGCTCTTCCGATATGGTGCGGGACGGTGGATCATGCTCATCCTCGTTCAGAAACAAAAAAGCGCCGGCACGGAGTTTCCCGTTCAGGCGTGGCACCCGCTATACCCATGTAACGCCCTGCGGTTCCCGCAGCGGCATACCCAACCCGATATGGCCTTTCCTGGCCGGATAGGAAGAGCAGGATGAGCCTGATTCGGCTTGTGTACGCCAGCGAGAGCCGCCTCGTCGACGCCAATCGCCGCGCCGAACTCGACAGGACGCTGGCAAGCGCCCGCCGCTTCAACGGCCAGAACGGCATCACCGGCT
The DNA here is from genome assembly GCF_945957345.1 of uncultured Allobosea sp. Classification (GTDB taxonomy): domain Bacteria; phylum Pseudomonadota; class Alphaproteobacteria; order Rhizobiales; family Beijerinckiaceae; genus Allobosea. Next base: position 5,011 of record NZ_CAMFKW010000044.1, on the reverse strand, counting down.
TCCTGCTGGCGACGGACAGGGCCTTCGCGCAGGTGTTGGAAGGGCAGCAAGACAACGTAACGGAAACCTATGGCCGGATCGTGATGGATCCGCGCCATGCGGCTGTTCGGCTGCTGATCGAGGAACCGATCGCGGCCCGCTCCTTCCCCGGCTGGGCCATGGGCATTGCCGAGCGCGACGAGACGACCGGCTTCATCTTCGGCCTCTACGGCGTCACGCCGGAGAACGATCTCCATGCCCAACCGCTGGAGACGCTCGTCGATCTCGCAGGAGAGCTGGCAGGGCGGCCGGCCTGAAGCAATTCCGGCCACCAACGAGGCAAAGAAAAAGGCGGCCCGCGAAGGCCGCCTTTTCCAATTCAGTCGGATGAAGCCGATCAGGCGGCTTCGTCTTCAGCCGTGAAGACCGGGCCGGAATCCTTGCCCTTGGCCTCGACGTCGCGGTCGACGAACTCGATGATCGCCATCGGGGCGTTGTCGCCGAAGCGGAAGCCCGCCTTCATGATGCGGAGATAGCCGCCGTTGCGCTCCTTGTAGCGCGGGCCGAGGACCGCGAAGAGCTTGCCGACGAGCTCGACATCCTTGATCTGCGCGATCGCCTGACGGCGGGCATGCAGGTCGCCGCGCTTGCCGAGGGTGATCAGCTTCTCGACGACCGGACGCAGGTCCTTGGCCTTCGGCAGCGTGGTGGTGATCTGCTCGTGCTTGATCAGGGCCTGGGCCATGTTGGCGAACATCGCCTGGCGATGCTCGGCCGAGCGGTTGAAACGACGACCGCGGAAACCGTGACGCATTGTTTGGCTCCTTCGTTGATTACGGCCGCCGTGCCACGGAACGACCGTTCGTTATGCTCCGGCTCGGATGAGCCGGGCGGGGTTGGCGCGGGATGCCTCCCGCGCCGTCAAACTCAGTAGTGCTCCTCGAAGCGCTTCGCGAGCTCTTCGATGTTCTCCGGCGGCCAGCCCTGGACATCCATGCCCAGGTGCAGGCCCATGGTGGCGAGCACTTCCTTGATCTCGTTCAGCGACTTGCGGCCGAAGTTCGGGGTGCGCAGCATCTCGCCCTCGGACTTCTGGATGAGGTCGCCGATATAGACGATGTTGTCGTTCTTGAGGCAGTTCGCCGAGCGGACCGAAAGCTCGAGCTCGTCGACCTTCTTGAGCAGCGCCGGGTTGAAGGGCAGCTGCGGCGCGGTCGAGACGGCCTCTTCCTTGCGCGGCTCCTCGAAGGTGATGAACACCGCGAGCTGGTCCTGCAGGATGCGGGCGGCGAGCGCCAGCGCGTCCTCGGGGGTGACCGAGCCATTGGTCTCGATCGCCAGCGTCAGCGAGTCCTTGTCGAGGTTCTGGCCCTCGCGGGTGTTCTCGACGCGGTAGGAGACCTTCTTGACCGGCGAGTACAGGCTGTCGACCGGGATCAGGCCGATCGGCGCGTCCTCGGGGCGGTTCTGCTCGGCCGGCACATAGCCCTTGCCGGTGTTGACCGTGAACTCCATGCGGATCTCGGCCCCGTCATCCAGCGTGCAGAGCACGAGGTCGGGGTTCAGGATCGACACGTCGCCGATGGTGTTGATGTCGCCGGCGGTGACGGTGCCCGGGCCGGACTTGCGCAGGGTCATGCGCTTCGGGCCCTCGCCCTGCATCTTGACCGCGACGGCCTTGATGTTGAGGACGATGTCGGTGACGTCCTCACGGACGCCAGGAATCGAGGAGAACTCGTGGAGAACGCCGTCGATCTGGACGGCGGTCACGGCCGCGCCCTGGAGCGACGACAGCAGCACGCGACGGAGCGCATTGCCGAGCGTCATGCCGAAGCCGCGCTCGAGCGGACGCGCAACCACAGTCGCCTGACGTTTCGGGTCGTCTCCGACCTTCACTTCGAGCTTGTTCGGCTTGGAAAGATCCTGCCAGTTCTTGCTGATCACGACCGCACTCCTGGTGCTGAATTCTTCTGGCGGCCACCGCCGCCCCGGACAGGCGCCCGCCCCTGCGGGCGCCCTGAGGCTTACCAAGTCAGGCGTCAGACGCGACGGCGCTTGCGCGGACGGCAGCCATTGTGCGGGATCGGCGTCACGTCGCGGATCGAGGTCACGGTGAAACCCGCGGCCTGGAGAGCGCGAAGAGCCGACTCGCGGCCCGAACCCGGACCGGTCACCTCGACCTCGAGGGTGCGCATGCCATGCTCGGCAGCCTTGCGGGCGGCGTCCTCGGCGGCGACCTGGGCGGCGTAGGGGGTCGACTTGCGCGAGCCCTTGAAGCCCATCGTACCGGCCGACGACCACGAGATCGTATTGCCCTGCGCGTCGGTGATGGTGATCATGGTGTTGTTGAACGAGGCGTTCACATGCGCGACGCCGGAGACGATGTTCTTGCGTTCGCGACGACGGACGCGCTGGGCTTCCTTGGCCATATCTCTTCTTCCATCCTTCAGGCGCGCCCGTCATGCCAGGCGCTGGGGATGCCGGCGGCCCGTGAGCGGACCGGCCGGCGTATAGACGGCGGGCCGGATTACCGGCCCGCCGAAATCACTTCTTCTTGCCGGCGATCGGCTTCGCCTTGCCCTTGCGGGTGCGGGCGTTGGTGTGCGTGCGCTGGCCGCGGACCGGCAGCGAGCGGCGATGACGCAGGCCGCGATAGCAGCCGAGGTCCATCAGGCGCTTGATGTTCATCGAGACTTCGCGGCGCAGGTCGCCCTCGACGAGGTAGTCGCGGTCGATCGTCTCGCGGATCTGCAGGACTTCGGCGTCGGTCAGCTGGTTGACGCGGCGCTCCGGCGCGATGCCGACCTTCTCGACGATCTCCTGGGCCTTGGCCGCGCCAATGCCGTGGATGTACTGCAGGCCGATGACGACGCGCTTGCCGGTGGGAATGTTGACGCCCGCGATACGAGCCATGGTCTCATCTCCATGTCGGCCGAAGCACCCGATGGCACCCCGGCGGTGGGAAAAATCCCGCGTCCGGTGGAGGCCGGCTCATGCAGGACGTTGAACGGCTCCACGCGATAATGCGACGTCGTCCCTTCTCGCGAAGGCAACGGCATCGCTCCCATGAAACCGGATGGCGGCTCGTTAACGGGTTGGGCGCAACGAGTCAACCCGTCGCAACCAAGAAACATGCCAAGGCCATGAAGCGGCCGAAGCACTGCGAGGTCAAGGCGGTAGCCGCGATTGCCATATAGGGTGCTTCGTCATTCCGGGCAAGTGGCGACGCCGCGTCGATCCGGCATGACGGCCTTCCGGCGCAGGCACCCCGCCCTATTTCTTCACCAGACTGCACTTGCTCTCCGAGAGTGGCGCGATGATCTCGGCCGCCGGGATCTTGCGGACGACCTTGAAGTAATCCCACGGCGCCTTCGATTCGGCCGGCTTCTTCACCTCGACCAGCAGCATGTCGTTCATCAGCCGGCCGTCCTCGCGGACCTTCGCGCCCGGCGCGTAGAAATCCTCGACCGGCATCTCCTTCATCTTCGCCGCGACCGCAGGGCCGGCCGCCGTGCCGGCTGCCTTCACCGCCTTGAGATAGTGCAGCACCGAGGAATAGACGCTGGCCTGAATCATGCCCGGCATCTTCTTGGTCCGCGCCATGTAGCGGTCGGCGAAGTCGCGGCTCGGCTTGTCGGCGTCGTGGTAATAGGCAGTGGTGGTGATCAGCCCCTTGGCCTTGTCGAGGCCGAGCCCGTGAACGTCGCTCAGCACCACGACCATCGCTGCGAGCTTCTGGCCGCCATCGACCAGGCCGAACTCGCCCGCCTGCTTGATCGAGTTGATCGTGTCGGTGCCGGCATTGGCGAAGGCGACGATCTTGGCCTTGGAGGCCTGCGCCTGCAGCAGGAAGGAGGAAAAGTCCGGCGTGCCCAGCGGCGCACGCACCGCGCCCAGCGTCTTGCCGCCATTGGCCTTCACGATCGTCTCGATGTCGGCGGTGAGCTGATGGCCGAAGGCGTAGTCGGCGGCGATGATGTACCAGCTGTCGCCGCCTTCGCGCAGCACCGAAACCGCCGTGCCCTTGGCCGAGGTCGCGGTGTCGAAGGTCCACATGAAGCCGGTCGCCGTGCAGTCCTCGTTGAAGAGGCGCGTCGTCGCCGGGCCATTATAGAGCGCGATCTTCTGCTTTTCCCTGGCGATGCCGGCCACGCCCAGCGCAACGGCGGAGTTGGTGAGGTCCGCGATCGCGGTGACGCCATCCACATCGTACCAGCGCCGCGCCAGCCCGACGGCGATATCCGGCTTGTTCTGGTGGTCGGCGGAGACGATCTCGATAGGCTTGCCCAGCACGGAACCGCCGAAATCCTCGATCGCCATCTTCGCGGCCTCGACCGAACCGAGGCCGCCGAATTCGGCATAATTGCCCGACTGGTCGTTGAGGATGCCGATCTTCACCGCGTCCTGTGCCCGCGCCGCCGCCGGCATCAGCGCCAGCGTGCTCGCGACCAGCAACGCTCCAAACCTCGTCATGCGCCTGCTCCCTGTCCTGCCTCCGGACCTGGAAAGCCGCTTCGCCTCCCGGTCGACGGATGCTTGCCACCGCTTCGCGCGGATTGGCCTCCAGCACATCTGCCGGGCACTGGCCTGTCAACGCACGGGCGGACCGAGAAAAGGCAAAGGCATCCGCGCAAAAGCGCACCGCCGAAACGAGAAACCCGGACGGACCGTCAGGTCCGCCCGGGTTCGAATGTATGATGCTGGAGAGCCGATCAGCCCTGAGCCGCCACCGAAAGCGCGTCGGTGATCGCCTGCGAAACGCTGTCGATCGGCTGCATGCCGTCGATCGCCGTCAGCTGGCCGCGCTTCTCGTAATAGGGAGCGACCACTGCGGTATCGCGGTTATAGGCCTCGAGCCGGGTCTTGAAGACCTCCGGGTCGTCGTCCTTGCGCACCGGCTGCCCGGCCGCCTTCGCCTCTTCGGCGCGATGGACGATGCGGTCGACGAGCTTGGTCTGGTCGACCTTGAGCTCGAGCACGGCATCGAGCTTCAGCCCCTTGCCGTCGAGCATCGCGTCGAGCGCCTCGGCCT